>CAVSHY010000018.1:0-11774 GCA_963727865.1 uncultured delta proteobacterium | reverse complement strand
CCATACATCACAGGACGCCGCAATTTTCCGAGATTTTCAGGGAAACAGCCGACCTTCTTAAATATGTATTCCAGACGAAACAGGACGTTCTCATCCTCGCCGCCTCGGGCACCGGCGCCATGGAAGGTTCCATCGTAAACCTTTTTTCCCCCGGGGACGAGGTCATCGTCGTAAACGGCGGTAAATTCGGCGAAAGGTGGGGCAAGATATCCGAGGCATACGGGCTTAAAACCCACTGGATAAACGTTGAATGGGGCAAGGCCGTTGACCCGGCTGCCGTCAAAAAACTGCTCGATGAGAAACCCAATGTCAAGGGGGTGCTTGTCCAGGCGAGCGAAACGTCGACAACCGTCGCGCACCCGATAAAGGAACTCGCGAACCTCACAAAAGGGAAGGACCGCCTCCTCATAGTAGACGGCATAACAGCGGTAGGCGTTTTCGACCTTCCCATGGACGAATGGGGCATAGATGTCCTTGTTTCAGGCTCTCAAAAGGCCTTTATGCTCCCCCCGGGCCTTGCCTTCGCCGCGCTGAGCGATAAGGCGTGGAAATTCCAGGAAACCGCGAAGTGCCCAAAGTTCTATTTTGACTTCAAGAAGGAGCGCAAAAATCTGAAAGACAATACAACCGCCTACACTCCGGCCGTTTCCCTCATTACAGGGCTCAGGGAGTCGTTAAAACTCATAAAGGAAGAGGGCCTCTATAACGTATTCGGCAGGCACGACAGGCTCGCCAGGGCGACAAGGGCGGCCTGCGCGGCCCTTGGCCTTAAACTCCTCGCCCCTGAAAACCCGAGTAACGCCGCCACAGGCGCATTCGTCCCCGAAGCCGTTGACGGAGGAAAGCTCGTCAAGTACCTGAGGGACGAGATGGGAATAACGCTTGCCGGCGGACAGGACCATCTTAAAGGCAAGATTTTAAGGATAGCTCACCTCGGCTACGTCGACACCTTCGACATAGTAACATCAATCTCCTCCATCGAGATGGCCCTCTCCAAGTTCGGTCATAAGGTGGAATTCGGTAAAGGCGTGGGAGCGGCGCAAAAAATTCTCGTCGAGGGTTACAAATAATGAAGATACTTATAAGCGACAGCATGTCCCCGAAGGCCGTCGAGGTGCTGAAGAACACACCGGGTATGGACTGCGACGTTATTACGGGGCTTAAGCCGGAGGAACTCAAGGCAAAAATTAAAGATTACCACGCGCTCGTGGTAAGAAGCGCCACCAAGGTAACGGCCGAGATAATAGAGGCGGCTAAAAACCTTAAGGTAATAGGCAGGGCCGGAACAGGGGTAGACAACATAGACACCATAGCCGCCACAAAACGTGGCATCGTCGTCATGAACACCCCCGGCGGTAATACCGTGACCACAGCCGAGCATGCCATATCCATGATGATGTCGCTCGCGAGGAAAATACCCCAGGCCACCGCTTCCATGAAAAGAGGCGAATGGGAGAAAAAAAAGTTTGAAGGCACCGAGGTCACCGGCAAAACGCTCGGGGTGCTCGGCGTGGGGAATATCGGAAGCGTTGTCGCCTCACGCGCCATGGGCTTGAGGATGAACGTCATAGCCTACGACCCATTCATCTCCGAGGAGGCCGCGGGAAAGCTCGGCGTGACGCTTGTTTCGATGGATGAGCTCTTTAAGAGAAGCGACTTCATCACCATACATATCCCGCTTTCCAATGAGACAAAGAACATCATAAACGCCGAGGCCTTCAAGAAGATGAAAAAGGGCGTAAAGATCATAAACTGCGCGAGGGGCGGCATTGTAAATGAGAAGGACCTCGCCGAAGCGGTAAAGGCAAAATTAGTTTCAGGGGCGGCGTTTGACGTATTTGAGAAGGAGCCCCCGCCTCCGGATAACCCTCTTCTGGGCCTTGAAGAAGTGATACTTACCCCGCACCTCGGGGCTTCGACCCATGAGGCGCAGGAAAACGTGGCTGTCGCCATAGCCGAACAGATATCCGATTACCTGGTTAACGGCACGATAAGGAACGCCGTAAACGTGCCTTCCATCCCGGCCGAACTCCTATCAGCCATCGGGCCTTACATAACGCTCGGGGAGAAGCTCGGAAGCTTCCAGGGACAGATCCTTAAAGGCGGGATCGAAGAGGTTACGGTCGAGTACAGCGGGGATGTGGTAAACTATGACGTCTCTCCCATAACCATAGCGTGCATAAAGGGCCTTCTTGACCAGGTCCTTGACCTTTACGTGAACTTCGTTAACGCACCCTTGGTCGCCAAGGAACGCGGGATAAAGGTAATCGAGATAAAGAGCTCCAGGTCTATCGACTTCGCGAGCGCCATAACCATAAAGGTTAAGACAAAAGAAGAGGAAAATCTCGTTGAAGGCGCGCTCTTCGGCAAGAAAGAACCGAGGATAGTAAGGATAGACAAGTTCTTCCTCGACGCCGTTCCGGACGGGTATCTCCTTCTCCTCCATAACGAAGACAAGCCCGGCGTCATTGGCAACGTGGGGACTCTTCTCGCCGCGAATAACGTTAACATCGCGAGGCTCCATCTCGGCAGGCAGACTGTCGGAGGGGAAGCGGTATCGGTATGGAACATAGACACCCAGCTCTCAAAAGGGCTTATAGATAAGCTGCTTAAGCTCCCGAACATGATCTCCGCGCGGGTAGTTGAGCTTTAAAAGACTAAAGCGCGGGTTGCGCCCGCGAAGAGGTTTAAATGATTAATTTGCCCAACATATCGCTTCCACAAGGCGTAAGGGATATCCTGCCCGAAGAGTCTCAAAAGATCGGGGCCGTGGAATCCGGGATACTTTCGGTATTCGAAAAACACGGATTTAAAAGGATAATAACCCCGCTCCTCGAATACGTGGACGTCCTTTCCCTGGGCATGGGCGAAAGCCTCAAGGACAGGGTTCTAAAGTTCGTAGACCCTTCCACGGGCCGTATTGTGGCGATAAGGCCGGATATAACGCCACAGATAGCGAGGGTGGCGGCCACGCGGATGAGGGATTACGCCCTGCCGCTAAAGCTCTGCTACAACGAAAACGTGCTCAGATACCAGGAACCGAGGGACGGGAAAAGCAGGGAGGTCCTTCAGATAGGCGCCGAGTATATCTCCGCGAAGGCCGACCCCCGGGAAGACGCCGAGATGATCATCATGGCCATAGAGTCGCTTAAATCCCTGGGCCTTAAGAACTTCAAGGTGGATATCGGGGACGTAGGCTTTCTAAAAGCCACTCTTGAACGTCTTCCCATAGAAGAGTCAGAGCGAAAACAGGTAAAAGAAGCTATCGCCATAAAGGACTACTCGGGACTCGAAACCATACTGGAGGGTTTAAGGAAAAGCATAAGCCCCGCCGATAAAAAACTCCTTCTTAACCTTACCACGTTCTACGGCGAAGAAGAGGTCATCAGGAAGGCCTCCGCGTTCGTCAAAGGCGCCGGCGCAAAGGAATCGCTCAGGAACCTGCAAGAGGTGATCGATATAATAACCGAAAAGGGGTTTAAGGATTCCGTAACCGTGGACCTCGGGGAAGTCAGGGGCTTTGATTATTATACCGGCATAATCTTTGAGGGTTTCGCCTCCGGCATCGGTAAGGCCATTTTAAGCGGAGGCAGGTACGATACTCTCCTTGAGAGGTACGGTTACCCATGCGCGGCTACAGGGTTCGCCTTTGATGTTGAAAACATCGTCTCCGCCCTCGGCATGAGTTTTTGAACAATATTATTCAAAATATAAATATTTTTGGGATAAATCTAAAGAACTGGAAAACTTTAAGGAAATGGCTAAAAATGTTGTTATAGTGGGCGCCCAGTGGGGCGATGAGGGCAAAGGCAAGATAGTAGACATACTGACCGAAAAGGCTGAGATAGTGGTGCGTTTTCAGGGGGGAAATAACGCGGGGCACACGGTCATTGCAGGAGGCGAAAAGTTCATATTTCACCTCATCCCTTCGGGGATACTCCACGCGGGGAAAACCTGCGTCATAGGCGACGGGGTCGTGGTGGACCCGGAAGTGTTGATCGAGGAGATGGATGTGTTGAAGAAGAAAGGGTTATTCCGCCCACGGGACCTTCTCGTCAGCAAGGACGCGCATCTTATCATGCCTTATCATAAAAAACTCGATATCGCGCGCGAAAAACTCCGCGGCCGGAATAAAATAGGCACCACGGGAAGGGGTATAGGCCCCGCCTATGAGGACAAGATCTCCCGGTGCGGGATAAAATGCGGGGATCTTCTGAACGAAGCGGATTTCAGGGCCAAATTAAAATCAAACCTCCTTGAAAAGAACCACTATTTAAGTACTATCCTCCACGAAGAGGGCTTTGAGCTCCAGAAGATATATCATAGATACATGACCCTCGCCGACGTCATAGCCCCTTACATAAAAAACACATCAAAGTTCCTGAGCGAAGCCATAAAAGATAAAAAGAATATCCTTTTCGAAGGCGCGCAGGGCACCCTTCTTGACATCGACCACGGAACATATCCTTTCGTCACATCGAGTAATACCGTGGCCGGGGAAGCCGCCACGGGGAGCGGCATAGGGCCGTCCAGAATAGATACGGTCATAGGGATAACAAAGGCCTACGCCACAAGAGTGGGAGAAGGGCCTTTCCCGACAGAACTCGCCGGAGAAGAAGCGGACAGGCTCCGTGAGCAGGGGGGGGAGTACGGGGCGACAACAGGCCGCCCCCGAAGGTGCGGCTGGTTCGACGCCGTGGCCGTAAGGTACTCGGCGCGGATCAACGGACTTGACGGCCTTGTAGTGACAAAACTCGACGTCCTCGACAACCTTAAAAAGATCAAGGTCTGCACAGGCTACAGATATAACGGCAAGCTCATTGATGATTTCCCCACCGAAAGCAGCATCCTTTTTAAATGCGAGCCGGTTTATCAAGTTATAGATGGATGGTTGGAGAACACCCAGGGCATAAAAAGCTTCAAGAAACTGCCCAGGAAGGCCCAGGCTTATATACAAAGAATCGAGGAACTTACGGGTGTGGGGGTAATCATAGTATCCGTCGGGGCGAAGAGGGAAGACGCCATAATATTAAAAAACCCGTTTAAATAGTCTTAGCTTTGAACCCGCAAACCGGGATTTCCAAAAGCGTGAAAATTAAAAGGCAAGCCTCAATCGAGATAGGGGCTTGCCTTTTAATTTTTAAAGTCCTTTAGCTTCCGCCTGAGAGAATTTTAGACTTACTTCTTCCCCTCCAGGTTCTTAATATGCGACTTGGCGTTCATCCACCACCTGGTATGGGGCTGTGAAAGTCTTAAAAATTCTTTCCAGTTGGTTAAAGCCCCCTGTTTATCGCCTTTTTTCTCAAGGGACATCGCCAGTCCGTAATAAGCGTTGGCCAGGTTAGGATTAATTTCAATGGCCTTTTTCTGGTTCTCAATAGACTTATCAAGATCGCCTTTATCCATGTACTCGAAACCGAGGTTATTGTATATCTCGGCGCTATTTGGGTTCTCCTTGAGGGTCTCTTCGAACTCTTTTATCGCGTCATCATGCTGACCTTTAAGGGCAAATTGAATGCCTTTGTTGAAATGTTCCTTCCCCGGCGGAACCGCCTGCGCCTGATCAGCGGGGGTGGTGGTGGAAGGCTCGTTTTTTGATTTTGAGCAGCCGTAAGGTATTAATGCCGTAAGTATCACGGCGATCATCAAGAAAGCGTTCTTACCGCCTTGAGAAAAAATTGTTTTACGCATCTACCCTCCCGCCACAACATTTTGTTCAATATAAACTAACAGAATAAATCAAAAAAAGCAAGCATTTACGCGTATTAACGCAGGAAAAAGGTCGCCGCTTTGGGCCGCGCGTCCTTTTTAATATTTTTTTTGATTATCCATGCCAGGCAGAACTTTTTAAACTCTGCGGAACCCTACCATCGCCTCAAGCCTTTTTATCCTGTCTTCTATGGGCGGGTGTGTGCTGAAGAGCTTTGCAAGGCTTCCGCCGGAGAGCGGGCTTACTATGAACATGTGAGCCGTAGCCTGGTTTGGAACCTCCATGGGTATGCGCTTATTATAGTAATCGAGTTTCCTTAACGCGTCCGCGAGATACATCGGGTTTCCAGTGAGCCTTGCCCCGCCCTCGTCAGCGGCATACTCCCTCGAGCGGGATATCGCGAGCTGTATGATCATCGCGGCTATAGGCCCCACGATCATCATGATTATCAGCTCAAAGGGGTTCCCTCCCCTTTCATTATCCCTGCTTCCGCCGAACAGGGACGCAAAGTAAGCCATCTGGGACAGGTAGCTTATGGCGCCGGCGATTGTGGCCGCGACCGTGGCGATAAGGATGTCCCTGTTCCTCACATGGCTCAGTTCATGCCCTATGACGCCAGAGAGTTCTTCCCTGCTCATAAGCTTCATTATGCCGGTGGTGACCGCTACCGCGGCATGGTGCGGATTCCTGCCCGTGGCGAAGGCGTTCGGGGTATCGCTTTCCATCATATAGACCTTCGGCATCGGGATGCCGGCCTTCATCGTAAGGTCCCTTACGACGTTAAAGAGCTGCGGGGCGTCCTTTTCATCGACCTCTTTTGCCCTGTACATGGCAAGAACTATCTTATCGCTCCACCAGTAGGTGACGAAGTTCATGAGGCCCGCCAGAACGAGGGCCGTCACGGCGCCGTTCCTTCCGCCTATGAAGTCGCCGAAAAAAACCAGGAGCGCGGTAAGTACAGCGAGCAACACGGCCGTCTTTACGTAATTCATCTAAAAACCTCCTGAAATTAAAGGTCTCATCGAAAACATTGTCATATTAATATGATAGGGCAACGTACAACCGGTGTCAAGATATTAAGCCCGCCCCACAAGGTCGGCTATCGCCGTTCTTACATCTTTGAGGTCAACGCCCGTCTCCATGCAGTAGCCCATCGGCCTTTTATTAATGATGGCAAGGACCGGCAGGGGGTAGGAATCCTGCAGTCCGCTCGTCAAGTCCCGCTCGCACGCTACGGCTATGACCGCGTCAGGGCGGTCTTCATAGACCTTTCGCCTCGCCACCGTCCCGCCGGTTGAGATGAAGAGGTTTATTCCAAACTCGTCCATGAGAGAAACAAGCTCCCCTATCTCGCACCTCCCGCATCCCACGCAGTTCCTCACGTTCCTTGTTACCTTGATTTTACAGTTGTCGAACTGTATGCAGTGGGGCATCAGTATAAGTAGCCTTTCGGGCCTGAGCTTTTTCCCCATAAGGCGGACCATCTGGTTATTCAGATCAATAAAGGCCTGCTCAATTTTTATCTTGGGTATCTTGAGAATTCCCCCGGCCATTATCATAATGGGGAGATAGAACTTTACGAGAAGCCACCTCAGCCATTCCGAATAAAAAGGCATCCTGCCCTTAACCATCGCTACGGCTATTAAAGAAGCGCCACCGAAAACAAAGGCCCCGATTATAATGAGAACTCCGCCAAGGATGTAGGGAAGCGCGGGGTGTATGTTCTTAAGCCCGATCGTCGGTATGTACCAGAAAAAGAACCCGACGAATGATATGACAAGCGCAGCAAGGGCGAAAAGCGTGAGATACGCCCCTGCACCAGGCTTATAGGCTATGCTTTCGGAGCTTCCCTGCCATTTTTCGGAATTATTAAGCAAACCTGTCTCCTTTTAATATCCTGTAGCCCTTGATAAAATCGGACGCGTGCATCCTTTTCCTGTTTTCCGGCTGGAGCTCGGTTATCTCAAGGGTCCCGGAACCGCATTTAACGGATATGCCTTCGCCTGAGACATCTATGATAGACCCGGGCAAGGCATCAATCGGCGTTGTCACAGGTTCGGCCTTAATCCTGCAGCCGTGTATCTTTAAAAGTTTATCCTTCCAGTGAGTATAAGCCCCGGGCCAGGGGTAAAGGCCCCTTACAAGGTCTCTTATCTCCTGAGCGTTTCTTCCCCAATCGACCTTTCCATCCCCTTTCCTGAGTATAGGCGCATAGCTTGCGGCGTTATCATCCTGCGGCACAGGTTTTATCTTATCTTCGGCGATAAGCGCGATCGCTTCGGTAAGGAGCTTTGCCCCGGCCATTGAAAGCTTCGAGGATAAGGACTCCGCCGTATCATCCGTGCCTATGGCGACCTTTTCTTTAAGGAGTACGGGCCCGGTGTCCATCCCCCTGTCCATCAGCATTACGCTCACGCCGGTCTCCTTTTCGCCGTTTATAATAGCCCGGCTAACCGGCGCCGCGCCACGGTACTTCGGAAGAAGGGAAGCGTGAAGGTTAACGCACCCTTTCGGGGGAATCACGAGGATAGGTTCCGGCAGTATCTTGCCATAAGCTACGACTGCAATAAAATCAGGATACAGACCCCTGAGCTTTTCTATGAAATTTTCTTCTTTTAACTTATGCGGTTCAAGAACCTGGATATTATGGCTTAAAGCGGCGGCCTTGACCTCTGACATGGTTTTCGACAGTCCGCGGCCCCGCGGTTTATCGGGCTGCGTCACCACGGCGAGTATTTCATGGCCCGCCTCAATAAGCTCATTCAGCGACGGAACAGCGAACGCCGGAGTCCCCATGAAGACTATCCTGAGCGGACCCATACTGGTTTACAGGGCCCTTTCTTCAGCTTTGAGAGCTTTTTTAATCTTCCTTTTAATCAGATCCCTTTTCAGACGGGAGAGCCTGTCTATAAAAAGTATGCCGTCGATATGGTCTATCTCGTGCTGAACCGCTATCGCTAACAGGCCGTCAGCCTCAAATTCGATGGCCTTCCCCTCTTTATCGAGGGCCATGACCAACAGATGGGAGGCGCGCACCACATCGGCATTTATACCCGGGATACTCAGGCATCCTTCCTCAAATTTAGTCGACCCGCTCGACTCGATGATCTCCGGGTTTATAAGGGCACGGAGGTTTTTACCTCTCTCTTTCCTCTCCCCGTCACTCTCTTGAGGGACATCCAGCACGACTACCCTCTTATTGACCCCGACCTGCGTGGCGGCCAGCCCGACCCCCCGCGCCTGGTACATCGTCTCGGTCATATCTCTTATGAGGGCCTTTATGCCGGCGTCGATGGAATCGACCTTTTTTGCCTTTGTCTTAAGGAACGGGTCCGGGTATTTCAAGATTCCAAGCAGTGCCATATCTTAATCTCTTATAAATAGTTTTTTTAAAAAACGCGCCTGTCATATGAAAATACGAACGCCTAGTTAATTATACCTTAATTTACATAATTTATTAATACTTTTTTTACGGTAAAGGACGTAAAGCTTCTTAGAATCAACCAAGGAGAGAGTCGAGGACGCACAAAAAGTTCCCGTAAGAAATCGGCTCTTCTTTAACGCCTTCCGCTGTTTCCAATATTTCTTCGGCGAGCTTCCTGTAGTTTTCATTATCCCTGAACCGCGACATCAGAAGGAGAAGCTCCGCCGCTGCTGAATTCCCCGATGGGAGATCGTTATCAAAAAGGTCCCTCTCCCTCACAAAGAGCTTTTCCTGGTCCTTGCCGGTGTCATAGAAGAGTCTCTCTGAATCGTCATAGAAAAGCCCTATCATTGATTCCGTGAGCTTTTGGGCTTCGGAAAGCCAGGTTTTATCCAGCGTAAGCTCGTATATCTTCGCGAGCCCCGCTCCGAGAAGGGCATAATCCTCAAGGGTAGCCGGCACATTGGCCTGCCCATCGAGGTAATACCTGAGGAGCCTGCCCCTTTCATCGATAGAGTTTGAAAGAAGGAAACTCGCGCATCTCATGGCCTCTTCCATGAAATCGTCTCTATTAAATGACTTTGAGGCCTGGGCGAGGCCCTTGATCGCAAGACCGTTCCACGCGGTAATGATCTTCCTGTCCGTAGCGGGCCGTTTTCTTTTAAGCCGCGCCTTAAAAAGAGCCTCCTTCAACCTTTTAATATCTTCGGGGACCCGGCTATCGTCCTTTTTTATGAAAAGGTTTATCCTTAATGTGTTTTTGCCTTCATAGTTACCTTCCTCGGTTATTGAAAAATAGTCGCAGAACTTTTTCGCGCCGTCGCCGAGCGTCTCCCTGATCTCGTCATAATCCCATATGTAGTAAGCGCCTTCAAACCCTTCCACATCGGCATCCTCCGCGGAATAGAAACCCCCGCCAACATGCCGCATATCCCGAAGGAGATAAGCCGCGGTTTCCGCCGCAACGTCCTCGTAAAGGCGTATCTGCGTCTCATCGTAAGCGAGGCCGTAGAGTTCCAATAAAAGGGCGTTATCGTAAAGCATCTTTTCGAAGTGCGGCACATCCCATGCCTCATCGACGGAATACCGGTGGAATCCGCCCCCTATATGGTCATAGATACCGCCGTAGGCCATGGCGGATAACGACTTCTTAACGATCGAGACCGCCTCTTTTACGCCCGTCCTTTTATAATATCTCAGCAGGAATTTAAGGAACATGGCGTGGGGGAACTTGGTGCCTTTGCCGAACCCGCCGTAAACAGGATCAAAAAACAATTTCGAGGCGTTAAAGGCGTTCTCCTCTATTTCCATGGTGAGCTCGGTCCGCGGGACTGTAACATTCTGCCGCAATGCCTTCTCAATATCGGATGTTACGGCGTTTACACGGTCACGGTTCTTTTTATAGCCAAGGACGACTGACATGAGGACCTTCTTAAAGGACGGAAGGCCGTAACTGTCTTCCGTCGGAAAATAAGTGCCCCCGTAAAACGGGACCCCCTCGGGTGTTGCGAATATTGTCAATGGCCAGCCGGCGTGCCCTGTTATGGCCTGAACACCTTTCATGTAAAGACTGTCCAGATCAGGCCGTTCTTCCCTGTCCACCTTTATATTGATGAAGTTCTCGTTCATTATTTTCGCGGTCCCGGGGTCCTCAAAAGACTCCCTTTCCATGACATGGCACCAATGGCAGGACGAATACCCGATGCTTATAAAAAGAGGCTTATCCTCTTTTTTTGCCCTTTCAAGGGCTTCCGATGACCAGGGGTACCAATCTACCGGGTTGAACGCGTGCTGCAGGAGATACGGGCTTTTCTGGTCTTTAAGGCGGTTTGCGGAGTGAGGTGAACTTTTTGACATTTTACGGCCCCTGTATTATCCTGTATTATAAATAAATTTAAGCAGTAAAAACATAAAAGCGCAAGTCCTTTAAACCGCCAAAAGAACCCGTAACGCGGGTAATTTCAAAAGGAGACGCTATGAAAAAGGTTCTTGTGCCTCTTGCCCCGGGGTTTGAGGAGATAGAGGCCATGACAATAGTGGATATATTGAGAAGAGCCGGGGCTGAGGTCACTGTCGCCGGCACCGTGGAAGGCCCGATCGAAGGGCGTAGTATGATAAAGGTAATCCCGGATACCTTGATGGATAATATTACCGGCAGGGCTTTCGATATGATAGTCCTTCCGGGGGGAGCCCTGGGGGCGGAGAATCTCAGGAAGGACGACAGGGTAAAAAAGGTTATCGAGGAGCTCTATAATAAAGGCAAGTTCGTAACGGCCATATGCGCGGCGCCAAAGGTATTGTCCTTGATCGGTTTGACCGAAGGCCACGCCGTAACGGGCCACCCGAGCGTAAGAGGTGAGTTAAAAGGAACGATCTCGGAAGAGAGGGTAGTCGTGGACAGGAACATAATAACCAGCCAGGGGCCGGGCACAGCGATGGAATTCGCCTTTAAGCTCGTTGAAGTCCTTTTTAGCCCTGAAAAAGCAAAGGAGGTAAATACCGGAGTTCTCGCAAGACTCTGAAAGGGTGCGGAAAAACTCTTTTTTGGGGGAAGCTTTCTGTAGAAAGGTTCCCCCACGCCCCCTTCAAAGACTTTTAGTTCTTCCTGAGAGACCCCCCCCTAAAGTTCCTCGGGGGCGG
>CAVSHY010000017.1:0-64439 GCA_963727865.1 uncultured delta proteobacterium | reverse complement strand
TAGATAAGGCTATTACCTTACAAGGTACGGGCTCATTCCCAAAAGGGTGTTTCACCCAAGTAGAGCGTCCAGATGGTATGTCTATCGTCTTAAAGAATGATGAGGATACTCTATCTTTAAACTGCAATATTGATGGTGTAATATTAGAAAGTGATATGCAGGCAGAACGATATAACGATAAAAAAACTATTCAGGAAATGTTTTTAAAAATTCTTAATTTAGTATTACCTTTTTCAGAAGGAAAAAATAAAATAAATAGAATAGGAATTGTTCATCAATACTCCTGTCTAAACGAAAAAGCTGCCCAAAAGATTTTCTCGGATTATTTGAAGTTTGATTTGGGAGGGACTCCAGATAATATTGCTATAAGATTTGCACTAAAAAACCCATCCTTTGAAGCTCTTGCAGTGCTTTCCAAAAAATCAGATTATAAGAATTTAATTATTGAAATAAATTCAAATAAGAAGGAAGACAGTGAATCTGATAGCCCCCAAAATATGATAAAAATGTCTATTGATTACCAAATGTATTTTGAACCGTTAAGGAAATTAAATGATATTAAAATAGACGAACATATGTCCGCAGCAGATTCTTATATTAAAAAAATGTTATAATTTTTAATATAGATAGATAGAAAAATGGCTAAAAAATCAAAAAGAAACTTTTATCATAGTACAAAATCTACAGAGCAGCTACAGAGAGAAGATTATAGAAGAAGTTTGCCTCTAAGAGAGGCAAACAGTACGGTAGAAAATAAAGAACAAGTATTTACAGGAAGTACAAATTACAAAGCACACTTTAAAGAATATCCGACACCGAAAGAGCCGTTGGAAGAGAAGAAAAAAGAATTTAAGATCTCTAAAATACATATTTATATTGTAACGGCAATTGCAATCGTAGTATTTATCGGAGGTTTAGTTCGTGAATTTACAACATTGACTAAAGATGTTGAGTCCTTAAAACAAGATTTTTCTAAGGTAGAAGCAGATTTCAAAAATCAGATTCAACATATAAACGACAGAATTGACAGATATATAGATAATAGAAAAAAACGATAGGTTTATTTTAAAAGTATGTGCTAATTTTGTGCTAAAATGTTTCCAAAAGGACAAGAAATAGCAAAAAGGGCAATTTCATTACAAGGTCTTTTAACCTCTTGAAAATTAAGGCAAAACGGGAAACCGAGCCATAAATCAAGAGGTTATAGTTTTTAGTCTTTTAGCTTTCGGGACGCGGGGGTCGGAGGTTCGAATCCTCTCGCCCCGACCAGTTTTTAATTAAAGCAGACCGCAAAACCTTATTCTTTCTCAAGGGCGTTTATAAGCGAATATACGTTCTCTGACGACCATCGCCTCTGGCCGAGGGCCCTTCCGATTATCCGTCCTTTTTTATCGATGAAGTAAGTTACAGGCACGCCCCAGGTCCAGTACCTATCTGTTATATTTCCATTTCTGGCGAGATAGACCGGGAAACTCGCCCTGTGCTCTTTCGCAAACCCGTTTATATCTTCCTGGGTCGCCCTGAGGTCTATGGAGACTGGCAGGAACACTACCGCACGGCCTTTCATATTCTCGTAAAGCTTCTCAAAGAGCGGAAATTCTTTTTCGCAGGGTTTGCACCAGGTGGCCCACATGTGGAGAATTACCACTTTGCCTCTGAGTCCTTTGAGGCTTATCGCGGGGCCGGGCTGGCTTACCACCGTAAAGTCGGGTGCGTCTTCGGCAATCTCCATGATGCCCGCGGCGTCGAGCAGTTTTTTATCGATCCCGTAAACATTCCCTGATAAGAGCGCACAGAACGCCATGACCGTTAAAATAAATATATGCTTCATAATCTTCCCTATCGCGCCCGGGACAGGTTCCTCCCGGGCGCGCTCCATGAACTTCAAAAATAACTTAAATTAAATTTTAGAACAGATATGTTACTCCGCCCGTTGCCCTGTAGTCTGTCCCAAGTTGAGTCCCGTAAAGGTTGTGGTATATCGCCTGCTGATAGGAAAGTTCCGCTATCCAGTGAGGCGCGAATACGACCTGAACCCCGGGGGATATGTAAGTCGTATCGCCGCCCGAATTTGGGTCGGTAACACCATCGTTTTTTTCCCTTCCCGTAACCTCACCATTCAGGCCAAGCGCGAGGAAGAATTGCGGGCCCGTTTGCCCGAGATCCGCCGGGTAGACCCTGTACTTCGCGTTGACGTCATAGTTAAGCGTATTTCCGAACTGATGTCTCATGTTGCCATCCCGCCCATTTGAGGTAAATGTGCCGAGGAGGTTGGCGGAAATGGAAAACCTTTGGACGGAGTGGCTCAAAGATAAGCCCACGAGGTAGTCGTAGGAGCCTGTCCCGAGCTGTAGATGGGAATCGAGGAAATCCGTGCCATCTTCCGTCCTTCCGTCGGTCTTGCCGGTGGGGAATTTTATCCCTAAAACCCCGGCCACGTCCGTGGTGCTGTCGAGGGTATGTCTCCTGTAGAAAGAATAACGCCCCATTACCGCCACATCACCCAACCCTTTTTGCTCTCCTTTCTTGCTGGTGTCCAATGTCATCGTATCACGATCAAGTTCACCGGTCTGACTCGTCTCTTTTACGGGGACTACCGTAAGAAGCATCAGGTCCTCGGTTACGCCGTGGAAGCCTGTAAATTCCGTTGTAAAGAATTTTTCCTTATCGCCGGGGTTCGAGAGCTTCTCTGTCCCGCGATATATCACGTCGTTAAAAGTATACCGGCCGTTTATCCGCAGCCCGGCCCCGGTTAATGTTTGAAGGGGTGAAATGCCCTGCGATAAAAGACAGAAGTCGCATGCAATGGCAAAACCCGGACCGCGCAACATTAGAAATACAGCGAGAAATAAGAACGAGAAAAGCTTCTTCATAAAAGAGCCTCCGTAATCTTTTTAGTTGCGGGCGCTAAAGGTGACGCAAAACCGAATCGGCGCCATTAGATATCATTGTAAGACAATGGCTGCCTGAACGCCTTGCGAACGAATCTCTGATATCAGAGATTACCTGTTAGCGCGGGAGGCCTTTCGAAGGGGAAAGATATTATTTTATCGTAAGTTATTTTCTTTTCGGAGTTCTTTGAAAAGGTCTGGTAATACGCCGATAATTCCACTTTTGCCGGTAAATAAATCTCAAAACCGTGAGCCGGGTAGAGATGGCTCCCATCCGGGTGGGAACATTCTATACGCGTCTCGCAATGAGAGCTGTTGCCGCTTTTATGACGGACCGAATGGTTGTGTGCCGCGCCGCGGCGGTTCATCCCGCCCATATCAAGGCGGCATGATTTATGATGACAGTTTTTATGTTCCGAAACGGGGCAAAAATCCGACTTTGCCGTGTTTTGAAAGCAATATGCGGCCGGCACCTGATAAAGCCCGGATAAGGCCAAAAAGAATACGATTGATATGGTAATAGCTTTCAAAGAGACGCCTTTTTTGCAGACAGAATTATTTTTTAATTTTTTTTGACAACAGAATTTTATATTAAAAACCCTCCGTGGGTTAACCCGGCCAGGGATAAAAGGAGGCCGGACATATGTCTTTAATCAAATTTCTTTTACTTCCGCCGCTAAACCCATGGAAGTAAATGGTTTTTAAAAGGCTTACTTTGGAGAGTAAGCCTTTTATCTTAGCGAAGATTCTTTCCGGATTGTTTACGCCGTAGCCCCTGAGCAGCTCGACCCTCCGCCAGCGGTACATCCATAGCAATGAGGGCCTGTAACAATATGCCTTGCCGCGAGCCTTTTATTATCAAAATCCTTAAGATGATCAGGCGCCCCATGATCGCATTTAAGCCCGAGCATCTGGTTAAAGTCGCAGTCATAAAGGACACCGTCCCATCCTATTGAAAGAGTATTTCTGCACATCACGTTGGCCGCCGCCGTAGAATTGTACGCTTTGTAGAGTCTTTCCATGTAGCGTTCAAGGTTGCCTGAATCCTTCAAAAATTTTAAAAACCTTCCTACCGGCATGTTTGTTATCGTAAAAAGGTTAGTGAAGCTTATATTGTGGCGTTTTTTCAGTTCCCTTCGAAAGTCCATCTCAACGGCTTTTTGAGCCGGTGGCAAAAAGGCCCCGCACGGGTTATATACGATATTGAGTATTAGCCCCGTGCCTTCCATGCCGTAACCAAGGGAGTTCAATTTTAAAAGAGCCTTGATCGAGGAGTCGAAGACGCCGCTCCCGCGCATCCTATCGGCGGAATCGGGGAGAAAATAGGGCAGTGAGGCTATGACCTCCGCCTTATTTTCAGCGAAGAATTCCGGCAGATCCTCATACCCGTCTTCGTTGAGGATGGTGAGGTTTGTACGGGTCTTTACGCGGCACCCGATATCAACGCAGCTTTCAACGAAGCTCATGAACCCGGGGTTCATCTCAGGGGCCCCGCCCGTTATATCAACTACCGGGTGTCTTTCCTTTTTTAGAATGTCGAGGATGAGGCTCATGACAGCGCCTGACATGACTTCGGTCCTTTTGGGGCCGGCGTCCACGTGGCAGTGGCGGCATGCCTGGTTGCAGAGCCTGCCCATGTTTACCTGAAATAGCGTTATCCCTGACGAGGTGAGGGGGTATAGATTCGCGCGTTTAAGCGACTCATCGAAGGGCTTTAACTTCAGGGGGGTATTTGAATTCGGCCCCATAACAATCTTCTCCATCACATCCCTATTTTTTCAGCGGCGTTTTTCATCTGCACCCCGTGAACAAGCGAGGCCCCGCCCCTTATGGCCGAGGCTACATGGATCGCTTCTGTCATCTGTTCTTTATTCGATCCTTTTTCAAGGCATGATTGCGTGTAGGCGTCTATGCAGTAAGGACATTGCACCGCATGGGCGACGGCGAGCGCGATCAAAGCCTTCTCCCTTTCCGTGAGCGCGCCTTCCCTGAATACGGCGCCGTACCATTCGTTGAATTTCTTCCATAGATCCGGCGCCCCTTCGCCTATGGAAGGGAACTTGGCAAGGTCATTGGGATTGTAGTAAGTTTCCATCCTAACCTCCGTTTTCTCAGTGTTTTGTTTAGCTGATTTTTCACAGGCCTGACGTCAGAATTATTTTATCATAAACCAGCATAGGTTTATACATGTCAATGCCAAGTCAAGGGCAGAGTTGTCCCATTTACAAAAAAATGAACCTTGATATAATAATTCTGAGGATTTATGGCTGATAAAAATAAGGAGATAAAAGAAGAGATCTGTCCTGTTTGCAAAAACCGCATCACAGACTGCGTATGCTGTCCGGAATGCGGCCACGTTTGCGCCCGTGACCAGGGGAGAACTTTATTGCCCGGTCTGCGGCCCGGCCAAACCAGAGCCCGGGCAGGGGGTGAGGGGGAGGCTTGAAGATATGATCCCTGATTCATTTCGTTTTGAGAACCCTTCTGACCTTCCTTAACGCGGCCTTTAACTCTCCGGTATTCTCTTTCAAGTTTTTCTGTTTTCTCAGGATATACGCCGGATGATATACCGGCATAATAAGAAACCCTTTAGCCTTAACCCATACCCCCGGGGTAAAAACCTTATCGGGCGCGAGGTTTGAGAAACTGGTCTTACCAACGGCCAGGATAACCCTCGGTTCCACTATCTGTATCTCTTTTTCAAGATATGGCAGGAAAAACTCCTCCTCTTCCCTCGACGGCTTTCTGGTCTTAAGCCTGAGTGTCTCGACCGTCGGCCAGACCTTTACAACGTTTGTTATGTAAAAATCCTCGCGCCCCGCTTTAAAGACATCCTTTAAGACGGAAATTAAAAACTTTCCCGCCCTTCCCACAAAGGGTTTTCCGAGTCTGGTCTCGTCCCTTCCGGGCGCTTCGCCGACTACCATAACTCCGCAGGGGACGGGCCCGTCTCCGAGAACCAGGGTCGCGTGCTTAAAACTCGCGGCCTTCGCTGAAGCTGACCTCAAAGAGTTGAAGAGCCTCTTAAGTGCGACTTTTTTCAGGTTTTTCTTGATTGATGGCACGGTATTATTCGGACTTAAGATCGGAAAAGGCTGAGCGGGCCGGCGTCATCTTTTTCGTTTTCTTCTTTATCCCCGGTTTTATTCTCCGATTGTACCCCGCCCTTGTATATATATCTCTCAAAAATTTTCTGGTAAGAGGTCCAGCTCGAATCTTTCTCCCTGTCATTTTCGGTAAGAGACTGTACCGCGGCGACCTTCGCGTCAAGGTCGTCAAGATAATAAAGAATAATCGCCTCCATTGTCTTGGGCCTCTTGGGCGAGCCGAACTCCAGGTGCCCGTGGTGGCTCAGGAGCATATGTTTAAGGAGCACCTCAAGCTTTTGAGGGAAACCCTCCACCTCACGGATTTTCCTGTCAACAAGCTCAACGCCGATGGTTATATGGCCGAGGAGCCTGCCTTCGTCCGTGTAATCAAAAGACCTTTTATAAGAAAGTTCATAGATTTTACCGATGTCGTGAAGGATCGCGCCCGTAAGCAGAAGGTCTTTGTTTACGCCTTTTTTATAGTGGTCAGTCACCTTCTCAACGAGTCCGCAGATCGAAATTACATGCTCAAGAAGCCCCCCGAGATACGGGTGGTGCATGCTCTTTGCCGCGGGTGCGAGGCTGAAGCGTTCCCTTACGTCCGGGTCTTTGAATATAGCGGTTAAAAGCCCCTTGAGGTATTTGTCTTTTATGCCTGATATAACCCTGGTAAGCTCATCCATCAACTCCTTTGGGTCTTTTTGCGACGACGGCAGGAAGTCTCTTATGGAGTATTCGTTTTCATGGATAGCTTTTATCGCGGTGACATTGACCTGAACTCCTCCCTGGTAGGCGACGGCAAACCCCTTGATGGATACTACGTCGTTTTTCTGGAAGTTATTGCCCAATGCCTCGGCGTCTTCCCAGACCCTGGCTTCAAGCTCTCCGGTTGAGTCCATCAGCTTCAAATTAAGGTACGGTTTCCCGGATTTGCTGATCCCTGTCTCTTTCCTGCTCACAAGAAAGAGATCCGATATCTGGTCTCTTTCTTTTATATCTTTTATATAGGTCTTCTTCATTACGGTTCCAACCCTTTATTTAAGTCGTCACGACTCTTTTTTCTCTTTCAAGAAACCATTTAACGTATCATCCTGGAAAAAGCCGGTCAAGGATCGATGGCTAATGGGCGGGGATTAAAAATCCTCCTCAAGATACAGCTCTTCCTTTTCTTTGTTCTTTCTGCTTCTGAGCATAAGCGGGCTCTGGCAGTATGGACAGAAGACCTGCTCGCCTACGGTTTCGTACCCGGACAAGGGCACTTCCACTTCACACATAGGACATTCAAGGTATCTTTCGTACGATCGTTTGTCGACCAAGCGCCTCTCCTTACAGAAGGATCCAAACGCGAAACATTATCTTCCGTAAATCTTTTTTTGTCAAGCCCTTCAGGCCTCCAAGCCGGTAATTTTACGGACATTCTTCATGAGCTCTTTGAACCTTGCGTCCCCATCGCCTTCGACGAGCCTTATCCCATCCTTATTTCTGCCGATCCCACGTTCTATGGCGGTCTTTACCTGTCTTTGCTCCCAGACGTCCTTTCCGGTGACCATTTGCCATTGCCCGAATGACTTTATTATCCCCAGCCCTACGGCATCGGCCGCGACACGGTCCGCGCTAGCTATGATAAGGTTTGTTTCAGCCGGCGTTCCCTCCCAGGGGCCTCCAGATATCATGGATACGGTTCCATCGACTATATTGATGTCCGGCGAATAGGCGGAGTTAAACTCCGCCACGACCTCTTCCCAGTGTTTCGGGTCTATGATATAAGGCCTCTGTCTAAGGTGGGTGCATCCGATAAAGTTCTTCAGGGTTATCGAGTAGGCGGAGGACCTGTGGGTCTTTATTACGGGGAGGTTCACGATGAGGTCCACGTTATAGAGCCATTCCGTGACATAGGCCTTTTTTACATAGGCGTTCTCAGGGAGATCAACTTCCATCCACCCGTAATCCTCAAACACTATTACCTCGGCTCCGTTCTCTTCCGCGGCTTTTTTTATGCCGTTATGCCTCATATTTCTTATTGTGGAAAGGGTCGCGAAGGCGGACATATCGCCGACATAGACCTTTTCCGCGCCCTCTTCATAAAGGAGCCTCACCGTCGCCGCGACGACCTCCGGGTTGGTCGTCGCCGGATTCGGCTCGCCGGATACGACGTTCGGCTTTACGAGTATTTTTTTACCCCTGATATTGAGCTTACCAAGGCCTCCTATGAGATCCACAGCCTCTTTAATCATCGCTTTGATATCCGTCTTTGGCCCCGTGGATCCGGCGACCCCAACGAGAGAAAACCCGTCCTTTACAAAAACATTCTCGCGTAGGACCGGCCGGGATTTCCTCTTTGTCCTGAATAAGAATTGAGCCAGAGCAGTCATGTTCCCCGAGAAAAGAAAAACTAAACATATTCCTATGATTTTTGATTATTGAACGGCGTGAAGTCATTTTTTTAAGTTAAAACGCGGATCAACTCCTGCAGCTCAATTATAGCAGTCTTTTCGATGAGGGAATCTTTAGGGGAGGTAAAAGTCTTTGAAATGGGTCCGGTAGCAATTTTTAATTGCGTTCTATTGGCTCAGCGGACAACTATCCAAGAATATTTTTAAGTTCAGAGAAGTTATTTATTAACATATCGCAGCCGGCGTCTTCAAGCTCCTGCCGGCTTCTAAACCCGTACGTAACCCCGATAGTGCCTATACGGGCCCCTTTCCCTGTCTCGCAGTCTATGGGGCTGTCTCCTACGAGTACGGCTTTTTCGGGCGCTACACCGGAGAAACCGAGGACGTTCTCTATCGGTTCGGGGTGAGGTTTTCTGTTTAAAAGCGAATCTCCGCCGATGACAGAGATGAAAAAGCCTCCCAGACCAAGGTCTTTTAAAATCATCCCGGCAAGCCCCGCGGGTTTATTGGTTACAACCGCCATCTTTTTCTTCATCCCCTTAAAGTGCCTCAAGGTCTCCTCGACTCCTGGATAAACGTATGTCTTCACCACGAGGTGAGCGCCGTAGAAATCAAGAAATTTATCCCTTGCTTCCATGATCCTTTCGGGCGGTTCACCGGGCATAAGTTTTTCAAGGAGGGCTTTCACCCCCCAGCCTACGCTCCCTTTAATCTCTTCAATCTGAAGTTCTTTATATCCGAAGGCCTTAAGGGTCATGTTTGCCGACCATGCGATATCCTCGCTCGAATCTATTAATGTGCCATCGAGGTCAAATATGATAAGGTCAGCCTCTATTTTTTTGACAGTTTTCACCTTTTAGTCACCTGAAGGGAGTTTAAAAAGTAATAGAATCTTTTCGCTTTTTTAAGTAATAAGACCTAATTTAATATAACATACTTAATGTATTAGTTTAAAACAAAAAATCTTAGCAAAAACAAGTGGTTATTCAAAGGCGTAACTTATTGACATACAATCAGAAAATGGCATACTTTAAATAGATAATGACTCCATTATCTGGAGAGGTGTATATAAATGTCAGATATCAAATGGAGTGAAAGCATTGATGCAGCGAAAAAAGAGATAGAAGGGACAAATAAGCTCCTTTTCATGTTCTTTCATGCTCATGAATGCGGCGGCTGCAGGAAAACTCTGAATATAACTTTTAAAGATACTGACGTAATCGAGCTCTTGAGCAGGGATTTTGCCCCGCTTAATTTTGTCGTCACCGAGGCGCAGGATATGACGGCGCGCTTTAATGTGGAATGGACGCCCACTTTTATAATCGCCGACAGGAACGGGGTTGAGCTTGAGCGCTGGGTAGGGTATCTGCCGCCTGAGGAGTTCTTATCCCAGATACATCTGTCAGAAGGGCTCGCGGAACTTCACCAGCAAAGGTTTAAAGACGCGGAGAACGCCTTTGAATGGATTATAGACTGCCATCCTGAAGCTGAGGTCGCTCCCGAGGCGCGGTACTTCATGGGGGTTACGTTCTATAAGGAAACAGGGGATCCCGTCCATCTCGCGAGGACATGGGAAGCGATGTCCAAACGTTATCCGGATAACGTTTGGACAAAGAAGGCTTCGGCGTGGTCATAGCGGCCTGTATAGATAAATCAAAACCCCTGATTGATAATTCAGCGGGGTTTTGATTTATCTATGTTTTTTTGAGAATCGGCGTACTTCCCGCGACCTTTACAAAATAATCACCGTTTGATAATATCCTTTAATAGGATTATTTTTATTCGCCGCTTAACCCTTTTCTCTGAAAGGTTTATGGAAATGATCAGGAAAGCGAGCGTCGCGGGCCAATTCTATCCCGCTGACCCGGCGGTTCTTACAAGGACCGTAAGAAAATTTTTGGCCGGGGGGGGGCGGGGGGGCGGGGGTATAGAGGAAAAAGCGTCCGCTATAATAGCTCCCCATGCCGGGTACATCTATTCAGGGGAGGTCGCGGGCTCTGTTTATTCCTCTGTAATAATACCGGATACCGTTATACTGATAGGCCCGAATCATACGGGCCTCGGCAAAAAAGCCTCGATAATGACCGCGGGCCAATGGAAGATCCCGCTCGGGAATTTTACCATAAACAGTGAGCTCGCGGAATCGGTGCTTAAATCAAGCCGGCTTTTTTCGGACGATTCAGCGGCGCACCTTATGGAGCATTCCCTTGAAGTTCAGCTTCCCTTTATCTATTGCCGTAATAAAAACTCTTCCATCGTTCCGATAACCGTTATGCACGCGAATTTTAAGGAATGCGCCGAGATGGGCGCAGGGATGGCGAAGGCGATATCCGATTACGGTAAAGACGTCATGATCGTCGCAAGCTCTGACATGAACCATTACGAATCAGAGAGCGTTACCAGGGGAAAAGACAGGCTGGCGATAGACAGGGCACTATCTCTCGACGCCAGGGGGCTTCTCGAGGTAACGTCCTCAAAGGACATAACCATGTGCGGCGTAATACCGGCGGCTATTTCGATAATAGCCGCCAGGATCTTAGGGGCAAAGGAAGCCCGGCTCGTCAAATACGCCACATCCGGGGAAGTGAGCGGAGATTATGATCAGGTCGTAGGGTACGCCGGGGTACTCATTAAATGACGCCTCAAACCGCGGCATAACCGGATAACACAGATCAGGAAAATAAAAAAAGGAGGGCTTCAGATTTGACAGCCCGCACACGTTTCGCGCCGAGTCCAACGGGTTATCTTCACATAGGAGGGGCAAGGACCGCGCTCTTTAACTGGCTTTTTGCCAGACACAATAAAGGCAAATTTATTCTGCGGATTGAGGATACCGATGTGGCGAGGTCTACAAAGGAATCGATTCAGGCGATAATTGACGGCATGACCTGGCTCGGGCTTAACTGGGACGAAGGCCCGTTCTTCCAGAGCCAGATGTTCGATACTTACAGGAGCTACGCGCATAAGCTGCTTAAAGAGGGGTTCGCTTACCGGTGTTACTGTACGCCCGCAGAGCTTGAGGCGAGGCGGGAGGCCGCTCTTAAAGAGGGCAGGCCGCCTAAATATGACGGAAGGTGCAGGACAAGGACCGATTCCCCTGACCTCCCCTCTGCCCTGAGGTTTAAGGTGGGGCCGGGGGTAACCGTGGTTAAAGATGTCATAAAGGGCGCTATAAGCTTTGACAACTCCGCCATAGAGGATCTGGTTCTTCTTAGAAGCGACGGAACGCCAACGTACAACTTCTGTGTCGTTGTGGATGACGCCACAATGGGGATAACGCACGTTATCAGAGGGGATGACCATATAAATAATACCCCGAAGCAGATACTTATCTATAAGGCTCTCGGGTATGAGCTGCCAATATTCGCCCACCTCCCGATGATCCTCGGGGCCGATAAGACAAGGCTCAGCAAGCGTCACGGGGCGACCTCGGTAATGGCGTATAAGGAGATGGGGATACTACCGCACGCGCTCGTTAATTACCTGGCTCGTCTCGGCTGGTCGCACGGGGATCAGGAAATATTCTCGCTCGACGAATTGATTGAAAAATTCACCCTGGAAAGCGTCGGAAAATCCTCCGGTGTTTTTAACCCGGAAAAACTCCTGTGGCTGAACCAGAATTATATAAGCGGATCGGACCCTGCCGGGCTGGGCAGGCTTCTTATCCCCTTTTTAGAGGAGCTTGGAGTAAAAGTGGAAGGGGACGAACGGCTCCCCGTGATCATAACTACGCTTAAAGAGAGGGCAAAAACGCTTAAGGAGATGGCCGAGGGATCTTTATTTTATTTTAAGGAAAAGATAGATTATGACCCCAAGGCCGCGGAGAAGTTCCTTACCTCTTCCAATGAGGAACTCTTCAGCCTCCTTGTCGAAAGGCTTGCCGCTATTGACGATTTTACCGAGGCCGGCGTTGAAAGGGTGTTTAATTCGATACTCGATGAGAAAGGGCTGAAGCTCGGGAAACTCGCCCAGCCCGTAAGGGTGGCTCTTACCGGCGGGACCGTAAGCCCGGGCATATTTGAGATGATACAAGCTATGGGTAAGAGCATGACCATAGCGAGGCTTAAAGCCGCTCTTCTCTACATGAAAGGGGCGGCGGTCGGTTAGGGGGCCGGGCGGGGGAAGGGTAAAAGGGGCGTTTTGCGCCATTCCTTAAGTTTTCCTGAAAGTTTTGTTCTCTTATTTCCTTGACATATTTCATCATTATTGGCTAAATAATTGTTTGCCATAAGAAAATGAAGGGGGCGGAGGGGGCTGGGGAGCCTATCAGGCTTGCGGCGATAATTTCTTTTTAGCTTCATAAAAACTTTATTTATATTAAGAGGCCATGTTTAAAAAAGTACTTATAGCAAACAGGGGCGAGATAGCGACGAGGATAATCAGGGCCTGTAAGGAGTTAGACATCCCGACCGCGGCGATATATTCGGAAGTGGACGCGACTTCTCTCTACGTGAAGAAGGCCGATGAGTCATATATGGTAGGGCCGGGGCCTATACAGGGGTATTTGAACATCCATCGTATAGTGGACCTCGCCATGAAAATAGGGGTTGATGCCATACATCCGGGCTACGGGTTTTTGTCTGAAAACCCGAGGTTTCCGCTTCTCTGCGAGAAAAAAGGCATAACCTTCATAGGGCCCACGAGTAAGACGATCTCCGAGATGGGGGATAAGGTCATGGCCAGGCGCATGATGAAGGCCGCGGGGGTGCCGATACTCCCCGGCACCGAAAACTCGGTAAAAGACGTCGACGAGGCGATAAAGTCCGCTGAAGAGATAGGCTACCCCGTTATGATAAAGGCCTCGGGCGGAGGCGGCGGAAGAGGTTTAAGGGTCGCCAGGGACCGTAACGAACTTGTAAATTCGCTGACTACGGCTAAAAAAGAATCTCAGGCGGCCTTCGGGCTCTCCGAGGTATTTCTGGAAAAATACCTTGAAAGACCCCACCATATCGAGTTCCAGATACTGGCCGATAAGTTCGGCAACATGGTACATCTGGGCGAAAGGGATTGCTCGATACAGCGCAGGCATCAGAAGCTTATTGAAATAACCCCCTCCCTGATACTCGACGAGGATTTAAGAAGGAGGATGGGGGAGACGGCTATAAAAGCCGCTCGCGCGGCGGACTACACCAACGCCGGCACCGTTGAGTTCCTTGTCGATGAAAATAAAAACTTCCACTTCATCGAGATGAATACCAGGATACAGGTCGAACACCCCGTAACCGAAGAGGCTACGGGCATAGACCTCGTAAAAAAGCAGATCGAGATAGCCGCGGGCAAACCCCTCGGCTTCAGGCAGGAAGACGTGAGGATAAACGGCTATGCCATGGAATGCCGGATCTGCGCCGAGGACCCCAAGAATAACTTTTCCCCGAGTTTCGGAAGGGTTACGGCCTATTACTCGCCGGGCGGCATAGGGGTCAGGATAGACGGCGCGATATACAAGGATTTCATAATACCGAGTTATTACGATTCCCTTGTGGTAAAACTCATCGTAAAGGGTTCAACCTGGGAGGAGACCGTAAGCAGGATGCACAGGTGCCTTGATGAGTTCGTCGTAAGGGGGGTAAAGACAACCATACCCTTCCTTAAAAACATAATGAAAGACCCGGATTTCAAGAAGGGCAACTTCGATACCGGCTATATCGACAGAAAACCCGAACTTATGAATTATCATGAGTACGCGGAGCCTACGGATCTCGTGGCGGCGATCTCGGCGGCCATAGCGGCGCACCATGGCCTGTGATTTGAATTCGGCAAGAATCCATATTTTAGGGAGACCATTTAAATAATGCCCAATAAAAATAAGGCTAAACCCAGGACGAACGTCAGAAAAGACCATAAGACCCGGATAATGGATACCATCCTCAGGGATTCGCACCAGTCACTGCTTGCCACCCGTATGAGGACCGGCGACATGATGGAGATAACCCCCCTTCTCGACAAGGTCGGTTACTGGAGCCTTGAGGTCTGGGGGGGCGCCACATTCGACGCCTGCCTGAGGTTCCTCAAGGAAGACCCGTGGGAGAGGTTGAGGCTCCTCAGAAAGGCCCTTCCGAATACCAGGCTTCAGATGCTGCTGCGGGGGCAAAACCTCGTAGGCTACAGGCACTACTCCGATGACGTCGTAAGAAAATTCGTCGAGAGGGCGGCCAAAAACGGGATAGATATATTTAGAATTTTCGACGCCCTCAATGACATCAGAAACCTTGAGGTCGCTATAAAAGCGGCGAAAGAGGCGAAGGCGATTGTAGAGGCCGCCATATGCTATACCACAAGTCCCGTTCACACGAACGAGGGCTTTGTTGAAACGGCCCTCAGGCTCGCGGAGATGGGAGCCGATACCATATGCGTGAAGGACATGGCGGGTCTTCTTACGCCGTGGGCGGCCTTCGACCTTGTCTCAAAACTCAGGGAGAAGCTGTCGCTTCCGATACATATCCACTCGCACGACTCATCCGGGCTTGCGTCGATGAGCTATCTTAAGGCGATAGAGGCGGGAGCGGATATCGTCGATACGGCCATATCGAGCTTCGCCTCTGGCACCTCGCAGCCCCCTACGGAAAGCATCGTGGCGGCGCTCCGCGGAACGCCGTATGACACGGGGCTCGACCTCGCTCTTCTTTCCGACATAGCCGATTACTTCAGGGAGATAAGGAAGAAATACAAGAGGTTTGAAAGCGAATACACGGCGATAAACACGAAGACTTTAGTAGTCCAGATACCCGGGGGCATGATCTCCAACCTCGCCCACCAGTTAAAGGAGCAGAACGCCATCGACAAGATGAACGACGTCTTCGAGGAGATCCCGAGGGTAAGGAAAGACATGGGATACCCTCCGCTTGTTACCCCCACAAGCCAGGTCGTAGGCACGCAGGCCACCTTGAATGTCCTTATGGGCGAGAGGTACAAGGTCATAACAAGCGAGACGCGGAACTACTTTAAAGGGCTTTACGGCAGGCCCCCCGGCGAGGTCGACGAGGAGGCGAGGAAAAAGGCGATAGGCGATGAAAAACCCATAACCTGCCGCCCGGCGGATCTGCTTGAACCCGAACTCGACAGATTAATGAGGGAGACGGACGGCAAGGCAAAGACTATAGAAGATATCCTTACATACGCGCTTTTCCCCGTGGTGGCGCTGGAATTCTTTGAGCAGAGGGAGGCCGGGAAACTCGAACCGGAGCCCCTGGAAGAGGTGAAAGACGCGGAGTCAAAGGCCGCGCCAGTGGTGCCGCACCTCGCGCCGAGCGAGTTCATCGTAACCGTGCACGGGGAATCTTACAGGGTAAAGGTGGCGGGTGTTGGACATAAGGTGGAGGGCAAGAGGCCGTTCTTCATAACGGTCGATAACCGCCTTGAAGAGGTCATGATAGAATCCCTTACGGAGGTCATCCCCTCAACCGCCGGCGAGATAGAAAGGCCTTCCATTACTCAGTCCGTGAGGCCCAAGGCAAAAAAGGAAGGAGACGTGACAACGCCTATCCCCGGGAAGGTTACCTCCATCAAGGTGTCGGCGGGGGACAGGGTCTCGGAAGGCGACACGGTCCTTACGGTCGAGGCCATGAAGATGGAAAACGAGGTGCACACGCCCATAAGCGGCGTTGTAAAAAAGATACTCGTCAGGATCGGCGATCCAGTAAACCCTGACGAGACCCTCATAGAGATCGAAAAGGAACAGTAGCTTAAGGGGCCTTTTTCGTAAAGGGTCTTGACAGGAATAGACCCCTTTTTAAATAGGCTGCTCCCCGCGAATTTTAAGCGGCGGTTTACACAGGCTTTAAGAAGATGAACTCTTTCAATTTTAAAACACGGATAATATTCTCCGTAATCATATTATCCGTGTTTATTTTCAGTCCCCGTCTCCTCGCGTCGGAAAAAATCTTAAATTATAAGATCGTCTTCAGGCCTTTTTACGGCGAAGGCGGGAGGATCGAGATAGCGGTACGGGAGTTTTACCGCGGCTCTAAGCCCCAATCCCTTGTCGTCGACCCCTATACGTTTAAGACCCGCGTAGTTAACGGGCTCGTTGATACGGCAAAAAAAGCCCCGAAGAAGGCATGGGAGAAGACCCCTTTCATAAAGGCCATCACGAGGTATACGGCCGGAGGAGGGCTTCAGAACGAGGGCATAAGGGAAGGGGAGGGTTCTTATAAAGGCGTTTTCCTGACCGCTGACATGTGCCCTTCGAGAAGACCTTTTGATAAAGACCTCTTTACATCCACGATGGATTTACCGGGTCTCAAGGAGCCCGCGAATATCGCGTTAGCCGTAAGCGGGCTGTGGATAGAAAGGCACAGGGAGGAGTTTAACTGGATCAGGGACCTTGAGAAATCAGGCAAACTCAACATCACCTGGATAAACCATACTTATTCCCATCCGTACGATAAAGAAAAGCCTATAGAGAAAAATTTTCTTCTTGCCCCTGGGGTTGATTTTGAAAAAGAAGTCCTTGATAATGAAGTCGTCATGCTTGAAAACGGTATAACCCCGTCGCCCTTTTTCCGTTTTCCGGGCCTCGTCTCCGACAAGGGGCTGATGTCGAGGCTAAAGGCCCTTACGCTTATACCCATAGGAGCCAACGCGTGGCTCGCGAAGGGCGAGGCCCCTCATAACGGCAGCATAATCCTTGTTCACGGGAACGGCAACGAACCTCAGGGTATAAAGGACCTGATAGCTTTTTATAAGGCTAAGTGGGGCGATTTCAAGAATGGAAGCCTTAAGGCGCTGCCTATTACCGAGGCGTTTACCGATGAGAAATAATAAAGTAAAAGTTTTAGAGAGATGTTAAAAGTCGAGCAGGGGGGGGGGCGCGCGGAGATTCACTTTACGGAGGTGCTTATGAAAAAACGGTTTATGTTGATATTGTCAATTTTGCTCTTTTCTTTCATAGCCTATGCAAATTCAAGCTATGCAAAGGACATCTCTAAATTGCGGAAGGAGTGTGGGGAAAACGCAAGAGAGTACTTTCAAGTTTACAGTGCCGCCAATACCGATAAAGATGTTTCGCCGCAGTGGGATTTTCGGAACCACTATAACGTAAAGATGGATAAGTGTTTTATCCTGATATCAAAGTTTACTCCCTTGTATTTAAATAAGATTGTTGAGGAACACTATATCGTCGACTTAGGCGATAACTCCACTTACGCAGCGTTTATGAAAGTTTCTGATGAACCGGAAGCGAGGATTTGCAAAGGATGGGAAATTGGAAAATGCGCTTCTTTCGAAGAATGGCTTGATTTGATTGGGCACTACCTGGCGGAATAAACGGGCGGTCTGAAGGGTGATTAAGGGCAGAGGATAAAGAGAAAGACAAAGGCCAGAGAGAAAACAGTATGAATTGCTCATTACTAGTCAAAGACTTAACCTCTCTTTTAAATAACGTTTACTCAATATTAAATTGTATTAAAGGCATATGTTGATGTATTCTCTAAACCCTTGGGAAAAAACTCTATTAGAAAAATTTTCATCCTTCACCGAGAAGTTAGAAGTAATCTTTTTGTATATATCACATGCATTAGGGTCTGCAATAAAAAGCATAGGAGAC
The DNA here is from genome assembly GCA_963727865.1 of uncultured delta proteobacterium. GTDB lineage: Bacteria > Desulfobacterota > GWC2-55-46 > GWC2-55-46 > GWC2-55-46 > CAVSHY01. Next base: position 46,522 of record CAVSHY010000017.1, on the reverse strand, counting down.
TTTTTATTACATTTTATGGACTCTCCAAACAACTTGAAAGCTTCTTTGTCATATTCATTAAAAGCATATCCGATAATAACAATTTCGTCTGCTGCTATAATTTTCTCCCTTGCGATGTCCCAGAGCTTCTCTAAATTTTTATCAAGCTCTTTATATTTTGTTGGGGCAATTAAGATCGAGTCTAGACTGTGATCGCAGTTTTTGCATTTTTCTTTAAAAATATCATCATATTTATGTGACCAAAATAAATGTATCTTATTACAGCCGGAGCATATAGCCCAATTTAATGAACCATGCAATTTCAGTATTTTCAGATTATTAGTATATTTTTTTTGATAACTATGAAAATGTATAATTTTATCTTTATCCACATCTAATAAATATGAAAAATAATAACGAAATTTATCTTGGATAGCCTTTTCTAAGCAAGTTTCATAGTTAAAAGTAATTATCACATGTTCATCATCTAAGTTTACGATTTTGTTTTTTACGAAATCTGGATAACAGTCTTCGTTAGAACCATCCCTGGCTGCATTCTCTAAAGTGGCATAAACAAATCTTACAGCCTGCCGTCTTGCTTCTATCAAATCTTTCTTGCCTTGACGAATTTCTTTATCAAGTTCCGATATTATTGTTTCTATGTCTATTTTCTGATAACACAAAAATGCTAAGAGATCTGAACGACCAGAATTACAAAAATCAAACTTATATTTTTCTTTTAAATATTTACAAAATTCTATGTAATTACTTAAATTGTCAGGAAAGGCAGAATTATTTATTAAATGAAAAAAACCTTCACCAATGAAATCTTTTATCAGGGGACAACCAGCTGGTTTCGAAGCTCCAGCACCTAAAATATATACTTTAGTTTTCATTTCATAACCTGCGAATGAATATTCGGTTGAAAACCCGTACGGGGATTAAAAAGATGTAAAAAAAATAAAGAGGAGACGGCCATTGAGGGCAATCTCCTCTTCTTTATTTAGCCTATCTTTATTTCAGTCTCGAGGGGTATGGGGTTCGTAAGGCAATATACCGCAGGGCATCTTTCCTTTGCGAGTTCTTCAATCTCCCTGATTTTACTCGCGGGCGCGTCGCTTTCCACAAAAAGAGTGAACTTTACCTTCTCTGTTATGGGGTTATTGGAAAGTCCGAAGACCTTTGAAAAGTCGATGCCGCTCTCGGCTACTATCTTGAGTTTCTTTAATTTTATCCCCGCCATCGCCGCGAATGTGGCGAACGTGGCGGCATAGCACGAGGCTGAGCCGAAAAGGCAGTATGCCATGGGGCCGGGCTGGGTGCCGCCTCCTCCGAGGAAGGTCGGCTGGTCGGCCTCAAGAGTGACCTTGCCGCCCTCGAACTGGACAGTGGCCGAGAACTGGCTCCCCGTCCCCACGTTCCAGTCTCCTTCTATCTTAGTGACTTTTTTTGCCTTGTTCAGGTCCTTCTCGAGTTCCTTGACGACCGTCTTTAGCTTATCCACGTTAACGTTGTTGATTCCCATACATCCTCCTTTAATATAAAGTTAAAGTCAAAATTATATATTACTCTACTCTTATCCTCCAGCCATCTTCCTTTTGAACGACCCTTCCTATGATAAAGCCGTCTACGCCCTGATCGAAGAGTTTTTCAATCAGGCCGCCTGAATTTCTCCTCAGGGATCGAAATCAGGAGCCCGCCTGAAGTCTGCGGGTCGAATAAGAGGAGTTCCAGGTCATGATCCTTGGTTCCTGCGTCTATATCCTTCATTAAAAAATCCCTGTTTGATAAGAGCGTCCTCGGTCTGTTGGCCTTCTTTTTAATGAGTTCGCTGGCAAAAGGATAGGTCTTTACATCAGACGCTCTGATAGCGAGATTTACATCGGACCCTTTCGCCATCTCCATGGCGTGTCCGAGGAGCCCGAACCCTGTTATGTCGGTGCATGCGTTCGCCCCCGCCTCCACCATTACGGCGGAAGCCTTTCTGTTCAGGGTCGTCATCCCGGTAACCGCCTCAATGGCGTCCGGGAGACTGATCCTTCCGGCTTTTAACGCGCTCGCTATTACCCCCGTGCCGATCGGTTTCGTAAGGACCAAAAGATCGCCCGGTTTCGCGCCTCCATTCGTTTTAATATCCCTTGGATTTATAAAACCTGTTACTGAAAGGCCGTACTTTATCTCCGTATCCTCTATCGAATGGCCCCCCACAAGGAGTGTCTCCGCCTCCTTGAGCTTATCCATGCTCCCCCGTATTATCTCATTCAGGATATCGAGGCTCAGCTCTTTTGGGAAGCATACGATATTCATGGCAAGCCTTGGGACCCCGCCCATGGCGTATACGTCGCTTAATGAATTCGCCGCCGCGATAGCCCCGAAGGTATTTGGGTCATCGACAAGGGGAGGAAAAAAATCGAGGGTTGAAATTATCGCTAGTTCGTCCGAGATTCGATAGACCCCCGCGTCGTCGGCGGTTTCAATGCCTACAAGCAGATCTTTGTCCTTAACGTGAGGGAGCTGATGCAGAACCTGCATCAGGGCGTCGGGGCCCATTTTAGCGGCTCAACCCGCGCAGCTCGCCCAATCCGTCAGTTTTATCTTCCGTCCTGACTTGAACATTTTCCTCTTTATGGGCATAAGGCCTGAAAGAACGCCATCTCTTCAAGCGCCGTCACGGCTCGAAGACCTTAAAACCTTCCTTCTTCCATCTGAAATAATCCTTAAGTATCATGGCGTGGTCGAACGCGAGAGGGCCGGGAAGGTTCTTTTCGGTAAAAACCCCGATCCCCCTTGCGTCATCCCTGGCGGCCGGCGTGCCTTTTGCAACAGCGACGAATACGACCGAGATCGTATGGAATCTTGGGTCTCGACCGGGGTCGGAGTAGGCGTGGAGCTGAGTCTTTAGACTGACATCAAGCGACGTTTCTTCAAGGGCTTCTCTTACCGCGGCGTTCTCAAGGCTTTCGCCCCGGTCAACGAACCCGCCGGGGATAGCCCATCCATAAGGCGGGTTTTTCCTTTCGATAAGGATAATGCCGTCGCCGATCTCTATTATAATATCTACCGTCGGAAGCGGATTTTTATAATCTCCCCCATTTTTCATGCCCGGCTATTCGATCCTTGCATTTTTTAAAAAGTCCGCGCTTTCCTCCGGGAGGCTTGTATTTATGAACATGCCGCTCCCGAGTTCAAAACCCGCGGTTTTCGTGATCCTCGGCACGACCGACAGATACCAGTGGCAGTACTCGTTCTTCGAGTCCTCGGGCCTGCTCGACCTTATGACATAGTTATAGTCCGGGTTATCGAGGCCGAAGTAGAACTTTGAGAGCAGGGTTTTTAGATGCGTCGATAGGTCTTTGATCTCGTCGTCGCTGATATCGGAAAACGACGCCGAATGCCGTTTCGGGAATATCCACGTATGGAACGGAGACAAGGCGGCATAGGGGACGAAGGTAAGGAAGTGGTCCGTGTCGATTATAACGCGCTTACCTTCTTCTTTCTCCCTGTCCCTGAGGGAGCAGACGAGGCACTTGCCGGTATCATCGAAGAAATGCATCGATGCCTGGACCCTGTCGCGGAACTGTATTGGCACTACCGGGGTCCCGATAAGCTGCGCGTGAGGGTGCCCGATGGTGGTGCCGGCCACTTCCCCGTGATTCTTGAAGATTATTACATGTTCCACCCTGGGGTCTTTGTGGGCTTCTATGAACCTTTTTTTGTATATGCCGATTATATTTTCAACATGCTTATCATTCATCAGGGCTATGTTCATGTTATGCAGGGGATTTTCTATTATTAATTCGTGTATGCCTACGCCCGAGACAGACCGCCTGTATCCGTCGGACGTCCATTTCCTCTCCCCTTTATTCGAAAGGGCGGGGTATTTGTTTGACACGACCCTTATCTTCCATCCGCCGTCATCGGTAAGCCTGAAGAATTCTTCAGGGGTCTTGTGTTCGTTACCCACGCAAAAGGGGCAGGTATTGAGATATTCCGGAAGCGCCGGCCTCATAAAAGAGTTTTTGTAGTCTGTCGGACGCTTTGCCCTTTCGGCAGCTATAATAACCCATTCCCTCGTAAGAAGGTTTAATCTCAACTCAGGCATAGGAGGATAGTATCATAAAATTCATGAAAATCAATAGTTCCGCCGTCCTTAAGCGTTTCTTGGACGGCAAAGTAACTGTTGAATCATTCATTGAATAATGGTAGAAAAAAGGTCTCTCTGAAAATCCATAAAAATACTTTCTGTCATCTTTTAAAGAGGAGGTTTTAGGCCATGGGACTGCTTGAGGGGAAAAAAGGCGTAATTTTCGGGGTTGCGAACGAAAGGAGCATAGCCTGGGCGATAGCGCAGGCTCTTAATAAGGAAGGGATGGACCTTGCCTTTTCGTACGCCGGCGCGGCGCTTGAGTCCAGGGTGAGGCCTCTCGCGGAATCGCTCGGCTCAAAGTTGATACTTCCCTGCGACGTAACCGACGACGCCCAGATAGATTCGGTCTTTGATACCCTTAAGAAAGAATGGGGCGGCATAGACGCCCTTGTTCATTCGCTTGCCTTCGCGAAAAAGGAAGAGCTTAAAGGGGAATTTGTAGATACATCGAGAGATGGTTTCAGGGTAGCCCTCGACGTAAGCGCCTATTCCCTTGTCGCGTTAGCTAAAAGGGCGCAGGCGCTGATGGAGGGCCGGGGCGGGAGCATTATTACGCTGAGTTATTACGGGAGCGAGAAAGTCATACGGAATTACAATGTCATGGGGGTGGCTAAAGCCGCTCTTGAAGCGAGCGTGAGGTATCTCGCGGCCGACCTCGGCCCAAAAAATATAAGGGTCAATACGATCTCCGCCGGGCCGGTAAAGACTTTAGCCGCCATGGGTATATCGGGTTTCAAATCTATACTCGATTCCGTAGAGGCAAAAGCCCCGCTCAGGCGCAATATTAACCAGGATGATGTGGCGAAAACAGCGCTTTATCTCCTGAGCGACCTGTCGAGCGGGGTTACCGGGGGGATTATTTACGTGGACGCGGGTTACAATGTTATCGGTTTTTAGTTTTACAAATAAAGAATTCTGAGATACACTTACCCTCGATTCCCCAAAATGCGTCTTTAGTTTGTTAAACTCATAGCTTCAAATGCGGTAGAGCCTCTTAAAAAAGCGGTGTAAAGCGTTTTGAATGCGGGGCCCTTGTGGGCGTAAGCGCTTTATTTACCTCTTTTTTTAATAAAAAGGCAAATGGGCGCAGAAATGAGTTTTCATAACCGGCCTTTTAAAAGGCTTACATAGAGGTATATGGTAACTTGGGTTAAATTCTAAACTTTCGGCGAAAATATGCGGATAATAGCTGACCTCCACATCCACAGCCGTTACTCAAGAGCGACAAGCAAGGATTTGAGCCTTGAGGTGCTTTCGCACTGGGGAAAGTTGAAGGGGATAAATCTCCTTGGTACAGGGGATTTTACTCACCCTCTTCATTTTGCCTCTATCGAAGAGAAGCTCGAACCCGCCGGCAACGGGCTATTCGTATTAAAGGGAAAAGACGCCGAAAACCCTCTCCACTTCATGCTGACCGCCGAGGTCAGCAACATCTATACCCAGGGGGGTAAAACCCGTAAAATCCATAACCTTATCTTCGCGCCTTCTTTCGGGGCCGCACGCAAGATGAACTCAGCCTTCGCGAGGCTGGGAAACATCAATTCCGACGGAAGGCCCATCTTTGGTTTTTCTTCACAGGACCTCTTGAAAATTGTTTTAGACGCGTCTCCCGATTCGATGCTCATACCGGCGCACGCCTGGACCCCATGGTTTTCAATATTCGGGAGCAAATCGGGTTTTGACTCCATCGAAGAGTGCTTCGGCGATCTCTCGAAGCATATTTACGCCATAGAAACCGGTTTATCCTCAGACCCGCGGATGAACTGGAGAGTTTCTTCCCTTGATAATATTACGCTCATTTCAAACTCCGACGCGCACTCCCCTTCAAAGCTCGGAAGGGAAGCCAATGTCTTCGACTGCGCCATGGATTATTATGAGATAACGAGGATAATCAGGGAAAAGGATAATGAAAAATTCCTTTTTACGGTGGAATTTTTCCCGGAAGAGGGGAAATACCACTATGACGGGCACAGGGACTGCGGGGTTTCATTTTCTCCCGAGGAGACGGTCCGGTCCGGCAAGAAGTGCACCGTCTGCGGTAAAGAAGTAACCGTCGGAGTGATGAGCAGAGTGATAGAGCTTGCCGATAGGCCAGAGGGGTACGTCCCCGCTGGCGCCATACCCGCAAGGCACCTTATCCCCCTTGAGGAGATATTATCCGAGGTGCTTGATTCCGGAGTAAATACCGTCAAGGTAAAGAAGGAATATAAAAGGCTCGTGGGAGACTCAGGCGGAGAATTTAAAATTCTACTCGATATGGACGAGAAAGACCTTCTTAAAATAGCGGGCCCCAGGGTCGCCTCAGCGATAATAAAAGTCCGAAATGAGGATGTTAACATCACCCCCGGGTTCGACGGTGTATTTGGAAAGATAAATATCTTCGGCGACGCAGAAGAGGTTATCCCGCGAGGCCCGGCGCAGTTAGGGCTTTTTTAATAAAAAGGAATACTGCCGATACTGTACTGAAGGAGAAATACCACGCGGATGCTGATTAACGGAATACGAAAATTCCGGAAGCACCATTACAAGAAAGAAAAATAAAGAAAGGTTCATTCTCAGAGGGCCTTTTACAAGAATTTTTGATCTAAGAGGATTTCTTTTCTTATAAATATGCCTGTCAGGCATATTTATTTTTGTCTGTTGGCCCATCCTGATTTTACCTCACGGTTTTTCCCCCAGAGTTTTTTCTCTGGACTAAATCAGCCGCAAATTTTTTAAAATTGTAGTATACTCTCTGAAATTATAAATATGGCCGTGAAAGGTGTCTTCACCTGAAGAGCGTTAAGATCCTGCTGATATCAGCTATCATTATAAGCCTGATTGTAATCTTTGCCGTATCATGGCACTCCCTTCAAGAGATACATTATCTCAAATCCTTTTATCCCGCGCGTTTTACCGTTGAGGAGGCCTTTTACGCGACATGGGTCGAACTGCTAAAGGTGCACGTCATAGCCCTGCCGCTCCTGGTAATTATAATCATAAGCCTGTATTTCCTGTGGCTTTACAGAAAAAAGGATTAAGTGTTATCGGGGGGTCTTGGAAAGAATTGAAAATGCATAGCGTTCACCCCGCCCGATGAAAAGCTCAGCGGTAAGGGGAATAGAACTTTTAAAGTCCTGCGCGAGACGTCTCTCCTTGTCAGGCGCCCCATGAAGGATATTTTTAACGTCCTTCGCGAAACGCCGCTTATTTTCAGGTTCTCCATAAAGAACTCTGAAAAAACTTACAGTTGGAAGATTAAGCGCGGCTTGCCGCGGGGAGCTTCAAAAGTTTTTGCAGGGATTTACAAAAAGGTTCTCGTAACGCAGTCAGCCGACCTTTAAGATAACCTTGAGCGCCTTTTCTTTGGCCGCGTACTCCAAAGCCTTTAGCCCGTCCTCAATGGAAAATATCTTTGATATAAGCGGTATTACTGTTACCGTGCCTTCTTTCATGGCCCTTATCGCCGGCTTAAATGGGCCGCACCTCGACCCTATGACCGTAATCTCATCTATGACAATTCTATTCATGTCAGCTTTGCCGCTCTCTTTTACGGTTGTCTTTAATACTATCGTCCCCCTGGGCCTTACCAGCTTTAGGGCGGTCTCCAGGCCATCGCCCGACCCGGTGCAGTCAATTACGAAATCAAAATCCCTGGGAAAATGGGCCGCGCCGAGGGCGGTTTCTATCCCCAGATTCTCGAGTATCGACAATTTCTCCCTGTGCCTGCCGACGGTAATGAGGGCGCATCCGGTCAGGAAGAGCGCCTGGGACGCGAGTATCCCGAGCCTTCCGTCCCCAAGGACGCATACTTTTTCATTCCTGCCGACCCTGACCTGTTCAAAAATCTCAAAGGCTGCGGCGAGCGGCTCTATAAAGACCGCCTCGATGTCCGTGATTGCATCGGGCAGTATATGGAGGTTTTTAACCGGCAGTGTCAGAAAATCCGCGAAGGCGCCGTCTTTTTTAAAAATGCCGAGGACGCTTCTATCGGGACAATGGTTCTTTAATTTTCTTTTACAGTAGCCGCAGCGTCCGCAGGAAAGGTTTATCTCTCCCGTGACCCTTTTACCGATGAGCTTTTTATCATCGCACTCTTCTATTACGCCGGAAAACTCATGCCCTAAAATACCCTTGAAACCCATATAGCCCTTGATTATCTCAAGGTCTGTTCTACAGATGCCAGCGTAGAGGACCCTGACAAGGGCTTCGTCCTTTGAGCGTCCGGGCAGCGGTTGGTTGCCGCGGTATCCAGGTTTACCGTTAAAGACTATCGCTCGCATCTTCTGCATTTTAGAAATTCCCCCGGTCGAAAAAACCTCGGAGGGTTATTTCTTCCGCCCCCGGTAGACGGTCCTGTAATATACGCAGTAGTCCTGGACAGGGCAGACCTCACAAAGAGGATTTTTTGCCTTGCAGGTTTTTCGCCCATGGAGGATAAAAAGGTGGGTCGTCATGGTCCATCTCTTCTCGGGTATGACCCCGCATAGATCTTTTTCGATCTCGTCGGGATCATCGGAATCGGTAAGCCCGAGCCTTTGAGAGACCCTTTTTACGTGAGTGTCCACGGCCAGGGCGTTCTTGCCGAAGGCATTCCCCAGGACTATGTTAGCTGTTTTTCTGCCGACCCCGGCTAAAGAGGTGAGTTCCCCGACCGTCCGGGGGACCTTCCCCCCGAATTCTTCAACGATCTTCCTGCAGCATCCCTTTATGTTTTTGGCCTTATTCCTGAAGAAGTTTACGGAACTTATGGACTTTTCGATTTCTTCAAGACTGGCGCTATTATAGTCTCCGGCAGTCCTGTATTTCCCGAAAAGGTTTTCAGTTACCTTGTTTACCTGTTTATCCGTTGTCTGAGCGGAGAGGATTGTGGCGATGAGGAGTTCAAGAGGGTTGGAGAATACGAGAGCGGACCTCGCGTCGGGGAATTCCTTTTCAAGGATATCGAGGACCTTTTTCGCTTTTTCTTTCTTGTCCATAATCCTGTCTAATTTTTTTTCTGATTATTTATCCCTTTACCTCCATTATCGCACAGAAATCATCTGTTGGCTAATAGGTCCTGTCAATCACAAAATCCCCCACAGCCATGAGAGCCGCCCGTTCAATATTGGGCTCGAAGATCTCGAGATTTTTCTTTGACTCCTCGACATAAGTCCTGGCTCTATTAATGGTATATTCTATTCCGTTATATTTATTTATGATGCCTATTATTTCCTTGAGCGTGGGATCCTCCAACTCGTCGGATTCAACCGCGTGTTTTATGAGCTTTCTTTCGGCCTCGGTGGATTTTCGCGAGGCCTGAATAAGGGGCATGGTCACCTTGCCTTCCCTCAGGTCATTACCAATGGATTTCCCAAGGTCCTCATCGGTCGAGATATAGTCAAGACAGTCGTCCATAAGCTGATAGGCTATACCGAGGCCCATTCCATAATTGGCAAGCGCGACTTCTTTTTCCAGCGAGACCTCCCCGAGTATGCCGGCTATCCGGGAGGCCGCGGAGATTAAAACAGCGGTCTTATTGGTTACCACGTCAAGGTATTCTTTCTCGGTGGTATCGGCGTCGCTGTGCTTCAAGAGCTGCAGAACCTCCCCCTCGGCCATGCGCGTGGTGGTTTGAGAAAGCACGCTTAATATCCTCATGTCCCCGTTCAGTACGGCGAGAGAGAACGCCTTAGAAAGGAGGTAATCCCCGACAAGGATGCTCGCCCCGTCACCCCATACGGTATTGGCGGAAGCGTTGCCCCTTCTTAAATTAGCGTTATCCACGACGTCGTCATGGAGAAGGGTCGCCGTATGTATAAACTCGATGACGCCGGCGAGCGGGATATGCTTATCGTCCCTGTAGTTACAGAGCCTGGAGCACAAAAGCATGATCATGGGCCTGAATCTTTTTCCGCCGCTATTTAATATGTACTCGCCGACCTTACTTATCAGATAGACATCGGAATTGAGATTTTTCTTAAAACCCTCTTCCACCTTCTTTATGTCGTCTTTTATAAGGTCAAACACCTGCTGAATGTGCATGTCAACTCCGCTCTTTAAAATTTTATAGGAAATGCCTTTTAAGACAGGTGTACTTTAAAAAACTTGGAAAAAACCGGTTATTTTTTTAATGGGTTAAACAGACGCCGTCGGTATAATTTGTAGAATTGGCAAAGGATATAGCCTGATTACGGCATAGATGTTATCCCATCTAAGATGTTCTGTCAAAGACATTTTCGTTTAAATATGGAGAGTCAAATTTAAAATTTCACTTAAAGAACACAGATTTTTTTAATAAGGCAGTCCGCACATTTTCCGGAATCAGCGGTACGCGGGCACTTATCGAGGATGCCAAGCCTGCAAATGGCAAAATCATATTTAACCGGGTCCGCGGGGTCAAGCCTTTTGAGCGCCTCCGTGATCTCTTCCGCCATCTTCCAGTCCGGGGTTGAGCGGTTTGTAAGGCCTATATTTTTTGAAATGCGCGCGATATGCGTATCCAGAGGTATAATGAGCCTTGACGGGTCCACTTCCTTCCAGAGCCCCAGATCAAGCCTGTCACCCGCGCGTACCATCCAGCGGAGATAGAGGTTCAACCGTTTACAGGGGCTCCCGTCGGCTGGCGTAGGGAAAAAAAACCTTACACGCGCTTCTTTCGGGAGCCCGCGGCCATAAATGCCTTGAGTCTCCAATCCTAAAGCCCTTTCGGAGAATGAAATCAGCGCTGTCTTTATATTTCTATCTTCAGCGGAGTAATCTTTTATAAAAAACCGTCCTATTGACCCGCATTCCTCTATCATCTGTCTCGCGAAATAAATAAGACACGCTATATCTTCGCCCCGGTTGAAGCGGTGCACAAAACCGGAAAAACGTCCCGCTTCTTTCTCCGGATTGAACCTCATTGTGAAATGATACGGACTTTTGCCCATTACGGCGAGCACCTTCTCGATGCTTTTTTTTATCCCCTCCACCCTTCCGTAAGCGAGGCTTGAGGCGATGAGGCCGACTATTTCACGGTCCTCACGCTCTTTAAACCTGTGGACAAACATAAGCGGATCGGAAGATAAAAACTTGATGTCAAAAGTCCTGTAGAGACTATCCAGATATTTTTTAAGCTCTTTGTCTGGCATGTTTTTGGCCTGGTATATCGGATCGGAAATTGGGCAGAAAGCCCATGTTATTTTTCTCTGTTACTTTGGATCGATCTCGTATATAATTATTTTATAAAAGTTTTATTCCGTACCGGAGCCGGTTTTTATCAGCTTGAAATAAAGGCCACAATTAAAAGATACCTCATTTAAACGATATTTTCGAACTTTTTTTATTTACACGCCAAGTTTTTTACGGTTTTCAAGATATAGGGATTTATGGAATATCGCATGTTAAAATATGGCTTTTAGTTCTTCAGTTTAACTCAAGAGGAGGAAAGAAACGATGAATTTAAAAAGGTCTGGTTTTATTTTTGCCTTAACCTTCTCTTCGTTTTTTGCCTTGAGCAGCCCGGGTTTTTCAGCCGAGTCCGAGATTACTAAAAGTTTCGTAGAGGCTTTTGAAAAGAACGACGCCGTCAAGATGGGTTCAATCGTTAAAGAAAACAAGGATAAAATCCCGGCGGAGATTAAGGCGATCATCGACGAATCTTTTCTACCTCAGGCGACAAAGGAAGAAAGGGATTCAAAACTCTTCATAGCGGAATCCATGGCGAAAACCTACAAAGATGTAACCGGTGATTTTGAGCCTTTGAAGAACGCCAAGAAAAAAATCTTTGAGTCCAAGCTTACCTCCGCTATCCGTCCTGCCGCCGCGAACGGAGTGTATATTATTGAAACCCCGAAACCGACGGAAACCGAAAAAAATACCTTCAGACCCGACAATATCATCATTAAAAAAGGCGGGACCGTCAGATGGGTAAATAATGGTGTTAACGGCCATATATTCGCCTCCATGCCGTTTATAGGCATGGGCGGGATATTTTCGCCGACTGTAAATCCGGGGGAGAGCTGGGAACATAAATTTGAAAAAGCGGGTGAATATTACTATCTCTGTTTTATCCATCAGAGTATGATAGGAATGATAACGGTGGAAGAGTAAAAAAAACGATTCATGGAAAAGGATGAAAATAAGAAACTTTTTTTGCTACCCTGAAAACCTCGCCGCCTTTATTATAATATCCATATTTTTTGTCGGTATTAATGGATGTAAACCCTCGGGTAAGGAAAATAAAGAAGGTGCCGCCCGTTCCGTGACGCCAGGCGAAGGGGACGCGATAATACCGTTTAAGATAAAAACATTCAGGGGGAGTGTGCTGAACCTGGGAGATATTAAAGGCAGGCCTCTGGTGATAAACTTTTGGGCCTCCTGGTGCGGCCCATGTAAAATCGAAGCTTCATCAATTGAGAAAAACTACCTCGAGTTCAAGGATAGAGGGGTAGAGTTCGTAGGAGTGGCCGTACAGGACAGCGACGCGGACGCCAGAAAATTTGTAAAGAAATTTAACTGGACCTTCTCCGTAGGCATGGATGAGACCGGGGAGATAGCTTCGGAATACAAACTTTACGGCATACCAAAGACCCTGGTGGTTGGCAGGGACGGCCGGTTCATCTTCGACCATACCGGCGCTATTTCGGAGGACGAACTCAAGAGCGCGATAATGAAGGCGCTGTAATCAGAAACCTGCCGTTCTTTAAGTCCAATGCTAAAAGCCCCGTTTGAAAAATACAACGGGGCTTTTGCGTTCGACAGATTGTTTTTTTATCCTGAGATAAATCCGCCAGGCTCCCTAATTTAGAATGCAGCCGCTAAAAACAGGTTAACCCTGCTTTCTCTGTCGTTTGGGCCGGAGAGGTGGCTTGCATCGCTGAGGTAATCATATTCAAGCTGTGTGAAGACGTTCATGATGATGTCATATCTTCCGAATAGACTAAGCGCATGCGCGGTCTTTTTACCCGATTGTTGAACGGCTTCAAGCCGCCCTCCGGCGCTTACGCCCGGAACCGGCGCCCTGTAAAGCGCTTCCGCCAGAAAATCTTCCTGCGAATTTTCTCCGCTCCTTTCAGACCTGAAAATCCCGGCGCTCAATATGAAGGGGCCTGTTTCACCCTCTACCCCTATGCCGTATTTATTAAAGGAGACATCCATAGTCCCGTCGCTGTTTTTTTCTGTTCCGTTCCTGTATAAGATTCCCACGTTCATGAACTCGCTGACGGTAAGGGCGTAGGTCAAGTAAAAGGCTTTTAACTTATTGGCGCTGTTAATATCCTGGCTTGCTATGCCTAAAGAGTAACGTTGCGCGGTAAGTTTCGAGCCCTCTTCGAAATTCATGGAACCGTTAAGTTCAACGGCCTTCTGATTCAGGGTAAAGGCGTTCAGGACCGTTTCGGTCATATATTTATTCTTTAGGACGGTTTCTCTAGGGCTCAAGAAAGGCAAACCTATTTCCCATTGGCCGGCCCTGACATTAAGAAGCCCTTTCCCCTCCTGGCCCATAAGGTCATTTACCTGTACAAAGGCTTTCTGTATCGTAGCGTTGGTATCATTGGCATTACCCTGTTCCACTGAAATGGTGCCCAACGCGGATACTCTCCCGGTTTTACTCATGGCGCCGCCAGCCGAAAGTTCGACATCCTCTATTCTTATCCCCGATACCGTGGTGCTATTGCCATTTGCCTTATTGTCGCTGTATTCACCGGCGACCGTTATCTCCATGGACGCCGGGATCGACGCCCAGTCCTTCACTTCTTTAAGTTCCTGACCTTCAATCCGGTAGCCGTTAGCGCGAAAGTTTAGCCCTGTCTCATTGAGTTTGGGGTAAACAGAATGGCAGTAGACGCAGTCCCTTCCTGTCTGCCGCGCGAAAAAGGGCATCGCGCCGGATTTTACAGGAAAAATTGCAAGTAAAAATAATAATACTCCAAGACCCGATAAAGATAAAACACTTAAACGGAAAACTTTTTCAACAGTCCCCTTACCCGCTAAAACCATCTCGAATTTCCCTCCTCATTTTTTTTGAGCTTGCGAGAACAGGCTTCATAAAGAGGCATGCGACAGCCTGTAATGGACAAGAAAGTATTTAACTTTGGGGCTGAATAGATTAAGTTTTTTTGATCGCCTGTAATCTACAATTTTCTCCCCGGCATGTCAACAGTTCTTTTTAGCTATTATTAAACGGATGTGATAGATTAATTCGTATGTTTGCCTTTGGTGACGGGTTTTTATTTGGAAGGGTCCGGTGAGGTAAGGGGCGCCAAGTTAAGGGCGAAAGTCCGGATCTATGGATTAATTTCGCCTGAGGCATGAAAGAACCCGGCAAGCGGATCCACGGATTTAAATTCAGGTCTCAGAACGCGAAAGTCTTTCCTGCCGTACCTTTATATCCGTAGCATTTATAGATATAGAAGTTCCTCCTGACGCCGTTACTGCGCCCGGCATGAATCTCGATATGCCTTGCCGGCTCAACTCTTTCGAATAACGCTTCAATCTCTTTTGGCATGGGGTTTTCTCCCGCAAATACGGCATCCTTGCCTTTTACTGCCTCGAAGTCATTCCAGAAATCATACTGGCTGGCGCGCCTCGATACCGGGATCTCAAAAACCTGAGGGTTGCCTTTCACATAAAACGCAAGCTCGGCGTTAATCCCGTATTCGTTCGTCGCGACGAAACCTCCCCGCGGCATGGCTCCCCAAGTCCCGGAAACTTCCTCTCCGAGGTCTTTCCACCCGTAAAGCCTGTTTGCCGGGTCTTGATGCGGAGGCAGATTGACGCCGGCGGAATACAGCAGTGACGGATAATACGCGGCCGCCGACAGTATTACGCATAGGAGTATCGTAAATACGAGAGAGGCGTTGATAAGAAGCTTCGCTATGCCGTTTTTATATTTTTCATAAAGCACATATACCGCTGAGATCGTGCCGGTAATATAGCCTGATATCGGCCAGTTCGCCTCCGTACGTCCGCCAAGGCTTAAAAGCGCGATAAAGAAGATAAGAGGCGCGGAAAGGCTAAAAAGCATCAGATGCTTATCATCCTTGAACTTTATCCCGCGGTAAGCGCTTACGCTCAAGCCGTAGAGGACCGCCAGAAAAAATAACGGTGTTTGCACTCCGGCAAGCCCGCCGACATATTTTAAAAACGTAATGAAAACCTCATCCCATGTCGTCATCATGCCGGTAGCGTGCCTGAACATGACAAAATTATGCGCCTGGTTCCAGATAAGCACGGGGCTTGCCACGGAAGCTTCGATTAAAAGCGCGAGGTAAGGCTCTTTGCGTATAAGCCATTTCCTGTTGTTTGCCGATAGTAAAATAAAAAGTCCGACCTCCGCGGTAAAAAATATGAACATGTGGTGGGACAAAAACCCGAGCCCGAGGCTCAAGCCGATTAAGTACCACCACCATCCCTTGCCGTCCCTTACAAGCCGCCATAAAAATAGCGCCGTAAGGGACATGAAAAGCATCTGCGGCGAGTAATATGTCATTATTACGCCGCCCGCCGTTGAGATAGGCGTTAAATGAAATAAAAGCACGGCCATGAATCCGAGGAGGCGGTACCCCGTGATCTCAACCGTAAGGATATAGATTACGACAGTGGTCAACGCGGCGAAGACAGGCGCGCCCATCCTTACGGAAAACTCGGATAACGGGAGGACGCCGGTAAAAAATCTTATAATCCATGCCACCATCGGCCCCTGGTCATAATAACTTAACGCCGGGTGCCTGGACCAATCCCAGAAATAGGCCTCATCGGGCGCGAGGTTGTAATGTGTCGTGGCTATATAGAAAATCCTGAATGCCAGAAAAGCCGCTATCGTAACGGCGGTTAAGTACAGGTATTTCCTATCTTTCATTTCATCCCCTGAAATCCGTGAGCGCAATGCCATTTTTTTTAATCAAAGCCTTTATCGTTTCGGATGTGACCGCCATCAGCTCGTCTTCCCACGCGTAGCCCCAGCCGTACTCTTTAGACGCGTCATACCCTGGGTGCACCATGAGTTCTGTCGTTCCGTCCGGGATATTATTCAATAGCGAAGAGATTGCGCGCTCATCCATGCGGCCGCTGTATTCAAAACCCGTAAACCCGTCGGTAAAAGAAAGGCCATGCCTCTTTAGCTTCGATTTCAAGAACCCGGCCAGGAAATTCATGGCGATACTTTTAATATCGGATCCGCCCGAGCGGGTTATTCTTACCCATTTTATATTAAATTGACGCGCGAGGTCTATTACTAAATCCGCCACATTCGGCAGAAGGTGAAGGTGCTGGTGACTGTCTGCATGGCTTATATTTATGCCCGAGTCCTTGAGGATGCTTATCTGTTCAAACAGCTCCCTTCGGAGCGCTTTTTTGTCGAATCTGCCCGTGACGATCCTCGGTATCGCTTCCCTGTAGCTCTTTAAAAACAGGCCCCGCTCATCCACCAGCCCGTCTATACCGCCCGAAACTGGCCTTTCTCCGCCGGTAAACGTGAGATGTATGCCCGCGTCAATCCCTGAATCTTTTAATAATTTCAGGCCCTCGTTAAAATATCCGCCGTTAACCGAGACAGAGGTGGACCTCACGATACCTTCCGAGTACGCCTTAATTATGCCTGTCGCCATTTCCTTGCACAGACCAAAGTCGTCCGCGTTTACGATAAGGCGTTTCGTCATCTTCTTTTGACAACAGGCTGAATGGTTTTTATTTCCCTGTACATGGACAGGAGTTCTCTTAGAATTTTGAATATAACCGTTGAGCTTGAAAGAGTTGAGACACCACGGCTCCGGGGAAAATAGTCTGTCCCGAATTGTATGGTCTTAAAGCCGTATCGCTGCGCCTTAACCAGGAGCTCAACATCTATGAAGCTACCTTCGGAGTTAAGCCTTACATGGTCGAATACTTCCCTGCGGACAAGCTTGAATGAGAAATTTACGTCCTTTATCCTCAGGTTGAATAAGAGCTTGATGATGGCGTTGTAGAGGTATGAATAGATGAGCCTGCGCGGCCCTTCGCCGGTCCTGTCAAATCTGAACGCTGAGACGATATCGGCCTCATAGTACCGTAAAAACCTGTACGCCTTCCTGAGTTCCATCATGTCAAACGGAAGGTCGGCGTCGGAATAAAGTATGGCGTCCATTTTCGCGTTGGAGAACCCTGTCCTCAGGGAGCCTCCGAGGCCCCTGTTGGCCGGATGGTGAATAACCCTTATCCTCGGGTCCACGGCCGCGAATTCATCGGCGATTTTACCTGTCGAGTCTTTTGAGGCGTCGTCAATAATCAGTATCTCGTAATTCTTTATCTCACCGTCATGGAGCATCTGTTCCACGACTTCTCTGGCCGCCTCAATGGCTCTCCCTATGTACAGCTCCTCGTTATACATAGGGAAGAAAATCGTGATGCCTTCCATTCAATAGCTCCTTTACGGTCCCGGGGGATAAATATCAAAAGTTAAAACTTTTGGCCGCATGTTACGCGTTCAAGAAAGAACCCCTGAGTAACGCGCCGATATGAAACTCGACGGATATGGACATGCCGCTTCTCCGGGCCTCCATAATTAAATTTATACAGGGGTTCTTCTTTGATAGACACGGCTTTTGATGAAATGGCGTGTGGTAAGTTCCAACGCTTTTGTCAATAACCCGGACTCCTTCTGTACTAACCGCGTGAACTCAGAGTGCCAAAACCCTTAAGCCCTTCGTATTATTTCGCTGTAAATCAAAATACTTTATCCATTTTCAATAATTATGTCAACACCGGTTTAAGCAAAAAGACCTTTGAGCTTAAATACCGGGATAGCCTGGAATTGAAGCGGATAGACCGCCCCTAATGAGTGACGATGTTGATCAGCGATTTCATCCGGTCGCCGATAGTCGGGAGCGTCAGCGCCCTTTGATATCCTTTTAGCGCTATCGTTTCGCGCTTTCTCTCGTCGTGCAAAAAGTAAATTAGTTTATCAGTCAGGTCCTCGACACTGTTGAAACAGGCAATTTCCTCCCCAATCCTATAGTACTCGGCCAGTTCAGGTGAATAATCAGTTAACAGAAAGGCCCCCGTTGCCGGCACATCGAAAACCCTTAGATTTAGCCCGGAATACTGCGAAGGGTCCCAACCGGAAATGTTAAGCACAATTTTCGACGAATTGTAAAGACTGACCAGCCTTTCTCCCCATATTCCTTTCGCTCTGATGTGTCTCCTGAGCGCAAAATTAAAACGATTTTTTCTTGTCCATTTGCCGTAAATCTCCACAGGCAAATGAAGCAGGCGGTTGATGATTTCCTGGCGACGGGGGTTGTAACCTCCGACGAACACTATTTCATGTTCATATTTTCTTTGTGTTTCGACGTAGAAGTTGCGATACAGGGAAAAGTCCATACCGTAGGCGGGCAGGTAATGGATTTTATCCGCGTGAGGGTCGTAGCCGTATTTATGCGTGCAGAAGTAATAGTCATAAATGGCGGAGTCTTCCAATAAACCGTGAAAATCCATAGGCCCGTCGACACACCACCCGATTACCTTCTCGACGCCGTATTTCTGTTTCAGATCGCTTACCAGTTCTTCGTCCACAAACTGGTGAGACCGGATCACAAAGACCCATTTCGGCTTGAATTCAGATACGGCCTTTTTTATCATGCTTTTTCTGTAATTGATCTGCGAGACAGGAAGACGGTTTCCAATATCTGCGCCTTTGTAACCGAGAGCCCCTTTGAGTTTGTTTACGGGCCTTATGATCGGCCTGAGGAGCGTTCGCTCCAACCTGCTTTCGACCTGGCTGTTAAAGCAATAAACATCATAGCCAAAATCACGAAGGGCTCTGGCGCAGGACGCGCCGAGCGGAATCATGTCATCGCCAAAAAAATAGCTGATCAGTATCCGATTATTTGACATATCTAAAAAAGCGGCGACCTGACGCTGATTCCAGGCCACGGACGATTTAAAGGTTTTTGGAACCCGGGGCTTTCATTATAAATATAAAGAAAAGTGAATGGGTATGCCAGCCGCAATCCCGTCGCTTTGGCGGCGGGTCAAGGCTGGCAAATATAAATGATTATCCGTACCATCAAAATTCTCAGCCATTTATGGCGGAGAATTTTGATTCCGCGGTGAATAGTGCGCTTCAAGATGAAGCGGCGATGCGCGTCCACGGGACCTTTGTGACCCCCGGCAATTGTTTTTTAGATTTAGATTTTAACATAAAACCCGCCGATTTTCAGATGGCAAATTAGAAAGGACACCCGGGATACGATACGGTCTGATTTAAGGGTAAGTTACTTTTCTATTTCGATAATATTCCGAAAAAATTTTATGCCCGGCCGAGTGCGTTATACCGTTCGATCAGGGTTTTGGCCACGTCCTCGTAAGAATATTTTGATTTTACGTAATTAAACCCCTCTTTAGCGATCTTTAACGCCTCATTTTCATGTTCGATGTAATAAGCGAGTTTTCTCTCGAAGTCATCAAGGCCGTCAAACGCGGCTACATGCTTTTGGGGAGTTACTATCGCACTCAATGCCTCCGAATCTTCTGTAAGGAGCGCGGCCTTACAGGCCGGAACCTCTAAAATTCTCATGTTCTCGCCTGTCTGTTTTTTTCCTTCGGCCATATTCCACTGCGAAATGTTAAGAACGACCCTGGTTTCACTGTAAAGCCTTATAAGCTTATCGCCTTTTATGTATTTGCCTTTTATGGTCTTAAGCACGGATGGCTTAAAAAGATTTTTCTTAAGCCATCTTGGGCCGTAAACGGCGCCGCTGCCTGAAACCGCAAGGGCTCTTTCAATGAACTTCTGCCGCTTCGAAGACCAGTTCCCGACAAAGCTCCAGTCGTACCGTTTTGCGCATTCCATGGGGTGAAAGATATCGGGATCCACGGAATGTCGAAGGAGGCTGGTTTTGTGGAAACCTCTTTTTCTGCTCTCGTCTACGCAGGATGAACTGATGAAAAAATAATGGTCAAAAAGACCGATTTCTTTCAGAGGCTCTTCTACCCTGTCCTCGCCTTCAACCCACCAGCCGAAAAGGGCTGCCCTCTTTTTTATTTCCCGCATAATATCCTCTGTAATCCGTATGCCCCTGATTATGAGGACAAGGTCGGGTTTAACCTGTTCCACTTCTCCGAGAAGCATCCGGCTCCTGAAATGCAGATGAGAGAGCGGGTGATTATTAAAAAAGACCCTGTTTTTTGGCAGGATACGGAAATTGTGGGCTGTTTTATTGATGTTGTGTATTAAGTAGCGGTCGAACCAGTGGTTGATGTCAGGATTAAAATCATATGCCTCGACATTGTACTTGCTGAAGGCCTTTTGCAGAGAGCGGATTATCCGCAGGTTTGTTACTATAAGAATCCTTTTGAGGGGCATGGCTTCTGATATGAAAACACCGGTTTACTGAAAAAGATGATTAACGCCGTTAGATTAAAGAAGATTGAAATTTTTGGTGCCGGAGGCGGGAGTCGAACCCGCACGGGGGGATACCCCACGGGATTTTGAGTCCCGCGCGTCTACCAGTTTCACCACTCCGGCCGGTAAAAAAAGTTAGCACAGGCTCCCATACCTGTCAATGACAAAGAGCCCGCGGCTCTTCCTTTTTCCCGCGCCTTTGCGCAACTATTGACTATTGACATAAAGGTTGGATTTGATATATTGACGTGGATGAACGTCGTGGCATTTATCCCCGCCAGGTTCGGCTCGACCCGCCTCAACGGAAAGCCGCTGGCGAGTATCGGCGGAAAGCCGATGGTCCAGTGGGTCTATGAACGGGCGAAGGCGTCCCGCCTCATAAGCGAAGTGACGGTCGCGACGGATGACGAAAGGATTATGAAAGCCGTTAAATCCTTCGGCGGCAAAGCGGTAATGACAGGGAAGGACCACAGGTCGGGAACCGACAGGGTCGCCGAGGCCGTAAGTGAAGTGACGGCGGATATAGTGGTAAATCTCCAGGGGGATGAGCCTCTTATAGAGCCGCGGATGATAGATGAGGCCATAAAACCGCTTCTCGACGACCCTCAGCTTCTTTTGTGCACGCTTAAAACAAGGATAACCGGAGAAGAGGAGTACCGCGACCCGAATGCCGTGAAGGTTGTTACTGATAAGGACGGATACGCGCTTTACTTTTCAAGAAGCCCTATACCTTACGGCAAGCTGCTTTTTAAAAATACCGGCTTCCTTCCTTACAAGCATGTGGGTCTCTATGTGTTCAGGAAGGATTTCCTTATTAAGTTTTCAAGACTTAAACCCACCCCTCTGGAACAGGCCGAAAACCTCGAACAGCTGCGGGCGATCGAGAACGGCTTCAGGGTTAAAGTGGTTGAGACGTCCTATAACCCTGTCTCGGTCGATACGCCGGAGGACCTTGAAAGGGTCAGATTGATGATGAAGGCGGCGGGAACAACCTAAAAAATCATTTAAAAACGAAGAGTTTCGGGTTATATTTATATGAGCGGCCAATTCTAACTAAGGATTGCCCTTATTAATGATTGCCGGGAGTTATAAAAAGACTTACAAAGAGCTAAAAACACGCGGTTCTTAGATATATATAATGATGGATCATAAGAAACAGATAAAAACAAAATTTATTTTCGTGACAGGGGGCGTGGTATCTTCGCTCGGCAAGGGGCTTGCGAGCGCGTCAATAGGAGCGCTCCTGGAATCCAGGGGCCTTACGATAACCTTGCAGAAACTCGACCCCTATATAAATGTAGACCCCGGTACGATGAGCCCCTTCCAGCACGGAGAGGTCTATGTAACCGATGACGGGGCGGAAACCGACCTCGACCTCGGCCACTACGAGCGTTTTACTAACGCAAAACTTACCAGGCGCAATAACTTCACCACCGGCCAGGTCTATGATTCCATCATCACCAAGGAGAGGCGGGGGGATTACCTCGGATACACGGTCCAGGTGGTTCCCCATGTGACGGACGAGATAAAAAGCAGGGTCCTTTCCATAGCGAATAACGTCGATATCGCGATAATCGAGATCGGCGGCACCGTCGGCGACATAGAGAGCCTCCCTTTCCTCGAGGCGATAAGGCAACTGAGGTTCGACCTCGGGAAGGAAAACGTCGTCTACGTCCACCTGACGCTTCTTCCTTATATAGCAACCGCCCACGAGATAAAGACAAAACCCACCCAGCACAGCGTAAATAAGCTCCGTGAGATAGGCATACAGCCGGATATCCTCCTGTGCAGGTCCGATAGGCCCCTTACCCCTGAACTCAAGGGGAAGATAGCGCTTTTCTGTAACTGCGATAAGGACGCGGTCATATCCGCCGAGGACGTGAAGTGCATATACGAGGTCCCGCTCGTATTCCACCGCGAGGGACTCGACGAGAAGATCATAAAACTCCTTAACATATGGACCCGCGCCCCGAAGCTCGAACAGTGGGAAGAGATAGTAAAGAAGATAACCAATCCCAAAAACGAGGTAAACATAGGGATAGTCGGAAAATACGTAAACCTCCAGGATTCATACAAGAGCCTCCACGAGGCCCTCATCCACGGGGGTCTGGCCAACAACTGCAGGGTCAACCTTCAGTACATCGACTCCGAGGAAGTGGAAAAAAGGGGGGCGCAGGCGCTCCTTAAAAACGTCGACGGGGTTCTCATCCCGGGCGGGTTCGGCAGCCGGGGCGTGGAGGGTAAGATCGCGTCCATTAAATATGTAAGGGAGAATAAGATACCCTTTTTCGGCATATGCCTGGGGATGCAGGTCGCCGTAATAGAGCTATCGAGGGACGTCTGCGGACTGAAAGAAGCGAATTCAACGGAATTCGAACCGGAGACCCCATGAGCCTGTAATAGACATAATGGAGGAGCAAAGGGGGGTTAACTCCAAGGGCGGCACCATGCGGCTTGGGGCGTATCCATGCGTCCTTAAAAAGGGGACGAAGGCGCATTCGGTTTACGGCGCGGTAGAGATTTCCGAACGGCACAGGCACAGGTTTGAGGTAAATAATAAGTACAGGGCCGAACTCGAAAAGGCCGGGGTCGAGTGGAGCGGGCTGTCGCCCGATGGATCCCTCGTAGAGATAATGGAATACAGGCACCACCCCTGGTTCGTGGGCTGCCAGTTCCACCCTGAATTCAAGAGCCGGCCCATGGCCCCCCATCCGCTCTTCCGCGGGTTTATAAAGTCAATACTTTCCCACAAGACTCAGGCCCTTAAAAAAATCAAAGAAAAGAAAAAAATTAAAAGAAAATAGACCATAGCTGAAGTAACCACGGTTAAAATGAGGCAGATAAAGGTTAACGACTTTTTTATAGGCGGCGGCGGGCTTTTTTTTATAATGGGGCCGTGCGTCATTGAGAACGAAACACTCACCCTTAAGACCCTCGAAGAACTTTTAAAGATAACGGATGCCCTCGGAGTGCCTTTCGTCTTCAAGTCCTCTTACGACAAGGCAAACAGGACCTCCGTTGATTCTTACAGGGGGCCGGGGATCAAAAAAGGCCTAAAAATATTAGATAAGGCAAAAAAACGTTTTAAAGTCCCCATACTGACCGACGTTCACTGCAGGTTTGAGGTAAAAGAGGTCTCCGAGGTAGCCGACATAATACAGATCCCCGCGTACCTGAGCCGCCAGACCGACCTTATAACAGAAGCGGCTGAGACCAAACGCATAGTCAACATAAAGAAGGGGCAGTTCATGGCCCCGTGGGATATCAAACAGTCCGTTCAGAAGGTTTTAAGCGCGGGGAACGAGAAGGTTATAATAACCGAGCGGGGCGTAAGCTTCGGGTACAATAACCTCGCGGTCGATTTCCGTTCCATCCCTTTGATGAGGGGAATGGGCTTCCCGGTTGTCTTTGACGCCACGCATAGCGTCCAGTCCCCGGGAGGCAGGGGAACTTCTTCAGGCGGGGACAGAATAATGGCCAGGCATCTGGCAAGGGCCGCCGCGGCCGTGGGGGTGGACGGGGTTTTCATGGAGGTGCACCCGGACCCCGACAAGGCCCTCTGCGACGGCCCTAACTCCATAAGGCTCAAGGACGTAAAGGATATAGTGAGGGAGCTTGTGGATATCAACGGGATTATCAATAAAAGTATCTGATTAGTGCTGCGCACGGCTGATTGTTTAGCGTTGCATGGGGCGTCAAAGTCCGCCCTGCCGGAAAGGTCGGCTAACAACCGTGCGCGGCACTGTGACATAAATCATACACCTGAGTGGAAAAATGAAGCAAGATACTGCCATAGTTACCGCGAAGCGGGTCCTTGAGATAGAATCCCGGGCGGTAAAATCGCTCATTGACAGGTTAGACGGGAATTTTTCAAAAGCGGTTGAGATGATTTTTTCAACTACGGGGAAGGTCGTCGTGAGCGGGATGGGCAAAAGCGGGATAATCTGCCAGAAGATAGCGTCCACTTTCGCCTCCACCGGCACCTCCGCCTTTTTCCTCCACCCGGCGGAAGGCGTGCACGGGGACCTCGGGATGGTCATGAAAAACGACATACTTCTATCGGTCTCAAATTCAGGAGAGACCGCGGAGCTTATAAAGATACTCCAGGTCGTAAAGAGGCTTGGCATCAGGATGATAGCGATGACCGGGAAAAAGGACTCGACCCTCGCGCAAAATAGCGACGTTACCCTCGACGTCGGGGTCAAAGAGGAGGCGTGCCCCCTGGGGCTCTCTCCACCGCATCCACCACGGCGTGCCTCGCCATGGGGGACGCCCTGGCTATCGCCCTCCTCGAGAGGCGCGGGTTCAGGGTAGAGGACTTCGCCGCGCTTCACCCCGCCGGAAGCATCGGGAGAAGGTTCATGAAGGTCGAGGACCTAATGCACACAGGGGACGCTGTTCCGAGGGTGTCCACGGATACGCCGATGAAAGACGTCATAGTCGAGATTACCGCGAAACGGCTGGGCGTCGCCGGGGTCTTCATTGGAAAGGGAAAGCATAAGCTCGCCGGGGTCATAACCGACGGGGACCTGAGAAGGGCGCTTTCAGAGGGGGATAACATCCTTAATAAAAGAGTCAGGGATGTTATGAATAGAAGCCCCAAGCTGATCCCGAAAGGGTCGCTTGCGGAGGCGGCTTTAAGGATGATGGAGGAGCACTCCATAACTTCGCTATTCGTATATGACGGGGATAACGGCGCGGTCATCGGGGTAGTGCACATGCATGACCTCGTAAAAGCCGGGGTAATCTAATTAAGAAGCTTTAGGATGAAGAGAAAAAATTTCTTTCTCAAAAATCGCCACAGATAGTATAAAAATCATCACAATTTTTTTTTATGGAAACATACTAAAAAGCTTGACAGCCCTTTCAAGGTTGTGTATAAGTATACCAATTTACAGAAACGCCTGAAAAAGGACCAGCAATAAAGCCGCACCGTTTTGTCTTTAGCCGGAGTAAAGCTCCGTGCGGTAAAGAAGCAGGCCCCGGAAGTAGAGAAGTAGAGTAGAAGTGATACGAGTACCGCGGAATTCGTGAAAGCATATTTTTTATGGATTTGCAGATCAACAGCTCGTAGCTCCTGAGTATCGCACTATGAGACGGAAGCGCTTCAGTTTTTTGAGGCGCATTAATCAAAAGAGCATCACTAACTATCTAATACAAGGAGGAAGAAAGGATGAAGAGAATTTTATTGTCGGTTTTTGCGGCGGCTGTCGCAGTTGCGTGGGCAGCACCCTCAAACGCGGCGGATGTCACATTCAGCGGACAGGAAAGACTGAGGACCGAGTGGAGGGACAGCCTTCATTTTAACAAGAACACCAAGGACGCGCAGGACTTCTGGCTCGAGAGGACAAGGCTCACGGCCAACGTAAAGGCTACGGACGACACAACGCTGAAGATAACACTACAGGACTCAAGGACATGGGGCCAGGAAGGGCTCGCTTCGGCTGGCGGGACCTGCACCTGACCAACGGCGATCAGCCAATGCTATTGACGTGCACGAGGCATACGTGAACATAGATAACCTCCTCGGCGCGCCGGTAGCGTTAAAGGCCGGACGGCAGGAACTCGTCTACGGCGACCAGAGGCTCGTGGGCTCGTTTGGCTGGTCCAACCAGGGAAGGGCGTTCGACGCCTTGAAGTTCGTCTACGCCTCTGACATGTTCAATGTAGACGCATGGTGGTCAAAGCTGACCGAAAGAAACATGGCGACCAGCGCGACGCCGACTGCCACTACCGTTTCAGGCAATGACGTTGACTTCTGGGGTCGTATACGCCACTATAAAGGCGATCCCGAACAATACCCTCGATGTCTACGCGTTGCTCGTCAGGGACGGAAACGTCGGCTGCACTACAGCCGGTGTTATTACTCCTTCAAGCTTCTGCACCTCCAATCCTTTTGGCGGCACTACCGCCCTCGCGACTCTGCCTACAAAGGGCGCAACACTTAATACTTTCGGCGCAAGGCTCGCGGGCTCTTACATGGGGTTTGATTACGGCGTTGAAGTGCCCTTCCAGACCGGAAGCAACCACCCCTCAACCAACGCAACCGCAATAGGCGCGAACGACAAGTTAAACGCTTACGCCGTCGCGGCAAAGGCAAACTACACGCTCCCGATACCGAACAAGGTCAACGTGGGCGTCGAGTATGACTACGCCACAGGCACAAACAGCACCGACACGTCGATAATAAGACCTTCTCCAACCTCTTCCCGACGAACCACGACAAGCTCGGCCTCATGGACCTCGTAGCGTGGAGGAACATCAGCGCCTTCAACCTGAACGTGAGCGCGGAACCGATGGATAAGGTCAGGCTCTATGCCGCGTGGTGGAACTTCAACCTCGCGCAGAAGGAAGACGCGTGGTACCAGGCCGGAAAATGGAATAGCGCGGGTATCGCTAATGGAGCGAGCCACTGCCATCGCTCCTGCCGGAACCGTCGCCAGCACAAACAAGACCCTCGGGAACGAAATTGACCTCGTGGGAACCTACAAGTACAATAACGCGGTAACAGCCGAGGTAGGCTACGGCCACTTTATCCCCGGTACATGGATAAAGGACAACGTAGGCGCGTCAAATACTGCTCAGGACTGGGCGTATCTTCAGCTTACGGCGAACTTCTAAGGATAACTTAGAAGCTGATGTAGAACGCAACACTTAGCATGGCAGGCCGCTAAAGGGCCTGCCTGTTCTTTTTTTGTTTTTATCGCGTAATCTCTACCCCCTGATTTGACAGCCTTAAAAAGTTGATGTAAAATTGAAAAAAATTCTAATTAGGTTGATTTTACATGTTTTTCTCCTTCATACTAAAGTGTACGCAAGTCCAATTCGCCCGGCGCCCGCTTTGCGTTCTAAATCGAAGGAACCTTGGCTGTCTCCCGACGCTAAAAACCCGGCAGGTTTAACCGGCCATTTAAAGGGAAATATCCGGGTAACACATCTCCGATTCAGCTTAATTTTTAATTTTAAAAAAACACCGTCTATTTTTAAAAGGTTGACAAAAGTCATTTACGGTATACGCTATTGTTAATATTCTATTGGTACGATTTTTAAAAACCGTAATAATAAATCTGAAGGGAGGAGCGCCTATGCATGCGGACAGGAAAGAAGGGCCTTACCCGGGGAACCAGGCCATTTATGACAATATGTATTTATGGTTGGTCCTGGGCCTTATTATACCGACCGTGATCTTTACGGTATGGGGGCTTATAGACATATTTTATTTAACGCCGCCCGCGCTCTATATAGCTCAATAAGGAGGATTTGAGAATGGCAATACATGAGCCTGAAAGAATCTGGTGGAAGCCTCTCAGCAAGGATGAGAGGTTGTGGGTAACCGTGGCGCTTATATGGGCGCTCTTTACTTTTTTCTTCATGCCCGTATACAAAGTGATCGGCGCGCATAACCCGCCCAATGAGACATATACGATCACCCCTGAAGACTACGACAAGCTTACCGAGAACATGGTGTCGAAATACAAGGTCGGCGAGGAACAGGGCATGCCGATAGTTCACCCGCCGGCGAACGAGCCCGTTTTCCTGAGGGCCAAGATGTGGGAATGGTATCCGATACTCGAACTCGAGAAGGGTAAGACCTATAAGTTCCATATATCATCCATGGACCTCAACCACGGCTTTTCGCTCCAGCCCATTGATATGAACTTCATGGTCTTCCCCGGATATGACAACGTGCTTACCCTTACTCCGACGACCTCCGGCGAGTTTCATATCATCTGCAACGAGTTCTGCGGCTTCGGCCATCATACGATGGCGGGGAAATTGTACGTAAAAGAATAAGCGGCAGGGTTAATTTAAAAGGAGGCAAAGATGTCAGACGAAAAGCACGGCGAACATATGGAAGCCCCCGGCGTATTTGTCCTGGCTTTAATATTCCTGGCGACATTCATGATAGCGTGGTTCGCGCACCTGAAATGGCTTGTAGAGGTCTGGAACGTCCGCTGAGCGGAGCCGCGTTGCCGGAATCATGGTTTGTGATTGGCCGTGGAGGGAGAGGGGGAGGGTTTTAATAGCGCGCAGGCCCGCCAGAACCGCGTCCACAATCATGCCGGCCTGGATTTATTGAAGTAATAATAAGGCGCAAGCCTGGAATAGCGGGTTACCGGGACGATCCCGGATAGTTTAAATCAGAAAGGGAGGTTTTTAAGATGGCAGACTTGGATCTATGGCAAAGTCCCTTTGACGGCCTTAAGGCCAGGATTGACAAGGGCACGGCTAACCTTATCAAGTGGAACTTGATAGCGGCCTTCGCGACCCTGGCGGTAGGCGGGCTTTTTGCTTTCTTGGTCGCGATGACAAGGTGGCCAAGCGTGCATCTGCTTCCGCTTGTTTTCTTCTACAGGTTTCTGACGCTGCACGGCATAGACGCCTTGCTCGCGTGGATAATCTTTTTCGAGATCGCGCTCGTTCATTTCGCCTCTGCCGCGCTTCTTGGCACCCGGTCTCACTGGCCGGGTCTGGGGTGGCTTGGCTTCGCGCTCATGCTTATAGGCGGGGCGGTCATTAACGTCGTGGTCCTGATGGGAGGGGGAGACGTTTTATTCACCTCCTACGTTCCTTTAAGGGCCGATCCTCTTTATTACGTCGGCGTCATACTCTTTGCCGTAGGCGCCTTATTAGGATTCATACTCTTCTTCGTAAACATAACCCTCTCCAAGAGAGAGGGGGGGTATAAGAGGTCGCTTCCCCTCGGGACCTTTGGCATTGGCGCGGCGAGCATAATAGGGATTTTTACTCTCCTTCACGGCGCCGGGATATTTGTGCCGACATTGTTATGGTCATTGGACTACATTCCGTCGATAAACCCCTCGGCCTACAGGCTTGTATTCTGGGGCCTTGGCCACGCTTCGCAGCAGATAAACGTCTGCGCGATGGTCGCGGTATGGTACATGACCTCCTCGCTGGTTCTTGGCGGCAAGCCGGTAAATGAAAAGCTCTCAAGAACGGCCTTCATATTATACATACTCTTCATTAACGTCGCCTCCGAGCACCACCTGCTCGTCGACCCGGTCATCGGCACCTGGCATAAGATAGCGAACACCGGCTACGTCATGCATCTGGCGGTCCTGGCGAGCATGATCCATGCCTTCGCGATACCCGCGTCCATGGAAGTCGCTCTCAGGGAGCAGGGCCACACGAGAGGGCTTTTCGAGTGGCTTAAAAAGGCCCCGTGGGGTAATCCGGCTTTCTCCGGGATCGTGATCTCGATCTTTAACTTCGGCTTTATAGGCGGTATCACTGGCGTCATCTTCGGCACCCTCCAGTATAATATCATCCGTCATAATACCTGGGCGATAACAGGCCACTTCCACGGCACGGTCGTCGCCGGCACCACGGTCGCTTTCATGGGCTTCACCTATCTCCTCATCCCCTATGTCTTCAGGAGAAGGATTATCTGGAAAGGCCTGGCGCAGATCCAGCCCTATCTTTATGGCATAGCCATCGGGCTTCAGTCGATATTCATGATGAGCTCGGGTATCTTCGGCATACCGAGAAGGCATTATGACGTAACGTTCTCAGGCGCGACGTTTCCCTTCAGCTTCGACCCGACCGCGTTCCTGTTCCTGAGCGCGTTCGCCATAGCAGCGATATTAGCTGTTGTGGGAGGGCTTCTTTTCATACTGATAGCCTTCGGAACGATTTTCTTCGGTAAGAAGATAGAGGGGTAAGCGGGGGGGCGGGGGTCAGATACTGAAAACGCATAGCGGGCGTCCTGCCCTGATAAAAGCCGCGGGGTAAGCGATAATACTTAACAACAGGGCTGTCCTTTCAAGGGCAGCCCTGTTGTTTTTGACAGGGGGCGGTTGCGGGCGGTTTGTAATTATTTGGAATAGGAGTTATTATTAAAAATAAATTTTTGTAACGCCGCGGAAATAACGCCGCCCGCCGGTCTAATAAAATCAATAAAAAATATTTTCTATTGATAAAAATCATACATCGCATCGGGTATTGCGGATACTATAATAATAACTGATTAAATTACTAAGGTGTTCTTGGCGGGGCTTTTAATGTTAGGGGCCCCAAGAGGTGCGTAAAGGATGAACCCGTGTTACAGGATCGCATATTTTTTGCCGGCTTTAATGATGTTTTTGCTGCCTTCAGGCGTTTTCGCGCGGGACGCGGATGTCGAGGCGCTGAGGAAAGCCTTTGAAAACTCCGCAAGGGCGGAAGGCGCAAGGCTTGACGATTATAACCTGATTGACCAGGACGGCGCGGGATTTAAGCTGAGCGAATATTTTAAGACCGGTAAACCCCTCGTGGTAAGTTTCATATACACGACCTGTAAGGATGTCTGCCCGACAATAACGGCGGAATTTAAAAAGGCTGTCAACGAGGCGCGGCAAAAGTTCGGCGACAGGTTTAACGTCTTAAGCATAGCCTTCGACCCCGCAAGGGATAAGCCTGAAAAACTCAAGGAGTATGGGCGCCGTTTTACTTCGGACTTCAGGAATTTCAGGTTTGCCACATCCGATGAGGCGACGATGGAAAAGCTGACCGGGCAATTCGGTTTTTTCCATGTACGGAATGATACAGGCGGTTTTGACCATATAGATATGGCGTCGGTCATAAGGCCTGACGGCGTTATCTATAAGCAGGTATACGGCGTAAGGACCCAGTCAAATTCAATCGGCTTGAGGATAGAAGAACTCCTTACGGGGAAAGCGCAGACTTCAAGAACCACTTCATTGATAACAAGGATAGCTTTTTTCTGTACCAGGTATGATCCCGTTACGGGCAGGAATGTTATAGATTATCCGACGCTGGTCGGTTTCTTCCTGGAGTTTCTTTTTATCGGGGCCGTATTCATCGCGGTATGGGGCCGCAGGATGCTGAATTTTTCGAGAAGGCGTTTTGGGCGCGGCCCCTGAAGATCGGAGCCTGCAGCATGACAGACCTGGAGTTTCCTGATTTAAAGAAATAAATTAAAAAGAGGACAAAAGTTGATGGAAGGCGCGAGAGCATATAAAAGGCCGGGCCCGCTCTGGGGCCTCTGGCTTAAGATTGAGAAGTTTTTAAACCTTTTGACGACTTCCGAATACAACCCCTTTTATTATCTCGGGGCGGTAAGCATCTTTTTCCTCTGGATAATCTTTATTACCGGCATCTACCTTTTCGTATTCTACGGTATAAGCGCGTCAGGGGCGTATAACTCCGTCGAGTACCTTACCGTGCATCAGTGGTATCTCGGCGGGATCATCAGGAGCCTTCACAGGTACGCCTCCGGCGGTCTGGTCATCGCCGCCCTGACCCATGGGGTGCGCCATTATGTGCTCGACAGGTATAAGCACACGAGATGGGTCTCATGGGTAACCGGGATAATGATGGTCCTCATAATATGGATAGGAGGCATCTTCGGCTACGTACTGGTGTGGGATGAAAGGGCGAAGTTTATCGCGATATTTTTATCGCGGATGATCGAATCGATACCGGTTTTCGGGATGCCCTTGAGCATTAGCTTCGCGAGGATCGAAAACCTGGCGGACCAGGTATTCTATCTCATCCTTGCCATACACTTTGTCTCCATAATAGTCGTCACGGTCCTCGTTATGATACATCTGGGCAGGGTCGCCAGGTCCGTAATTAACCCGCCGAAAGCAGTCGCCTACGTGCTCGTTTTCGTGCTGTTCCTTTTGGCGTTCCTCCGCCCCGCCGTAAGCGCCGCCCCCGCTGACCTCAAGGTGCTGCCGCAGTCCGTGCCCTTTGACTGGTTTTACATGTTTGTCTTCCCGCTCTTGAGATACCTCTCTGAGCGTGAACTGTGGCTCTTTATAGTTTCCGTGGTTCTCATGGTAAGCATTATCCCCTGGCTGACCCGCGTAAGGAAGACCCCTGAGATAGAAGTGCATAAAGAGAATTGCACCGGCTGCGAGCTCTGCAAGGAAGACTGCCCGTACGGGGCGATTCAGATGAGGCCCAGGACAGACGGCATGCCGTATGAGCTCGAGGCCGTCGTGATTCCGAGCAGGTGCGCGAGCTGCGGCGTATGCATGGGGGCGTGCGATTACAGGGCGCTTAACTTCCCCGATCTGACTGAAGAAGCGGTAAAAAATGAGATAGGGAAGCTTTCGGATGAACTTATGGGGGCATCTCGCGGTAAGAAGGTAATAGTATTCGCGTGCGCCATGGGCGCCTGGCCGGACGATACAATTGACGCTGGCGGCAAGGTCAGGGGTTTTGAATGGGCGCGGGTTATAACCCTTCAGTGCATAGGTACTCTCCAGCCGTCGATGCTTGATATACCTTTTGAAAAAGGGGTCGACGGGGTTTTTATCGCCGGATGCAGGTTGGGCGATTGCAGCTTCAGGCGCGGCAACGAATGGCTCGCGGGACGCATCAACGGTTACCGTACGCCTGTAGTCAAAAAATCGATAGATAGAAGCAGGATAAAGACCGCGTGGCTGTCGGCTGTGGAAAAAGGCCCGCTTTTGGAGGAACTCGGAGAGTTCCATAAGAACCTTAATGACAAAAGGAGCGTTTAAACATGGGTAATGCTCATACAAATAAAAAATCGGTTGAAGCTGGCGGGGAAAAACCGTTTGACATGGTAAGCCTCATAAAAGTCATAGTGGTCCTTTTGGTTATGTTTGCTTTGCCGGTATTTTATCTTTCGAATTCTTCCTATTCGTTCTATTCTCCCGGCGAGGCGTCAATAAAAGTGGCCTTCCAGCACACCGGGAAAAGGATAGCGAACTGCAACGAGGCCGATGTCATCAAGAAAGAGGGCGAAAGATACCGCGAAATCCTTAAGACGGAAAAACGCATAAAAATGAACATGGGAAGGTTGTCCGGCTGCCCGCGTGAAAGGTTCCCCGTGGTCGTTGAGCTTTCCGTTGATGGCAATATTATGCTTGACAGGGCTTATAAACCGAAGGGTATAAAGAGGGATATGGCCTCTTACGCGTATGATGAGTTCATTGTAAAACCTGGGACTCACAGGATTTCCGCCGGTTTATATGACAGCGGCGCTAAAGATAAGCCTGATTTTACCATAGAAGAAACCGTTGACATAAAACCAAGGCAGATTTTACTCCTGAGGTTCGACAACGCTACCAATAAGCTCGTCCTCGAATAAAAGCCTTGATAAGGACCGCCCGGTACTCCGGGGGAATTCCCGCCCCGGCGCAAAACCACTTTTAGAGCGGTTAAAAGAGATTTTGTGCCGGCATTTCCGTCTTAACAAAACCCTGAAAAAAATCTATAATGCAGAAGTTAATTTACCATACCCGCGCCCTTTCAAAGGATCCTCTGCTTGATGGCAAAAAATACTGAAAACGTAAGAAAGTTCGAAGCCGCGGGCGTTATTGAGAAACTATGGCTCAGTGTTGAAAAGACCATAGACGCCCTGACAACCTCCGAATATAACCCCTTTTATTATATAGGCGCGATAGGCATATTTTTCCTCTGGATAATCATTATTTCAGGGATATACCTTTTCATATTCTATACTATTACGGCGCGGGGCGCCTACGACTCTGTTAAGCATCTTACGGCAGATCAGTGGTATCTGGGCGGGGTTATGAGGAGCCTCCACAGGTACTCAGCCGAGGGTCTTGTCTTCGCGGGCATCATGCATACGCTTCGCTGCTACGCGCTCGACAGGTACAAGCGCTGGAGATGGATCGCGTGGGTATCGGGCGTGATTTTAATGTGGATAATATGGATAGGCGGCATATTCGGGTACTGGATGGTCTGGGACGAAAGGGCGAAGTTTATAGCCCTGTTTTCATCGCGGATGCTGGAGAGCGTGCCATTTTTGGGAATGCCCCTCAGTATCAGTTTCGCAAGCATTCAAAATATCACGGATGAGTTCTTCTACATAATACTCGTCATACACTTTTTCTCCATAGTGGTCGTCTTTATACTGCTCATGGTGCACTTGAGCAGGATTACGAAGGCGATAATCACACCGCCGCGGGTAATGGCTTACGCGGTCGTAATAACGCTTCTCGTCATCGCGCTAATCCACCCGGCGGTAAGCGCTCCTCCGGCTGACCTTAAAAAGCTCTCTCCAGCCGTGCCCTTTGACTGGCTTTTCATGTTTGTCTATCCGCTCTTAAGGCATATGCCGGCGCGCGCCGTATGGCTCTTTGTGGTTTCGGTTACAATGATAGTAGCAATAGTGCCCTGGCTTACGCGCGAAGAGAGCAAGGCTGCGGCCGTTGTAACGTACAGGAATTGCACGGGGTGCGAGCTCTGCATGGAGGATTGCCCTTATGAGGCCATACGGATGAGGCCGAGGACTGACGATATGCCGTATGACCTCGAGGCCGTGGTTAATCCCAAGAGGTGCGCGAGCTGCGGCGTATGCACCGGGTCCTGTGATTATAAGGCCATGAGCCTGCCGGATATGACCGAGGATTATTTAAAAAGCGAGATAAAGAGACTTTCGGAAGAACTTAAAGAAGAGGGGCAGGATACGAAAGTTTTAGTATTTTCCTGCGCGAAAGGGGTTTATATGGACGGCGGGGAAAGCCTTAAGGGGTTTGAATGGGCCAGGGTACTGACGCTTCAGTGCATAGGTCAGCTTCAACCTTCGATGATCGCGATGTCGGTCGAGGATGGACTCTTCGACGGGGTTTTCATCGCCGGCTGTGTAACGGGGGATTGTCATTTTAGAAGAGGAAATGAATGGCTAACGGAGCGTATCAACAGTCGACGTCCCCCGGTTCTAAAAAAGTCTGTCGACAGGACATGGATAAAAACGGCATGGTTTTCCGCCGTAGAGAGGCGCCGGTTCCTGAGAAGCCTTGTTAGGTTTCATGGCGACCTTAAAGCCGCTAAGCGCGTTGTGTAGGCACGATGAAGTTTTTTACGGTAACTATCCTCCTTGATACTTATGTATTTTTCCATTCTGAGAGATCTCCTTTTCCCGCAAACCGTTAATAGAAAAATCTTGTAAAAAGCCAGTTTATACTATAATATCGGGTAAATAGCCGTAGTTACGTTGTTTTTTTGAAAATGCCCCCTATCTGAAACTTCAGAGGAACGTGAGGATTATGAGGTTTAGCATCAGGGTCAAGTTATTAATATTCGCAGTTTTGATCTGGACTGTCATTTTCGGGATCTACGGCGTTTATATCTACAGGGAAAGGATCGCGCAGACCAGAAGGATGGCTTTGACGACGGCAAGCTACCTTTCAAGGGAAATAACCGCGGATAGGCAATTCTATACCGCCACAGTCGTCAAAAGGGCATTGGACGCGGGCCTTACCGTAAGCGGGTCATATCACGATATCGACAAATCGATCCCTCTTCCCGCCACTTTCATAAAAGAGGTCGCGCAGTCTTTAGGCGGTGAAAGCGATTTTCACATTGGGATCGTAAGCCTCAGTCCCATCAACCCGGCCAGCGCGCCGAAGGATTCTTTTCAGCGGGAGGCCCTCGAACTGTTTTCCAAAGGCGCCGACACCAGGCGCTTCAGCTTTGAAAAATATAACGGAGTAGAGTCCCTGAGGTACATGGTGCCTGATATAGCCACCTCGCAGACCTGCGTCGATTGCCATAATAGTTACCCGTCCAGCCCCAGGAGGGATTACAGGATAGGAGATGTTATCGGGGGCCTTGAGATCGTAGTGCCCATACAGGACGAGACAGCAGCGGCTGTCTCATGGGTCTGGCGTTCCATCGGCTACGGGTTTGCCGTTATGCTTCTTATGGGTCTCGCGGGACTTTACTTTATCAGGCGGGTCGTGACAACCCCGATATTGAACCTCTCTGACAATACGAAATATCTTGCCATGGGCGACCTCACAAATGAAGTGTCCGTGGAATCGAACGATGAGATAGGGGACCTCGCCGCCCGCATAAATGATCTGGTAAGAAACTTCCACGGTGCTATCGAAGAGATACGGCGTGCTTCCGAGAGAGAAGGGGAGATCTCTGACAGGGTATTGGAAATGAGCAGGCACGTGCTTGAGGGGTCCAACAAGCAGGGAATGACACTGGATTCCATCAGGGAGAATATGGAGGAAATCGGTGCGTTCGTGGATGAGATATCCCGGGAGACCGGGATATTCGCATCATTAATTGAGCGCGGTTCTTCCTCTCTGCTTGATCTCGGCGCGAGCGTGAACGAGATCGCGGACAACATGGAATCGCTTTTTTCAAGCGTGGACGAGACGGCGGAATCGACCAAAGACATGTCTTTCTCAATAAAGGAGATTTCTGAAAATATTGAAAACCTTTCTTCCGCAATAACCCAGGTATCTGCATCCATGGCGCAGATAAACGCGCGGATCAAGGAAGTTGAGACGAACGCCGCGGAAGCCGCCAGGTTCGCGGACGGCGTTATAAGGGACGCCAGGGCCGGGATGGAGACCGTGGAGCGCTCAATAGACGGCATAATGAAGATCAAGGAGACCGCCGGCGAGTCAACCCTTATTATGAATAGCCTGTGCGACAGGATCAAGGAGATAAATAAAATTCTGAATGTAATTCAGGATGTCGCGGAGGAGACAAACCTCCTGGCCCTTAACGCCGCCATTATAGCGGCGCAATCCGGCGAACACGGCAAGAGCTTCTCTGTTGTCGCTAACGAGATGAAGGACCTTGCTGAAAGGACCTCCACATCGGCAAAGGAGGTCTCTGAGATAATCCAGGCGGTTGAAATAGAGAGCGAAAGGGCCGTCAAGTCGATAGAAAAGGGGTTTGGGAACGCTGAAGAAGGGGCAAGGCTTTCTATAGAATCCGGAGAAGGACTTAAAAAGATAGTCGGCAGCGCCCAGAGATCGACCGGCAGCGTCCTGGAGATAGCAAAGGCCGCGGGAGAACAAGCACGGCAAAGCCGCATGGTTGTGGAAGCGATTGAGAAGGTCGCCGGGATGACCCGGAGAATAGTAAACGCCACGCAGGAACAGGCCAGAGGCAGCGAGCTTATCAATAAAGCATCGGAACGCATGGCGGAGATAGCGTATAAGGTAAAAGGTTCTGCAAGATCGCAGGTCGAGTCGAATAACCATATTACCGCGACGATGGAAGAACTTAATAAGATAATCACGCACATCAAGCATCTGGTCAGGGACCAGAGCAGGAATACCGTAAAGGTACTTGAAGCCATAGACACGGTGAGGAAGGTATCCATGGAAAATATAGAGAAGACAAAAGAGACCGACAGGTCATTTGATGAAATGGCCGAAATGAATAAAAACCTCATGGAGAGCATAAGAAGGTTTAAACTCAAGAAGTAGATTATAATATCAAGGCTCTTATTCCGGTCATATTCAGGGTAGCGGAAAAGCTTAAAACATATTGAAAATCAACGCCTTATTCGAATAGACCTTTTTTGTTGCAAGGGGGGAATTAATCATTTATAATAATGAAGATGCGGTTTTTTGCCCGGGGTCTGCCAAGGCGTAACCCATGAATAATTTTGAGGATTTAAAGGCCGGAGACGGGCTCTAAGGGCATACAAATGCAGTAAATGGACTCAAAAACTCGTTTACTGCGAGGGTGGCGGAACTGGCAGACGCGCCAGACTTAGGATCTGGTGGGCAACCATGGGGGTTCGATTCCCCCCTCTCGCACCATTATCGATGGTTTTGTTTAAAAATGAACATAAAGGAAAGGTAAAATGCAGAAGGCAAAATACGATATCAGGATAGAAGCGGAGGATTTAAGCCCCGTAAAAAAGAAGCTCAATATTACGGTCCCGGTGAACGCGGTAAAAGAAGAGTTCAGCTCGGCGTACCGTTCTCTCAGGTCCACGGCGGCGGTCGCTGGTTTCAGGAAAGGGAATGTCCCGGTCAACATACTCAAGGCCAGGTTCGGAGATAAAATCCGGGAGGATGTTACTTCCAAGCTCATCGAGATGTCTTATCCCCACGCGCTCCATGAGAAGAAACTCGCGCCCGTTGAAAGTCCGCAAATAGATATTACCAGGACAAAACTGGATGAGGCTAATGAGTTTTTTTATTCAGTGACCGTTGAGGTGACCCCTGACGTGGAAATAGACGACTACAGGGGGATGGATCTCATGAGGGAAGCCGTCGAAGTCACTGAAAAGGATGTGGAAGAAGGCTTAAAGAGGCTTCAGGAGAGCCGCGCCGAGTATAAGGAAGTCGAACGTCAGGCGAAAGAAAGCGACCTTATTACAGCCGGCCTCGAAGGGAGCATAAACGGAGAGGTTATCAAAGGAAGCAAGGTCGATGATTATCCTTTTATGATCGGGGATAAGACGCTTCTGCCGGGGCTCGATGAGGCGCTTAAGGGCGTGTCCAAAGGCGAAACGAGGGAGGCCAAAATAACCTTCCCGGGGAACTACAGCGATCAAAGCCTTGCCGGGAAGGAAGGCGTCTTTACCCTTAAAGTTAAAGCGGTAAAGGAAAAGGTCATCCCCCCGCTCGACGACGAGTTCGCCAAAGACCTGGAGTGCGATAACCTTGCGGCGCTTAAAAACAGATTAAGGGAAGACCTTAAAAAGGTCAAAGAGGATAATGAAAAGGAGCGGGTCAAGAACTCGATCCTCGATAAGCTTATAGAGAAGCATCCCTTTGAGGTCCCCGAGGCTC
Source organism: uncultured delta proteobacterium (assembly GCA_963727865.1). Lineage (GTDB taxonomy): Bacteria > Desulfobacterota > GWC2-55-46 > GWC2-55-46 > GWC2-55-46 > CAVSHY01. The sequence goes on along the minus strand of CAVSHY010000017.1, from coordinate 7,551 downwards.
TTGTAACGAGATACCATGGCATAATCTTAAACCAGGTGGCCGAAAACATAAAACAGGGGAGCATCTCCCCTGAAGACCGCGGGCTTTCTTCGGAGGAACTTAAGGCGAAATACCGTAACGCCGCCATAAGGCACGTTAAAGAAGATGTTGTCCTCGATTCAATAGCCGCGAAGGAAAAGCTTGAGATATCGCAGGAAGAGTTTGACGACGCCATAAAGCACCTCGCGGAAGCGAGAAAGGTTCCATTCCAATCGCTCATGAATAGAATCACGCAGGAAGGCGCGACGGAAGTCATAAAAGACGGTTTAAAGCACGAGAAGGTCTTTGACATCATTATCGAAGCCGCTAAAATCGTTAAGTAGACCCCTTCCCGGAAGGAATTAAAAATATTTAAGGCGATAATGCATTTAAGCGATATTATAAAGGTAAAGGGGGAAGAGGAATGCTGATACCGATGGTAGTGGAGCAGACTGGCCGCGGTGAGAGGGCGTATGATATATACTCGCGGCTCTTAAAGGACAGGATCATTTTTCTCGGAAGCGGCGTTGACGACAACCTGGCAAACCTGATAATAGCCCAGTTGCTCTTCCTTGAGTCTGAAGACCCTGAAAAGGATATACACATTTATATAAATTCTCCCGGCGGGCTTGTAAGCGCCGGGCTCGCCATATACGATACCATGCAGTACGTAAGGCCCGATGTGTCCACTATCTGCATAGGCCAGGCCGCGAGCATGGGCGCGCTGCTTCTTTCGGGGGGAGCCGCTGGTAAAAGGTTCGCCCTGCCCAATTCAAGGATACTTATACACCAGCCGCTCGGAGGAGCCCAGGGGCAGGCGACTGATATAGACATTCAAGCCAGGGAGATATTAAGGATAAGGGAAGAACTGGCCGGAATCCTTTCCAGGCATTCGGGACAACCCATTGAGAAAGTCCACAGGGATACGGAAAGGGACTTTTTTATGAGTGGGCAACAGGCCATGGAATATGGTATAATAGACAGAGTAATTGAGAAAAGACCTTTGACGGAACAGATTAAACACAGTAAGACCGATTAAGCAGCTCGACTTCCGCTGTAAAGGAAATTTTTATCACAGGTTAGTGCGAAGGATCGTTTGGAGGAAAACAGATGTCAGTAAATAAAAAAGGCGGGAGCTATCTTACCTGTTCTTTCTGCAGCAAGGGACAGGATGAGGTCCGCAAGCTTGTAGCCGGACCGATGGTATATATCTGTGACGAGTGTATTGAGCTCTGTAACGATATAATCGCGGAAGAATATGAAAAAGAAGAGTTCAAAAAACGCGAGCATAATATACCGAAGCCCATGGAAATCAAGAAGATTCTTGATGAGTATGTAATCGGGCAGGACCACGCTAAAAAGGTGCTTTCGGTCGCGGTTCACAACCATTATAAACGGATCGAGAGCAAGGTGTCTCTCGGCAACGTGGAGCTTCAGAAGAGTAATATTCTTCTCGTAGGCCCCACAGGTTCCGGCAAGACTCTCCTCGCGCAGACCCTTGCGAAGATATTAAACGTTCCGTTTACCATTGCGGACGCTACAACGCTTACCGAAGCGGGCTATGTCGGCGAGGATGTCGAAAACATCATACTGAGCCTCCTGCAGAACGCCGAGTATGATATAGAAAAGTGTCAGAAGGGCATCGTCTATATAGATGAGATAGACAAGATCTCCAGGAAAAGCGACAGCCCGTCCATAACGAGGGACGTCTCAGGGGAGGGGGTGCAGCAGGCGCTCCTTAAGATAATAGAAGGTACGGTCGCGAACGTGCCCCCGAAAGGCGGGCGCAAGCATCCGCAGCAGGAGTTTCTGCAGATAGACACCTCCAATATACTCTTTATATGCGGAGGCGCCTTTAACGGTCTGGAAACGATAGTCTCACAGAGGGTGGGGAAAAGGACCGTCGGATTTAATACCGACGAGACTAAAAAGTCGGTGGAGCTTAACCTCGCGAAGCTTATGCGCGAAGTAGAGCCGCAGGATTTTCTCCGTTACGGGCTTATCCCAGAGTTCATGGGAAGGCTTCCCGTAATAGCGGTCCTCGACGAATTGAGCGAAAACGATCTCGTAAAGATACTTACTGAGCCAAGGAACGCCATTATAAAGCAGTACCAGAAGCTCTTTGAGTTCGAGAACGTAAAACTCAAATTCACCGACGGGGCTTTGGGCGCGGTCGCGAGGGAGAGCATGAGGAGAAAGGCCGGGGCCAGGGGGCTTCGCGCCATACTCGAGAATGTCATGCTCGAGACGATGTATGAATTGCCGTCGCAGTCCAACATTAGAGAGGTTATAATAAACGAAGACGTTATTATGGATAAATCCAAGATGATCGTTGTATACGGTAACAGGGCCGAGACGGCCTGAGGGCAAAACACCAACGGATATAAACATGTTATCGTTTTTTAAGGGAAATAAGGGAGGAAGAGATTTGAAGAAGGATAATAAACAGATAGTCCCGCTGATACCGTTAAGAGATATAATAATATTTCCTTTTATGGTTGTGCCGCTTTTCGTGGGCAGGGAGAAGTCTATAAAGGCCCTTGAACACGCGATGGCCAATGATAAGTCTATCCTCCTTGCCGCCCAGAAAAAGGCCAAGACGGAAGAGCCGGCGCGCGATGATATCTACGAGGTAGGCACATTAGGGACGATACTGCAGCTTTTGAGGCTCCCCGACGGGACCGTTAAGGTCCTCGTCGAGGGCAAGCGGAGGGCGCGGATAAAGGAATTTGTCTCTGAAGACGAATGCTTTATGGTAGACGTCGAAGACGTCGAGGACGTAATAGACGAGACCGTCGAGACGGAGGCTCTTGTAAGATCGGTAACAAAGTCTTTCGAGATTTACGCTAAATTCAATAAACGCGTCCCTCCCGAGATGATAATGAGCGTCTCTTCGATCGAGGACCCGAGCAGGCTCGCCGATACGATCGCCTCCCACCTTACCGTCAAGCTTGAGGACAAGCAGGCTCTCCTCGGGATACCGAGCCCGACGAAGAGGCTTGAACGGCTCTACAGCATGATGGAGAGCGAGATAGAGATACTCGAGGTCGAGCAGAAGATACGCCAGCGCGTTAAGCGCCAGATGGAGAAGACCCAGAAAGAGTATTACTTAAGCGAGCAGATGAAGGCGATCCAGAAGGAACTCGGGGAGAAGGATGAATTCAAGTCCGAGATCCAGGAGTTCGAGGAGAAGCTAAAATCCAAGAAGATGTCCAAGGAGGCGACACGGAAGGCGAAGCAGGAGATTAAAAAGCTCCGTCTGATGTCTCCGATGTCAGCCGAGGCGACGGTATCAAGAAACTACATAGACTGGCTCGTGAGCCTCCCCTGGGACCATCTGACGGATGAGAAGAAAGACATAACTGAAGCCGAGCGTGTCCTCGAAGAGGACCACTACGGGCTCAAGAACATAAAGGAACGCATCGTGGAATACCTCGCTGTGAGGGGGCTCGTGGATGAGATGAAGGGTCCGATACTCTGCCTGGTGGGCCCTCCCGGGGTAGGTAAGACCTCTCTGGCGAAATCCATCGCGAGGGCGACCGGCAGAAACTTCGTTCGTCTCTCCCTCGGCGGGGTAAAAGACGAAGCCGAGATACGGGGCCATAGAAGGACTTACATAGGTTCAATGCCCGGCAAGATCATACAGTCCCTTAAAAAGGCCGGGTCAAATAACCCGGTATTCCTTCTTGACGAGGTCGATAAGATGAGCCACGACTTCAGAGGGGATCCGGCATCCGCCCTTCTCGAGGTGCTTGACCCTGAGCAGAATCATGCCTTCAACGACCATTATCTGGACAGCGATTACGATCTTTCCAAGATAATGTTCATAACTACCGCTAACGCCGTTCAGGGGATCCCTTATCCGCTTCTTGACAGGATGGAGCTCATAAGGATACCCGGCTATACCGAGATTGAAAAGCAGCACATTGTTGAGAGGTTTTTGCTCTCGAAGCAGCTTAAGATGCACGGGCTTACCGGGAACAATATGGAACTCGGCAAACACGCCATACTGGCTATCATAAGGAAGTATACCAAGGAAGCCGGGGTAAGGAACCTGGAGCGTCAGATCGCTGCCGTTTGCAGAAAGGTCGCCAAGGAGATTCTTAAGAAAGGCAGGGACGCGAAGGTCGCGATAACCGCTAAGAACCTCTCCAAGTATCTGGGGGTTCCGCAGTACAGGTACGGCACGATCGAGGATGTTGACGAGATAGGGGTGGCGACGGGTCTTGCCTGGACAGAGGCCGGCGGTGAGCTTCTCGCGATAGAGGTCGCTCTTGTCCCGGGCAAGGGTAAGCTTATAATAACCGGGAAACTCGGGGACGTAATGCAGGAATCGGCCCAGGCGGCGATGACATACATAAGGAGCAGAGCGACTGAGCTCGGGCTTGAAAAAGATTTCTATCAGAAACTTGACATACATATCCATGTGCCAGAGGGCGCCATACCCAAGGACGGACCTTCAGCCGGCATCACAATGGCAACCGCCCTGGCGTCCGCTCTCATAAAAGTGCCCGTGCGCAAGAGTGTCGCCATGACAGGGGAGATTACGCTTCGCGGCAAGGTCCTTCCCATAGGGGGGCTTAAGGAGAAGATGCTCGCAGCTCACAGGGCAGGCATACTCACGGTCCTGATACCGAAGGAAAACGAAAAAGACCTTAAGGAGATACCCGCTCAGATACTTAAAAAGGTTAAATCGGTCCTTGTCGAACATATGGACAAGGTCCTTGTCGAGGCCTTGAATGTAAAAAGCAAGGAAGAAATATTCAAAGAACCCAAGGCCGGTTTCGAGAAAGAGCAGGCGCCCCAGGAGCCTGCACAGGCTGACAACGTGGTCAGGCATTGAGACCCAGGGGTTGAGAAGCGCGAGTCCCCTGGCATCGGGAAAGTGATTGCGCGGAGTTGGCCCGCTGATTTGTTCAAGCGGTGAAGTCAGGGGCTGCTTTTATTTGCTTGACAAGCATAAAGAAAGTCGATTAAAATTTTGAATCCCCGTCATAATTGACGGGGATTCTTTTCACGCCGTAGCGCCGTCTTTCCCGTATCAACGCCGGCGGGCGGATAGCTCAGTTGGGAGAGCGCAGCCCTTACAAGGCTGAGGTCACAGGTTCGATCCCTGTTCCGCCTACCATTTAAATGTGACAGCGGGGTTCAGGGGCTTGGATTATTCAGTATCATTGTTCAATAAAGGGGCCGTAGTTAAGTCGGTTATAACGCTGGCCTGTCAAGCCAGAGGGCGCGGGTTCGAGTCCCGTCGGCCCCGCCATTATTGGATTAGCGGACGCAGGATGGATTTTTAAACCTGAGAACAAAAAAATCTATAAGATCTTGAGCTGCAAAAAAAAGGGACGGTCTAAAAAACGGGTCGTTCATCGAAAAAGCCATCGGCTTTTGCCGGATGGTTTTTTTTATTTTTACTACCCGTTAAACATATTATCACCGCAGGCCACCGAGCTATCCCGGCACGCCACCTGGCGCGCCGCGGCCAAGCTGCGCCAGATGGGCCTCATCGTCGCCGCGTCGCGGGGCGAATACGCCCTGACCGAGGCCGGTCGCGACTGGCTTGCCAGCGGGCGCACCGTCGAGCGCCACGGCCCCATCGAACGCCGCACCCGCACCGCCCGCGGCCTGCGCGTGCGCGCCTGGTGGCTCATGCGCCAGCTTGGCCGCTGGACCCTGCCCGACCTGCTCACCACGCTCGCCGACGGCAGCCAGCGCACCCCGCAGTCGAACATGCTGCGCTACCTCAATGGGCTGGAAGCGGCCGCTAGCAATACCGCCCCCGCGCCATCGTTTCCCTGAAGCCTTACTGGTTCGCTAACGCTACTTGCGATATCAAGTGCGCCGACGCTGTTGGTTATGGTTCCCTTAGTTGTAGGCTCAGCGCCTGTCAGGCGTAATACTCTTTTGGTATTCATCCTCGCTTATCGCGTAGACTGTCTGTATTAATCCCGTCTTGTAATCGTAGCTTACTGTGCCGCCGAATGTGTGAGGGTATGCCACGTTCGCTATCTCCTGGTATGATGGTGCACGGAGCCTCCACAGGAACTCGGTCTCCTCGTCAGGGTACATTGTTCCTAATTTATAAACTGAGAATGGCTGGTTAAAGTCGTCTGCGAACTGCGGGTTCGGAGTATTGCTTACTGTTCTATTCTGGTAAGGCGCCTTAATCCGAGGGATAATGAGCAAACTCCAGCAACGGTGGTTTTATCGTAGCCTTTCAACTATCTTGAATGGTCCCACGTTCTTAAGCTCGACTACTACGTTCTTCGCTTCCTGTCCTTCAAGGTTGTTTCGTAATATTACGCTGAAGTATGAGTCAGCGCTGCTGTGAAACAGTATCCTTGCTTAATAATCCGGGAGTACCAAGTACGCACATCTCTTCCCCGCTTACGCACTGGTTCTCAACAGAAGTTGTATTTGAGGTCGAGCTGCTTGTCCTTGCAGTGGTGCATCCCGCTACCAATATTAATAGTCCAGCCAATAGTACTAGTGTCGTGTTTTTCATATCGCGTTGCAATTCTCCACAGTGAATGTTGTTGTTGTCACGTCATGGAAGTCGTATACTGCATCTGCTCTAACCAAGTAAGTGTTCATGTCTATTGAATGAACCGGAAGACTCTCAGTGTCAAGCATGCAGAATAAAACATCAGAGCTTGAAGGCAAAAAGTTAGTCTTGCACAAAACATAGTGCTTGTTATCAACCAATTCTTCGCATACGCTCTGTGTTCCAGGCACGCTAAGCGAGCTTCCCGAAGGAAGGTCATAACTTATCGCCTTAAGAGGGTCTGACTGGATTACGCTTGAGTTAATAGCTTGGTTGAAGTCGCTGCAGGGCAGTCCGCAGGTGAAATCAGGGCTAGTTAACCTGCTTACGTTGGTTATGCTGCCTTTGTATATTGCTGGAACAATCAATGAGTTACTTGAGTAATCCTGGCTGCAAGCCCCTAAATCCGGGCCGATGCCCGCAAGCGCCATGCCTTCGACGACGAGTTGGTATTTTGATTGACCTGCATAGGTCGTCAGTCTTCCGGTGCAAACGACTTCCATGCCGATGGCGGGCTTAAGGCCAAGCCGCCCGACATGTCCACGCCAGCAAACGGCGGCCTTAAGACGGCATTGCCTTCTTTGAGGGTCAGGTACAAATGCCCGCTTGTATGGAATTTGCAATCCGAAATCTCGCCACGAACGCGCACAAGGCCGAACGTTTCCTCAATCTCTTTTGACGAGAGAAGAAAGTTCGCTGACGCTGAATTCGGGCGTATTAATCCCTTCATGCGGTGTATCGAGCAAGGAAAGCTGTTTTTTGATTGAGGCCATAGGCACAGCATACCTCAACTCATCATTATTGCGAAACCGGAATTCGAAAGCGAAGTTTAAAGAGCAAGCGTAATGGAAGCGCTTTCGACATGATGAACAACGGATCTTTCTGCTTTAGCTTTAACGACTTCAAGAGGATCCTTGTGGCCAGCGATGAAGGTCTCTTGCACCTGCGAGGTTTTTGTCGGCTCGACCCGGACTGGAAGCTCAAAAAGC
>CAVSHY010000016.1:0-35328 GCA_963727865.1 uncultured delta proteobacterium | reverse complement strand
ATTGAAGCGCGCGCCGAAGTCTTGGAAGCCAAGGAAGTCCTTTCGCCTAAAGGCGGCACCGAGACGGTCCTTCTGGCAGAGGATACCGCGGAGGTCAGACAGTTTGTTAAGACCATACTTGAGGAATTCGGTTACTCGGTCATTGAGGCGGTAGATGGTGAGGACGCTATTGACAAGTTCATGGCCAATAAGGATAAAATCAAACTTCTTATCCTTGACGTCATAATGCCCAGGAAAACCGGTAAAGAGGTCTACGACAGCGTTATTGCCGTTAAACCAAGTATAAAAACCCTGTTTACAAGCGGCTACAACGAAGAGATTATCCACAAGAGGGGGATCATTGAGGAAGGATTGAATCTCATCTCCAAGCCATTCATACCCACAGAGCTTCTCAGAACCATTAAGAATGGGTATTGGATGAGAAATGATTTAAAGGTCGCTTAATATCGCAGACCGATCGGCGCCACCACCTTTGCTGATGCCATTTTAATGCCTCACTTAACCGAAGAATTCCGGAGGGTCGGTATGGTTGATACGGCTGAAAGAAAAATTTTGGTTGTTGATGATAACATTTCTGTTCTAACCGCGACTACCGCCTTGCTGAAAATGAAAGGTTTTATCGTCGATGCGTGTGATAACCCTGAGGAAGCTTTAAGCTTATTTCAAAAGAATAGTTACGATACGGTGCTTTCCGATATAAAGATGCCTGGAATGACAGGGCTGGAGCTGCTTGAGAAGCTGCATGCGCTAAATAAGGATATATCAGTTGTGCTCATGAGTGCGTTCGCGGAGCTTGAAAGTGCGGTTGAAGCGATGCATAAGGGCGCCTTTGACTTCATTTTAAAGCCGTATAAGCCGGAGTATCTCTGGGATGTAGTTGATAAAGCGACGAGATACAGCAGATTAATAAAGGGAGAAAAGAACTATAAAACCATGCTTGAAAAGGAAGTCATGGAGAGGACCCGGGAATTGGTCGAGTCTTTTGAAGACATAAAAGGAATGAGCAACGAGATGGTTCAGCGCCTGGTAACCATCTCGGAATTCAGGGACACCGACACCGGGGAGCATATTAAAAGAATCGGTCTGTATTCCGGTGTAATCGCAGATGTCTTAAATATGCCCTCGGACTTTACGGAAAAAATTATCTTCTCAAGCCAGATGCATGATATCGGCAAGATAGGAATACCGGACAGCATACTTTTGAAGCCCGGCTCATTGACCAACGAAGAGATGAACATAATGAAGACGCATTCCTCCATAGGCTCAAAGATGCTTTCAGGTTCCAGGTATCAAGACCTGCAAATGGCTGCCGGTATCGCATTGTCTCATCACGAGAGATTTGACGGGACAGGATACCCAAACGGGCTGAAGGGTGAGGAGACACCAATTGAGGGCAGGATAGTCATGCTGGTAGATCAATACGACGCCCTGCGCAGTAAAAGACCCTATAAACCAGCCAGGCCGCATCAAGAGGTTTATAAAATCATTACCGAAGGAGATGGACGTACGATGCCTGAACATTTCGATCCAAATGTACTAAAAACATTTATCGACTCCGCGTCCAGGCTGGACGAGATATTCGAAGAAGTGGTTGGTTGGCTGAACCGTGTCAATCCCGCTGAAGTATAATGGGAGCTGATATAAAACTTCAGCAGGGTGGATATGAAAAATGGAAAGAGCCTCGGCCTTGCAAGCAATCTCGCTTCGTAGTGTTTGATAAGGATTAAACATTTTCGTTAAGAGAGGGCATCTTATGATAACGAAAGATTCGAAAAGATCCTTGTTGCCGATGACAGTCTTTTTTTCAGAGCAAAACTCAGCGACATACTGACCGAGGCGGGGCATAAGGTTAGATTCGCTAAAAGTGGAAGGGAAACCATTGAAAGTCAGGCAGGAATATTCTTTTCTAAATTCGTTGATTAATTTTTAAAAAAAGAATATATTCTTTTTACATACGCGGTTAAGGATAAATCACTATGAAAGAAGCGCAGGAAAATATTCTCATCGTAGATGATGAAAACATCATAATCAATGTGCTTAAAATATGTCTCGCAAAGGACGGTAATGTCGAAAGCGCCGCTAACGGCGAAGAAGCGCTTAAAAAGCTTGATGAGAAGTACTATACTGTTATTATTGTGGATATTGACAGGCCTGTTATGAACGGCATAGAATTTTACCATAAGGCGATCGAGAAGTACCCGAATGTCAAAAGAAGATTCCTGTTCTACACAGGGCATTCCGCGGAGCATCTCTCCTTTTTTACGATAAACGATCTCAAATATCTTCCGAAGCCTTCACGAATTAAAGACATAAAGAAAGCAGTTACGGATATCCTGAGCAATTAAAAAATCTTTTGTTCATAAATCGCCTGAGAAAGTAACCGGCCTGTAATACTCCCCAAAATTTAGACAACGGCGCATGATGGCCCGCCATAATCCGTAGAGGAGGCAAGGCGGATGAGAAAGAATAACGATACCCTCCTTTCACCCATACACCGATAGACCTGTAATGGTCAAATAAAATTAACGAGCAGGTTTTAATATATGCCCTTCCCTGACTTCATAAAGGCACTTGCGGAAAAAAAGGTTGGAGAGTTTTGCGAAAAAAGGGTTCCTCTGCATGTGCGCCATAAAGTAAACCTCTCCTATAAGGTAAGAGGCGACAGCATTACTATCATCGAGAACAGGCCGCCGTGGCGTAAAGAGTTGACGGAATGGACGCACAGTAAGATTGCCCAATTTAGATATAATGGAAAGAAAAACACCTGGACATTATATTGCGCTGATAGAAACAGTAAATGGCGGGCGTATAAGGTGCTTCCACCTGTGGGAGACATGGATAAAGTGTTTGAGGCTATAGACAGGGATTCAACGGGTATTTTTTGGGGATAGTAGCCTGAAGCGCTCTTATTGGGAATTGTTTTTTCAGTTGGTCTATGTTCAGGCGCCATGCTATAATTTTGCCTCTATAGGTCATCAACGGATGAAACATTCACTTTGGGGGTTGTACGACGGATGAGGGGCAGGTCACAAGGGATAGACGCCATCCGGCGGACTCATGCAACGTTTGCCGGAGGTTCGCCGGAATTCTTGGAACCTATTGATAGACCAATGAAAAAACGGTTTTGCGGTTAACGCAACATACTCTGGAGATAATTTATTATGGTGAACAAGCTTGAACCGGCAACGGCTAATAATTATGAAGTGCGGGCAGGACGCCAGTATCCCCTGGGAGCGACGCCCGATGAGAATGGCACCAATTTTTCCCTGTTTTCTCCCGATGCCGATGGCGTGGAACTTTTATTGTTCGACGCTCATGACGATATCGAGCCGGTTTTTGTGGCCAAATTCGATCCCAGGGTTAATAAAACCTTTCATTTCTGGCATGCCTATGTGGCGGGCGTAAAACCGGGCACGCATTACGCCTACCGTCTGCGCGGCCCGTTTGATTCTGCCCGTGGATTGCGCTTTGACGAACAAAAGGTGCTGATTGACCCTTACTCCAAGGGAAACACCAAGACCCTGTGGCGTCGCGTCGATGCCTGCCGTCCTGGAGACAATCTGGCCACCTCGATCCGTAGCGTGGTGATAGATAAGGAAAAGTATAATTGGGAGGGAGATCGCCGCTTGCGCCGCCCGATATGCGAATCCGTCATTTACGAAATGCATGTACGAGGATTCACCCGTTCCCCCGGTTCCGGCGTAAAATATCCAGGCACTTTCATGGGCGTAATCGAAAAGATACCATATTTGAAGGAACTGGGCGTTACGGCCGTAGAACTGTTGCCGGTGTTTGAATTCGACGATACCGAAAAGCGAATTGTGGATGGGAAGGAACTTGCCAATTACTGGGGCTATAGCACCATGGCGTATTTCTCCCCTCACCCCGGTTATTGTGTCGCGCCGGAAAAGGGCAATCACGTCGATGAATTTCGCAGCATGGTTCAGGCATTGCACAAGGCCGACATTGAAGTGATTCTGGATGTCGTCTTTAACCACACCGACGAAGGCAATCACGAAGGGCCGGTGTATTCGTTCAAGGGGTTCGCTAACAGCGCCTATTACTACCTTACCCAGAATGACCGCAGCTACTATTTCGATTACAGTGGTTGCGGCAACACCTTCAATACCAACCACCCGATCAGCGAGAAATTTATCATCGACTGCCTGCGCTATTGGGTGAGTGAGATGCATGTGGACGGTTTCCGCTTCGACGAGGCGTCGGTGCTTTCGCGCGGCGAAGACGGCAAGCCGCTTGAGCATCCACCGGTGCTCTGGCAAATTGAACTTGACGACGCCCTGATCGATACCAAGGTGATCGCGGAAGCCTGGGATGCCGCCGGATTATATCAGGTAGGCCATTTCCCCGGCGCCCGCTGGGCCGACTGGAATGGCAAATTCCGCGATCATGTGCGCGGTTTCGTGCGCGGCGACTGTGGCAGGTTGGACGGCAATTCGCTGGTGGGACATATCGCCTCGCGGGTGTGCGGCAGCCCGGATATCTACCAATGGAATCATCATACCCCCGCCAATACGGTGAATTTCGTCGCCTGCCACGACGGGTTCACCATTAACGATCTGGTTTCCTACAACAGCAAACATAACGATGCCAATGGTGAATGGAATCGGGATGGCATCGACAACAACCTTAGCTGTAATTATGGCATCGAGGGACCCAGCAACGACGCCGCACTGGAGCGTTTGCGGGATATTCAGGTCAAGAACTTTGCCGCCATATTGATGCTTTCCCAGGGCGTGCCGATGCTGCTGATGGGCGATGAAGTTAGGCGCACCCAGCATGGCAACAACAATGCTTATTGTCAGGACAACGAATTAAGCTGGTTCGATTGGCAATTGGTGGAAAAAAATAAGCATCTTTTCCGTTTCTGGAAATGGATGATCGATTTCCGCAAGCGTCACGCCGCCGTTCACCGCTCACGCTACTTGACCGGAGAACTCAATGAACGCGGGCTGGCCGACATAAGCTGGCACGGCACCCGAATAGGTTCTCCCGACTGGAGCCCGAGCAGCAGGGTACTGGCTTACACACTCGCCGGCTTAGATGGACAGCCGGACATTCACGTCATCATGAACATGTACTGGGAACCGCTGGAATTCGAGTTGCCGAAGATGGTTGACGGTGGATGGTACCGGACGGTTGATACCGCGCTCGATTCCCCGAACGATATTTGCGAACCAGGAAATGAGCGCGTCATCGCTGGCGCTACCTATCGGGCTCAGGGGCGCAGCGTAGTGGTAATGACTTCGAAATGATCCAAACTTCTGGTTGCCGGTAGTAATGCTCGCGGCTGGTTCAATATTGGCATGGGAGCCTGCCGGAGAAATACTTGTATCTGGAGATATGATCTATTGACATGAAAAGTGAAGGAGTGGGCAATTAAATGATCGGACGATTCAAGGAGTATAATCCTTATCAGATGTATCTTTTGCCGCCCTCACGACGAACTCCAACGGCATAAATAATCTTTCCAACATTAAAATCCCCGTCTGCACGCGCATAAGGTTAAATTCATTCAGTCCGTTTGAGTCTATCCGTTAATTTCAGCAGTAAAATCAAAGTATTATATATTGCTTCAATTCATGGATTTAAATGGGGGTTAGATTGGGGATAGAAGCCTTGAGCTACCTTCACTACTCGCCCCGCATAGAAGTTCATCGTTAGATGGCTCAACTTTTTCTTTTTTTTACGGAACAAACCTCAAACTCAATCCGTTTATTAAGTAGATGCGTTAAAAAAGATAACCTCTAAAACCTGTGAGGCTATCATGCGTATAATCTATGTCGATCTCAAGACTGTTAAGGGTAAAAGGCTTAAGGCGACAGCGTCTGTTATTCTGGATAACGGGCGCAGGCTCGGGAACATCAAAGTGGTAAATGTAAAGAATGAATACCGCGTTATAGCTCCTTCAAAAAAGGAGGCTTTCGATGACATGAGCGGAAGGGGGCCGGGCAAACATTTTTGCCGGATAATCAGGGATTATGTTCTGAATGAGTATATTTGCGCCATGGCCAGGAGTATGCCTTTCAACCTCTGGAAAACGCAAAAAGAAACCTTTAATACCTACGGAGGGATGTTATGAAAAGAATCAGCTTAAAAAGTATTTTGACAGTATCAGCTTTATGTATGGCTTTGACTACCGTTATAGGAGCTATCCCTGCCTCTGCCGAGATGCCTGAGTATGGGAAGGCCGAACATCATAGACAATGCGAATTCGGGCATTCCTGGAAAAAGACTCTCACGGATGACCAGAAGGCTCAGATTGAGCGTATGCATTTGACACTTAAAAAGGATACAAGCGTACTTAAGGCCCAGCTTGGCGTTAAAAAAGCTGAACTTAAAGGACTGTTGCTGAAGGATACTCCGGATGTAAAGGCTATTGACCAGAAAATGAACGAAGTAACAGGCTTAAAAAAGGAAATCATGCAAAAGAGGATAAACCACATTATAGAGCTGCGAAAGATCCTTACTCCTGATCAGAGGGTATCCTTTGACTCGGCTATAATGAACGCAAATCGGCACAGGTGGGGACACAGAGGCTAAAAATAGACCCATTACATATCAAACTTCGATAAGCTTGATATGGGGGATGCCGGTTTATTTGTATCATTCCAGTATTTGATAAGTAGTTTCAAGGGGTTCTGGACGATTTTATTTTCCTGGGTTTTACGGATTTCGGCTTTCAAGGAAAAGACTATAAAGATTTAAGGAGGAGTCATGAAAAGGATCCTGATCGTCCTATCGATATTCGGAGCGATGGCCATCGCCACGCCGTCAAGTTATGCGGGCGTGGATGTGAATATCAATATCGGTGTTCCACTACCGCCTCCGGTTGTGGTGCAAGCACCGCCCGAGATGATGATCATACCGGAGGCCGGAGTCTACGTAGCGGTTGGAACCCCCTACGATCTTTTTTTCCTCAGTGGCCGATACTACTATTTTCATAATGGCTACTGGTACTGGGCTCGCGGCTATGGAGGTCCATGGGTTCATGTCGAGTCTCGAACGCTTCCCCCCGGCTTAAGAAGATATAAGATTGAGCGGCTGCATGAATTCCGCGAGCATGCCTGGAAGGATTACCGCGAGAGGGGTCCGGCTTACAGAAGAAAGCATTTTAGGGCCGAAGAAAGAGAAATCGCTAAGGAACGGCACAAGAAGACGCGGGAGCGTGGCGAGCCGGACAGAAATACTCGGGAGCGGGAGCGCGGCGAGCCGGACAGACACGGGGAGAGATAATTGGTTAATATTCTTCGCCAACCCTAATTGATTATTATTGAGTGGCCAGAACACTTTTCAGGTCATCTTCAATGGCTTCGGATTTGTCCATCGGGGCATACCTTTTAATGGGATTACATTGTCGATCAATCAGGAATTTAGTGAAATTCCATTTAATCCCCTCCAGGTATGATTGCTCCTATGAAACATTTTTTCAGATTCCCATTCCCAGCCTTAAAAGGCCATTGTTTTCTGACCGATTTAATAAAGTTTGCTTGCCAATATTATTTACGGAACAAATCTTAAATCCAATTCGTTTAATATATAAAAGAACTATTTATTTTGTTTTCTTGAATCATCGCCATTTTTTAAAGCAATAAAAGTGAACTTTTTATCGTTATGGAGCCTAACGTTTCGAGAATTGGCGTGTAATTTAATCGTTACGTTCAAAGCGGGGGGCTGGAAATGAAAAAGGGCATTTGTCTTGCCTTTACAGTGTTGATACTGGTTTTTGCGAGCGCTTTGCCTGCTCATGC
Source organism: uncultured delta proteobacterium (assembly GCA_963727865.1). Taxonomy (GTDB): domain Bacteria; phylum Desulfobacterota; class GWC2-55-46; order GWC2-55-46; family GWC2-55-46; genus CAVSHY01. Next base: position 27,559 of record CAVSHY010000016.1, on the reverse strand, counting down.
ACGCGATGGTCATGAACGCGGGCACGGGGGATTCGTTTTCAGGGGCGGCGTTTGGATCGGACCATGGGGGCCGTGGTGGGGGCCTCCATATTATCCATATTATCCGTATTATCCAGAGCCACCGGTACAAGAGCAGCCTCCTGTATATGTCCAGCCGCCCGCGCAATCAGAGGAGGAACAGTATTACTGGTATTATTGTACGAATCCACAGGGTTATTATCCATATGTGAAAGAGTGTCCTAACGGATGGATGAAGGTTGTCCCTTCGCCGGTCCCGTCGAACCCGGGCCCAAGGGAGTGAATATATGATGAGGCACAGGCGAAGCATCTTTTCACTTCTTCTGATATTGCTGGCGCTTGGCGGATGCGCGGTCATCCCTAAGGGCCCAAGCGTGATGGTGCTGCCTGGCCCCGGAAAGCCCTTTGAGCAATTCCAGGCCGATGACATCCTCTGTAGACAGTGGGCGGGACAGCGGATAGGTTTAAGCCCTCAGGAAGTTGCTAATAAGAATACCGCAATTGGGGCCGGTGTGGGTACTGCTATCGGCGGAGTCGCCGGAGCGGCTATAGGCGCCGCCTCAGGGAATGCTGGCGCCGGAGCGGCGATAGGCGCCGGAACAGGACTTCTTTTTGGAGCGGCCACAGGTGCCGAGTCAGGTCAGGTCTATGGCAGGGATGCGCAGCACAGGTATGATATCGCATATATGCAGTGCATGTATGCCAAGGGGAACCAGATCCCGGGAGTTATACAACGGGCTCGCCGTGCCAGAAGATTCCAGCCCCCGCCGCCTCCTCCATACCTGAGCCCTGCTCCGCCACCCCCATATCCAGGACCAGTTCCACCGCCCCCTTTCGAGCCCCCACCAGCAAGATAGCCTTGCGCCGGATGAGCATCTATAATGAAAGGCGTAAGGCTTGATATGGGTGATGAGTAGTCCTCGGCTAAAAGGAGGCCAAACAGTGAATTCAGAAAAAACGGGTAGACTTAACGTTTTAGATATTAATTAACGCTATTTACGAATCAATGGACAAAGAATGGCATCCGGAAAGGCGAATAAGCCGGACTATATGATAAAGGCTGCAAATCTCAATCGGTAGTTTTCTCAAATCCTAAAAAAAGCGTGCTTTGATCGATGATTGTGCAACAGGCTCAAAAGTGATAGAATATAAGTATTGGTTCAGCAGGAGACGGCAGTATGAGGAGTTCGTTTTTTAGAGTATTGATTTTTATTTTAAGCGTTCTGTTCTTGATGCGTGGAGCATCGATTGCGCAATACGAACAGGCGGCTGCCGCAAATCCGCCCATAGCGCAACCGCTTGTCCGTGAAGGCGATCTCGCGGTCAGGCTGGTGGAGGCGCTTGGTCTCGGCACGCCGGCCGGTGAAGCTGAAGCCGAGAGCATACTGATCTCCGCCGGCATCACGCCCCGGAACGGGTGGATCGCCGATTACCCGGTCACGCCGGATATAGAAGGAGAGATGCAGGCCTCCATCAGTGAAGCGGCTGACTCCGGCACATTATCCGTGGGAAAAGACGCGGCGCTGACGGCTTTTCATGATGTCGTAAAGGGATACGGTCTGTCCGTAAGGGCCGCCGAGAGCCAGGGCGGGACACCCGGCGTTAATCAACCTGAGTCCACGGTCATAAATGATTATTACAATACAGAAGGACCCCCCGTGGTAACGTACTACGCTCCGCCCCCTAATTACGCGTATATGTATACCTGGGTGCCTTATCCGTTTTGGGGGTGGGATTTCTGGTTCCCCGGGTTTTTTATTCTTGGGGACTTTGACGTTAGAGCGCCCCGGCATGAACATGAGCGCAGGCAGGGAGAGATTCATCAGCAACCATTTCCGTGATCCCAGAACAGACAAGATGCTGCGCGTCAACCCTACGAACAGGTCTCGCGGCGTGACTTTCGGCGAGACCGGAGGCACGCGGGGTTTCGGCGCGCCAAGACCTTTCGGCGGGACCCGTTCAAGCGCCTTTGATCGTTTAGGCAACAGCCGGTTCGAGGGGGCCGCGGGCGACCGCGGGTTCCGAAGCCGCTCCAGCGCCGGTCATATCTCAGCCGGTCATATCCCCGCCGGTCATATCCCCGCCGGTCATATCCCCGGTGGAGTCTTTACCAATAGAGACAAGACCGGTAAAGGCGAAACCGGCAAAGGCGATACCGGTGAAGGGGGTTTCCGCGACAGCCGGGGCGGGACATTCCACGGCGGAGGGCGTCAACGCTGAGCCAGGCCGGGCGCGCCGGACGGCGTTTGCCGCAGGCTGATAAACATGAATAGAATCAGGCTACTGATATATGGAGGCAGGGACAATGTTTAGAAATGGGGCAAAGCCAAAAAACCGTTTTTTCCGCCGTTGCGGCCTGACGGCTTTCGCGCTATCCATGCTCATCGCAACGGCTTTCAGCCTTCCCGCCTTTGCCCAGGATTCGGGACAAAGGGAGTTCAAGTCTCCGCAGGACGCGTTCAACGCGCTCCTGGAGGCCGCCAGGGACAACGACACCAGGGAGCTGCTGGCCATTTTCGGGCCCGAGGGCAAGGACGTCATATCCTCCGGCGACGTTGTCGCAGATACTCATGCCCGTGAGCGTTTCGTCAAGGCCGCGCAGGAAAAGGTTGAGTTTTCAAAATTAGACGACAACGCGATACTGGCGCTTATCGGAAAAGACGGATGGTGCTTCCCTATCCCTATTGTGAAATCAGGGCAGGGATGGGCTTTTTTTACTGAAGACGGAAAGGAAGAGATCATAAACCGCAGGATAGGCAGAAACGAATTAAATACCATTCAGGTCTCCCTGGCTTATGTGAACGCGCAGCGCGAGTACGCCGCCAGGGACCGTGACGGCAGCGGGGTGCTCCAGTACGCGCAGCATTTTCTAAGCCAGAAGGGCAAGAAGGACGGGCTGTACTGGGAGGCCGCGCCCGGCGAGGGAAGTAGCCCTCTGGGGCCGCTCTTTGCCCGCGCCAGTGAAGAAGGATACACTTTCAGGAAAAACGAGAAGCATTCGCCATACCACGGGTATTATTTCAGGAAACTGAAAAGCCAAGGAAGCAACGCTCAGGGCGGGGCGTTCGATTATGTGATCAACGGCAAGATGACGGCCGGTTTCGGCCTGGTCGCGTACCCGGCTCAGTACGGCGTGTCCGGGGTCATGACCTTCATAGTCAACCAGCAGGGCGTTGTATATGAGAAGGACCTGGGGGCTAAGACAGAAGAGACAGCAAAGGCGATTACAGCTTATGACCCTGATAAAACATGGAAAAAGGTCGAACTGGCAGGAAAATAGGGAGAAGAACAAACTGGAGGCTTGTAAAAAACTCTGGCTAAACAGCGCTGATCATGCGTTTTCATTCCCGTAGACCATCATAATATCAGATGCTTACTTCTGTAAATTTGGTGCAACCCGACATATTCTGTTAATTACCGGAAGAAATACACACCTTTCCTGCTGAATCAACTACAGTAGTTTCAGGAAGTTAATTTTAAAAAGAAAATTGAAAAAGCAAAACTCTCAAATACCTGCGCAAACAAGGCAAAATGAGCTGTCCATCAAAATGACGCCTTTGAAAAGATTTTTTTACTCAGAACCTATCCTTCCATGATATATTGACATATATTTAGATGGTTTCTGCCAAAAGTCCAAATTTTTCCAACAGAACTTAAGAATGATATAAAAAGCTGTACCACGCCAATGATGAAACCTTCACCTCAGGGTGCGTAAATGCGTTTATGTCCGGCATTATAAAAAATATCAGTGATATCTCGCTAAGTCTCTTCGGCCGTGAGGCCATCCGCGCTCTCTCTCGTAACAAGTTGCGGAGTGCGCTGTCGGCCATCGGGATCACCATCGGCATCGCCGCAGTAGTTTGCATGGTGGCCATCGGCACGGCAGGTTCGCAGCGTGCCGAACAGCAGCTCCAAAACCTGGGGGATAACCTGGTGTGGATCGAGGCCGGTTCTCGCAACGTGAACGGGGTGCGGAGCGGCAGCCACGGAATGACCTCCCTCACAATGGAAGACGCGGATGCGATTATTCACGATGTGTCACTCATCAAGAGTGTTTCCCCGCAGGTGGATGGGAACGTGCTCATTGCCTGCGGGAACCGTAATTGGACGACGCATTACCGTGGCGTTACCCCCGAATTCATCGAGATCAGGCGTTGGGAGCTGGCCGAGGGGGATCCATTCACGAGGGAAGACGTGAAGCACGCGGCCAACGTGTGCATGATCGGCCAGACAGTGCGTCAGAAGCTCTTCGGAGCGGAGGAGGCGGTCGGACGATACGCCCGGATCAATAAACAGATATTCAAGGTGATCGGTGTGCTGGCGCCAAAGGGCCAGTCGGCTACCGGCCAGGATCAGGACGACACCATCCTGATGCCATATACTACGGTGCAGAAGAAGCTGAGGGGCAAGGGCTTCGCATGGTTGGACGACATTATGACTTCGGCCGTGTCCCTTGATGCAGCTAAACCGGCCATTGACCAGATTAGCGCACTGCTGCGCGAGCGGCATCACATCCGGCCGGGTGAGCAGGATGATTTCAACATCCGTCATCCAGACGAGGTGATTAAGGCCCAGATCGCCGCGAGCCGGACGCTCACTTTTTTTCTTATCAGCGTCGCCTCCATCTCCCTTCTTGTCGGTGGGATCGGGATCATGAACGTGATGCTGGTATCGGTGACCGAGCGAACGAGGGAAATTGGTTTGCGCCTCGCGGTCGGGGCCACGACACGGGCCATACAGATTCAGTTTCTCGGCGAGGCCGTCATGTTGAGCCTGTTCGGCGGCTTCTTGGGAGTCTTTGTCGGCGTGGTCGTATCTTTCATTCTGGGGTACGCCTTGGGATGGCCTGTATCCATTCCTCTGGAAGGCCTAATCGTCGCTCCGATATTCGCTATCGTGGTGGGAATCTTCTTCGGCTTCTATCCGGCATGGAGGGCCTCACAGCTGGACCCGATCGCTGCCCTGCGTCATGAGTGAGAAGGTCCTCGGTCGCTTGATGTGCTGTTTGCTCACAGTGACCAATGTTTACAACAGGGTAAAGTTCAACGATATAATACAAGGAGAGATGGGAAGGGCCGAAAGGTACAAAAGACCTCGAAGGCGCTAATATACCGCGGATTCCTTTTTAAAAAGGGCTGATGAAGCCATGTATAAGGCAAAAACCGGATCGAGGCTGCCGATTAGATTAGAGGGAAGTCACGATGTTAACGGTCGTTAATCCGCCCTCATAACGAACTCCAACGGCATAAATAATTTTTCCAACATTGAAATTCCCGTCTATACGCGCATAAGTTTAAATCCATTCAATCTTGAGGAAAATCAAAGTATTATATATTGCTTCAATTTATGGATTATAAACAGTAGAAAAACATTCTTTTGACAGTTTTAACCCTTGATGTTAGCATCACGTTTACGTGTATGGCTAAAAATGACGTCATCTGGAAAATGTCGGTTTAAGATACGTGTGACTATCCTGGTGTAGACAAGAAGACTTGTAAGGTTTAGACTTGCATGGTTGGCAGCGTCCACCTTGAAAAAGCCATAGTCGAAGTGATGTCGGGCTTTGCTACCCAATAAGACTAAAACAGCATCTATTCCAGGAGGTCTGCCATGTTGTTATTCTCGAAAACTCAATTGGGATCAATACGTCTGCAGAACCGTTTGGTGATGTCGCCCATGACACGCAGTCGCGCCATCAATAATATACCGAATGAATTGATGGCGGAATATTACGCCCAGCGGTCATCAGCCGGATTGATCATCACCGAGGGCACTGCGCCTTCACCGAATGCTTTAGGTTATCCGAGAATTCCAGGTATCTTCTCGCCGGCGCAGATCGAGGGATGGAAGGCCGTCACGTCTGCCGTTCATAACGGCGGCGCAAGAGTTTTCGTTCAACTCATGCACACCGGGCGAATCTCGCATGCGCTTAACATGCCTGCCGGCGCACGGGTGCTCGCACCAAGCGCTATCGCGGCAAAAGAGCAGATGTATACGGATGCTGAAGGAATGAAGCCGCTTCCGGTTCCAGAGGAAATGACCGACGAGGATATTCATTCGACCATCCGGGAATTCGTGCAGGCGGCGAAGAACGCCATGGAGGCTGGTTTCGATGGCGTGGAATTGCACGCCGCCAATGGTTATCTGTTGGAGCAGTTTATCCGTCCAAATACAAATCAACGCGTTGACGGCTACGGCGGTCCCATTGAAAACCGGGCGCGTTTTGTGTTTGAGGTCGTCAACTCGGTTTCTGGCGCGATCGGTAAAGATCGCACGGGTATTCGTCTATCGCCTTTAGGGGTCTTTAACGATATGCCGTCGTATGACGCTATGGAATCAGACTATGCTTTTCTGGCGCGCAAACTCGGCAAAACCGGCTCATTGGTATATATTCACCTCGTTGATCATTCGGCGATGGGCGCTCCGGTGGTGCCGGGCTCGATCAAGGAGACATTCCGTAATGCATTCGACGGCGCATTGATTCTTTCGGGCGGCTACGACGCCCAGCGCGCCGAGAATGACCTTGCCGCAGGCAGAGCGGACCTGATCGCCGTCGGTAGGCCGTTCCTGGCTAATCCGGACCTTCCCGCACGCTGGCAGAAGGGTGCAACCCTGAATGTTCCGGATTTTGACACCTTCTATGCGCCAGGCGAGCATGGTTACACAGATTATCCGGCGATGAGTTGAGAAGCCTGGCAGGGCGAAGAAGAACAATGACGCGGCGTTCAAGGTGAAGTTAGCGCTTATGCAGTAAGCATGGTGCGACCCCCATGGGATTCTAACTGGGCATCAGGCCGCCTTCACAAGAAACTCCAGAGGGATAAATAACCTTTCCGACATTAAAATCCCCGTGGGGACGCCAGTATTGGAAAATTCAGGAAGACCCTGATTGTCCAGTTTTTATCCAGTAGACAACCCGAAACAGGCATAACCAACCACTGAAACACAGTTTTTACATTTGCCGGTTTACATAAGAAATACCATCAGTTATGGCTAAGTAGGGACAAGTTAAAACGGCCTCAGTCCCACTCTTAATCAGCGGGCCGCTGGTTCGATCCCAGCGCGGCCCATCAAGAAAATCAAGGGGTTACGGCGTTAGCCGTAGCCCTTTTTTCATTTCACTAATCTTCGCACCGGAAGGGAAAATTGGCATCAATACGCCATTCGTTGCGGCTTCAACAGGACTATGGAACCGTGATTTTTGCATTTTTCTCATTACGTGCATAATTTGGGTTAAATATTTGAATTAAATTGACGTCGTAAACCTGACGGGTCAATTACTTCACTGCGCAAGCCTTAATCCGGGAGGCGCTCGCAATATAGACAGATGCAGGGGAAGATGCAAAGGGGGAGCCGGGATATGTGACTATCGACAGGGTCAAGGTTTAAAACCCATCTCCGCCGACCTCTGCATAAAATACGCGGCAAGATCATCTCTTCCTGTCCTTGAATAAAGCAAACCAAGGTCATAATATGCGGCCGGCTCCGACGGATACAATTCTATAAGCTTATTATAATCGTTAATGGCTAATGGGTAGTCGCCCAGAATTGTATAGACTTTCGCCCTATTGAGATAGGCGTTCCTGAATTGCGGGTATAGCCTTATGGTAACGGTGTAATCATCTATAGCCCTTGGAAGGTTTCCTCTGTTGGAATATACGATAGCCCTGTTGTAAAAGGCCAGATAGGTAGGATTGATGTCTATCTGGTAGGTAAGAAGCGTCTCGTCGTTCTTCCATACGCCTATCTGCCTGTGAGTCAGAGTCACAAGTGTTATTGCCAAAAATAAACCCGCCGTCGCCAGCACAACCCTGCCAGGGGCATTAGATGCCTTAAAAGCATAAACCGCGCCGGTGCTCGCGATGATGATAAAGCCTATAGTCGGGATATACGTATACCGGTCGGCGGTTGCCTGTACGCCCACCTGCACTATGCCTATAACGGGTATGAGCGTAATTATATAATAAAGCCAGATAGCCTGTAAGGCTCTGCGCTCCCTTAACACCCACAGGAACAATACCGTCAAAAAAATGAACAGTAAAGCCGCGCCCGCGTACTCAATGGAAAAGAAGTTTATATGTTTGGGGATCGGATAAAAAGGGACAAGGTTTATCGGGAGGAGAAGTTTATACAGGTAAAATATATAACCGTGCGCGGCTATAGCCGGGCGGTAAACAAAGGGCATCTTATCGAGAGATTGTATCAGCTTCGATTGAGCCCAGATAGTGAGTGGTATGCTCATCAGGCTCAATAGGAAAAAAGGGATCTTCCCCAGTATTATTTTTCTAAAGGTTTCCCTTCGCCAGAATCCGTCTATAAGGTAGTAATCCAGTATAAGGAGTACGAATGGAAGCGAGACGGCCATCGGCTTGCTGAGGAGCGCGAGGATAAAGAAAACAAGGGCCAAAACGTATCCGCGCGCAGACCCCTTTGAAATATACGAAATATGGAAGACAAGACTCAGCAGGAAGAAAAAAGTGCATAAAACGTCTTTTCTCTCGGAGATCCATACGACGGATTCGACCCGCAAGGGGTGCAAGCCAAAGATGAAAGCCGCTATGAACGCGGCCGGCAAAGCCATCGACAGGCAGACTTCCTTAAACTTTATCCTTGATTCGCCGGACAGGCGTATGAGCGTCAGGGCAAGAATAAAGACGAGTAACGTATTCAGGCTGTGAATAATTATGTTTGTAAGGTGATAGCCAGCAGGGTTGCTTCCGCTGAACCTATAATCGAGCGCGAAGGAGATGAATGTAAGCGGGTGCCAGTTGTATGAAATCGGCGTTGTGAAGACCCATTTTAAAAAAGAGAGGTCGATCACCCGTATATTAGGATTATAGAAGACGGCATTATCGTCCCATCCTATGAAACCGTTCCGCAGGGACGGTAGAAAGACTACCAGGGTCAGGGCGGCAACAAAGAATCCAGCAAGGCAGTCTATAACAGTTTGCCGAGAAACTCTGACTCGGTATTTTCCAGATGCCGTCATTTTTGACCATTCCACGCAGAAAAAATGTTATCATAAATTGTTGAAACCGTCAAGATTCCTGATAGTCGGGCGGCTTTAATAGTCAGAGAGTTGGGATACGGCTCATGTGACGGCTGGAACGTGGGCTGGGTATTCCCCCGGGATCTCAAGGGATATGAGACCGTTAGACTCCGGAATTACTTCTACTGTGGTGCGGCCTTCGAGTTTACGATAAAAACGGGCTTGAGCGCCATAACACAGATTTACTACGAGAGGGTACCGTACCCGTTTGTAGGCATAGGCTCTGTAGACAGGAACTCGGTCCTGTTTGCGGCCGGGGGAAGGTACTCGATCGGCGGTAACGTCTACGAGCTTTCCTTTACCGAAGACCCGAGTACGTCCTTTGCGCCTGATGTTTCTTTCACCTTTTCTTATAAAAGGAAGTTTTAGAGGTTATTCCAGAGGGCTCTCTACGCAAAAGCTATTGGTACAGAGGTAGTATAAAAAGGTGTGTCAACAGGTAGAAAGCGGTATCTCCTTCCGGTTCGACCAAAAACAATCCCTCTGCACGATAATTGGAGACAGATTTATTTTCATGCCGCTCGCACAACGAACTCCATAGGTATAAATAACCTTTCCAACATTAAAATTCCCGTGGGGACGCCAGAAAAATCAAGGGGTTAGCTGAATAGCTGACCCCTTTTCATTTAACTGTGACGAATTCGTTGTCGGCGATTGACACGGTATTTGAAGAGTCTTCTTTTATCGCCTCAAGCTCCTCCCATCTCCTGTAAGACGCTTCGAGCTTCAGTTCAATCTCTCCCATGAGCGCTTTCGCCTCCGCCGCTTTTTCCCCGCCTTCTCTGTAGAAGTCCGGATGAGACATCGTCTCATACAGCTTACGCTGCTCCGCCTCGATAGCCTCTATCTTCCCGGGCAGTTCCTTAAGCTCCCTTTCTTCCTTGAAGCCGAGCTTTACGGGCCGGCCTTTCTTCTGCCTTTTCTGCCTGGGCTTTTTCCCGCCCTTATCTTCGACTTCCGCCGGCCTCTGGCGCAGCCAGTCGTCGTATCCACCCACGTATTCATTGAGCCCGCCCTTTTCGAATACTATCGTGCTCGTAACCACGTTATTCAGGAACGCCCTGTCATGGCTTACGAGGAGGACCGTTCCGGGATATTCGAGCAGGAGCTCCTCAAGAAGGTCAAGAGTCTCGCTGTCGAGGTCATTCGTCGGCTCGTCCATGACGAGCACGTTGGAGGGCTTCGAAAAAAGCTTAGCCAGGAGGAGCCTGCTCCTTTCCCCTCCAGAGAGAGCCTTTACCTTCGTGCGCGCGCGGGCAGGGGAAAAGAGAAAGTCCTGAAGATAGCCTATTACATGGCGGGGCTTTCCGTCGATTATTATCTGGTCATTGCCTTCGCCGATATTGTCCTGAACCGTCCTCTCCTCATCGATAGCCCCCCTGTGCTGGTCAAAGTAGGAGACCGCAAGGCGGGTCCCCAGGCGGAGATCGCCCGATACGGGGCTCAACTGCCCGAGGAGGAGTTTTAAAAGGGTCGTCTTACCCGAGCCGTTCGGGCCGATTATGCCGACCTTGTCGCCCCTCATGATCGTAGTGGAGAAATCTTTTATTACGGCGGCACCGTTATCGTAAGAGTAGCTTATCCCTTTCGCCTCAATGACGAGATGTCCTGAAAGCTCCCCTTCCTGCGTTCTCATCCGGGCGTCGCCCTCGAGATCGCGCCGCTCCTTACGGAGCCTCCTCATATCCATCAGCTCGCGGACCCTACCTTCGTTACGGGTCCTCCGGGCCTTGACGCCCTGGCGTATCCATGCCTCTTCCTCGGAGAGCCTCTTATCAAAAAGGGCGTTCTGCCGGGCCTCGGCATCAAGAAGCGCCTTCTTCCGGTCGAGATACGTCAAGTAGCCGCACTGCCAGGACGTAAGTCTTCCCCTGTCGAGTTCGATTATCCGGGTGGCGAGCCTCTGGAGAAGCATCCTGTCATGCGTCACGAAGAGGAGCGTGCCCCTGTAGCCGAGGAGGAACTCCTCGATCCAGCCTATGGACTCCATGTCGAGGTGGTTTGTGGGCTCATCCAGGAGGAGCAGGCCGGGTTCCGCGACGAGCGCCCTGCCGAGGAGCGCCCTTCTTTTAAAGCCACCGGAGAGCTCGGAGAATTCGGCGTCCGCCGGGAGCTTCAGCCTCGATATTACGGTCTCGGCCCGCTGGTTGGCCTGCCAGCCGCCTTCGAACTCCAACTCATGATGGATCCGTTCGAGTTCGGCTACCGCCCTCTCCCCGCCTTCGCTCAGTCTGCCGAGGGCCGTGTGGTACTCATTCATCAATCTGCATATATTGCCGAGCCCGCCGGTTATCACCTCGAATACCGTCCCTTTAAGCTCCCTTGGGACTTCCTGCGACAGCATAGCGGTCTTAAGCCCCTGGGCGCGGGTGATTTCTCCACCGTCGGGTTTAAGCTCGCCGCCGATCACCTTCATAAGGGTCGATTTTCCGGCCCCGTTACGCCCGACAAGGCAAACCCGCTCGCCTTTCTCGATCTGCAGGTCCAGGTGGTCGAGAAGAAGGGGGCTTCCAAAGCCGACCGTTATTCCGTTAAGGTTTATTAACGCCATCTGTCCTTTTTATGCCGCTTTTAATTGAAGAAGTATAATACCATAAGAGATCGGACTTTCACGCCAACAAGATACAAAGCCTCAAGGGCAAAATGCCCTTGAGGCTTTGTATCTAAGTGTTCAGACAAGGAGACCTGGCCGATAAAGAGGGCCGGTTTGCATCGGGCATCTTTCGGATTTTATGTGCGTTTTTTAAAGTCGCGGCCTTCGCCGTTATCATGGCGTTCATTTCGGCCGCCTGACGAACGCCTGCCGAAACCTTCCTTCCCGCCGCGGGTATCCTGCCTTCTTCCGGGTTGCCTGTATGCGGGTCCCGGCCTTACGGCGGTCCCCGTTTCCGAAACGCTCTCCTGCTCGAAGCCCGATATATTCTCGACGCGTATTTTATGCTGGAGCACCTTCTGGATATTTGTCAGAAGATCCTGTTCTTCCGCTGAGACCAGGGACAACGCCCGCCCGCTCGCCCCGGCGCGTCCGGTGCGGCCGATGCGATGGACGTAGTCCTCGGGGACGTTGGGCAGTTCGTAGTTGACCACATGGGGGAGGCTGTCGATGTCCAGGCCGCGGGCGGCGATATCGGTAGCGACCAGGGTACGCACCGCCCCGCTTTTGAACTCAGCAAGCGCGCGCGTGCGGGCTGCCTGGCTCTTATTTCCGTGGATGGCGGTGGCGCTGACGCCGTCTCTTATGAGCTGTTCCGCCAGCCGGCTCGCGCCGTGCTTGGTGCGGGTGAAAACCAGCACCCGCTTCCAGTCCCCGCCCTTTATAAGATGAGAGAGGAGAGCGCGCTTGCGGGTATGCCCCACCGGATGCACCACGTGGGTCACCGTCTCCGCCGCGGTGTTGCGGGGCGTGACCTCGATAAGCTCGGGCTTATGCAGGATGCCGTCGGCCAGGCTTTTGATCTCGTTTGAATAGGTCGCCGAGAACATCAGGTTCTGCCGTTTCTGAGGCAATAGCTTAAAGATCCTTCGGATGTCATGTATGAAGCCCATGTCAAGCATGCGGTCGGCCTCATCGAGCACCAAGATCTCCACTCTGGAAAGGTTCAATGTGCCCTGCCCGGCATGGTCAAGAAGACGGCCCGGCGTGGCTACAAGGATATCCACCCCGCGGCGCAGTTGTTCGATCTGAGGGTTGATGCCGACCCCGCCGTAAACGACCGTCGAGCGAAGCGGCAGGTTCTTGCCGTAAATACGCACGCTGTCGCCCACCTGCGCGGCCAGTTCGCGCGTGGGCGTCAGGATAAGGGCGCGTGGCAGCCGCCCCTTTTCGCCCCTGTTGAGCAGTTGCAGTATAGGCAGCACGAAGGCGGCGGTCTTGCCGGTGCCGGTCTGCGCGCTCCCCAGGACGTCACGACCCTCAAGTATCGCGGGGATAGCCTTAACTTGAACGGGGGTCGGGGTCTTGTAGCCTTCCGCGGCTACGGCGCCAAGCAGTTCGGCCAGAAGGCCGAGTTGTTCAAATGTCATTAATAGCTCCATTATCTGCCTACTCAAGGTCATTGAGCCGGTTTAGACGGGATAATAAAAGGTTGTGCGGAGTGAGGTTTTAAAGGAAGGAATCACCCATGACACTTCTGGCGCCGACCGGATAGCGCCGACTTAATTTAATAATATAACACAAAGTTATCGCAAATAGCAAATAATTATAGCTGACGCTTTATTATACGTTCTTCTTCCGGAAACTTATGGTTGTTGATTTTATTGAAAAGTTGTATATTGCTGCTGGTATTTAATAGACGTGGGCTGTACCCATCCGCGATTTATTGTCTTTTCAAAAATCCCGCGGGCCAAGGGTGAACAGCGCATAGGGCTGAGCGGGTGAGCGAAGCCGAGGGAGAAAGACGCGAGCGCGTTTCAGACGAGCGTAACTCAAGCGGCGGAGCGAACGGGAAAGGGCGGTGCTGCGCACGGGCAAAGCAAAAATCATCCGCGCGGCTCTGTAATCCTTGTGCCGAGAGGGTCAGCTGAACAATCGCCCGCAGCAGGACGCGCGGAGAAACCCCTGCCCAAGCGCGCGGTTAGCTCGCAAAAACCTTTACAGCTATTGATCTGATGCTAACCGTTCTTTTATTCCCCCTCCTCCCCTCGAGGGAGAGGGCCAGTGTGAGGGGGGGGCATTGCGAGCGTAGATAAGCAGTTCGCTGTACCGGCCCGTTACAAACTTAAAACTCAACCCGCGAAACCATGACAAATCTTTCCGATAAATGACATAAATTGTCACTACTATCGCCGGATAAGGAGGTAATTTAAAAGCTAACTTCCAGTTTTATAAGAATATTTTATATTGGCACACGGATTGCTGTAATTTATATATCGCGGCATTATTTAACAACCGCGTTCAAACAAATAAAACATGAAAGAGGATGGTCTATGAAAAAGATAGTAATCGCATTAATCTTTATTTTTACCGCCCTGATCGCCAAAGACGCCTCGGCACTTGTAACCGCCGAAGGCAGGTACTGGTTCACCGACTTGAGCAGTAAGGTCAATGTCTCAAGCGGGGTCCTGGCGGGTAACGACATCAATATGGTCGACGACCTCGGCCTTGACGGCCGCAAGGGCTTTCCGGAAGTCCGTGTAGGCTTTAACCTCGGGAGCAACAGGATCAGGTACGGGTTTGTCCCCCTTAAATGGGACGGCTCAACTACCCTTACGCAGACTTTCAACTTTAACGGCCAGTCTTTTGCCGTCAGCGACAAGGTGAGCTCGGAGCTTAAGGCCTATTACCACCGCCTCGGATACGAGTACGACTTCATAGACACCCTCGGCAACCGGCTCGGGGCCATCATCGAGGTCAAGTACTTCGACATAAACGCGACGGTGAAAGATTCGACCCTCGGCAGAGAGGAGTCCAAGAAATTAGCTCTGCCAATCCCGACAGTGGGCGTTGCGGGCCGCGTATCCCTGCCGCTTCTTTTTAGCGTAGGCGGAGAGGTAACGGGCATAACCCTCGGCAGGACCGCTTACATGATAGACGGGGAGGCGAGCGTCGATTACAGGCCGCTGCCGTTTATAAGCGTGTCAGGGGGCTACAGGGGCATAGTGCTCCACTTCGATCATAGCGACTCCAGGGCAAACATGACCGTCAAAGGCCCTTTCCTTGCGCTAAAGGCTGAATTCTAACAGGTCGTGGAAGGAGCCGCCTAAGTCAACGGGGTGAAGGTAAAAAAGGCCGAACAGGAGATCGCCGCCTGGACCTATTTACACACTTGTTGACAAGACCTCAACAATAATACAGCGATATACTAAAAACGAGCAAGGCTTATGGTTTTATTTTGTGAAAGAGGACGGACAGATGAAGAAGGAAACCTGTGGGGGAAACCTTAACAAAATCAACTTGAGTGAACTACACCGCACTGTGTGAAAATGGGGGACATATTTATTTTTACGCCGCCTGCAGAACAAATTCCATAGGTATAAATAACCTTTCCAACATTAAAATCCCAGTGAGCACGCGCATAAGGTTAAATTCATTCAAGCTGTTTGAGTCCGCCTATTAATTTCGAAGTAAAATCAAAGTATTATATATATTGCTTCGATTCATAAGGTCGCCCGGGTTAAAATTTCCTTTATATGGTTTTTTAGGTTATCCGCCCATTTGAAATTAATTGGGCATTTTTATTTATGGATTTAGGAAAGTATTCCTTAAATTTAAATCTCTTGCTCCTGATAGAACTGTAATATCGCTATTGAGAAAAAGAGAGAGGCGGACATCGGTATAAAAGTAATCTGTACGAAGCGTTACGTTAATTTAGAGGACGAGTACGAGAAGCGTTGATTATTCAGCCTCTTGATTGGCGGATGAAAAGAGAAGAACGCAGTTCTTCTACATCCGCTCCAGATGATTATGATATAATAAAATAAACCGAAAAGAGATTCCCATTTAGGTGAAATAACCTTATAGATATCGGGTCTAAAATGGAAATAAATAAGATGATAATTTTAGGGGGCTACGGAAGGTCTGGGGAAGAGGAGGGTTGATAATGAAAATAGCGTTGATCATACCCAAGAATGGTTCTGAGAATGAAAAGAGTTTTTACGATTATAAATTCTTTTCAGAGTTTTTACTCTCCAAAAGATACTTTTCATACCTCCTGGCGATCCCTGTCCTGGCGTCCCTGACCCCACCTGAGCACGAGATAAAGGTCTTTGATGAGAACATAGAGGAGATCGATTACGACTGGGGCGCTGACCTGGTTGGGATCAGCGTAAGGACCATGTTCGCAAAAAGAGCCTACCTTATATCCGAAAGATTCCGCTCAAAAGGCGTAAAGACGGTACTCGGGGGGATACATCCCTCGATGTGCGCTGAAGAGGCCGTGGAGCACTGCGACACCGTAGCCATCGGCGAAGGAGAGGAGACCTGGCCCGTTATCCTGAGGGACGCTCAGAACGGAATGCTCAAGAGGGTCTATAAAGCCGAAAAAAAAATAGACGTAAAGGCCTATCCCGGCCCTTTAAGGTCCGTCCTTTCAAGTGGCAGGTACTTCTCCGATGTCGTTCAGACGACGAAGGGATGCCCTTTTAATTGTGAGTTCTGTTCAGTATTTGCCTACGATGGAAAGAATATAAGGAATAAGACCGTGGAACAGGTCCTGGCGGAGATAAAGGAGATCAAGGGTTCATCAGCCGGATATAAGAAAATGTCCATCTTTTTCGCTGACGACAATATTATCTCGGACAGGAGATTCGCGCGAGAGTTGTTCAAGGCATTAAAAGGCCTGGATCTCAACTGGTCCTGTCAGGCCTCAATAAATATAGCGCAGGATGATGAGATGCTCAGGCTCATGAGGGAGAGCGGATGCGGGGCTGTCCTTATAGGGTTTGAATCTTTATCGGAAAAGAACCTGTCGCTAATGGATAAAAAGGTCAATCTCAGGCTCAATTATATAGATGCAATAAAAAAGATACAATCGCACGGGATCCTGGTCCACGCCTCATTTATATTGGGATATGATTTTGACACCGAATCGACCTTTGATGAATTGATATCGTTTATAGAGGAATCAAAGCTCCTGATGCCTTTGATAAACATACTTACGCCTTTTCCTGGCACCAAGCTATTTGAGCGTTTCGAGAAAGGGGGCAGGATCATCCATAAGGACTGGAGCAAGTACGACGCTAAAACCGTCGTATTCTATCCTTCACTCATGACCCCCGAGAAGCTCCAGGAGGGATATGAAAGGGTGATAAGGAAGATATACTCCTTTGACTCCATATACAAGAAACTGAATTACTACTGGGAGATGGATTTCTGGAAGCGCTCCAACGAGGTCGACCCAATAAAGTTCAAGTACCGCCTTCTGTTTGCGACCAGGCTCCTTTCATTTATCTTCAAACCTATGAGGACAAAATTCATCATTAAGGTGCTACCAAAGCTTTTCAACAGGCGCGTCAGGGTATCGACCATACTTACTTTAATGGCCTATAATGATTATGCGTATGCGAAAAAGATAACGTAAATTTTTGCGGAAAAACAAGGGATTGGACGGGAGTCCTTCAGGCTCGACCAAAAACAATCCCTCTGCGCGATAATTGAGGATAGATTTATTTTCATGCGGCTTTCACCATAAACTCCAACGGCATAAATAACTTTTCCAACAGGGGAATCCCCGTGGGGACGCTAAGAACATCAAAGGGTAGAACATAGCCAAAACGTAGCCGAATTTATCCTAAAAGGAAATAAAGGATAAAAAATATCAAAAGAAATAGAACACCTTAATATATTGAAAAATGTACTGCTTTTGCAAAAAAACAGGTAGGAGGCTTAGTTGTAAATTTTGCATAGATTGCATTCGCAATCAGCAGGCCACCGGTTCGATCCCGGTGCCCTCCACCAAGTAAAATCAAGGGGTTACGGTTTTGACCGCAGCCCTTTTTCTTTTTGACTGTATAGTTCTTGTATTTATTATATTCTATTCCGCTACCCGCAGCTCCACCAAATCGTAAAGCCTCCAAAGCTCTAAGCATCGCCTGATGATCTGATTGTATCCCCCGGGGGTAAAAATATCATTTTGTATTATGATATCCCTGATCCGGGTCGCCATTTGATACTGTTGCGGATAATGTCTTTCAAACGACTGTAGAAATTTTTCCAGGATTTTCCTTGATGAAGAATCGGGGTGAAAATATTTCAGGAACCCCCAGGCGGTTATATAGCGTGAAACCATAAGCCTGCTTTTAACTTCCGGATCGCTAACTTCCGCGCTTGAACGGAAATACGATTTGTCGCGTAAGTCTTTTTCCTCTTTCTGGACGGTTTTAAGATATCCGGAGGCAAAGAGCGGAAAACCTTCCTCGTAAATTATTTTATTGACCACAATGTCCTCCAGCATAGAGCAAAGAATACTGATGCTTATGGTTTCCGCCCCGCTCAATGGCCGGCTGGGAGTAATCTGGGGAAACCCCCTTCCGTATCTAAGCAGTCCGTGAGTTATCTCATGGGCGATCGATTGCTCCAGTTGCTCGCCTTGAAGTTCAGGAGAAACCATAACGAGAATCCTGGCCGGATGCTGCACGAAGCCCGATTGAATGCCTGATAACCCAAGGTCTCGAGTCTCTTCAATTAATACCTCGCGGCCTGTTTCCTCTCCTGCCTTTTTTATATAGTTCTTTAATCTGTCTGATAATTCAAGCATGATTATTACTCCTTTACTTCGAAGATGTGTTAACCGGCAGTAAATTCCATTTTAACACGTAAATAAAAAACGCAACGGGGCCGGACCATGAAAATGCAACGATAGCGCCATGCCCGCTGCTTTGCGCGGGGTTAAGCGAGCGAATAGAATTTTTAAAGTCCTACGCGAGACGCCGCTGCTTTTCAGTCACCCCATGAAGGACTCTGAAACTTTCTTACGTTTCAAAGATTCCCCGAAGAAAAGCTGCGGGAACCTTCAATCAAGGGGGAATGGATTTTTGGCCTTTGCCTTTCGTAATCATGAAGAAAGGCTCGTACCTCGGCGACTTACCAGTAAAATCAGAGGGTTACGGTATCTCATGCAGTCCTTTTATTCATTGTTTATTTGAAGGCGAATTTTTTTGTTGTAATAGCTGGTATTTTTTATACAATATCCGGGTGTTGGCCTTGGAAAAGCCGGTAATGTAAACTGTTTCAAAGGACGATATGAAGCTAAGGTGGGCCTATAAGTGGTTAATTTGCGCGTTATTTTTAATTTTTCCTTCGGCGGTGTTCGCGGGAAACGTTACAAACCCGGCTTTTTCGCCACCTCTTAAAAGAAAGGTTTTCTCATTGGAAATTACAGGCTCGAGCGACGCTGTGAAGCCTGAGTCGCGGGATAGTACGATCATCACAGAGATTGATATGACTCAGATTTATGTTAAAGGTTCATACAGTTTCTTTAAGGGCAGTGAAGTCAGCTTAAAGTTGGGGGCGGCCGACGCCAAAGCAATACATGCCTTTGGAACCGGCGGCGACATGAAAGATAGTTTTAAATTCAGCGCCGGTGCGAGTGGAAAGCAATCGTTCGAAATACGGCCTAATCTAAGGGTGGGGGCGGTGGTGAATTATACGTATTTCGGCGATTATAAGGAAAGCAAGGACTTTGTAAGTTCGGGTCTGCCCGTTAGCGAGGTCGTCAGGATAAATAATCCATGGGAAATAACGGCGGCGCTCGCGGTGAGTCATATAGAGCAGGAGTTCACGCCCTTCGGGGGGATTATGGTTTCATGGCGGAGGTTTGAGGCTAAGGACGAAAAGACCACTGGCGGGGTAACCTCGGCCACAATCGCGCGATTGAAAGAAGACGGACTGGTTGGCCTGCTTGCCGGGGTCGAATTCTTCGGGGATAGAATAAAGGGCACCGTTGAGATACAGGTATCCAAGAAGTCGAGCGCGGGGTTCAGCCTATTGTACATATTTTAACAACAATCTTGGATTTACTAAACGTTTTGTCCATTAAGCCTCTCCTTTGAAAAGTAGTTAGCGAATCAAGAAAATCTCACATATCTGGTTTTATAATTTAATATTACTTAACGGCAGGGGCGGTGTTCAACACAACCTACCCTGGTAAATGCGTCATCAGCCGGTGTCCGCAAGGTAAAAAGTCTTTTATGGTTAATGTTATTAATGGGTCATCAGGGTCTTCAGGTCTGTTCAAGGCCTTCCGAGCGTAACTAATCTCTTGACCATGGTTTTTAAACTCTTGCAGAAGTAATGAACAAGAGGCATCGGGTCACTCCACTCAAAGAGCGCGTAGTAACGGCGCCCCCTTAACGATCGTAACCAGCCAAATGTCGAGAACTCTCCGGAGCGGATTTGATGGCGGACATTCAACAGCTCGTGCGGTTCGCAGAGCCAATGGAAATGTCTGGAAGGGATGTTTAGTTTGGGCAACTTGAGTCCAAGCATATCGCAGAGAGCGAAGTAAGGCATGTTGACTCCGGCAGCGTATGCTATGGCAGACTGCAAATTGACCCTGCCGACCGTTGGCTCGATTATCAGGAGCTGACCTGATCGTTGGTCCCGCTTGTACTCAACGGAACCTAAGCCGCGAAACCCTGCATCTTTAAGGAGTTTGAATGTAATCTCCTCTATGCCTGTGTCCTCGCACGGTTCCGCCATGCTGGTGTTGCCGCACTGAGGCGGCCACTGCCGCATCTTTCTTCCGGTAAAAAACCGGATCGACGGAGCTTACAGGCCAGTACACCAGGCAGAAGTATATCTGCTCATCACCCCCAGTCACCCACTCCTGGACGATGCACTCGTTATTGCACTTGCCAGCCCGAGGCCTGAAAAGTCGAGCCCTACTACTACGGCCTTCGGCTTGTTGAAGTCTTTACCCATACACCTTCCGCCTTGTTGGTCCGTACCGGGTTTATTTCACGCCGACATTTCCCAGATGGCATCATTTTAAACCATTCCCCATAATAAAGTATGTCGGGTGTTCTTGCCCGTTCAATAATCGGCTAAATGTTCAACCGATATTCCCGTAAGCCACATGGCATCGTCCCTGCCTGCTCAGGCAGGCAATTCTCTGTAAGCAGGTAATCCGGCATCGCCGGTAATCTTTGTCCCGTGAAATTCCAGTTTCAGTTTCCGGTTAAAATTCAACCCCAAGTCCGATTTTCTTTTTTCACCCATTGTATCACCCAGATTCATATAGAAAAATGACATCTCCCTATGGGAACTATGAAATTATATAATAACGGTGTTTAACATTGAAGCGCATAATCATAAGGAATCGTAAGAACTCTTGTTTTTTAAAAGGAATTATTATATAATTTCCGGCGATGTTACCACCCGATAAACACAATCCCCCTGCGGAATTTGTAAGCCCTACCTTCGGGCCGCTTTCTTTCGAGGATATGTTCGCTAAAATCATCGAATACATGGCCGAAGGAAGCGGAGATACCTTTAACCTCATCATAGGCACCGATTCATTCCTGTCTACAGAGACTCTTTTCGTCAGCGCCGTTATTGTGCACAGGGTAGGCCACGGAGGCAGGTACTTCTATAAAAAGATGTTCCGTAAAAAAATAGATAACATGCGTCAGAGGATATTTTACGAAGCTACGATGAGCATTGAGCTTGCCTCTGTCGTAATGGACAAACTTAACGAGAACGGTTTCAAGAAGCTTCCCGTGGAGATCCATCTCGATATCGGAACCAACGGAGATACGAGGGAGATCATAAAAGAGGTGGTCGGGATGGTGACCGGTTCCGGCTACGCGGCTGTTACAAAGCCCGACTCGTACGGGGCGAGCAAGGTGGCGGACCGGCACTCCAAGTAAATCCCGTTTCTGACATATGTCATTCGATTCTTCGGAATATCATGATAGTTTAATTCTCAAGAGGCGAGTGAGCATGACAACCGTAAAGCCCGAGATATCATTGGCCGAGAGGAAGATAATCCACGGTGTGTATGTCGTCAGCACGGTCCTTGAAGGCAGGGTTAACGCGATGACGGCGGCGTGGGTTGCGAGGGTTTCTTTTGCGCCCCCGTTTATTTCGGTTTCAATAGGAAAGACCCGGTACTCGCATGACATGATAATAAAATCCGGGGTTTTCGCGGTTAATGTTCTCGGCGAGGATAATATCCCCACAGGCAAACACTTCGGGCTTAAGACAGGGAGAAAGACCGACAAGTTTCTTGGAATCCCCTATGATACCGGGGTAACAGGTTCTCCGATTCTCAAGGACTGCATAGCGTGGATGGACTGTAAACTGGTCTCACACCATGACGCCGGAGACCATACGCTCTTTATAGGAGAAGTGGTTGACGGGGGTGTGCCGAAGGGAGAGAAAGACACCCTTATTTACGACAAGGAGACTTTTTATAAGTAGACATTTGATTTAACGGGTCCGCTAAAGGTCAGCTTTTCCCGAAAAGCTTCTTAAACTCTTCCTCGCTTATTATATTAAGCCCCAGCTCTCTCGCTTTTTCGTATTTTGACCCCGGCCCTTCGCCTACAACGACATAATCCACCTTTTTACTTACGGCCGCCGCGGCCGTACCGCCCTCCGCCTCTACGAGGTCATTGGCCTCATCCCTTGTAAAAGATTTTAACGCGCCGGTAAAAAGGAATATCTTGCCGGCAAATCTACCCTCTTTGGCCTTTTTCTTCTCCTCTATCCTAACGCCGCCTCTTTTTAATTTTTCTATGACCGATCTATTATGTTTTTCCTGAAAGAAATCCAGTATGCTCAGCGCTGTCTCAGGGCCTATCTCATAGGTTCCGAGGAGGTCTTCTTCCTTCGCGTTCATAAGGGGATCGAGGCCGCCGAATTTTTTTGCGAGAAGTCCCGCCATATGCTCGCCGACCCCCCGTATACCGAGGGCGAATATGAACCTGTCGAGGGATGGTTTCTTGCTCTTTTCAATTGCGCTTAAAAGGTTATCGACGGATTTTTCACCCCACCTGTCGAGATTCAGGAGGTCTCCTTTTTTAAGATAGTATATGTCGGCTACATCCCTCAGAAGCCCATTTTCAACGAACTGATCCACATGCATTTCTCCGAGGCCTTCAATATCCAGCGCCCTTTTTGACGCGAAGTGCCTTATACTCTCCTTGAGTCGCGCCGGGCATGAGAGGCCGCCGGTGCAGAAATGGATAGCCCCTATCTTTTCGACCATCGAATCGCACCGGGGACACTTATCGGGGATCTTATAGGGCTTTGCCCCTGGAGGCCTTTTCTCCTTTATCACCTCAAAAATTTCCGGTATGACATCGCCGGCCCGCTGCACTATGACCGTGTCTCCGGGCCTTACGTCCTTGCGGTCTATCTCATCCTGGTTATGGAGCGTGGCATGCTCTATTGTTACTCCTCCGACTTCCACGGGCTCAAGGACCGCCACAGGGGTAAGCGCCCCTGTTCTGCCAACCCCGATCTCAATCGCCTTTACAACCGTCGATTCCTGTTTGGGAGCGAATTTGTACGCGATGGCCCACCTCGGGCTCCGGGTCAGGACCCCGAGCCTTTCCTGCAGTTCAATGCAGTTTACTTTTATTACAACGCCGTCGAGTTCGTAGTCGAGCTCCTCCCGCTTTTTCTCCATCTCTTCGTGGTACTTCAATGCCCCCTTTATCCCTCTCACGGGGCGCACCACCGGATTTACCTTAAGCCCTATTGATTTTATATACTTCAGGGATTCAAGGTGGGTTTTAAAGGAGCCCCTCTAATGTCCCCTATCCCGTAACAGAAGATATCGAGCGGGCGCGACGCGGTAACCCTGGGGTCCAGCTGCCTTAACGACCCGGCGGCGGCGTTTCTTGGATTGGCGAAAAGATGTTCTCCCTTTTTCTCTTTTCCCATGTTTAATTTCCTGAAACTATTCAGGGGGATGAATACCTCGCCCCTGACTTCGACATAGGCCGGGACCCTGCCTTCCTTGGGCTTGATAAGCCTTAGAGGGATGGTTTTTATGGTCTTAAGGTTCTGCGTTACATCCTCTCCGGTGTACCCGTCTCCCCTGGTCGAGCCTTTTGTAAAGACCCCGTCTTCGTAAACAAGCTCGATGGCGAGTCCGTCCATTTTGGGTTCAGCCGCGTACTCTATCTCGGTATCCGCCGGTAATTTAAGAAACCTTTTTATCCTCTCGTCGAATTCCACGGCCTCTTCAGGGGAAAAGGCGTTATCAAGGGAGAGCATGGGGATTGAGTGCCTTACCGTGCCGAAGGCCTTTAGAGGGGCCGCGCCAACGCGCTGCGTCGGGGAGTCAGGGGTAATGAGGCGAGGGAGCTTCTTTTCGAGATCCTCGAGCCGCCGCATCATCCTATCGTATTCAGCGTCCGTGACAACGGGGCTATCCAGGACGTAATACCGGTAGTTATGATAGTTTATCTCTTCCTTAAGCCGCTCAATCTCTTTTTTGGCCTCTTTTTCGTCCATGCACCTATTTTTAACATAGAGTTCCAAAGAGGTCAAATAAGTGGAATCTCTTCGAACGGTAAAAGTCATGCTTTTAACCCCCCTTTCGTATATAATAGATTTCAATTAGTTTTTAGCTCTTCATAATCTTTAAAAAAAACCTTGACAAATAGTGAAAAATAAATTAAATTTGTTAATTCAAATAATCGCCGGGGTCTTATAAAGATGAAGACATTTATGCCGAAAATCGATGTAAACGAAAAGAAATGGTACCTTGTCGACGCCACTGATAAGACTCTCGGGAGGCTCGCGACCCGGATAGCCGCGGTTTTAAGGGGTAAGCACAAGCCGACTTTTACGCCCAGTCTCGATGCGGGAGACTTTGTGGTCGTTGTAAATGCCGAAAAGATTTCCTATACCGGCAAGAAACTTACCGATAAGATATACTATCATCACAGCATGTACCCTAACGGGCTCAAGGCCAAGCCGCTCGGCAAGTTGCTTGATGAAAGGCCGGAAGAGGTCCTGAAGAAGGCTGTATGGGGGATGCTGCCGAAGGGAAGGCTCGGCAGGGATATGTTCAAGAAACTTAAGGTATATACAGGCGGCGCTCATCCGCATAAGGCTCAGGGGCCGTCTACGATTAATTTCTAAGGAATTTTACGGGGGTAACATAAATGGCAGAAGTATTCACTGCTGTAGGAAGGCGCAAGACCTCGGTCGCAAGGGTAAGGCTCCTGCCCGGGACCGGCGATATAACAGTAAACGATAAGCCGATGGCTGAGTTTTTCAGCAGAGAAACTCTTAAGTTCATCGTAAAACAGCCTCTTGAGCTGACAAACACCGGGGATAAATTCAATATCATGGCTCTCGTCAACGGCGGCGGCATAAGCGGCCAGGCCGGCGCTCTAAGGCACGGGATAGCGAGGGCGCTCTTAAGTTCCGACGCGGCCCTGAGGGGAGCGTTAAAGAAGGCAGGTTTTCTCACAAGAGACCCGAGGATGAAGGAAAGAAAGAAATACGGCCAGAAGGGCGCGAGAAAAAGATTCCAGTTCTCAAAGAGATAATCTTCTGGTTGCGTTTTTAACGCAAGTGGGGAAGGTTTAATACAGGGGGGGAATGTCTAACACAAGGGGGGGAAGGTCTTAGGGCCTTTCCCCTTTTTATTTGCCTTCCCCATTTTATTTTTTCAAAATGCTCCAAAAGACCGAGGGCGAAAGTCTTGAGAACTTTTTCCATAAATAAAGGCAGAATTATCATATACAGGCTTTTTGACGTCGCCTCCGAAATCAACCTCTCTATAATTGAAAAGATGGATAGGGAGGGGGCGAGGAGGCTTCAGTTCTCGAAGTATCCCTATATGAAGGCGCTTGAATTCAGCAACCCGCCTCTCTCCTTTGAACTTCCGCCCTTTAATAAGATACTATTCGATCAGTCCATAAAGGTGAATGTCATAGCGAAGGCGTATCGATTTCGGCGTCCTTTCCATAGCCTTTGACATGCAGATACCGCCGTCCACACCCATGTCCAGGCTTGAAGCCGTTACAAAAGAACTCGACATCGATAAGACGATCGATAAACAGGCGCGGGAATATATTGTGGCGCTTATGGATAACCTCGGGAGCGCCATCGTAAGCCCTGAGATAAAAGAGGATTTTATAGAAGATTACATGATTATCTACATTGAGGATTTAGCGGAAGGGGTCAAGGCGACGGAATTCCTTGGCGCTTACGACCCTTCAAGGCTTCTCCTCTACGAATCCAATGAACTCAGCCATTTCACTAAAAAAGAAACCCTTAAGCACAGTTTCAGTTACTATCCTGACGACTTTATTATCGTTAATATCGATAACGCTTTTATAATAGAGCCTTCCGGAAGCCTGGATATGCCGGATATTCTTGAGTTCGCCAACGCCCAGATCGTGGAGCTGCGGTATTACGACCACGTCATAGACAAAGAGCTTAAGTCCATCTACGCCGAGCTTTCGGAGAGTCGGGTCTCTTTTTTCAGGCTGAGGAAGTATGAAAAGCTCCTGAAAAAGATTACCGGACCATAACCGACGTTACGGAGGTGACGGAGAAGGTTGATAATTCGCTTAAAGTGACCGAAGACATATATTACGCGAAAATATACAGGACGTTTATGGCGCTTCTGCGGAGCAGGGACTGGGAGACAGGCATCGGGGACAAGCTCGATATAGTGATGAACGCGTATAAGATGCTCCACGACGAGATCTCCTCAAAAAGAGCTTACGCCGTTGAACTCGGTATTTTTATACTGATAATCATAGAAATGCTGCTTATTGTCATGGGTAAATAAGGACTATCCCTCCGTCACGTCAGAGTTGAAATCAGGGCGGGCGCATCTCGAAAGAAAAGCCGCGAAGTACCTGCGTTTAGAAATATCATTTTTACATTTCTAAGATCCCGAAAAACATTCTCCACGGCATTGGATTACGTAACCTTTTAAAAATCTTTTTAAAAACGTCTTTAGAAGGCCTTCCGGCCATTTGATTTTTAAAGGGAACTATTATAAACTTGAGTTATGGCTGATTTTAAAAGCGTTAATAACGGGATTTATAAAAACCCGGTATGGAAGTTTGTCATAGGATTTCTGATAATCCTAATTTTTATATATTTTTCCGGAGAACTGTTCAGGACAAAAGACGCCGGGCAGAGGTACAGGATAAATTATACCCAGTTCAATGAAGAGCTTAAGGCGAATAATATAAAGTCCGTAACGATACGGGGCCTGGGGCTTGACGGTGAGTTTGTAAAGGCCGTATCGATGAAACCGGTTAACGATACAACGCCCAGGGACGTAAAGGCTTTTAAGACCTATCTGCCTTCTTTCCAGGGAAGCGATCTTATAAAACAATTTGAGGAAAAGGGCGTATCCGTGAACGTTGAGCCCGAGGAGGCTTCCGCGGTATGGCAGATAGTCCTCGCGGTGCTTCCATGGGTTGTTATAATCGGGGTATGGGTGCTTTTGATGAGGCGGATGCAGGGAGCCCAGGGAGGGGCCGGCGGGGGGCTTTTCAGTTTCGGCCAGAGCAAGGCTAAACTTTTTGACGCAAAAAAACCGAAGGTGACTTTTAAGGATGTCGCCGGGATGGATTACGCGAAAAAGGAACTCGAGGAAACGGTTGAATTCATGAAAGACCCGGCTAAATTTTCGAGGCTGGGAGCCAAGATACCAAAGGGGGTATTATTAGTAGGGCCTCCCGGCACCGGTAAGACGCTCCTTGCGCGCGCGACCGCCGGAGAAGCGGGGGTATCGTTCTTCAGCATCAGCGCGTCCGAATTCATAGAGATGTTCGTGGGTGTCGGGGCTTCCAGGGTGAGAGACATGTTCAAAAGGGCGCGGGAGACGAAGCCGAGCATAATATTCATCGATGAAATAGATTCCATAGGGCGCACAAGAGGGACCGGCCTCGGAGGCGGGCATGACGAAAGGGAACAGACCCTTAATCAGCTCTTAAGCGAAATGGACGGGTTTGAGCCGCATGAAGAGATAATCGTCATGGCGGCCACAAACAGGCCCGATGTTCTTGACCCGGCGCTTCTCAGGCCCGGGCGTTTCGACAGGCACATCGTCATAGACAGGC
>CAVSHY010000015.1:0-50330 GCA_963727865.1 uncultured delta proteobacterium | reverse complement strand
AATAAAATCAGTCCGAACATTAAAATGTTCGCATGGCTCCCTATAGATTCCATATAATATCACCGGGGTTACGATCGGCGCTGACACACGCTTCAACTGAAGTAATTTCCTTTCTTCACTTATAACCAAGCTCAGAAGCCTTACTCTCGGCTTCGGCGGCTGCTTTGGTTTCTCCCATTTCCAGGAGGGTGAGCGCCAGATGGTGATAAGCCACCCCAAGCCGCGGATTAATCCGTATCGCCGTGAGAAGGCTATTTACCGACTGATCATAATTTTTCATTTTCCTGTACGTAATACCCATGTTGACGTATGCCTCCGGATAATATGGCTCAAGCCGTATCGCCGTATTGTAATCTCTCAGGGCCTCTTCATACCTCCCCGCATCATCATACGCAGACCCGCGGTCGTTGTGCGCCCTGGGGAAAAAGGGAAAGTTTTCTATCTCATGGGTCCATAGAGCTATGGAATTCTTCCAAATCGCCTGCTGTTTTATTGTCATGGCGGACAGCGCCAACAGGATGATTATCAGGCAAGCGGAGGCCGGGATTACAAACTTTCTTCCTTTCTCGAATAAAACCCCGATACCCGCCCCCGCAAGCAAAAGGAGGCTCAGGCTCGGAAGGTACATGTACCTGTCCGCGGCGGATTGAGCGCCTACCTGGATGATACCCGATACGGGGATGAGCGTGATGATGTAATAAACCCATGCCGCCAGGAATATCCTGTATTTTTTTGCCAAAAGCGCTGTAAATAAAGTTATAGTCAGGATAATGGCCGCGGATAAGATGGCCACGAGGCTGAAATAAACTGATCCCGCGTCTATCGGGTAAAAAGGCGATAATCCAACAGGCAGTAATGTCTTGTCAAGGTAAAAAATTAGGGCGCGCGCTGAGAACCTGAGGCGCCATGCGAGCGGATACGTCCCGGTTGATACGATTGCCCCGCTTGCCCGCTGGGCCCATAAGGTAAGAAGGGCTGAAAGAGAGCTGAACAAAAAGAAGGGGATCTTTTCCGCCAGAAGCCTTTTAATGTCGCCCGGGCTTTTCAGCCTGTCAAGGGGATAAAAGTCAATTATAATCAGCACCAGGGGGAGGGAGACAGCCATAGGCTTACTCATAAGAGCGAGCACGAAGAGAACTAAAGCAGCGAGATATTTTAATGCCCTCAGGCGCGGCCCACCCGCCGCAAAATAGGTGTAAGCTATAAGGCTTGAGATAAAGAAGAAAGCGCAGAGTACGTCCTTTCGCTCAGCTATCCAGGAAACAGACTCCACATGAATCGGGTGCAGCCCGAAAAGAAGAGCGGCTACCGCACTCGCCGTAACCCTGTAGCGCAACCCCTTTCCTAATCCGGCAAGCCTTAACGCAAGAATAAATACGAGAAATGTGTTCAACGAGTGCAGAATAATGTTTCCGAGATGGTATCCGAAGGGGTTAAGGCCCCAGAACTTGTAGTCGATAGCGACGGATATTACTGTAAGCGGGTGCCAATTGCTGGCGACCACCTCGGTAAAGGCGCTTTTAAGGTCAAAGGAAACAATGTGGGGGTTTTCATAAAAGAGCCAATCATCAATGTTCACAAAACCATTCGCAAGGGACGGGATATAGACCAGGAAGGTTATTATTGCCGAAAGCATGCCGGGCAGGGCATGTGTCAGATATTTTCTAAAGCGCATCTTCTCATCCCACGTCCCTTCTTTCGTCTAAATAGCGTCGCTCTCGAAGGGCAGATTGTTTTTGAGGCTCCGTGGAAGGATTTTATCTTGAGGTTCCGCTTTATCCATTTGAAGTATGGTTCCATCATGAGCATAGGCTCATATTATACTTTTTTCTCCTCTCGAGGGTCAACTTTTTCTTATCTACCCGCTTCTAAAAATAAAAACCGTTACGCTACTCACCTGTTCGGAGAATTATAATTTAATTCTCTTGTCCGTAAGATATGCCGCAATATTGGCGTTAATGCCCGGAAAAAGTAAGATAACGATAAACAATCACGCCCTCACCTTAAAAAAACAGAAAAAAATAATTTCTATCGGGAGTTTTCACTATGCCGCGATGGTCTCCATGCCGAGCGAATATCCGCCGTTGCGCGCGGCACCGTTCATTTTTGCCCTGTGGTAAAAGACCTTCTGGGCAAGCGGGATGTTCCGGGTCTCCCCTTTCCACGCCTTCAGCGTCGGCTCCTGGAGAGCGCGGGAAAATGAGAAGGAAAGTTCCCACGGATGCCCTCCCATGGCGTTCATGGCGTTAAGACGCGCGGTAGCGTCTTCCGGGCTTTGTCCGCCTGAAAGAAAAACTATGCCGGGAAGGGCCGCGGGCACCATTCTGCGCATGGCGCGAACCGTCCTTTCGGCCACTTCATCGACACCGGCCTGTTTGGGGCAATTTTTGCCGGGCAATACCATATTGGGCTTAAGGAGCGTTCCTTCAAGGCTGACCCTGTGCTCATGGAGGGCTAAAAAGACCCTTTTCAATACCGCTTCCGTGACCTCTTCGCACCTTTCTATGTCATGGTCTCCGTCCATAAGCACCTCGGGCTCTACTATGGGGACAAGGCCGGCCTCCTGGCATATGGAAGCGTACATGGCGAGCGCCTCGGCGTTGGAGTCGATGCACCGCGCCGTGGGGATGCCTCTTCCTATGGCGATCACCGCCCTCCACTTGCCGAATCTCGCCCCAAGGGATTTATACTCTTTAAACCGCTCTCCGAGGCCATCGAGCCCTTCGGTTATCTTTTCCTCAGGAAAGCCCGCGAGAGCGATCGTCCCCCTGTCCACCTTGATCCCCGGTATTATGCCTTTTTGCGCGAGGAGCTCAGGGAAAGGCCTTCCGTCGGACGCCTTCTGCCGGATCGTCTCATCAAACAGTATTACCCCGCTTATATACTTTTCGATCTCCGGGGTTGTAAAGAGAAGCTCCCTATAAACCCTTCTCGTTTCCTCCGTGGATTCGGCCCCGATGGACTCAAACCTTTTTTTGATCGTCTTATGGCTCTCATCAGCCGCGAGGAGCCCCTTACCCTTCGAGACCATCTCCAGGGCCGTCCGTTCCAATTCATGATTACGCATGGCGTTTACCTCCTCTTATCGTCTGAAAGACCCTTCCATCTGTTTTTTTGAACTCCCCGGGAAGCGGCAGTGACGCGCCCGCTATGCTTTTTCATCCCGTACTCTCATCAACTCCTCAAAATCATAGAGGAGACCTTCAAGGTCCTCCTTATGCTCCATTTCATCCTTGAGGATCCCGGTCAGGATATCATACGTTGCCTGGTCTTTACCTCTAATCTCCTTCAAAAAATTATCGTAGACCCCGATAGCGCAGCGTTCAGCCGTTAGGTTCTGACCCAGGATATTTTTTACAAAGGGGTCTTCCGGGGGAGCGTAGCCGCAGACCGTGAATTTGTACCAGTCTTCGGGTTTTAAGACCGGGGCGCCGCCGAGCTGCGTTATCCGTTTCGCGAGCATCTCGGCGTGCCTCAGTTCATCGGCCGCGTGTTCGAGGAGTTCTTTTACGGCCGCCGCCCTCATAGGCCCCTTAATCACCTTCGCGCCTATCCAGTACTGGTAATAGGCGAGCCATTCGTCTGAAAACGCCTTTTTAAGGGATAACAGCAGGCTTTTTAAATCAACGCCGGCTGCTTCCGCGGTTCTCTTCCCCATCCGGTAAACCTCTCTCTATAAAATTCCGCCTTTTAAAGACCTGACGCCCTTTCTCTTAGAGCCTTTTCATATAATTATTGCACACAATTTTTATCTTACAAGTTTTAGCGGGCAAGTTTTAGCGGGTTGCCTTTTTCTTATGCCCGGATTGAAGCTCTCGCTACAAGTAGCGGAGAATCTTCGAAATGTAAGGAAGTCTCAATTTCTATTCGCTCGCTTGACCCCGCTGCATGCAGCGGGCAGGGCGCTCGCGTTGCATTTTCATGGGAGATTCCGCTCACCTCTTCCCCCTTCCAGATGAAACCTGTGGAGAAAACGGTGAAGTAGGGGGGCAAAAAGTATCCCGGCGATGACAATGAAGACAAGGCCGGAAAAGAGCGCGTAGCACCCCGCGAATAATTTGCCATCCGTCGAATGGAGCTCATTTACCGGGCCCATGCCGCCAAGTATCATCGAGGCGTTCAGAAATGAATCGACCCAGGAAAACCCCTCTATGAAATGGTATCCGAAGATACCGGCGGATAGAGCAACCGCCACGACAAGCGCCGCCGCGGCGGCGCTTCTTAGAAGACGCGCTAAAAATACTCCAAACGGCGCCATCGGCTGGCTTTTGTGTTCGAAGACGGGAAGTATGCGCACTTTTTTCATGGTAAGGAGATAATACACCTCCGGCGCCCGGCTTGTAAAGAGGAAGCCGCCTGGGATTACCGCTCCTCCGCGGTAATCCGGTAAATCGCTCCGGCGTAGTCATCGAACAGATTAAGGCAGGATTCTTGAAACTATTATAAGCTGGTGCCCGAGGCCGGAATCGAACCGGCACGGGGTTTTCACCCCTCGGGATTTTAAGTCCCGTGCGTCTACCAAGTTCCGCCACTCGGGCCGGGCGGGAAATACGGAAAGCTGGATTAATGCTTTAATCTTATGATGTGTATCAAATATTTAAAGTCCTGTCAATCGCTGACGGTTTATATAAGACAAGATTTAGGGTTCTAAAAAAGTAATATCCCAAAAACTTGAGGAATTTTTCTATAATATATATTGACATTTTTAAATTCCTCGTATAACATCGAAAAAAATCACAAATTCTAATCTTTTAAAGTCCTTTCGCGTTTTTCCGTCCTAACGGCGTTTTTTTGGAAACACGTCCGGAAAGTAACAAAAAACAAGCGTCTCATAAAAAAGGAGGTTGTATGAGGAAAAAGTTGCTTTACGCGGCGGCCTTCGTCTTTTTTTTCGCGATGGCCGTTTACAGTCCCCGTGAGGCCTCAGCAGTACCGGCCTTCGCGAGGCAAACGGGTTTCGCGTGCTCAACCTGCCACTATCAGCACTTCCCTGAGCTTAATGCCTTCGGCAGAGAGTTCAAGGCGGGCGGGTTTACCATGGTCGGAGGCCAGAGCCTCATTGAAGGCGAGGTCCTTTCTCTGCCTTCGGTCCTTAACGGAACCCTTTTGGTCAAGGCGCAATATAACAGCACATGGGGCCGCAATGGCGAAGCGAATACCCCGGGCGCCAACATAACCGGCAAGCCGACCGAACTGGACCACGGGACTTGGGACTTCCCAACGGACGATAGCCTCTTCCTTGCGGGCCGCGCCGGAGAGCACGTCGGGTTTTTGACGGAGATAGCCCTGGCCCCCTCAGCAGCTATGGCGTCATTCAAGATACCTTTCACATTCACTGCCTATGACACAAAACTTGACATCATCCCCTTCTCAGGCGGAGCGGGCCCTTCATGGAGCTTCGAAGTTTTGAACACCGGCATCGTCGAGACTCATACCGCGCTTTTGCATAAGCCCGAGACCTTTGCGGCGAATTACATAGGCGCATCGCAAAGTGCAACGGGTGTCGCCTTTGTGGCTTACAAGCCTTACGGCTACATAAACTATGCGGCGTGGGCAAATGAGCAGGGTGATTTCGTTGGTGGCTCTCACAGGCATATAGCCTCGCCTTTGCATTACCTGAGGCTGGCGGTAACACCGTCGGTCGCGGGATGGGACCTCGGATTTGGTGGAGCCGGATGGTTCGGCATGGAGACACGCGGGCCTTTGGATGGCGCTACAAGAGATCGCGCCAGCGCCTGGGCGCTTGACGCTCAGGCCCAGGGCAATGTAATGAACTACCCTGTCGGTATATACACATCCTACGCAAGCGCTGGAAAAACCAGCGATAGCGATCTCGCCGACGGCACTAAGGTTAACATATTCAATGCCGGCGCCAAGGACAAGACCGCCTGGACGATCTTGGGCGAGGTCGGGGTAATCCCGAACAAGCTCGCGGCGTCCGTAGGCTACCGCCTCGGCCATAACGGCGATCAGTTCAGGACGGGGGAGAAGACCACTGACGACGCCACAACGCTCGCGCTGATATATACCCCGATGCTTAATGTTCAGTTCGGCCTGGAGCACTCATGGTACTCGGGCAGCGGCTCCAGGAGCGATGAATCCGCTAGCAGCTTCGGAACATGCGCCGTAGGCGGTAGCGGTTGTCCTGCTACATCGACCGCCGGACCGCAGCCGACTTCCGGACCGGGGCAGCTCACGACAGTTACGATGTGGGTAGGGTTTTAACTGGAGGCGTTAGAAAAACAAGAAAGGGAGGGCAAAAGCCCTCCCTTTCTATTTTAACGGCAAAACGAACTCATCCTTATCAATCGGGCGTTCAGACGGCGCTCGACCTGCATCCCTGCCTCCTCACTTCGACTCCGGCCGTCCTCACTTCCGTCTTCATCCTGAAGCCTCATCCTCCCGTTCGGCCGGCGTTCGACTCTCTTCGGAGCCTTCAGCTAAAAAATGGCGGAAGGGGGAGGGAGTCGAACCCCCCGATCCCCGCAAAACGGCGACAGACAGGTTTTGAAGACCTGCAAGGCCACCGGGCCTTATCCCCTTCCGTATAACTTTAAAATTATACTTTGTTTTAGGAAAATACGCTAAAAATAATAAAAAAAGCGATCATTATGATCGCCCGTTCTTCAAAAATAAATAAGCGTTTTTGAGCTACTTTTTTCCAATCCGTCGATCTTCAGAGCGTGGTTCCCTTCAGAGTATCACCCCCCTTGAGTTTTACTCATCAGGCTGTTGTCTCTATGGCAACAACCTGATACAGGATCCTTACTCTGAAGACCTCCTTAGGTGGTTTGCACGCACCCTGCGGATGGATGTTACGCGCATCGGTGTTAGCTCAAACAACGCTTATTTATATGTCTATATGTCCTTTTCTTTTCTCTATCTATATTATATCCCATTTCAGTCTTTTGTAAAATAAGATAACAAACATATCAAACAAAAAAGCATCGAAATTGAAGCTCCCCGCAACAAGCTGCGTGGAATCTTCCAAATGTAAGGATGTTTCAGAGTCCTTCATGGGACACCTGAACAAGAACGGTGTCTCGCGCAGGACTTTAAAAGTTCTATTCGCTCGCTTGACCCCGCTGCAAGCAACGGGCAGGGCGCTCGCGTTGCATTTTCAGCAAAAAACGGCAAAAATATCTTAAAAATTACAATATTTGCGGGAGTATGCCAGGAAGAAGAAGAGACTAACTAACAGGTGGTAGCCCAAAGGGAGGTTTAGGCGTCCTGATCGCGCCTTAACAGGCGCTCCGGCTTGCACACCCCATCCCGGAAGGGCCCCTATTGATCCTACTGAAGCTCATCTCCTTATACCCGACATACCCTCCATTTATATTATAGCCTTTATTGAGGCCTTTGTCCACTGACAGGCGGCCGGATCGGGAACACATAAAATTCTCGAAAAGAATCTGAGAGAACCCTTCCGCTCTCAAGACCCGGGCCTGGTCTTCCACCTCCTGTGGACCCAGAACCATTGTTCAGGGTATTCCCTTATCATATCCTCTATTATCCCTGTCAACAGGGCGGTATTTTCCCTAACGTCGTGGTCTTTGTCGCCGGTTTCCTGGAGCTTCACCTCTTCCTTGAAGATCACCCTGTGTTTTCCGCCTCTCCTCACCGTAAAGACCGGAAGAACCGCGGCCCCACTTGCCGCGGCCAAAAGGGCGGGGCCCTTGTTCGTGCAGGCGGGGGCGCCGAAGAAATCAACGAATACGCCCTCCGAGCGCGTGACATTCTGATCAAGAAGAATTCCCACGAGTCCGTTTTTAGAGAGTGTCGATAAGAGCCTTCGCATCGCCTTTCTCTTCGGTATTACGCTATTGCCGCTGCGTGTCCTCACCCACTTTACAAACTCTTCGAAGATTTTCTTATCAGGGTCCCGGACGACCTCATCGATCGGGTGGCCAGCAAGGCCGAAATAGGCGCCAAGGAACTCCCAATTCCCGAGGTGAGCTGTTATAATTATCGCCCCTCTTTTTTTGGCGAGCGCTTTTTCAAGATTCCCGAACCCCTCGACCTCGTAATACTTATCGACATCTTCCGCCTTCAGCCAGGGTATGCGCATAAACTCGAACAAAGTCACGGCTATATGTTCAAAGACTTTCTTCGAGATTTCATTCTTCTCCTTCGCCGAAATCGTATCGCCAAAGGCCCTGTCCAGGTTGTCTTGCACGGTCCTCCTGTGCCCTTTGTCGAGGATGTATGTGAGCCTGCCGGTAAATTTCCCGATTAAATGAATTACCCCGCCGGGAAGATGGCCCAGTAAAAAGGCCGCTGATTTAAGCAGAATTAGCGTCATCTACCCCCTCCCCCCTCCCCCTCCGGTCAAACGCGGGGGTAAAAAGCCTCTTAAACCCTTCCTCATCTTCCACGGCGACATCGATACCAAGGGCGTAAATGGAAAAAAGACCGCCTTTGAAATAATCTTTAAGCTTAACCCCGTCCTTCTCGGTCGTTACGATTATCTCGGCTCCTCCGCCCCCGACGCCGCCCCCCTTGGCCTTTCTTATCTTTTTCATATCGGAGGCCGTATACGCGTGGTGGTCGGGGAAGGAGATTGTGTTTGTTATAACCGCGCCCATGCTTTCCAGCGTCTTAAAAAAAGACCCCGGGTTTGCCACCCCGGCGAATGCCATGACCTTCTTGCCTTTTAAAAACCCTATTCCTTTATCGGTGTTATCGAAGATGTCATAAAGCCCGGAGGGCTTGAAATCGAAGGCGAGAGCGGGTATATTAAATTTCTTTATCGCGTCCTCATCCGTACCCCTCAAGCCCTTGCCCTTTACCATGATGAAATCAGCCCGTTTTATCGCCGCGGCTGGCTCTCTCAGGATGCCCCGGGGCAAAAGGAGGCCGTTACCCAGGCCCTGGTCCGAATCCATAAGGAGGATATTTATGTCCCTCTTGAGCCTCAAGTGCTGAAAACCGTCATCGAGGATTATGAACTCCGGGGCGAACTCTTTAATCGCGCACTCGCCGCTCCTGAAGCGGTCCGCCCCCGCTATCACAGGCACGTCTTTGAGGCGCCTTGCCATAAGGTACGGCTCATCGCCGGCTTCTCCGGGGCCGAGCCTTATTTCCCTTCCATCGGAAACCACCCCGCCGCCCCCCTTTTTCCTGTAGCCCCTGCTCAATATGACAACCTTTTTGCCGCTCTTTTTTAAGAACTCCGCGACAAAGATGGCCATCGGGGTTTTACCCGTGCCTCCGACAGTGATATTGCCGATGGAGATTACTTTACAGGGAAGTTTTTTCGACTTCAGAACCCCGATCCTGTAAAAGAGATACCTGAGCCTCACCCCGGCTCCGTACACAAAGGCGAGCGTTGAAAGGATGAGGTGGGATATAACCCCTATCCTCTCTTTTCTCATCATCTGTTCTATCGCGGGACGGACGCTCGTCATGGATTTACCGCCTTGATTTTAAAGATCACCCGATTAGCGTTTACCGCTTTAAAAACCTCTCCATAACCTCGACGGTCTTCTTCGCCGCCCCCCTGTTTGACTCTACCACCTTTATACCCGCTCTTCCCATAATCGTCCTGAGGTTATCGTCCGTAAAAAGATTTTTTAAGGCATTAAATAATGATTTCTTATCCTTTGCCCTGATGCTTCCGCCTTCCGCCTCAAGCATCTCCGCCATACTCACATAAGAGGTAAGATAGTGGCCGTAGACGACCGGTTTCCCGAATAAGGCCGGCTCAAGGAGGTTGTGCCCTCCGATCCCTTCCACAAGGCTCCCGCCCACGAGCGCCACCGTGGCGAAATTATATACCGTAAGGAGCTCTCCCACGGTATCAAGGATGACCACATCTTCCTCCCCGGCCGCGCCTTTTGACCTCCTCGAATAAGATAGTCCCGACTTTTTAACGAGCGTTTCGACCTCATTAAACCTTTCCGGATGCCTGGGGGCGAGGATAAGCTTTATCTTAAGCCTTTTTGTTAGAAGCTCCTTGAACGTTTCGAGTATTATCTCCTCTTCGCCCGGATGTGTGCTGCCCGCGACAAGGACCCTGTCGGATTCTTTTATGCCGAGGGCTTTTCTCAAGGACGCTAAAGAGGCGCCGCCGATGCCGCCGGGCTGTATATCGAACTTCAGATTGCCGAAGGTCTTTGCCCTGTCTTTCTTTACCCCCGCCTTTACCGCCCTTCCCCTGTCGACATCGGCCCTCGCGCAGAAATAATCTATCATGCCGAATACGCCTCTAAAGAAAAAATTGTACCTTTCAAATCTCTTAAACGACCGGTCTGAAATAGTCCCGTTAGCGACGATTATCGGCACCCCTTTTTTATTGAGCGCCCGGAACGTATTGGGCCATACCTCCTTTTCAACTACCATGAATAACGAGGGGTTCACCTTCCTTATGACCCTCTTTATCGACCACGAAAGGTCGAGCGGGAAGTATATAAATGCTTCGACGAGCCCCCTGCCCGCCTCTTTCGCCGTAAGTTGCCCGGTCCGGGTTGTCGTTGAGAAAACGACCTTTGCGGAAGGGTTCCTTTGCCTGAACAACCTTAATACAGGTATCGCCGCCTTCGTCTCGCCGACGGATACCGCGTGGATCCAGATAACGGGGCCGCCGGACAGGCCTTGAAGCTTATCGTCTTTTACGAATCCGAAGCGCTCCCCTATCCCTTCCCGGTATTTTCCAGAGCTTATCATCTTGAATATGAAATACGGCAGGAGTATTACGCCGGAGATATGAAGAAGGATATCATAGAGGGCATATTTCATTAAAGGGACTTTATAATCGCGGTCAAATTATCCAGTGTGCCTGAGTCAGCTTTTCGAAAAATACCCGTCCGCCCTGGCCGTTAAATCGTTAAGGGAATTTTCAAGGCCGGCCCTCGCCATCTCCATCTCTGGAAGACCCGCCTGCTTGTCGACATAGATAGGGTCTCCGCAGATGAAAACCCCCCTGGTGAAGGGATACGGCATTATGAAGGAATCCCAGCTCTTAAAGGTTTTTTTTTTGAGGCGTTGAAGGACACGGGGACGATCGGCAGCCCCGTGGCCCGCGCGATATGTACGGCGCCCATCTGCGCCTTCATCTTCGGCCCCCTGGGCCCGTCAGGGGTTATCGCTATGTCCCTGCCGTTCCGGACTGATCTTAAAAGTCCCTTTACGCCGGCAACCCACCCCCTGGTCGAAGAGCCCCGGACCGATTCCATGCCAAAGCCCCTGACGGTCCTCGCGATAAGTTCTCCGTCTCTGGAGGCGCTTACAAGTATGGTTATCCCTTTACCCGGGTATGAGTACGGCATCATGAGGAGCCTTCCATGCCAGAAGGCGAGGATTATCTGCCCCCCGTCTTTAAGGAATTCCCCGCACCATTCGAAATTGACGTATGTCACGCGCATGGTAGAACGAAGGAACCCTATGAATATGCGCGCAAAAAAAGGGACGAGGAGAAGGCCTATCTTATCTAAAATTTTTTTCATCTTTTTAATCTTGGAATGTTTTCGCCTTTGTCAATGCCGTGCGTGCCGCAGCAGCGTTAGTTCATTTGCAATTTGAGAATGTTATTAATCTCCGGCGACGCCGCGCGCCGCTTAATGCGTATGTTCCAATTTATTCCGCATTCATCATCGAGCGCTGGGAGCGCTGGGAGCGCTGGTGGAACATCCGTTCATCGCGGCAACCCGTCATTAAACATTAAACTGCAGCGAATAAAGCCTGTAGTACTCTCCGCCGCTATTTAGAAGATCATCGTGCCTTCCCATCTCTTTTATGCCGCCGCCGGCGAGCACTATGATGCGGTCGGCGTTCCTGATTGTCGAAAGCCTGTGGGCTATCACAAAAGTCGTCCGTCCCTTCATGAGGTTGGTAAGGGCCTTCTGCACCTCAAGCTCGCTCCCCGTGTCAAGGGAAGAAGTCGCCTCGTCGAGTATAAGGATCGGCGCGTCTTTAAGGATCGCCCTCGCGATGGAAAGCCTCTGCCTCTCGCCCCCGGAGAGCCTGACCCCGCCCTCGCCGATAAGCGTATCATATCCGTCCGGGAGTTTTGAGATGAATTCGTGGGCGTTGGCGGCCTTTGCCGCCCTTGTAATCTCCGGATCGCTCCTTTTAAAATCGCCGTACGCTATGTTTCTCCTGACGGTATCGTTAAAGAGCACTACCTGCTGGGAGACTATGGCGACCTGCGAGCGGAGCGATTTAAGCGTGAAATCCCGTATGTCCTTTCCGTCAAAAAGTATCTGCCCGCCCGAGCAATCGTAAAATCTCGGGATGAGATTTACGAATGTCGTCTTTCCGGCGCCGCTTCCTCCGACTATGGCGAGCACCTCGCCCTTTTTAACCTTGAGGTCTATATCCTTCAGCACCCATGCCCCTCCGTACCTGAAAGATACTTTTCTGAACTCCACCCCTTCGTTTATGCCCGTTGCCTCGGCCGCCCCCCCGGCCTTTACTGTCTCAGCGGGCCTGTCGAGTATATCGAATATCCTTGTAGCGGCTGAAAGACCCTGCTGGATATTAAGGTTAACCCCGTTAAGCCCTTTTATCGGCTGATAGAGCATTATAACGGACGCGAAAAAGGATATAAAGTTCTCAGGTTTGAGGGTGCCGTGGCTGATCCTGTAGGCCGCGTACCAGATAGTAACGGCAAAAGCGGCCGCGCCAAGGGTCTCCATAAGGGGGGTTGAGATGCTCCTCACCTTGACTGTCTTAAGCTGGTATCGCGTGAACCTCTCGTTCTCCTTGCTGAACCTCCCGGATTCGTACCCTTCCATGCAGAAGGCCTTTACTATTTTTATCCCCGCTATCGCCTCATGGAGAAGCGCGGTCATTGTCCCCATGGTCACCTGGCCTTCCGTGGAATCGCGGTTTATTTTCTTGCCGAGCTTGCGCATCGGATAGACCGATAGCGGCAGCGCGATCGACGCCGCCAGCGCGAGCTTCCAGTCGAGGCTTATTACAACGACCGCGAGGATTATTATGGTAAGGCTCTGCTTCAGGACCGTCGCTATCGCCTCCGACGTGGTGCTCTGAAGAAGGTTTACGTCGTTCGTAAGCCTTGATATGAGGACCCCGGTCGGGTTATCGGTGAAATAATCCACCGGGAGACTGAGGATATGTCCGTACAGTTTATCCCTTATGTCGCTCACCACGCCCTGCCCCACATAGCCCATCAGATAAGACTGCCCGTAGGAACTGACCCCTTTCACGACCGCCACGATCAATATCGCCAGCGGCACCGCGGTCTTCATCCTTTCAGCGGGGATTGTAAAGAGGTTAAAGGGTATTATGCTGACAGACCCCCCGCCGGTGGAAAAAAGGTATTTCATGACAGGGCCTATCAGATATGCCATGGCGCCGTTTGAGGCTGCGAAGCCGACCATGAATACGAAGGCCAGAAACAACTGTGCCCTGTATCGGGGAAGAAGTTTTAATATGCGTAAATATGTGTTCATTTTTCCAGGCCCACGGTCCGTGAGTATTATAACTTATTTTAAAGCGGCTTAAGAAAAGGTTTTTTGTCCGCCTTCCGCTATCCGCGCGATATAACCCTCAATATGGCGGAAGCCGCCCTCGAAGACGCGCCGGCGGTAAAGCTCTCCCTTATCTCCTTGAAACCCCGGGCCATAGCCTCCCTTTTCTTATCGTCTTTAAGCACGGAGAGGACCGCTTCCGAGATATTAACGGGGTTCGCTTCATGCTGGATCAGTTCAGGCACAATGGTTTTTCCCGCGACTATATTCGGCAGGCCGATATTAATTTTGCCTACCGCAATTTTGGCTATGCCGTACGAGAGATACGTCATCCTGTAGACTATCACCATGGGGGTGCCGATGAGGGCGGTCTCGAGGGTGGCGGTCCCCGAGGTTACTATAGCGGCGTCGGCCGCCCGGAGCGCGCCGTACATCTTCCCGCGCACGACCTGCACATCGAGCCCCGGTTTGAGGTTTTCTTCGATAAAGGCATCTGATATGCTCTCCGCGGCCGGCAGCAGGAACTTAACTTTCCCGCCGACCTCCTTTTCGATAAGCTCCCCGGCCCTGAGCATGGAGGGAAGTGTTCTTTTAACCTCACCGGTCCTGCTCCCGGGAAGAAGCGCTATATA
Source organism: uncultured delta proteobacterium (assembly GCA_963727865.1). Taxonomy (GTDB): domain Bacteria; phylum Desulfobacterota; class GWC2-55-46; order GWC2-55-46; family GWC2-55-46; genus CAVSHY01. The sequence goes on along the minus strand of CAVSHY010000015.1, from coordinate 36,265 downwards.
AACCCCTTTTTCCGGCCCCCCCAGGTCTCTTCTCGCTTCTTCCTTCGTGAGATCGCACCTGACCAGGTCTACGAGCGGGTGGCCGACATACTCAACGTCCACTCCGGCTCTTTCATACAGCGGGACCTCGAAAGGAAATACGACGAGCATCTTGTCCACAAGCCGGGCGATCTTACGGACCCTGCCCTTTCTCCATGCCCAGACCTGAGGGCTTATATAATATATGACGGGTATCCCGAGCCCTTTGGCGAAACGCGCGAACCTGAGGTTAAAATCTGGAAAATCTATAAGTACTACTGCGTCAAACCTTCCGGAGGCAAGCCTCCTTTTAAGTTCCCTGAAGGCCCGTAAAATTCCCGGCAACTTCTCCAATACCTCGACGATCCCCACTACCGAAAGCGCCCCTGAATCAAGCCCCGCGAGGCCCGCCTGCGCCATTTTGAGCCCCCCCATGCCGGCCACCTTGAGATCCGGAGCAAGTTTTTTAAGGGCCGTGATGAGGGCCGCGCCGTGCAGGTCCCCGGACTCTTCTCCGCTTATGATAAATATGGACTTACCCATAAAAAGATAGGTTCCGGGGACTGCCGGGCAGGGGATAAGGACTCAAATTCCCGCTTTCCTTCGCCCGTTAAATTTCCCGGCGGATTTTCCAGCGGCGGCCTGTATCATCCGGGCGAGAGTAAGCGCCTTTTTGCCGTCAGACCCCGTGACAGGCGGGGTAGTCCTTCGAGCCGAAGACTCAAGGAACGCCCTGAGTTCTTCCATAAGCGAGTCGCTTTTTTCTATCCCCGGCTCTTCATAGGTAATCTTTCCGCCTCCACCCTCAGCGGGCCTTGAGACGGTTAAAGACTGGCCGATGTAGTCTACGCTCAGATTTTCCCCGGGCTGGAAAACCTCTATCTTTCTGACCCTCTCTTTAGAGGCACGGCTTGCGGTAAGATTCGCTACAATCCCGTTTTTGAATACCACCCTCGCGTTAGCGAAGTCAGCCTTGTCTGAAACGACGGGTATCCCCACGGCCTCGACCTTCGACGCTTCGGAACCGGCCAGGTTCAGTATTATGTCGATATCATGGATCATGAGATCGAGTATCACATCGACATCGGTGCTTCTGTTCGGGAAAGGCGCGAGCCTGCGCGATTCTATGTAAATCGGGTTTTTTACCCTCTTACTCAGGGCGACCACCGCGGCATTAAACCTCTCCAGGTGACCGACCTGAAGTACGGCCTTTGCCCTCGACGCCTCCCTTATAAGGCGCTCAGCCTCTCCGGCGGTCCTGGCTATCGGCTTTTCAACGAGCGTATCTATGCCCCTTGAAAGAAAATCGACCCCGATCCTGCAGTGGCTCCCGGTGGGGGTAACGATGCTTACGGCGTCCACCTTTCCGATGAGCCCGGCGTAGTTGCCGTAGGCCCTGGTATTAAACTCTTTCGCGACCTCTTTCGCCCTCGCGAAGTCCGCGTCAACGACCCCCACAAGTTCGGCCTTTTCGATGGAGGCGTATTTTTGCGCATGGAGCCTCCCAAGGTAGCCGACCCCTATGACCGCCACTCTAATCCTCTTCACTGTCGCTCTTTCTCCTGGTCCTTACGCGCGCTATCCCTCTTTTTGAGCCTTCTATAAAATCAAGGAACCTCTTCGCGTGCTGGGACCCCGGCAGTTCCTTCTTAAGTGCCGCGGCGGCATCCGTAAGCTTCAGGGACGACCTGAATATGATCTCATATGATTTTTTTATCTCTTCGATCTCTTTTTTAGGGAAGCCGTGCCTTTTTATGCCGACGGCGTTAAGCCTGTAGACCCTGGCCCTGTTGCCAACGGCCATCACATAGGGCGGTATGTCCTTGCTCACCGCCGAGGCCCCGCCTATTATGCAGTACGCGCCTATCCTGACGTACTGGTGGATCGCCACAAGGCCCCCGACTATCGCGTGGTCATCTATGGAGACATGACCCCCGAGGGTGGCGGAATTAGCCATTATGATATTATTCCCAAGCTTGCAGTCATGCGCTATGTGGACGTAGTTCATGAAAAGGTTATTATTGCCGCAGACTGTTTTGCGCTCTTCCTTGGTAGTGGCCCTGTGGATGGTCACGAACTCCCTTATTACGTTGTTATCTCCAATGATGACCTCGGTCTTCTCGCCCTTATAGCCGAGGTCCTGGGGAGCCGCGCCGATAGACACGAACTGAAAGATACCGCACCCGCTGCCTACCGTCGTCCATTTATCTATGACGACGTGGGAGCCGATAACGGTGTTTTTGCCTATCGAGACCCCTTCCCCTATGACGGTATAGGGCCCGACAACAACTCCCGCGTCAAGCTCGGCGGAAGGATGGACAAAGGCGGTCGGGTCTATCTTCACCTCTTTGAATTTTTCAGCGGTTTTATTCATTTTTTAAATTATTCCCCCGGTTTTTTAAATTATTCCCCGGCACACTATTCCAGACCAATTTTTATTGGGACTTCGGGAACTTATTTTTCCATTATCGTCGCCATTAGCTCCGCCTCGGCGACAAGCGAGCCTGATACAAAGGCCTCACCCTTAAAGACCCAGACCGCCCCCCTTGTTTTTATTACATTAACCGAGATCTCAAGGGTATCGCCCGGAACTACCGGCCGCCTGAAACGCGCGCCGTCTATGCCCATAAAATAAACGACCTTGTTGTTAGTTCCGGCGGATTTGAAAGCAAGGACCCCTCCGACCTGCGCCATCGCCTCGATTATGAGCACCCCCGGCATGACAGGGTGCCCGGGAAAGTGTCCGGGGAAAAAGGGTTCGTTTATGGTGACATTTTTAAGGCCCTTCGCGGATTTCCCGATATCCAATTCCAGGATCCTGTCGATGAGAAGAAAAGGATAACGGTGCGGGAGTATATCCTGGATATCTTTATTCTCTATCATCGCCCCTCCTTATTTATATTGTGGTTTGCGCGACCGCCCCTGGGTTATGCCTTAAACTGGCGTTTGACATGCCGGCCCTTTGAAGTGAGCCCTCTTCTCTTTAATGGCTGAGAGCGTCTTCAACCGTTACCCGCCTTTTTTAACCCCTTGTTCCCGCCCCCCCACCCCCCCCTTGCCCCCTTACCTCCCCTTGCCTTCAAGCTCCTTAACCCGCTTTTCAAGTTCATCGAGCTTTTTTTTAAGGTCCGGGAGTTTTGAGAAAACGCTCTGGGCCCTCAGCCACTCGCCGTGGGGCATGGCCGGGAACCCGGAGTAGACCGTCCCTTTGGGGACGCTGCTTATAACCCCCGCCTGCCCGCCGATCATCGAGTCGTCGCCTATCTCGATATGCCCCGCGACCCCCGCCTGCCCGCCGAACTGCACCCTGTCACCTATACGAGCAGACCCGGCTATCCCGGTAAGCGCGGCCATTACGGTATCGGAGCCGACCTTTACGTTGTGGGCGATCTGCACCAGGTTATCTATCTTTGTGCCGGTGCCTATGACGGTCTCCCCGATAGTCGCCCTGTCTATGGTAACGCAGGCGCCTATCTCGACATCGTCTTCTATCCTTACGATCCCCCGCTGGGGTATCTTAAAGTACTTCGACCCTTCCCTGCCGTACCCGAACCCGTCGCTCCCGATGACGGAATTACAGTGTACGATTACCCTTTTCCCTATCCTGCACTCTTCCCTTACAGCGACCCCTGGATAGAGGATGGATTCCGTTCCGACCTCGGCGTTCTTTCCTACGTAAACCCCCGGGAAAAGTATCGCGTGGTCGCCTATCTTCGCCCCCCCCTCAACGACGACGAAGGGCTGTATTGAAACTCCGCTGCCAAGCTGAGCGCCGGGATGCACTTCGGCCTTCGGGCTTATCCCTGGAGGAGGCAGTTCAAAGGGCATGAAGAGGCCGAGTATCCTCGCGAAGGCGGCAATCGGGTTCTTGACCAGAAGCTGGTTTAAGCCCGCGGGGCCCTCTTCGCTCAGGATTACCGCCGAGGCCTTCGTGGAGTTGAGGAACCTCGCGTGCCTCTTATCCGAAAGGAAGGTTATCTCTCCGGGGCCGGCCTCTTCTATCGGGGCTACCCCCCAGATCATCTGAAGTCCGTCCCCTATCACCAGACCGCCCGTCAAAACGGCGAGTTCTTCCAGGCTCTTTTCCATATTAGCCCGCGCTACCTTGAATTCTTGAAACGCTTATTATAGACCTTTACCACCTCGTCGGTGAGGTCGTCCTGGGGAGGAGCGTACAGGAGCCCCCCCACGGACTTCTCGAATACGTACGTATAACCCTTTTTCTTAGCGAGTTCCTCGACGACATCCCTCAGGTCATCTATTATCTTCGCCTCTGTATCCTGCTTTTTCTTGTTGAGTTCATCGCCGTACTGCATGTACTGTTTCTGGAAGTCCTGGCTCTTTGACTTGAATTCGTTCTCCTTGGCTTCCTTCGTTTCCTTGTTCCAGGCGTTGGCCTTCTTGTCTATCTCATCACGGAGCTTCTTAAGATCTTCCTGTTTCACATTGAGCTCATCTTCGAGCTTTTTGGCCTCGTCCTTGAGGGTATCCTTCGCCTTAAGCCCGGCGTCGCATTCGTTAAGGGCCCTCTGGAGGTTCGCGTATCCGATCTTAACCTCCGCGGCCCGAGCGGGAATCGTCAGAATTAAAACCGAGATGATCAGACCGAAGATTATTAAACCTCTTTTTTGAACCGTCGAAAGCATTTTCATTTTTTCATTCTCCTTTTTTAAAAAAATATTTTATTGGTCTCTGTTTCCGGATTCTACGCGTATCCATCGGTGCGCTTTTTGTCTTCCTTTGACTTTAGATCAGGAAAACTTCAGCCGCGTTCTTTCATCCTCCCTTTTTTACCGCTTTACCGGCCATTACCCTTCCCATGGACATTCTCCCTGCCGTCCATGCCTATCCGCCCTCTGTTGTCAGAAGGCGCCCCCTATGGCAAAGTCCCAGACATGATTCTTCTCGCCATCACGCCTTTTGAGGTTGAACCCGAGTTCAAGCCTTAAGGGGCCTATCGGCGAGAACCATCTTATCCCGACCCCGGCGCCTTCCCTGATATCCGAAAAATTTAGATTATCGATATACGTGTTCCCGGCGTCGAAGAAGACAACACCCCTTAAATTCTGCTCCGCCAGAATCGGGAACAGAAATTCAGTATTGACGAGCATCATCACCGTACCGCCGATAAGGTCGCCGGTGACCGGGTCTTTCGGACTGATCGTCCTTGTGGGAAAGCCCCTTATGGAATCGAGCCCGCCGAGGAAGTACTTTTCGTATATAGGCGCGTTCTTTCCGCCGTATCCCTGAAGGTAGCCGGCCGCGCCGCGTACCGAGACGGCGGTCTCATAGGGCAGGGGGAAATACTTTATCGCGTTTCCCTCGTACTTTATGAAGTAACTCGTCCCGCCGAGGGGGCCTCCCGCGAACTGGACGGATAAGCTCGCGACAGACCCCTCTGTCGGGAAAAAGGCGTCATTCCTGGTATCTCTACTCATCATCGCCGTGATGCTGCTTTCCGTAGCCTTGCCCGCCTGGGCCTGTATGAAGCTCGAGGCCGTCGGAAGCACGTTGGCAATATCTATATTCTCTAATTTATACGTCAGAAACCCCTTCGTGTACCTGCCGACCAGCGGAAACCCGCCCCTCAAGTCAAAGCCCTTCTTGCGGAGAGTGAAATCGGGATACGCCTGTTCAGTATTATATATATCTAAACCAGCGGAGATGGGCTTATCGAAGAGCCACGGTTCGGTAAATCCGAGGACATACCTCTGGCTGGTGTGGCTTACTGTGCCGGAGAGGTCGAGCCTTATGCCCGTGCCCATGAAGTTTGACTGCGAAATAGAGGCCGTGCCTATGAGCTTATCCACCGAGCTGTACCCGAAGCCCAGGGATATCTGCCCCGTAGGCCTCTCCTTGACGTCTATGTCAAGCTTTATCTTATCCGGCCCGCTTCCCTGCGCCTGGGAAATCTTTACGTCCTCGAAGTATCCGAGCCTTTTCAGGTTGTTCCTGGACCTCTTCAGGGCGGAACTGTTGAAAAGGTCTCCCTCCTCAAGCTCGAATTCGCGGCGTATGACCTTGTCACGGGTCCTGACGTTGCCGGATATGTCGACCCTTTCCACGTATGCAAGCTCGTTTTTCTTAATGTCGAGCATTATGTCCATGGTCTTTTTCCCGTTGTCTACCTTGGTCAGGGGCTTTATATCGGCGTACGCGTAACCCTGGTCCCCGTATATGTCCGAGATAGCGTCGATCCCCTTGACCAGCCTGGACCTGTTGTAGATATCCCCCGGCTTCATCTTGACCTTTTCAAGGATCTCTTCCCTGGTCGTCGAGGGGATTATGTCGCCCTGCGCCTCAAGCCTCCCGACCCTGTATTGATCCCCTTCCGAGACGGCTATGGTTATATAAAACCATTTCTTATCCTCGCTTAAAAGGACCCTGCGGTCGAGTATGTCGGCGTTGATGAAACCGTTGTCCATGTAACGGCCTATTATCAAATTAAGGTCGTTCTGGAATATATATTCGCTGAACTTTCCTGATTTGGTGATAAATGAGAGAACCCCCTCTTCGGATGTGCTCATGAAGCCCTTGATCTTGTCGGCGGTAAAGAACTTATTCCCTATTACGGTAATCCTCTTGACCTTGACCTCCGGGCCTTCGTTTATCTGGAAGATTACCTTGGCCTCCACCCCGTCGGACTCTATGACAGGCTTGATCGCGGCAAGGTAAAACCCCTCTTCGGTGTAAAGCGCCTTGAGCTTTTCCGCGTTCTGGCCGAGTATCGCCCTGTCGAGTACCGTATTTTCCTTGATCGTCACGACTTCTTTTATCTTTTCGTCCTTGATTTCGCTATTGCCCTTCCACTCGATCTTTTTTATGAAGGGCATCTCCTTTACAATAAAGGTCAGTACCTTGCCCGAGGCTGTATCCGACAGGTCCGCGGAAACATCATCGAAATATCCTGTTCCGTAAATGCTCCTTATATCCTCTTTCACATTATCCGGTGAAAACTCCTCCGCGGCCTTCGAGGAGACCTTGCGCATGATCGCCTCCGCGTCAACCCTTCTGTTCCCTGAAATGGCGATCCTGTCTATTCTTCCGGATTTTACGGTAGGCTTTGCCTTAAGCGCCGCCGACATCTTTTCATACATGGGCTGAGCCGTCTCCGCCACCTGCCTTATAAGCTCATTTTCGGACTCCGAGGTCTTCATATAAAGGGCAACAATGGTTCTATCCTTGAGGTCGAGGATGCGCCAGTCTACCTTTGCCGCGGGGCCGGCCTTTGTTATGACCCCCGTGAAGGCGAAGTCCGCCGGCGCCTTTTCGGCTACCCTGTAAGCCTCCGCCTCATCGAACCTTGTTACCCCCTCTTTAAGCATAAGGTCCTTTATGACATCGATGCCCACGATCTCCGCGCCCGCGGAATGGAGGGAAGACGCGAGGCCTTCCATCAAATTCCTTCGTAAGACGGAGATATCGGCTCCGCCTTGCATGTCGAAAGGAAGTATGAGGACCCTGACATGCGCCGACTGGGCCGTTGCCGGATATGGAAAAATCAAAAGAAGAAATATAACGGTTAAAGTCAGACTAAGAAGCCTCAATCCAGCGGATGCCCCTTTCATTTTTTAGTGCGGCTGCTGCAACATGCTTATTTTACCGCCCGCTTGCGGATCGACCGGTGTTTAAAACGTTCTTTTTATTCTTCCTTTATTTTTCCGTCCACCATCTTAAGCACTCTCTGGGTCCTCCCGGCGAGCTTCTCGTTATGGGTGACGATTACCATCGTCGTCTCCCTTTTTCTATTTAGCTCCAGAAAAAGGTCGAAGACCTCTTCACCGGTCCTTGTGTCAAGGTTTCCGGTCGGCTCGTCGGCCAGGACCGCTTCAGGGGTCTGGATGAGGGCCCGGATGACCGCCGTTCTCTGCTGCTCTCCTCCGGAAAGCTCCCCGGGTTTGTGATCAAGCCGCCCGCCGAGCCCGACTTCCCTCAGGAGGTCCTCGGCGCCGGGTCTGGCCCTGTCGTAAGGGACGCCTCCTATGAGGGCCGGGAGCATCACGTTCTCAAGGGCGGTAAATTCCGGCAGGAGGTGGTGGAACTGAAAGACAAACCCTATGTATTTATTCCTGAAGGCCGCGAGCCTCTTTTCGTTGAAGTCCGATATCCGTTCGCCTTTAAAGTAGACCTCTCCTTTTGAGGGCCTGTCGAGGGCGCCCATGATATTGAGGAGGGTCGATTTACCGACCCCTGAAGCGCCCACGATCGACACGATTTCGCCCTTTTTAATCGAAAGGTCAATGCCCTTTATTACCTCAACCTTCTTTTGAGAGTCCCCGTAAGTCTTATAGAGGCCTTTTACGGTTATAAGTTCCATTTTTTAATTGCCCGGCCTTCAATGCGATATCCCCGTCATTCATACCTGAGCCCCTCGACCGGGTCAAGGCGCGAAGCCTGCCATGACGGATAAAGGGTCGCGAGAAAACTGATGCTGATCGAGATCGGAACGATAGTGATTGCGACCCCCGGTTCTACCTTTGCTGGGAGCTTGTCTATGGTAGTAAACGCTCGGGGACGGTTATAAGTTCCATTTTCTTAAATTGCCCGGCCTTCAACGCGATAGCCCCGTCATTCATACCTGAGCCCCTCGACCGGGTCAAGGCGCGAAGCCTGCCATGACGGATAAAGGGTCGCGAGGAAACTGATGCTGATCGAGATCAGAACGATAGTGATTACGACCCCCGGTTCCACCTTTGAGGGGAGCTTGTCTATGTAGTAAACGCTCGGGGGCAGGACCTTGAAACGGAAGACCCTTTCTATGACGCCGACTATCTTTTCAAGGTTCAGCGCCGCCGCGAGCCCCAGGACGGTGCCCAGAAACGTCCCCGTGATCCCGATTATTATCCCTTCGATCATGAATATCTTCATGATCCCCGCGGACGTGGCCCCCATGCTTTTAAGTATCGCTATGTCCTTGCCCTTTTCCATGACCACCATTATGAGGGTGCTTATTATATTCATCGCGGCAACGAGTATTATAAGCGTAAGTATTATGAACATGGCTACCTTCTCAAGCCTGAGGGCCGAGAAGAGGTTTCTGTTCATCTCCATCCAGGTCCTTATCCAGTAAGGCCCTTTAAGGCGCATGGAAATATCATCGGCTGTCTTCTGCGCGCCGTATATGTCGCTTATCTTTACCTCTATGCCGGTGACGGTATCGCCAAGTCTGAAAAACTTCTGCGAGCTCTCAAGTGAGATAAACGCCATCGTGGAATCGTACTCGTACATCCCCAGTTCGAATATGCCCGCCACCTTAAAGGCCGCCATCCTGGGTACAGGGCCCGCCGGCGTCATGGTGCCTATCGGGGAGACCACGTTAACCGTATCTCCGACGCTGACCCCGATATTCATGGCGAGTTCCTTTCCGAGGACTATCCCCGGAATGTTAGGGGAACCGGACAGAGCTTCCTTGAAGGGGGTATTTATCCCCTCAAGAGTCCCCTCCTTGATCCGCTTCGGGAGCACGGTGACCTCGTTCGCCGTTTTCGTGTCGACCCCGCGCACGACCGCGCCTATTACCCCGCCGCCCGAAGAGATCATCGCCTGGTTATAAGTGAAGGGAGAAGCCCCAACGACGCCGCCCACCTTTCTTACTTCCGCCGCGACCCTTTCGTAATCCGTAATGCCGCGCCCGAGCCCGGTGACGACGACATTGGCGTTTATCCCCAGTATCTTGTCCTTGAGCGTCTCCTCAAACCCGGTCATTACGGAGAGCACCACGATGAGCGCGGTAACGCCGACGATAATGCCGAGGATGGAGATGAAGGTTATTACGGAGATAAAGGTCTGCTTTCTTTTCGCCTTTAAGTACCTCAGCCCTACAAAGAGTTCATAAGACATAATCCAAAACCTTTTACCATATCTGAATTAACAGACGTTATTTTTAAAATTAAAAAACAAACTATTCCGTTGACATGCGGAAGATCACTTTTTAAGGAGCGGAAACAGTATCACGTCGCGTATTGAAGGGGAATTGGTTAGTAGCATTACGAGCCTGTCTATGCCTATGCCCTCTCCGGCCGCAGGCGGCATCCCGTATTCAAGCGCCCTGATGTAGTCCTCGTCCATCTGGTGGGCCTCCTGGTCGCCGGCCTCGCGTTCCTTGAGCTGATTTAAAAACCTTTCCTTCTGGTCCAGCGGGTCATTGAGCTCTGAAAAGGCGTTGGCTATTTCTCTCCCCATCACTATAAGCTCAAACCTGTCCACAAGCCCCGGGTCCAGGGAGTTTTTCCTCGAAAGGGGCGATACGTCCAGAGGATAATGGGTCACAAAGGTCGGGTTTATGAACTCGTGTTCGGCGACCTTCTCGAATATCCCGGTTACGATCTTGCCGTGGCTGAGGCCCTCCGGGATGGAAAGGCCCAGGCCCTTTGAAAATTCAAGGGCCTTATCCTTATGAGTAAAAATATCTTCTCCAGCGTTCGAGTACTTCAGTATCGCGTCCTTTACGGTTATCCGCGTCCAGGGAGGCGTAAGGTCTATCGCAGAGCCCTGGTACTCTATTTTAGCCGTGCCGAGGACCTCTTTAGCGAGGCTCGTTATCATCTCCTCGGTCAGATCCATAAGGTCTTCGAACGTGGCGTAAGCCTGGTAGAACTCAAGCATCGTGAACTCCGGGTTATGCTGCGTGGAGACGCCTTCGTTCCTGAAGTTCCTGTTTATCTCAAAGACCCTTTCAAACCCGGAAACGATAAGCCTTTTAAGATATAATTCAGGCGCGATCCTCAGGTAAAGCTCCATGCCGAGGGCGTTATGGAATGTAGTAAAGGGTTTTGCCGCGGCCCCTCCGGGTATGGGTTGCAGCATCGGCGTTTCAACCTCTATAAATTCCCTTCCCTTGAGAAAATCCCTTATAAACTGCGTAATCGCCGTCCTCTTTAAAAAAACATCCCTCACCCCGGGGTTAACCATGATGTCAAGGTACCTCTGCCTGTACCTCGCCTCCACGTCCTTAAGCCCGTGCCACTTCTCGGGAAGAGGGTGAAGCCCCTTGGAAAGGAGCTTTAGCTTAAAGGCTTCGATCGTAAGCTCGTTAGTACGGGTCCTGAAGAGTTTGCCTTCAAGGCCGACTATATCCCCGACATCGCATAATTTAAAGATCTTAAAGGCGTCTTCCCCGAGTATCTCCTTCTTCACATACCCCTGGAGTCTCCCGCCCCTGTCCTGGACCTGGATGAAAGAGGCCTTTCCGAAGTCCCTTATAGCCATAATCCTTCCGGCTATCGACACGGTTACCTCTTTGCCCTCAAGGTCTTCTTTTGTAAGCCCTCCGTACTCTTTGATTACGGAGGAGGTGGTCCCGTTCGGCTTATAGTCATTGGGGTAAGGGTCTACCCCGGCATCCCTGAGGTCTTTGAGCTTACCGATGCGCTGCTGGTGTTCTATGCTTTTCTCTTCCAAGTCTCTCCCCTTTTTACGTAATGTTTAAAAATATCTTATTTAAGGCGCTCAAGTCAAGAAAAAAGCACGGATTTTCACGGTTTTAACGGGGTTTTCATGATCGTCTCATGTGAGGGGAAGGAGCTTAAGAACCGGGGGTTTTAATGTTATCCGGCTCTTAAAACCGTATGCTTCCGAGCGCTCTATCGAGGGATTCGGCGAGGCGCGCGTTGGTTATCTCGCCATTGTGGATATTTACCGCTTTTCTTATAGCCGGTTCATCGAGAACGGCGCCTTTAAGGCCGAGGTTGGCGAGCTTAAGGATATAAGGGAGAGTTACGTTAGTCAGGGCGAAGGTCGATGTCCTGGGCACCGCCCCTGGCATGTTGGCCACGCCATAATGTATGATCCCGTCGACCTCGTACGTGGGGTTTGAATGGGTCGTGGGCCTTATAGTCTCGATGCAGCCGCCCTGGTCGACGGAGACGTCCACTATGACAGAGCCTTTTTTCATGAGCTTGAGCATTTCCCTCGTAACGAGCTTCGGGGTTCTCGCGCCCGGGATATGTACGGCTCCGATCAGAAGATCGCACTCTCTCAGGGACTCTTCAATATTATGGGAATTTGAAAAGAGGGTCTTAAGCCTCCCTCCGTAGATATCATCGAGGTACCTGAACCTTTCTACTTTCGTGTCAAGTACCGTAACCTCCGCCCCGATCCCTACCGCGACCTTCGCCGCGTTTACCCCGACGGTTCCCGCGCCTATTATAACTACGTTACCCTTTTCAACGCCCGGCACCCCTCCGAGAAGCACACCCTCCCCTCCGTATGCCTTGATGAGATAATAGGCTCCGGCCATTACAGAGAGCCTTCCGGCGACCTCGCTCATCGGCGCGAGAACCGGAAGTTCCCCGTTGGGAAGTTCGAGCGTCTCATACGCGACCGCCGTAACCCTTTTTTTCACGAGTTCCTCGACGAGAGCGGCGTCGGAGGCGAGGTGAAAAAACGTGAATATAATAAGACCTTCCCTTAAATATTTATACTCTTCGGGCCTCGGCTCCTTTACCTTGAATATGATCTCGGAGCGCTTAAAAATCTCCCCGGCCCCGGGGAGGATAATGGCGCCCGCGCGGATATAGTCGTTATCGCTGATGGAGCTGCCGGCCCCGGCGTTAGTCTCGATTAAGACCGTATGGCCCGCGTCCTTTAACGCCCTCACACCCGAAGGCGCTATGGCTACCCTGTATTCGTTATCCTTTATCTCTTTCGGTATTCCTATTATCATTATTCCGGCCACCCTTAGAGTATTTTTCGTCTTTGATAATACATAACGCGGTTAAGAACCAACCAAAAAAAACCGGACCTATCCTTTTTTAATTAGCGGCAGGGCCTCCGTTCTTAGGAAATTAATATCCTCTTCGAGGGCCTTCATGTCAGATACGCTTAACGGGACCGTTTTCAAGGGCTTGTCCCTCACGAAAGGGGACTTGAAGATGTCGCTGTTTTTTGAAAGAAAATCCTCCGGTATGGCATTCGGGACCTTGACATCGTTCATTATGCCCCATGCGAGCGTCCAGGCCCGGGCCACGTTGCTCATGTTATAGCCGCCCCCTCCGAGAGCGACCCAGGGGAGGTTAAACGAACGGAACCTTTTTACCATCTCTTCAAAGCCGTTTGTAGTGAGGTCGAGCTGCGTTAGGGGGTCTGTCTCGAAGGTATCGACCCCGAGCTGGGTCACGAGGACGTCCGGCTTGAAGGCCTCTATAAAATCCGGCACGATCCTGTTAAAACCCGTGACAAAGACCTCATCCCCGGTCCCAGGCGGAAAAGGGAGATTTACGGAATAACCTTTGCCCTCTTTGATGCCGGTATCCGTTACAAAACCCGTCCCCGGGAAAAGCCATTGTCCGCTTTCATGGAGAGAGATCGTAAGGACGCTATTCGAGTCATAAAAGGCGTACTCAACCCCGTCGCCGTGATGCGCGTCTATATCGACGTACGCCACCCTTTTACCCTGGTTTACGAGGTATTTGATCGCTATCGCCGGGTCGTTTATGTAGCAGAAACCCGAGGCCCTGTCGGGCATGGCATGGTGAAGGCCGCCCGCGATGTTGAAGGCGGTCCTGACCTTACCCTCGGCCACGAGCCCCGCGGCCATGACCGAGGCGCCGGCGCAGTAGCGCGACCATTCGTAAACGCCGTTAAATACCGGGTTGTCGCCGAAACCGAGGCCGTGGGCCGAACCTTCTACCGGAATTATCCCGGTATTCGCCTCCTTGAGAACCTTGACGTACTCATGGGTATGAAAAAGCCTTAGCTCGCTTTCTTTCGCGGGCCGCGCCTCTGCCATCATGGCGTCCGGAAGGCGGGCGAGCCCTAACTTTTCAATCAGCTCATAGGTGAGCCTGAGCCTTACAGGCTTCATCGGGTGTTCTGAGCCGTAAAAAAATGAGCCGAACTTTTCAGAATATAGAAAGGCCGTCTTCATAATCTGAAGTACCCCCCGGACCCTTTTTCTCAGACTTTTACTTCCCGCCGAAGGAGCGATTTTACGCTCAGACGGCTCAGCCGTTGCGTGCAAGCCAAAAAATCAATTAAACTGTCAGCGGGGGCGCCTTTTACAATGGGCGCTCAAAACCTGTGAGCTTATTTCTTACGGTTGGCGGCCCCAACGGGGTTCCTGAGAAGGGTATTTCTGGGACGGGTGGCAACGGAATGGTCTTTGGGCGGAGCGACCTTTTTCATCAGGTGGAGCCTGTTCTGCTTCTTAAGCCTTTTGTATATCCTTACCCACGCGCATTCATTTTCCGTATCCACCTCGCACATCCCGTCCACAACCCCGCCGCAGGGACCGTTAAGAAGCCCTTTCGGGCATTCCGTATGCGGGCATATCCCGCCGGTGTCTATAAGCACGCATTCGCCGCAGAGAGAACAGCCCTCGAAGAACCTGCCGTACCTCTCCACGGTCGCAAGGAATATCGAATCGAGCGCCGGTAGCACCGGCACTTCCTCATCAGACACATCCGCTACAGTCCTTACCCCGGCGCCGCAGGCAAGCACCAGCACCGCCTCGGCGCCTTTCAGCCCTTCCTTTTCCCTGTAATCCTTCAGAATGAGCTGCCTGTAGCAGGTCTCCTCGGGAAGGGAGCTTCCGAGGACCTTAAACCCGTTTTCTTCAAGTATCCGGGCCATCTCCTCGATCTCTTTTTTCCCTCCTGTCTGGCACTGTTCGGCGCAGGAATCGCATCCGAAAAGATATACGCTCTTTTTGCCCTTAAGCGCCTCGAGAATTTCCTTTATATCCTTTTTTTTGGTTATTATCATTATTTACTCTGCTTAAACTTAAGGATTCTTAACGATGCTCATCCTCGCGGCATCTACCGTATTATTAAGGAGCATCGCTATCGTCATGGGCCCCACTCCGCCCGGCACAGGGGTTATGAAGGAAGCCCTTCGCGACGCCCCCTGGAAATCAACGTCCCCCACGAGCCCCCCTCCGGCGGCCCTGTTGATCCCGACGTCTATGACAACCGCCCCTTCTTTTATCCAGTCGCCTTTTACAAACTCCGCCTTCCCCACCGCGGCGATCACGAGGTCGGCTCTCCTTATCTTATCTTCGATATCCCTTGTCCTCGAATGGCAGACAGTGACGGTGGCGTTCCTTTTAAGGAGCATGAGGGCCATGGGTTTGCCGACGATATTGCTCCTTCCGACGATAACCGCCTCCATGCCAGAGATATCGACCCGGATGGAGTCCAGGAGCTTTACTATCCCGAGCGGCGTGCATGGTTCCAGCAGAGGCTTACCCATCACAAGCCTTCCGAGGTTATAGGGATGGAAGCCGTCGACGTCTTTCCGCGGGGCTATGGCTTCTATTACCCTCGTTTCATCTATGTGAAAGGGCAAAGGAAGCTGAACGAGGATGCCGTGCACGTCTTTTGAGTTATTGAGCCTTTCAATGAGGTTAAGAAGGTCTTCCTCGCCGGTCTCGGCCGGGAGGTCGTGCTGGAATGAGCGGATGCCGGCTTCTTCGCACGCCTTGCCTTTATTCCTTACATATACCTTTGAGGCAGGGTTCTCGCCGACAAGGACGACCGCAAGCCCCGGGGTAACCCCCTCTTTTTCCTTCAATTTCTGGACCTCTGCCTTGAGGCTGTTCCGGATATTCGCGGCTATCTCTTTTCCGTTGATGATGGAAGCCGTTCCGCCGACGTTAGCCATGTTTTTCGCCCTGTGGTTCGAATGTTTTAATTTAAATTGAATAATCAGGAGGTCTTATTAACAACGGTCAACACGGTAAGTATACTTTAACAGGGCCATTTTTGCAAAGATTTTTAAAGTCTTTATGGAAATATCCTTTCAACTTGACACATTCAACTGCAGAGGCTATTATCGAATGAGATCATTAAAAACATGCGATAAAAAAATGCCTGAGACCGGTGATGAATCAAAAAAGGGAGGGGGAAAGGGCTTCTGGGGGAGAGTCAACGAGGAGCTTAAAAAGGCCGTAGAGGAAGGCTGGAGCGCTTTTAAAGAGAGCGCACGGACAGGGAAGCTCCGCTACCAGAAACACACCCTCCATAAAAAGGCGGAGAAGAACTTTGCCGAAATAGGCGGGATCGTCTACGACATGGCGAAACCCCCGTGGGAAAACCCCTTTTCCAAGCCCGAAATACTGAGGCTCGTCGAGGGGATCAGGAAAATCGAGGCTGAAGTCTCGGCCCTTGAAGAAGAAATAGAAAAGATTAAAACAAAAGAAAAAATCTGAAAAACTCCGTTCAACCCGCGCCTTATCCTCTTTTCCGGATAGATTATCGCTTATTCGTTTGCTTCACATTTAATCCTTTAGCAGGGTGCGGGGTTTTTCCGCACCCTGTTAAACTAAATTGAAAAAATGCAGAATATCCCATTATTAAGAGATATCGTATTGCTCATGGCCGTATCCGTGCCCATGAGCATAATACTCGCGAGGCTGGGGCTGCCGACCATCGTAGGATTTCTTCTTACCGGAGTTATAATCGGCCCTTACGGGTTCGGCCTCGTAACAGAGCTTAATACCGTCGAGACGCTTTCACAGATAGGCATCGTCCTCCTCCTTTTTACCATAGGGCTTGAGTTCTCGGTCACCCGCATACTCAACATAAGGCGCGAGGGGCTGTTCGGCGGCGGGCTTCAGGTCGCTTTGACCTCGCTTATTGTGCTCGCCCTGGGGCTAATCCTGGGCATGCCGTTTTCAGTAGCCCTTCTCCTCGGCTTTATAATCTCCCTCTCGTCCACTGCCATAGTGCTGAAACTCCTCGTCGACAGGGGCGAGGTAAATTCCCCTCACGGGATGTTATCGGTGGGCGTTCTCCTCTTCCAGGATATATGCGTGGTGCTCATGGTCATGGTCGTGCAGAGTATCGGCGGAAAATCCAGCGCTGGAACCCTTGAAGTGGCGAAAGGCCTCGGCATTTCCCTGGTCGCCTTCGCCGTCATTGTCGTCGCGGTCGCGTACCTGATACCGAGGCTTTTTCACCATGTGGTGAAACTCAGGAACAGGGAGGTATTCATTCTTACGATCGTCCTTGTCTGCCTCGGGACCGCGTGGGTGACCTCTCTGCTGGGCCTCTCCCTTGCCCTGGGGGCGTTTGTCGCGGGGCTTGCCATTTCGGAATCCGAATACAGCAACCAGATAGTCGCCGATGTCATACCCTTCAGGGACACGTTCTCAAGCCTTTTTTTCATCTCCATCGGCATGCTCCTCGATTTCAGATACCTGACGGCGCACATCCTCTGGATTTCCATACTCGTAACGGCCGTCATCGGCGTAAAGGCCCTTATCACCGCGGGAGTAGGGCAGACCCTCAGGTATCCGCTCCGGCTGTCGATCATGGTCGGGCTTAACCTCGCGCAGATAGGGGAGTTCTCCTTTGTGCTCATAAAGATGGGGGAGGAGTATAAACTTTTAAACCCCGAGCTTTACCAGTCTTTCCTCGCGGTATCGATAATCACCATGGCCCTGACCCCTTTTATCTACCAGAGGTCATCGCGCATGGCCTTTGAGGCCGGGCAATATCTCGGTAAGAGAGGCAAAGAGGCGCCGAAAAAGACTACCTCTATCGAACCATGTGATAATTATCGGCTACGGGGTAAACGGAAGAAACCTCGCGCGGGTCTTGAAGGAGACCGCCATCCCCCACCTTGTGGCCGACGTGAACATGGACAGGGTGAAAGAGGCGAAAGCCGCCGGGCACAGGGCGTACTTCGGGGACGCGAGCCACCCGGAGATACTTAAAAAGCTCGGCGGAGAGATGGAAAAGATGCTCGTCGTAGGCATCTCCGACCCGATAACGGCACGGATGATAGTCAAGACCGCGAGGGAACTCAACCCGGCCGCGTCTATCCTGGTGCGGACACGTTACATAAGGGAGGTCGAGGAGCTCTACCGCCTCGGCGCGAACCAGGTCATTCCGGAGGAGTTCGAGACCTCGGTTGAGATATTCGCGAGGGTCTTAAGGGACTACCGGATCCCCGGCAACGTCATCCAGAACCAGATAGACCTCGTAAGAGAGGAGGGTTACGCGATGCTCAGGAACCCGTCGATAAAGGGTGAGAAGCTCGCGCGATTGACCAATATCCTTGAGAAGACGATAATGGACACCTTCTACGTTGAAGTCGGCTGTAATGTGGAAGGTAAGACCCTCCGTGAGCTTGACCTGAGAAAAAAGTCAGGATCAACGGTAATAGCCATCGTGAGGAAGGGCGAAGCGAAGACAAACCCTCACGCGGATTTCATGATAGATGCCGGCGACATACTCGTTCTTCTCGGAAGCCACGCGGAGCTGAGCAAGGCTTTTGAAATGCTGGCCGAAAAATGCCCGGTCTAGCCGAGGCCGTCTTTCTGACTTCCCCTCCCTGATGGGAGAGGTGAAAGTGAAGGTCCATGCATCTAGTCGCATTTTTCAAATGCCCCCTTTAATCCCCCCTTTTTTAAAGGGGGGCAAGGGGGGATTAAAATGAGCCGCTATTTGTCATTCAATAATAGCAATTAATAAATAGGACATTAGAAATACAGACATCAATAATCACGTTTTAATTCGCTGGCTTCCATTAATTTCACATAAAAAAATCCCCTCCGGCGCGCGCCTGAGGGGATTTTCATTGCTTAAAACCGTTAACTCTGAAACTTACCTGTCCTCGGGGAGTTTGTAGCCCTTGCCCGCGAACTGTATCGCGCCCGCGTCCTCGCACCTCGGAGGGGATACGGCATGAACTCCTCCGCACTTCGGGCATTTTCCCACGAAGGTCTTGAGGACAAACGCCTCGCCGCAACCCTGGCACTTTGCCTTAAGCCCGCCGTCCGGGATAGGGGCGTTCCTCACGCCGCCGCCGTGCGCGTTGACAACAAACTCTACAAGCTCCACACCCTCTGAAAAAGGACCTCCGCCTGCTGGTCCGCAACTTCCGCAATCACTGCCCATTGTAAAACCTCCTCATATTCTTAAAAATTTTATACGGTCTTTTAGAGAAACCGCTTTTTATAGGATACTATAATTTTAAAAATCGTTCAAATAAAAATATTTGCCCCGCCTGTCTTTAAGTTCAGACCCACTAAATGCCCTTCAAAAATCATTATTACATATAGTCTCTTCAAATATTATTTGTAACAATCTATACTTTCCAGATATGGCTAAAAAGCAAGCAACCGATGGAAGGTGCGTAACTCTTGGTTTGTCTATAAAGAAACTAAGAGAGCAGAGAAAAATGACCCAGGAAGTACTGGCTGAGAGGGCAGATATCCATACAAGCTACATCGGTCAAATCGAAAGGGGATTAAGATATCCGTCTCTTAAGGTGTTATTTAAGATATCTGATGCCTTGAACGTGAAACTTGCCGATTTATTAAAAAATATCGCAAAATAAGGGTAATGTGATAAATGCTTAAAGATAGATGGCCTTGCCAATCTCTCTTGCGACGACAGTATCAGTTTTATAATTTTTAATCCAACTGTCGCTTAGCTTTAATTTAAACGCTTCTTGCGGACTATTGCCTTTAAAGACGCCAATAACTACTGCGTCTTCAGTTGAATGGTATTCACCGTCCCTCATTCTGAATTCCGTTCTGCAAGAATCGCCGATTTCGTAAAATATATAAGTCTTTAATCTAAAATTGGTCATTCAAAAATCTCCTTGCTCTTTTTCTATGATTATTGATCAAAATTATAGCCTTGTCTATAGCGGGTGTTTATGGAACTCAGCTTTGACCTTGAAAAAGCAAAAGGATACAAAAATCCGTCTCAAATAGCGCGGGTACTTACCGAAGACTGGTGCGCATTAACAACAAACTTTACAAGCTCCAAACCTTCTGAAAAAGGACCTCCGCCGGACGGTCCGCAACTTCCGCAATCACCATCGCAAAAACCTCCTTCATCTGAAAAATCAGTATATGGCTCTGTAAAACCCATTATTTCAGAACACTACATCTTTTAAAATGGTTCAAATGAAAATTTGATTTGATTTTGCTGATTTTGAGAATGGAAAAGATTGCAAGCACAGACCGTTTTTGGTATGCTCTTCGTAGTTATACATTAGGGGTTACTGGTTCATACCAAAGCAGTCCTTTTTCTCCAGCGTTCTTTTCCAACAAAAAGTCTATTTTATTCTGAGCCGGGTTTACTATGAAGCAGTATGAAGCTGTAATCAAAGTTATGGAAGGGAATGGCGGGGTCGCTACTCTTGGCTTTTTAAATTTGAATGTATTTCGAGTTGAAGGTTGTGAGTGGAAGACAAAAACCCCGTTTGCAAGTATCCGGCGCATTGTTCAAGATGAGCGTTTTTTCTTCAAGATACGGCCGGGCCTCTGGGCGCTAAAATCCTTCAAAAATAAACTTCCCGACGGAATCCTCCCTGCGAAAGACCAGCCCAAGGCAAAGCAGGAAGAATATTCTCATACTTATTACCAGGGCCTAATTGTTGAACTGGGGAATTTCAAAAGTATAAAACGTTTGTTCCAAATCAAGATAAAAACAGGCTTCATCTGGGCAAGAAGCTTTCAGATATTTCGACAGTATCTAATATATATAAGTTCAGTTACGAGCATATTGTCCGTACAACCCAAACAATAGATGTAACCTGGTTTAATGAAAGGGGAATGCCGGATAGCCTCTTTGAAATCGAACATTCTACTCCCATAAATAATTCGTTGTTGAAGTTCGTTGAGCTTCAGGATTTCCATGCTAACTTCCGTATAGTTGCCGACGCAGTTAGAAAAAGAGAGTTTCATTCAAAATTATCTCTGGAGGCGTTTAAACCCATTTGCAATCGGATTGGATTTTGGAGCTATGAAGATGTGGTAGAATTACATTCAAAAACAAGCGCGCTTATAAGTGCTGAAGCAAAGCTCGGATTATAAAGGAGGTGAAAATGAGTTACCCGGCAAGCAAATGGGCAAAGGCTATCGCGGAAAGGCTGAGCGATGAGTGGGACGGCAAGGTGGATTTTCCCGAAGATGCCGAGATGCTGAAAGAGGTGTTAACAGAGGCGCTTACTGCCGTTCCGGAGCAATGCATGCGACTTGTTGGTAGCGGTATAATTGAAGAATCGTACTTTGAACCGTTAGACCAGACCGAATAAACGGTTGTCCTCTTCCCCCCTCACACCTTCTCGTACGGATCGAAAAGCTTCTTGAAC
Source organism: uncultured delta proteobacterium (assembly GCA_963727865.1). GTDB lineage: Bacteria > Desulfobacterota > GWC2-55-46 > GWC2-55-46 > GWC2-55-46 > CAVSHY01. The sequence goes on along the minus strand of CAVSHY010000015.1, from coordinate 15,196 downwards.
TCATCAAGGGCGAACCTGTCGGTCATCCCTGGCTATGTAGTCGCAGACGACCCTGTGCTTTTCCTTCTTCCCGCCGGCCCCCTCTATCTGTGAATAGACATGCGGGGGGAGGAGCTTCGGCGCCCTCAGGTATGCCTTGAAAAGCTCCTTTATTATCCGCTCCGCCTTGTCCGCCATCCTTATGACCCGGTGGTGGCGGTAGAGGTTTTCAATCAGGAATTTTTTGAGTTGTTTGTTTTTCTTTTCCATCTCAGGGCTGAAGCGCGCGATAGTCTTCCGCGCCCTTACGTCTTCGAGGGAATTAAGCCCGTCTCCGTCAACGGCCTTTAAGACCGTATCCACAAGGTCCGTAGCCTGGGCATTTATTACGCGGATAATCGTCTGGTATTTAAGGACCTTAAAGTCCTCGCCGCCCAGCTTCAGCCTTACGGCCTCGAAGTTCTCCTGCCAGAGCCCGACTTCTTTGAGGGCGTCCGGGGTTATCATCTCGGAAGAGAGGCCGTCGTCTATGTCGTGGTTATTGTAGGCTATCTCATCGGCCACGTCGACTATCTGGGCCTCGAGGCACGGGGATTTGTCCTTTTCGTATTCCTCGTTTATCCCGGGCCTGTCGTGTTCGGAGTTGTGCTTTGCTATCCCCTCCCTCACCTCCCAGGTGAGGTTAAGCCCGTTAAAGCCGGGGTACCTCTTTTCAAGCTCTTCGACGATCCTCAGGCTGTGGGCGTTATGCTCGAAACCCCCGTGCTCTTTCATAAGTTCATCGAGGACCTTCTCGCCGGAGTGCCCGAAGGGCGGGTGCCCGAGGTCGTGGGCGAGGGCTACCGCTTCGGAGAGGTCCTCATTTAAACCGAGCGCCCTCGCTATGGTGCGGGAAATCTGGGCGACCTCGATCGTGTGAGTGAGGCGAGTCCTGTAGTGGTCGCCCTCGTGGTATACGAAGACCTGGGTCTTGTACTCAAGCCGTCTGAAGGCGTTACAGTGTATTATCCTGTCCCTGTCCCTCTGGTACGGCGACCTGAACGGATGCTCGGGTTCGTTGTGACTTCTACCACGCGTAGAACCACTCTTTGCGGCGTAAGGAGCGAGCCTTTCTTCAAATTCCATGAAATTTACTTTTTTTGCCATTGACAAATCCTGAAAAGATTATAAAATTTAGTTATGAAAATTTATAAGGCGTTTATACCCTTAATTGCTTTACTGATTTTTTCAGGATGCTCGGTTTTGTCGAGAAATGTCATTAAGGACGTTGACCGGAGCATCACCCTCGACATGGTTCAGGAAAAGCCTGAACAGTACGTCGGCAAGAAGGTCGTCTGGGGCGGGGTCATAGTGTCCACGGAAAACCTTGAGAAGACGTCCGAGATCGAGGTCGTGGAGACCGAACTCGGCGCAGACGACACACCCCAGAACGGCACTTCAAGAGGAAGATTCCTCATAGTGTCCGATAAATTCCTCGATGCCAAAATATACAAGGACAATAAGGAAATAACCGTCGCCGGCATAGTCCAGGGCGTTAAAACCATGAAGATAGGCAAGATGGACTATCCTTTCCCGGTGGTTAAACCCCTTGAGATGAAACTCTTAGAGCCGGTTTCGAAAAAAGGCTATCAGGAATTCCCGCAGCAGCCTTATTACCCGGATTACCCGATGTTCCCACAACAGCCCTTATACCCGTATCCTTACCCGTACCCTTATCCCTATCCATACCCGGGACCGTATCCCCGTTATCCTTACCCGTACCATTACCCTTACTAATTACCGAATAATTAACTGAACAAGAATTAGGGGCGTTTTTTTTGAGGCGCCCCTTTTTTCTGCCCTGTTAAAAGCCCCATTAGAAAAGCGTTTTATTGAAGACTGTTAAAATTAATGTCCCATGCGTCTATCGCATCAAATCCCCCTCAATCCCCCTTTTCCAAAGGGGGACTTTAATCCCCCCTTTTTTAAAGGGGGGCAAGGAGGATTAAAATGAGCCGCTATTTGTCATTCAATAATAGCAATTAATAAATAGGACATTAGAAATACAGACATCAATAGTTACTTTGTGCCGCACCCATCCTTAATACCCTTTAAAAACATCAGATACTCGTCGTAATAATCGTCCATCAGCTCGTTCAAGTCCCTGCTTTCCGCGTCCTCGATCCCCTTCTTCATCTTAAGATACTGTATGAAAGTCATGTGAGCCTCCGAAAAAATTTATCTCTAAACCGCCGCTTCCTTCCTGTACGGTATCGGGTCTTTAACCCCGGCTTCCTTAAACCCCCGGAGCCTCAAAAGGCATGAGTCGCATTCTCCGCAGGCGGCTGAAGAATCCCTGTAGCATGACCACGTCAGATGCAACGGCGCCCTTAGCTCAATCCCTTTCCTTACGATCTCCGCTTTCCGCATATGGATGAGAGGGGTTTTTATCCTGATCCGAGTTTCAGGCCTTGTGCCGAGCGAAGCCGCCTTTTCAAAGGACTTAAAAAACTCCTCCCTGCAGTCCGGGTACCCGGAGCTATCCTCCTCAACGGCCCCGATATAGACCTCTTCCGCCCCGATGACCTCCGCCCATGAGACGGCTATCGAGAGAAAATGAGCGTTTCTAAAGGGCACGTACGTTACGGGTATATCTTTACGCTCGAGATCCCCTTCGGGTACTTTTATCCTGTCATCCGTAAGAGCGGAACCCCCTATATCCCTGAGATGGCTTATATCGGCGACAAGCCTTTTTTTAACCCCGTAGAAATCCGCTATCGCGTTAAAGGACGCAAACTCCCGCGCCTCTGTCCTCTGACCGTAATTTACGTGGAGGAAGGCGCATGACCCACCCCCCCCACCCCCTGCCCCGCCCGCCGCCGCGACTGATTCTTTAAGCGCTATGGCGGCTGTAACGGCGCTATCCAGGCCGCCGCTTAATAAAACCACCCCTTTAACCATCGGTTGATTAAATCATATCGACGGAATTCCATCAACCAAAAAAACCAAAAATCAGCCGAATATCCTGTTTATTATCTTCCTTATCACTTCCTCCAGAGGCTCCGCCGTATCGACTTCAATGCGGGGAAAATCTGCCGGCACGGCATCAAAGGATTTTTTCTGCTTTTCATATATCTCCCAGCGTCCGTCGGACACCGCGCCAGCCCCGGCGTCTTCGGAAATCCTTTTTAAAAAACGCCTCCTCACCTCTTCGTCCCCGGCCTTGCACTCCACCACGTGAAACTCGGCCCGCTTTTTCCCGAGGCCCTCCACTTTCGATCTTACATCGAGAATATGCTTTAACCTTGAAAAAGTGGCGTCAAGCACCACCGAACGGCCGGCGCTTAAACAGGAAACTCCTTTTTCAATCAGCGCGCGGTAGGTCTTATCCGTGAACTCATCCGAGTATATGCCCTCCTTATAGCCAGCGGGCCTTCGCTCTCCCGGCGGGATCCCGGCCAATTCTTTCCTTACGGCGTCCGACGAGAGATGGACCATGCACAGGGACTTCGCGAGAGACTTCGCGACCGTGGTTTTACCGGTCCCGGAGAGCCCCCTTACGACCAGCATCATCGGCCTGAACCTACCAACCCCAACCTCATGATCTTCCGCGTAAAGGCCCGCGAGGTAAAAATGATGGCGGGCGTCTATGAAGGCCCTGCGTCTTTCTTCCGCCGTAACTTCCTCTTCCATGTATTTAAAACTGTCGACCTTGCCCCGCACATACGCCCGGTAGCACCTGTAAAAATCCATCAAATCCCTGCCTTCCGTATCCCCCGTAACGCTGAAGTACTCCGAGTCAAGGACGCGGGAAAGGTCATTTCTATTATGGAAATCGAGGTCCATGGAGAGAAAGGCGATATCCGCGGTGAGGTCCGAAAACCTGAACCTCTCGTTAAACTCTATGCAGTCGAAGATCTCTATATCGTCCGTAATTGAAATATGCCCGCAGTGCAGGTCCCCGTGGCAGTCCCTTATGAAGCCCCCGGTCATCCGTTTTTTAAAGAGCCATTCGTTCGCCCTTATAAAATCGCCGGTATAGTTTTTTATATTATTAAAAAGCCTCTCCGGGATCGCCCCCCCGATGAACGCGGCTGTCTGGGAAAAATTCTCATCAGTATTCTTTTTTATAATCCGCGGGGAGCCGAACCTCGAGATGCGGTCCCCGGTCAGGGCGTTTTCATGGAAAGCCGCTATTACGAGCGCGATCTTTTTAATCATTTCCGGCGTGACAATATCCGCCTTCAGCATCTCTTCGAGAACGCTCTCCTCGGGAAGCCTTTTCATCTTGACCGCGTATTCCACGGCCCCTGCTTCACCCTCACCCCCCTCGCCACCGACCCTGTACGAATCGTCTTTCTTTATAATCCCCAAAACGCCGATATATACCCCGGGGGCGAGGCGTCTGTTGAGCCGCACCTCTTCCTTACAGAAATAAAGCCTTTTATCAAGGGTGGTAAAATCCAGAAACCCGAAGTCGACCGGTTTTTTTATCTTGTAGACAAATCTCAGGGGTAAAGAGAAGATAGGAGATATGCGTCTGGCGAAGCTCTACTTTGCCGGGGCGTTCAGGGTACGCCGCGGGGTCAAGGAGCGCTTTTATAAGCCCGGGAAGACTCATAATCAAAGACTCATCCATTACGGCCAAGCTTCCATACTAAGTATTTATCACATACAGGCCCTGAAGCCCCCGGTAGCGCTCCCCGTAATCCATCCCGTAGCCTACGACAAACCCCTTGCCTATGTGAACACCCACATAATCCACGGAGAGATCCCTCGCCTCTCCATCCCTTAAAAGGAGCGTACAGACGCTGATGGACGCTGGTTCTTTTGCCTTTAAATATTCATTGATTACTCTAATCGTATGGCCGCTATCGATAATTCCATCCACTATTATCACATCCCTCCCTTTTATGTCGGAGGTTATATCCCCCTTTATGGCGACTTGAGAGGACGGTATGGTTTTTTCCCCGTAGCTTGCCGCCTGAATGAAGTCCACCTCAAAAGGCATCTTCATCGCCCGCATGAGATCTGAAATGAATATGAACGCGCCTTTGAGAACCCCTAAAAGGACCGGGTTTCTTGAAGCGAAGTCACTGCGGAGCTCCCGCGCCAGTCTATCGACTATAATATGAATCTCTTCCGGAGGAAAAAGGAGTTGTAGATCTTTCATTTTTTAGGTCACGAATTTTTTTAGAGTCCTGCATTAGGCCTCTATATTAATAAACAGACGACCCGCGGAGGACTTTTAAGAGAAGTCTATAATATATACTGATTGCTGTCAATCAGGGCATAGGCCTTCCGAAGGGGGGGGTTTATTCCTTGAAATGGCAGGCACCTTATGCTAAAAATAATCAGATAGGAAAAAGTAACTTGTGTTAAGTCAATTAAGGATATCTAATGATCATCCAGTGCGATAAATGCAACACCCGTTTCAGGCTCGATGACTCCAGGATAGGTAACGGTATCAAGGTAAGATGCACAAAGTGCCAGAACGTCTTTATCGTAGCCCCGCCCGCTGAAGAAGCCCAGATAGAAGAGATATTAACCCCTGTTAAGGCGCATGAACCCGCCCTCAAAGCGTCCTTTGACAGCGCTTCAAGGCTCGCGGAGGATAAGCCTAAAGCAAGGCCCTCCGGCAGGAGTAAGATTCTGGACAATGAGACGCTTGCGTTCAATTTCGAAAGGCCTCAGGCAGGGAGCGAGGAAGATACATTCAATGCCCCGGGCGAAAGAAGTTCCGCCCCCAACGCTTCTTTTGAAGAACCTGATCCCTTGAAGTCAGGCCGCCTGGGCTCGACCACGGAGACCCCTGAAGATAAAAAGACCCCTGCCCGTACAGGCAGCCATTTTGATGAACTCGATTTCAGCTTCGGCGATGAAAAGGAAGAGGGGGGGGAAAGCAGCCTGTCAGGAGAAGAGACCGGTAGCCTTTCCGATGAATGGAAGATAGGCTCAGTTAATAAAGGCGGGGGTCTGGATGAAAAGGATCACGGAATCCCGGGGAAAGACGAAGATTGGGAAATGACCGGGGTTAATGAAGACGACTCCTGGGAAACTCCCCCAAAAACATCATTGGAAGCCCCGGCTCCCCAGCCGCCTCCGTCATCCGGTAAGCCCGCGCCAGCCGCCGACGAGACGCCATCTTCCCAGGGTTATAAGAGGGACGGAAGAGCGTATGCCGGCAAATTCGAAGATATCCTTTTAGATTCTATAAAAGACGGCTACTCTCACAAGGATTTTGATTTGGAGAAGGACTTCCCTGTCCCTCCGCCGGTCCCCCGGAAAAAAGGTTACTACGCCATCGCCGCGGTTATCGCTATTTTTATCGCCGCCGCCGTCTATATAGCCGGCGGCGTGGATGTCATGACAAGAAAAATTCTCGTGCCCAGGCCTGCCGGCGAGAGGGAAAGGCCGGTGAGGATCGACACGGTAAGGGGCTTTTTTGCCAACAATAAAAACATAGGCAGGGTCTTTGTGATAGAGGCATGGATAAAAAATACTTCAGACACCCCTCAGGATGTTAAGAGAAATAAGAGGAGTTCTCTACAATAAAAACGGAGAAAAGATAAAAGTCCTCGCGGTCTCTCCCGGCAGGGTCGTATCTCTCGATGATATTAAAAACTTTTCGAAAGATGACCTTCTTAAGCAATACAGGAATATATCCGGAGGAACGATCCCTCCGAGGGGGGCTGTCCCTGTTACCATAGTCTTTACGGAGGTCCCCAAAGACATGGCCGAGTTCGGGGTCGATATCGTCCGTAAGCCCACTTAGCTCTTTTTTACTCTTATCCGATGGAAGACCTCGAAAAATTCGTGGGAAAAGTCTTAAACGATCTCGCGGCGCTGCCGGAGGAGACGATGAGGGTAGCGCTCCTCGGCAGAAGGCTCAAGGAACTCGACCCCGAAGGCGCGGCGCTATTTCTCGATGCCCTCTATAAAAGAGGCCATGAAGACAGGCTCGCGAGAATCGCCTATTCGGTGCTCGTTGACCATGACGGCCTGAGGGGGATACTCGGAGAAGAGGGATGCGCCCGCATTTACCTCGCTTCAGTCGACCTCGACCTAAAGAAAGTAAGCCGCCTCTTTACAAACCTCCCTCCCTTAAGAAAGGGCCTTTCCGGTTATGACAGCGAGGAGGAGGCAAAAATGGAATTCGTATCGCTCGGGCAACGGAGGGAGTTATCCAAAGGCTTTAAAAAAGATACCCTTGACAGGCTCCTTTCCGACCCGGACCCGATCGTTATAAATAATATACTCGGTAACCCGAAGATAACGGAAAAAGAGGTTATAAAGATCGCCTCAAAAAGGCCCGGTTCTCCCCGAATATTAAAGCTCATCGCGGGGCACAGGGTCTGGTCGAAAAGATACGGCGTTATAAAAGCGATAGTATTAAACCCCTATACCCCTCCGAGGATATCCGTCGCGCTCCTTGAAGTCATGCTGACTCAGGACCTTAAAATAGTCGCGGAGGATAAGACGCTCCATCCCCAGGTAAAACTCGGCGCAAAGGAAATACTCGAAGAAAGGGGGGTCGGGGAGGGCGGGGCTGCCGGGGAGAAGTAGCCTTTAAAGGTCAAAACATGACCAAAAAACTTGTTACCCGTCCACCAAGCTGTTAAAATAGATTATAAAGAACTCTCTGGTTTAATATAAATATATATGTCGACAAAAATTTTACCCCACAGCCCTGTTGATCCCGATATCCACCACTTCATAATATTTATTGTACTTTCCATCGTTATCCATTTGGGGGTGGTCTTCGGCCTTTTTACTTACGCCCCTTTTGCGGAGAGGGTTTTAAAGCTCATTTCACCCGCCGAGAAAGAGCCTGTAATAGTCGATGTCGTGGAACTGCCGCCACTACCTCCCGGCGCCATTCCCAGGCAGGACTTTAAAAAGCCTCCGACCCATTACGCGGATAGGACGCAGAGCGTCGAAAGAGAAACTTATCCTGAGCCGACGAGAATACGCCCGATCCTCGTAATACCCCGCGGCGTATTCGTCCCGCCGCAGGCGGGTTCAGGCGGCGATGCCGGCGGTAAGCCCGGGGAGAACGGCTTCCAGAAAGAAGGCTCTATAAATGGGGAAAAGGGGCCCGGTTCAGCAGCGGCATCAAAAGAAGAGGGTTTGCCAGTAAAGACATCGGATGACGGATTTTTAAAAGGGACTGCCTCGGGCAACTATTCCGGCGTTGAAACCGTCGATCCACAGGCGAGTGGAAACATACTCTGGGGTTTCGAGGGCAACCGCTACGGCGTCGGAACCGGCAATCCGCAGGCGGGTGGAAACGGAACGGGCACAGGTCGCTCGTCAAGCGGGCCTTTCCGGCGTCGGAACCGGAATCCGCAGGCGGGTGGAAACGGAACGGGCACAGGTCGCTCGTCAAAGACAATGAATCAAAAGCCGAGCCTCTTTTTAAGCGACGAGCGCATATCGGAGCTTGCAAAGAACTATGAGGCGGAATCCCCGAAGGGCGAGAGAGGAAAAACCCTTCAGCTCAATACCTCCGAGCTCAAGTACCAGAAGTACCTCCTTGCCATGAAGGATGGCATAGAGAGGAAGTGGGAGTACCCGGCCATAGCGTCAAGAAACGGCTGGCAGGGGATCCTCCGCATAAATTTTACGATTAACAAAGACGGCACCGTGAGCGATATAAAATTTATTAAATCCTCGGATTACCCTGTCCTCGATGACTCGGCTATGACGGCCCTCAAGTTGGCGGCCCCCTTCCCGCCTTTTCCGGAGAACTTCTCGGTGGAAGAGATTAAGATAAAAGGGACATTCGAGTACGTTATTATTTCGCCCGCAGCGAGATAGCGGGTGGATGACTTTCCATGGAAAGTTACCTCAGGGAATCCCCGGCTTAAATTTTTTTTGGAGGGCGCGGAGGATGACCTCTTTACAGAGGTACTCTCAAAAAAGGTTCTTTAAGGGTTCCACCTGAGGACCTGTTCCCTCGCGGCTCTTGTCTCATCTACCCTTCCGATCCTGGTATTGGAGGGCGCGTTTTTAAGAAGCTCCGGAGAGTTCTTCGCCTCTTCCGCGATTATTTTCATGACTTCGATGAACCTGTCCAGGGTCTCGCGGGTTTCCGTCTCGGTCGGCTCTATCATTATCGCCCCCGGCACTACGAGCGGGAAGTAAACCGTGGGCGGATGAAACCCATAATCGATGAGCCTTTTCGCGATGTCCATCGTTGAGACATCAATCCAAACCCATTACATCGCGGTAATACTTGATCAACCAGAATGCTGCTACTTTGGAGACACCATAAGGACTGATTGGCGCATGGTGGGTTTCTGGCGTGATAGTTATCTTTTGGTTTGGTTGGGTAATAGACCACGATACATCTCCGCACTTCCAGTGGTAAATAACATGATTGAGTGCCCGGTTTCCTTCTTTAATCTCCGCTATTGTCTGGCAAATCCGGGTCAGGTGAATAATATCGTCTCGAAACAACTGACTGGTTCATCGACGGTTTCCTGAATATTGGTCGGACTGGCCGTACGTTCTAGATCTTGGTCCGGTAAATGTGCCCGGATCAGATTAGGTACATGAGATATGTCTCCCTGTAACCACGTAACATGAAGCCCCACATGATCATCAAGGGAATGCCCCCGACGTGATATACCATAGACATGATCGCTTCGTGCTAATAATGCGCTGACCGCATAACGACCGATTTGTCCGGTGGCACCGATCACAAAAACGGTGAGTGTCATGATGTCTATCATGATTCTATTCCATTGCTTCTAGATTAGACGGGTATCTTTCAAATATTTCCCTTACGGTAGGGATGTCACGATTGAGAGATCCAAGCCATCCTCCCACGGCTCCGCTGGTAAAAGTCGCGAATGAAGCAACAGAAGCTGTGATACTCCCACTACTGTACCCAGCACTTATATGGGTATAGTTGGAAGCACCATTATTCAAACCCAATGTCGCGATGACTGAGTCCTTAGGTGAGCCCAGGGACGAAAAACCACTGATGCGTAAACGTATTCGCTGATGTGGTACTAATTGACACGGCGTCAACTGTGAAGACTACGATCCTCCCAGTGTATGTGGTTCGGACTAATACAGGGTGCGTCTCGCTGCACCAGTGACTGTGGCTGTAACCAATGTTTCATAATATGTAGTCAATACTGTAGTACCCAACGGGCTACCAAATAGGTTAATGCCGTAACCGATAGATAATGTACCGTTGTCGTAAAATGTGAAGCAATCACTTGTCACGCTACCAGTGCGCGACGACATCTTAAATTGCCACCCGCTACCATCACCAAACATCATACGGCCACTTACGGATATGAAACCACCGCCCACAAACATCATATCTCCGGACACAGATGAGGGTAGTGTGCTGGTGTTATAATTAAGGAAACTCGTCACACTGGCCAGGTTAACTAGACCTCCGGAAGGGTTAATGGTGATTGGGTGGCCACTGACCGTGGGTTGCATGACTTGCATGACCCAGATGGCATTGACAGGATCCATCCCATGGCCATGCGATGTGTGGAGGTATTATTGTCCTCCCACGAAGAACGTTCCGTTGTTCTGCCAGTCTCCGAATGGTGTTATTGACCAGGACGCGTTAGCGGTCTTGGCGATGAAGCGCCGTATTCCCAGTCATGAAAGAGTCATTGCCAGTGTCAGAGACCCCCGGAAACACATTGAGAGCAGCGCCTCCTGTGCTACCGGCAGTGGTGTTGAGGACTTGGACTATGTCATCAGATGCGAATTTGTCTGTGCCACCACTATTGAAAGTAAAGGTTCCCAGAAGTGTCGGCTGTAATATATACACCAGAAGATGATGGTGGGTTACCATAGATAGTAATTCCATTGCCGACAGAGATTGTGTTACCGAATCCGGCACCCCCGGAGAAGACGGCACACCCGGTGGTTGTGGAGGAAGAGGGTGTCGTAGGATCGATCCTCAGGCCTACCGACGTAATCGATGTGGTAGGAGGTGCACTCACCGAGAAATTAGATGAGTGTCTGAACAGTAGGGAAGACTTGTATTTGTCTGATATAACCGTTGGTAGTCCCAACTCTAGAATGGACACACTGTACCAGATACGGTCCCAGTCACACTACCACTTGCACTAGTGACTCCATCAATAAAGACCCGATGACTTCCAGTAACGAGGTCCCAGTTAACCTCAAGATCATATTCCTGTCCCGCGGTAGGTGACCACACGGTATCCAAATTGAACAGGTGTGATGACCCATACACATCAACTCTTTCAATCTGCCAGTACCCCACTTGCGTGCCACAGTTCAACCGAATTGCCATTAGTGACACCATTATTCGTGAGTAACATAATAAATATAGTACTACTTGGCGTACCTGAATACGTGGGCACATATTTACATGCTTATGCACACCTACATTACCCGCATCCAGACCTTTTACCATTCCACAATGTAGCACCGGTAGCGATAGTAGGTTGCGAAATATACCCTCCTGTCGACACGACAGTGGTTCCACTGGGTATTATGACTGGTCTTTCTGATGTCGTTGAGTATCCAGACAGGTAGAAGGTGGCGCTTGTGATATCATAACCGAAGAGGTTATTAGTGGATGTTAACTTGGATGCAACGTTGAGATATGCTACATCCGATCCCACCGTGCCAGTGGGTCCGGTAGGCCCTGTGTGGCCGATAGGTCCAGTGGGTCCAGTGGGTCCAGTGGGTCCCGTAGATCCAATAGATCCCGTGGGTCCGGTAGGTCCAGTGGGTCCGGTAGATCCTGTAGATCCTGTGGGTCCGGTGCCTACCGGACCGGTCAGTGCGGGTTGCTCCAGTACTCCCAGAGGGTCCAGTGATGCCCGTAGGTCCAGTGATGCCTGTGGGTCCAGTGGCTCCAGTATTGCCGGTGGGTCCAGTGGCTCCAGTTGGACCAGTGGCTCCAGTATTGCCCGTAGGTCCAGTGGCTCCGGTAGGTCCAGTGGCTCCGGTGACCCCTGTGTAGCCAGTATTGCCCGTGGATCCTGTGTGTCCAGTGGGTCCTGTATTACCAGTAGGCCCGGTTCCAATTGGGCCTGTAGCACCAGTGGAGCCAGTGGTGCCGGTGTCTCCTGTTTGGTCCTGTGGGTCCGGTTCCAATTGGACCAGTAGCACCAGTGGGCCCGGTGAGTCCGGTATACCCCGTTGGTCCCGTTGGTCCGGTTCCAATTGGACCGGTGTCTCCCGTGGAGCCTGTGTATCCAGTGGGCCCGGTTGGTCCGGTGTTACCAGTCGGACCGGTGGGACCGGTGAGACAAGTTGTACCGGTTGCCCCAGTCGGGGCCTGTGGATCCCGTCTATATCCATGAAGGTCAGCGTACATGTTCCACCCACTCGGTTCCGTCGAGTACATGCGTTCAAGAGCCCCATCAACCAGGAAATCCCCGACTCGAGCAGGAGAATTGGTACTTGATTGCGTCAAGATGCACATATAATAGGCGTACATAGTATTCAGATTTTCCGCATCGTGAAAATAGAATGGAATGTCAGCGGGCGGAATACTCTACCAAATGACACCATTTGTAATATATAACGTGCTGGTATCGCGCGTCAACCCATAAGTGGCGTTGGGACGTATTAAGGCACTGAGTGTAATGTAATCCGGTGTTGATACCCCACTGTACAATGGGGTCATGGCAAACATCTGTGTACCAGTGACTCCCCGCGCTCCAGTGGCTCCGGTGGCTCCAGTAGTTCCGGTGGCTCCCGTGGACCCGGTGGGACCGACACTTCCGGCGGGTCCCGTGGCACCGGTCCACCCAGTGGACCCAGAATCTCCCGTTGGACCAGTTCCCAGAGGACCGGTAAATCCCGTGGATCCGGTGGGTCCCATTGGACCAGTCTCTCCTGTGTTTCCCTTCATGGTACAGTAATAAGTCCACTGACTGCTCAAATGCGTCCAGCGATACAGAGTCTGAGTTGCCCTTGATCCAGGAACATATCACCATCGATTCCGGTAACTAGTTGTGATGAAATGCCAGCATACACGCGATAGATGCTCTGGCCCACCGGGTCGCGAAAATGGACCGGTGCTACTGGAACTGGCAGTTGTGGTATCCAGGGAGGCAGGAAGGTCCATAGATCACTGGTCTGGAGATCTAGACCATGAGTTCCGGGGGGGGGCGTCTGGCGAACAGATCAACCAACGTAGCCCCGACCACACCGGGCATTAGTGTGTCAGATAAGATGCGCGTCCCCGTGGGTCCCAGGACGCGGGTAGCGCCTGTGACCCCCAGTGGGTCCAGTGCTACCTGTCCATCCAGTTATCCCCGTGGACCCTGTTGCCCCAGTGGGGCCCATAGTACCAGTGGGTCCAGTCGGACCAGTGGGCCCCGTTTTCCCAGTCGCACCGGTCCAGCCGGTCAGCTACCCTACCGGTGGGACCAGTGGGGCCCGACCATCCAGTCAAACCTCGTGGTCCTGTTGCACCGCGTCCGGTGGGACCAGTGGAACCGTGCATCCGTCAGTCCCTGGGGGCCCCGGGGCCCCACACTACCCTGGGGGCCGACGGGACCGGTAGGTCCCTAGGAACCGGTTTGGCGCCCATATCTCCCGGTGGTCCCTGAGGACCAATATCTCCTTTGGAACCCCGGTGTCCCCTGGGTCCGCGTGGCCCAGGAACGATTTGAATTACTTGGGTGCTCATCTATCAAGCGGAGCGTATACATAAAGGTGAGACGGAGCTGTTACATTTCGTGGACAATATTCATGGGGTATCATGGTGTACCATGGTGTACAGAACGCCCGCCGGGCAATCAATCCATATAATTGGGTAGTTGACGCTGTTTGTTCACACATACACACTGTTTTAATTGCCTCTTCCAGCAGTCGCACTCGTTGTGTATCATTCACTACAGTAGTGGTGGTCAGTACCTTAATCACGATATCCATGATATCCGTCGTGTTGTACCCATTATCGATCATTCGATCCAGCAATTCTAGCGATTTAACACCGTTCCCATTCATGCACCCGGTGATAATATCAGTGACTGTCCTAATTGATGGTAGATTGAAAATACGATAGTAGTTTTCCTGTGTGGGGGATACTCCCCCACTACATAGGACCTGGAGGTAGTTGATCGCCAGTTTCAAATCACCATTACAAGTCATTACTATTATGCTGTATACCTCATCCGTGACCTCAATGTGCTCTGCGCCAGCAATGGTATGTAAACGGTGTAGAATCTCATCACTTGACAATGGGGTGAACCGTAGCACTAATGCGCGGCTTTGAATTGCTTCCGCAACTTTAGACAAATTATTGCAAATGAAGATGAATCTCACTTTGGTGTGATGGATACCGAACTACCCTCCGCAAGGCATACTGTGCTTCCGCTGTCATACAATCAAAATGGTAAATGATGACAATCCTGTGCTTTCCAGCGGGTAAACGGAGCGAATGGCGTATGAAGTCATCAATATTTGGTAAGTCTGTTGACCCATCGGATGTCTTTTTCTTATCCGGAATTTCACTGACTACGTTTTTGCCACGGTAAATAGAACCAATTATTTCTAAACATGCGTCCCTTTGCAGGGCCTGGCCAGATCTTCGCGTACCGATGTCTTTGCAGTCACAGTTTTACCGCATCCAGAAGGCCCAGTTCATACCAGGTCGGGATCTGATCACTTGGGAGGAAATTTCGCAACGCAGTAATGACTGCCTCGTTACCAATGACATCACTCAATGTGCGGGGCTCGTAAAACTGCGTCCACAGTCGATGCTCCCGCACTGGTTGATACGGTTCACTAAATGTCAGTGCCATGACTGAACTGGTTTGGTATATGTGATACATCGTATACACCTGCAATTTCACTATCGTGCCACCAATAGATGAAATGCTGTTGACCAAATACCATGCGAAAACTGTGTGCGAAATTCATGTATGGTGTAAACACTATCGGGCGCCGGTCTCGCATCAAACGAACTACTTGTATTGGATCACTGATTTGATATGCGCAAGGTAACACAGTGTAACAATGGCCGATCGTTGAATGCCAGCGAGCACAGTGGATTAGGATTGATCTCCCTCGTTGATAATGCTCGTGGATGATTGGCAAGATCTTGACTATCCATTGATGCATCTCAATCACTTGGTCCGGCTGTAGATTATCATCGATTGGGATGCGGTACTTAAATACCCAATCGATATGCTGGATGGGCATATCGCGAGTACAATTGATAATGACGGTAATATCATGATCACGGATGAATTTTGCGTTTTGCGAA
>CAVSHY010000014.1:0-130634 GCA_963727865.1 uncultured delta proteobacterium | reverse complement strand
CACACGCCTTTGAAGACTCTTTCAGTGGAAAGAGTCATGGTCTTCCGTTAAGATAACGCGGGCTTTAGCCCGCGGCAGTTCACTTTTAAAAAAACAGATTTTATGCTCGTTCTTTATTATTAATAATGTTAACGTAAGGCCGTCATCATTAATTGCACGGGAGGTAGAATAAATAATGATCACAAAAGACCCAAAGAATATTCTCGTTGCGGACGACTGTTTGTTTTTCAGGACAAGATTAAGTCATATACTTATTGAAGCAGGGCATCAGGTCAAGATCGCCAGGAATGACAGGGAAACCATAGACATAATCGCAAATAATTCCAGCTGGATAAATCTTTTAACTTTTGACATGCAGATGCCTGTTATAACCTGCCCTCAGTCATTTGATAACCTGGGTGTTTTAGAATGGATTAACAGGAACGGTTTCAAAGGAAAATTCCCCATACTTGTAATTACAAGAACTTTTGAATCGATTCACAGCATTGAAAGGCTCAGGAACCTTGGAGCAGACGGCCTTATTACAAACGCCTCTACGCCTGAACAGGTAATTTTCAGGATTAATCAACTGCTATTTTCCGAGAAATGGAAGCATGGAAAACCACACAAAAGAGTTCCGGTATATCTACCGGTCGATTTTACGCTAAATAATATCACGCACTCGGGTTTCTTGCTCAACCTTAGCGATACAGGAACGTTTTTGCATACAAAAATGGAGTTTCATATTGGCGCGAGGCTAAAAATGCAGTTTTCACCGCCCTCTCTTGACAAGATTTTAAATATAGTCGGCACTGTTCAGTGGCTTACGCAAGAAAAAACTGATAAGAACTTTTTCTGTGGATGCGGTTTAGAATTTAACTCAATATCACAGGAGGATCAGGGGGTATTAGAAAATTATGTTGGCGCGGAAACTAAAAAGTTAGGATTAGATAAGAGCCTTCATGCAAGGTGATTGTTTCCAAAACGTACTCCCGGTAACATAGCTCCTCTCTCCCAGGGTCCGGAACATAGCGGAAAATAGGGTCGGCGGCTATTTTCCTGGCACTCAATCTTTTTCTCAGAAATCTTCAATCCTAAAAACTCCTCAAAGTCAAGCTTGGCGGGTGTACTAAATCATACAGGCATATTATGTTTCGCCCGCGCGCGCGCCTTCCCTCAAAGGGGAAACGCGTCTTTTAGTGGTATAATAAAAGTGAAACGGAGGTGAGACCATTATGAAGTCTTTTTTAGCGCTTATAACCGCGTTTTCGTTCATGGCGTTTGCCGGGGCAACGGGCGCGGGGCAGAGGCCGGGAGAAAGGTTCGTGAAGCCGCCGAAGGAAGAGCTTAAGAAAACCCTTACGGACGGACAGTACAAAGTCACGCAGGAGAACGGCACCGAGAAGGCCTTTCAAAACGAGTACTGGGACAACCACCGCGAGGGCATCTATGTCGACATACTGAGCGGCGAGCCTCTTTTCAGCTCGACTGACAAGTTCGAATCCGGCACCGGATGGCCGAGCTTCACCCGGCCCCTTGAGAAGGATAATATGGTCGAGCGCGAGGACAGGGGGGTTTTCATGAGGAGGACGGAGGTGAGGAGCAGGCTCGGTGACAACCACCTCGGACACGTCTTTAAGGACGGCCCGCCTCCCACGGGGCTCAGGTACTGCATGAACTCGGCGGCCATGCGGTTCATACCGAGGGAAGACCTCGACAGGGAAGGCTACGGGCGGTATAAGAAGCTCTTCGGGAAGAGATGGGGGTTAGCGGAGGAAACTGTAATTATTTCCTGAAAGAAAACGGCTTCGTCAGCAAGCTCTTTTCTTAGCTCAAGGCATTTTACATTGTCAGAAGGCCAGCCTTCGATATTGACATGCCTAGGATGTGGGTCCACAAAAGGAATTACTTTCAATCCAAGACGCTTATAAATATGTACTGGAACATCCGCTCTCCCAAATACCACAGGATGATCATTCCTTCTCTCCGTGACATATGTTTGGGCAATATCCCATATAGCAGAATCACTTAACCCTTTTGTACGGTAGGTGGAAAGGTTACTTTGGTTTCTTGGAAGTTGAAAAGCCGAATGATGAGCTCTCTTTATAGAAATTCTATAATGGTTCCTTTGAGTGCAAAACCTGGAAACAGGTTCGTCATCCTCGACTGGATACACAGAAAAATAAGGTTCTGGCATAATATTTATTTCTTAAAATATTGCACAAGGATATCTTTTACAGGGGTTGGCAACTCATCATAAACCCTTATCTTGCCACTACGTCTGTCTATTCCGCAAATACCAGCATAAATAGCGTAATCCCCTGAGACAATAACAGCAAAGGTCATCTTCTTCCCAAGATCCCAATCAAACGCAATATCGCCAGTATTTTCAGGAGTAACAAAAGGAGGTTCGATGCCTTCCGGTAGCAGATCGACAAAATGTTCAGCCGCTTTTAGTCCATATTCAGAAATAGGAAGAGCATCTTCGCCATCCCAGCCTTCGCGAGAACATTCCGATGACAATTCACGGACCTCTTCTTTTAGTCTCGCACGCCAATCAAGAAAAATACTCGGCGGGGTCTCCTGGATATTTTTAACTATCTGGGGCTTGGTTTTAAAAACAGCCGTCGCAGGCTTTTGCCATGAATGTACGTCAATTGCTGTGTTTATCATTTGATTAGCTCTTTTGCTTCGGGGGTCAGGCTCTCTTCAAAGATTTGGTTTTTGATATTATGTAGCTGTTTAAATATATTTGTTAGAAGGTTTTCTTCAGCAACCTTGAAACGAGAGTCATTGTATACATCTATGTCAAAAAGTATAGCGGCGGTATCCGGCTTTCTAGGCGGCTGCAAAGCAAGCGTTACTACTGAATGCAAGTGTTCTTCAAACCTGATAACGAAGCTATAAAGAAAATTTTCAATCAACTGAGGCAGCTTCTCAGGCGGCCGTGGAGGATTGTAAAAATAATCGCTAAGTTCAAATTCTTTCTTTGGTATTTCTATAAGGTTTATAAATCTGACTGCCACACGTCTGATTTCACGAGGGTTAAGCTCTTTCTTATATATACTCCAAAGCCGCATTGCTTCTGGAAAACTACTATCCCAATCACTATATGGCCTCAGGCGACTGAAACTGAACCCGTCTAAGCCAAACCGGCAGACCTGTTTAAGATCTTTAGCCCAAAACTGAAATCCCACGACTCCCCTGTCTTTAGTCTCAGCCGAAGGCATTCCTTCTACTGGGCCAAATGAGCCCACTTTCGTCTCAAACATCTTTTGAATTCGTTTTTCGGGATAATGGTCAGAAACCTTCGGATACAACGCCTCAATCTCCCCCACAGCGGCATCAAGTGGATCAATCCTTATCTCAAAAACAGCTTCCTCGATAGGGGCGTTCGTATATTTTGGCATCAATTGAATTATATCTAATATTTTCATAAAAATACAAGACCTTTTAAAAATTTTTATAATTAGGCTTTTAACTTCACAGGGTAGTTATGTAGCCTTACCCCCCTCACACCCTCAGATACTCCTCCTTCCCCTCCTCGATGAGCCTTTTTACCTCGCGCTCCGGGATGAGGATGCCGTCGTTGACCCTCACGACCTCCCTGAAGACCTTGCCCTCTTCGACCCAGCGGTAGATCGTCTTGCTCGACTTCCTGAAGACTTCGGCGACTTCCCTCACGGTCATGTACCTCGGCATAAATCCGCCTCCTTAAAGTTTTATCAATTACCTGTGAAAGTCTTTTCCATTTGTCTCTAAAAAACCCCGGGGGTATCGGGCGTAGCGAACGTAAGGATGGAGGAAGGGCGAGCGAGCCGGGGAAGAAGAGCCGGGAAGCGGCCTAAGCGGCGAGCGAGGAGGCTTGAGGCAGTAGTGAGTCGAGCCTGATACCCCAAAAAGATAGCCCCTACCCCCTCCTCCCCTCGACCCTCCAGTCTGTCTTTCCCATGTCTATCACCGCCCCCATCTCGCATATCCTCGACGCCACGCGGTCGTCGAGCGTCCTTGAAAGTCCAGCGAGGTCCATGTTCGACGTGATGATGACCTGCTTTCCGTTCCTGTACAACCTGTCCACGAGGAGATAAAAGACCCCCCTCGACCACTCCGAGGCCTTCTCGGCGCCGAGGTCGTCAATGATGAGGAGCGGGGAGTTCGAGCACCTGTCCAAGATCTCCTTCTCCGTCGCCGCGCCCCGCTCTTTCCCCCTGTCCCCTTTGTCCCATGTCTCCTTTATCTCGAGAAGGAGCTCGGGCGCAGGGACGAAAAGCGGCCTTCCTTTTCCGTGATAGATCGCGCCCTCTTCATTCGCGCTCAGGGATTCGGCGCACCACTCGAACATAAGGCTTATGGCGAGATGAGTCTTTCCGCTTCCGGTCGAACCCGTGAGGAACAGGCTCCCGCCGTTCATGACCGCCTCTTTCGCCCGATTCGCCTTCCGTGAAATCGAATCCACGCCATTCCTTAAACCTGGAAACGTCTTTCCCCAGTACCTCTGCGGGACGCGCATGTCAAAGTTCGCCCTCCTCGAAAGACCCCGGCGGACGGCGTCCCTGGCTTTAACGAGCGCGGTGGGGGCGGGGGCGTGGGGGCCGCCTCCGGTAAGGCCACGCGAAACGCCTGTTAAATTATCGGCTTTCGCGGAGGACTTTTCAGAGTCCTCTGTGAAGGATTTTTCAGAGTCCTTCGCGAAGGAGACTGAAAAAGTCTCCTTCGCAAGAGCCTGTTTAATCAACGGGCCTCCAGCGTAGGACTTTGAAAAACCTTAAATTTTCTCTGCGATGTCGTCATACTTCCCTTTTTTTGCCGAACCGTTCGCGTCATTCGCGCAAGGGGCCTTCGGCGCGACAGGCGCGGCGCGTGGGGCGCGGGGGTTAAAGAACCTCCCCGGTGCTGCGCACGGCAGTTGGTTAGCGAAGCGTGCAGGCTTAAACTCCGCCTTGCCGGAAAGGTCGGCTTCACCTCTGCCCGGGCTCGGCGCCCCCGCTTCTTTGACGCGGTGCCGCGCACGGCGATTGTCCGGGCTCTTAAACCGTGCCCTTGCTGAAATGGACGGCTTAACAATTGCCCGCCGGTGCCGCGCACGGCTAATTGTTTAGCGTTGCGCGCGGGCTTAAACTCCGCCTTGCCGGAAAGGTCGGCGTAACGACCGCCCGCCGCAGGCGCGCCCTCGCGCTGGAATCCCCCGTTAAACTCCGGCCGCCTTGATTCCGGCTTTATTTTCAGATCATCAGGCAAGCCCTTGCCCTGATTTTTTTGGAAGCTCCCCGCAGCATGCAGCGGGAAATGCGCTCGCGTTGCATTTTCATCGCTTGAAGTATCGCTTGAAGTATCGCTTGAAGTATCGCTTGAAGTATCGCTTGAAGTATCGCTTGAAGTGTCCTTTGAAGTATCGCTTGAAGTGTCCTTTGAAGTGTCCTTTGAAGTGTCAATTGAAGTTTCGGGGGACGTTTTTTCCCCGGAAATCTCCGGCGCGCATTCTCCCCGGCCCAATGCTACCCCTCCCTCCCCTTTCCCTTCCTTTCCTTTCCCAAGACGTGGTGTGCCCGCACGGGTCCGGCACGGTGCCGGTATGGTGCTTTCAGGTTCCTTAACGTTCGGGCACTGGTCGTTTGCTGAAATTCGAGATCTCGATGTAGTTAGCCTTTTCCGCTGACTTTTCAGCCCTGACGCCGTAACCTTACCCTAGAACTTCTTCCCGCTTAGCCTCTTCAAGGCCTCTTCTATATCGTAGGCGTCATAGGGGAGGACCGCCGCCTTTATCTTAAGCGGCCTGTCCTCGAGCCTGCCGGCCTTGTCAGCCATCGTCCAGAGGCCGATGAAAAGGAGCCTGTCGAGCGGGTGAAGGGAAGCGAGCTCGTCGTTCAGAAAAAATTGGGGCTTGATTGACCTTATGCGCGACATGGGGTTAGCCTCATTTATCAGTTATCAGCGGACAGTTATCAGTTTACGGATAACCGATTACCGGCAACTGATAACCGTTTCTTTTAAAAACCTTCCGGAACGCCGCCCCCATTGCCCGCGTCGCGGGTCTACGACCAGCCCGGCCGGACTCTCTTTCGTGCCCCTCTTTTAATCTCACGCCGGAAGGTTTGTGCCAGTGATTATGCTTTTTTAAAAACCATGCTTCTGTCATTGCGGTGAGCCATTGCGGCGAGCGAAGCGTGGCGGGCAGCGTTGCAATCTTGTTTAAATCCTCTTATTTCCGCCCCGCTCCTGAAGAGTTTTTTGCGCGCTGACCGCGCGCTTCGGGGCAGGGTTCTCTGCGCGCCTGCGGCGGGCAATTGTTACGCCGAGGATGAAGGCAGGGCGGAGCTTAAGCCCGTTTGGTACGCTAACCATTTGCCGTGCGCAGCGCCCTCCAGCCTCTCGCTCGCCCATCCCCCATCCTTACGCGCTGTTCACCCTGCGCCCTAAGAGTTATTTTAAAGACAATACAAGCTACTTCTTGCTGATTCATGGTTGTACCCTGAACCCGATATTCCATTCCAAACGGCGCTTATTTCAACGTTCTGCTTAAGAGCTTTTTGCTCGCGCCCGCGGCTGGCGGTTGTTGCGCCGTCCTTTCCGGCGAGTCGAAGTTTTAGTCCGCCTGAAACGCTAAACAGTCGCCGTACGCGGCGCCCGCCCGCTCTTCCACCCTCTTAAGCGGCGCGCCGCACCCCTCGTACGGGCAGATAATCGTCTTTTGATATTTGATCGCCCAGCCGCGGAGAATGTTTCCACAGACCGGACACCGCGCGAACGGCATGGGCTCTAAAACCCCATCAATCGTCATCGTCCTGGTCTATGGCCCAGAGCCAGGATCAGAAAGATCAGGGCGGCGTATGCCGAGCTTAAAATAATGACCCGCATGTTCTTAATCCCCTTTTGCGCGACGCCGGGATTGTCCGGCTTCAGGCCGGAGAGAGCCCGCTTACCGCCTCTTTTCCGCCATCACGTAGGAGCCTGTACTCAAAGAACCCTTTTCTTTGCTTGCAGAGGATATTGAAGCCCTGAGCCCTGAGTTCGGCTATGGATGAGGCGACGGCGCAGACATAGGCCCTGTCCTGGATCTCGACGTCAGTGGGGGCCGAAGTCCATAAGGACCCCTAATTACCCTCTGAAGGCGCTCCGAGTTCTCAAGCCTTGCGAAGTGCATCCGCTATTCTCCTTTCATTCTTTTATTTATGTTATCAGACTAATAACAAACATATATAAAAAAAGGCTACGCTCATTAAGGCGTAAACAATCTTAAAATCAGCATCGCCCTAACGCTTATGTAATCTTTCCTATGCCTCAAAGAGGCCTGCCCCCTTTCTAACATGCAATATTTTACACTTTCTATGATAAAATTATTTCGAAATTGTGGAAAAATGAGGCTTTTATGAAAATGCATAGCGAGCGTCCTGCCTGTGGCTTGTCGCAGTCAATCTTCAATTGCTGATCTTGATGAGAACCAAGGAGTTGAAAGTCCGTCCCCTCTCCCTCCCTCCGGCCTGATACGCCCAAATATTATCAGAGTAAAAATATATTGTCAAGGATTTTTTTCTGTGTAATAATATTTTTAAACATCTTAATGAAAAACGGGTCCCCTTACGGATAGAGATAGTTTGCCTTCCGTTTGGAAAAGAAGTCTTTAATTTTTAAATAAACCTCTTGTGGCGGGTGAACAGCGCGTTAAGGATGGAGGAGAGGATGTTTGCTAAAAATGGTACGCTGTGCTGCAGAGTTTTTTGCGCACTGACCGTGCGCTTCGGGGCAGGGCTCGCTGCCGCTACCGCCTCAATCCTCTGCGCTCGCCGCTTATGTCACTGCGTTCCTTCTGCCTCGGCTCGCGCACCCAGCCGCCATACTTACGCGCCGTTCACCCTGCCCCATGGGATTTTTTAAAAACGGAAAAAAAACTCTACAGCAGAGCGTGGGGAATAAGCGCCGTTTGAAACCAGTTGGGTTACGCTACACTAACCCAACCTACCACACTACCACACTTTTTTAAGTTGTTTTATGGAGGTGAGATGAAGAAGATTATTCCGGTTTTATTTATACTGCTATTTATTTCTACCATGTCGGCACATGCTGAGGCTGTATACCCATTTAATGGTTATGGCTGGGAAAATTACAGTGAAAAGGAAAAAATACTTATCATGTATGGGCTTGTTGTCGGATATAAGGTAGGCTGGCGTGACGGTTATACTAAAGGCTTTAACCATGACGTAAAATGGAAGATTGATAAAAAAACTGATACGAAAGAAGGGATTATAACTATCCCGGAAGTAGAAAAAGTTTTAAATGAAAGCGTCGGTTTTTATTCTCATGAATTAGAATTCTTTTTTAAAAACATATCCATTATGCCGAAGAAGAAAAGATACCAGATTTAAAAGGATGATCTTTCTCAAGTATGGAACGAAAAACATCTTATCCATCTAGGGGATTATGAAAGTAAAGAAAAAGGATGTCTCGAAACTCAATAAATAAAGGCTCCATGAAACGCCCTGAACCCGCGAGGAACTAAAACCATGACGACGATCGAGATAATAAGAAGCCTCATAAAAAAGGACCTCGAACAGGGGATGAAGAAGATCGAGATAACCCGCAAGGTCGGCGTCTCATACACGACCCTCTGGTCGTACGTGAATTCCGACGTCACGCCCGATTTCGAGACGATAAAGCTCTTCTCGAAGGCATACGGCCTTCCGCTCGACTACTTCATGGAAGGCGCCCGGCCCCCCTCACCCCACCCCGCCCACACCCCTGCCCCTCCCCTCCCTTTAGGCACGAATCCGCCAGGAACGCTCCCCGGTCCTCGTGATGCACGAGACGAGCGCGCAAAGCTTCTACAGTGAACTCGGGACGTCGTCCACAAAGGGGGCCATTGAAGACCGTAAAAGGGTCCTCCGCCCGGTTGACGTCATTGACAGGGACGCCTACGGCGTAGAGGTCAGGGGCGACGAGATGTCCCCCAGGTTCGAGGACGGCGAAATGGTCATCGCCTCTCCTGCCGCGCCTGTAAAGAACAGGGACTACGTAGTGACGGTCATAGGTGGTGAGGCCGTAGTGAGGAGGATCCGCTTTTCCGGCGACCTTGTGATACTCGAACCGATCAACCCGAGCTACGAGCCGGTCATATCCCCGAAGGAAAAAGTCCCCTTTGTCCATAAGGTCGTCTGGGCGAAACTCAGGTAGTGTGCCGCGCACGGCGGTTGATTAGCGTCGCATCCGGGCTTAAACTCCGCCCTTGCTGAAAAGGTCGGCGTAACAGTTGCCCGCCGCAGGCGAGTTTATATTATACACAACTGTTAGCACTCTTGAGGTTCATAGTTCTTCTTTTCATCCATTTTGACCTCTGTGATATGTATGATTAATCTCCTTAATAGGTCTTTTGCTTTTTTTGCTTCTTGCTCTCTCTAATTGTATGCCGCCTTTGAGAAGTGTTAGGAGAGCGATTTTCCCTGATTCGAGACGCGGTTAAATCCGTATATCAACATTTGACACTGCGGAATGATTCTTATTGGCACATTCAGAAAGAACGCCCCCACCGGAACATCAAGAAACTCCGAAATTTTCAGCCACTCCTCTGTGATGATCCCCATTTTACCATTTTCTTTACAAGAATAAGTGACTCTATCGCACCCTAGCGCCATAGCGATGTCTTCGTGAGACTTTCCCTTAATGATACGGATGGCACGTAGCTTTCGAAGTATCACCTAGCAGCTCCATAGGTAGCCTCTCCTGAGAAGTTGTCTTAACAAATAATAATTTTGTATAAATATAGCACAAACTATAAGGAGAGCACCTGTCCAAATGTACAGTAGACAAATCTTTTTATTTTACTACTGAATTTGACAGGATAAAACTGTATTCCTTGCCAGTTACATAGAAATACATTTACTGTTAAAAAGCCTTCATGGAACTCATATTTCAAGAAGGCGATTTTCTGGTAAAAAAGCTTTCGACCCATGAGGAGATGGACGCGGCCTATAAGCTCCGCCACGACGTATTCTGCGACGAGCTCAAATGGGTCCCTCCGGTCCCTGACCGCAGGGAAGCCGACGATTACGATAAAGGTTTTTTCAGCCATTACATAGGGGTATTCGACGGCAGGTATAACATCCTCGGCCACGCCAGGCTCATCCCCGCCCCGCATCCTTTCATGGTCGAAAAGGAATTCCTTAACCTCATGCCCGCCAGTGCCAGGGTAAGGAAGGACACGGACAACGCCGAGGTCACCAGGCTCTGCGTCAAGAAAGAAGACCGCTCGAGCCGGCTTCTAACGAACGTCTCATACCTTATCTATAAAGGGATCTATCAGTGGAGCCTCGCGAATAATATAAGGCACCTTATAATGGTGGTGGAGCAGAAATACTACAGGCTTCTTAGGCTTAACGGTTTCCCTGTAAAAGCCGTGAACGATTTCCTGACGATGCCCGACGGGGTGAGAGCGTCTGTCATAACGCTTGACTGGAGGTCCTTTGAAGAGTACGCTGCGAAGATAAAGCCGGAGTTCCTTGGAAGGATGTCTACATTACCACCCCTATCTCCATTGCAATCGCAATCGCATGGGTCTTATTAACAGCGTTAAGCTTTTTTTCGATATTCTGAACGTGGAATTTAACCGTCCTCTCGCTTATATTGAGGATCATGGATATCTCCCAGTTTGTCTTTCCCTCCTTCATCCACTTGAGGACCTCTTTCTCCCTTTGAGAGAGTTCCGTTACGGCTGCGGACTTTTCGCCGCAGATGCGCACCATGGCCTGATGCAGGTGGGGTGTTAATATGTCAAGGACCTCCTTGTGGTATTCTTTAAACTTATTCCTGGCGTTCGAAAAAGAGAATATCGACCCCGTGGGATGGGTTTCGCTGCAGACTCCTCCCGCGACGCCGTGCCTCAGCCCGAACTCGCCCGCCTTGTTCATAAAATCCACATATGGCTCTTCCTTGTATTTCTCCATCGCCTCTAACCAGAAATGAGTTCTGAAAGAAGAAAAGTTGTAGCGTATGATAGGGTCTTTTTTAAAGAGCGCCTCCGCCGCGTAGAGATTCAGCCATTCTACCGGATAATCGAGGTTTACTATCTTGATTATCCTTGAAAGCTCTCCGGAAGCGACCTCTCCGAGGCCGCAGACCCCGTGGTCGGCGCACACAAGTTCTTTTATCTTTACAGTTATGTTGACCAAGTCGGATTCCGTCCTGCATGTGACAGACGCCTGGATAAGGTCAAGTATATTCGTCAATTCCTTCTTCGAGAATTTCTTGTAATCCATGGGTTGCCTCCTGAAGCAAAAGGTTGCGGGGAGGGGGTCTCCATAAAAAACCTATTTGAAACAGAGATATTTTTCCACGTCCATCGTGCGCGCGGGAGGCAAACCTTCAGAAGCCCTTACGAGCGCCTTATTCAGATGGAGCGTGAGAATGTCCACGATCTTTTTATGATGGTCATTAAATTTGTCTCTGCCGCCGCTGAAGGAAAATATCCCGACGCACTCCGTCTCAGGGACATATACGCCGCTCGAGATCCCGGCCCTTATGCCGTGGTCTAACGCGAGAGCGATAGGCGGCTGCGCGAGACTGTCGTCGAAATGTTTGACTATATCGGACCAGAACTGGGTAAGCGAAAACCTTGAATAATACCTTACGACAGGGTCGCCGCGGTAGAGTTTTTCGCTCATGTAGCCCTCCATCCACGACCGGGGGTAATTTCCGTTTACTATGGAGACGACCTCGGTCAACATGCCCCCGGAGACCTTTCCAAGCCCGCAGATGGCGAAGTCTGCCGATACCAAGTCCTTTGCCTGCAATATAAGGCCCTTAAGCTCCTCTTTAGAGGCGCAGTTCTGCGTCCCTTCTATTATCTCAAGTACATTTATAAGCTCGGCCTTGGAAAACTCCTCTACGGCCATATGTTCACCTCGTTCTGTTTCTGGTCACCTTTCCCCATGTTCGGAATGCTACCAATTCCGATAAAGGTTGTCAAACAGGTTTTGCCTATCGCTGTTTTCCCGGCGCTGCGCACGGCAATTGGTTTGCGTCGCGTGCGGGCTTAAAATCCGCCCTTGCTGAAAAGGACGGCGTAACAGTTGCCCGTGCGCGGTGTTTTTTTCTCCGCGAAAGTGCGCATTTTTTATGCAGAGGTAGAATAATTTTTGCCATTTTCTTCTTACAAATAAACCTGTTACAGATTTTTGGGTAGAAAAAAAACAGCTATATAGTTAGCGCCGTCTTAATAGTTGCATCGTCAACCCCAATATCGAGGGTTGCGGGGTGCCAACAAGTATGCACGGGCAGAAAGGAAGGGCTTTAGAAAATGGACAGAAAATCTTCAACAGCGTTTAAGGAGATTACGCCTTACCCTTCAAGCGTATCCGGGAAACCGCCTTCATCCGTAGAACCCGGAAAGGCAGGGGCAAAGGCCGCCTCCGCCGGTGCTGCGCACGGCTTTTTTTTGGAGTCCTCCGCGGGAGGCCCGTTGATTAAACAGGCTCTCGCGAAGGAGACTGAAAAAGCGTTGCGTGCGGGTTCAAACTCCGCCCTGCCGGAATGGACGGAGAAACAGTTGCCCGTGCGCGGTGCGCGCAAAAACCCCGGTGGACGCGGCCAGGCGAAAGAGCGCGGAAAGAATAAAGGATGCGGGAAGACCCCCGCCCCCCCTGCCCCCCATCTCCAGATGTCCGGGGGTGGCGAAGGGGCCGGCGTCAATGTCGCGGAGGACTCCGAGCTGCGCGCCCTCGGGAGAAGGTGCTCCCTCATAAGGCGGATAGAGGAGTTGCGTTCCTCGCGCGTCATCTGTTTTCTTACGACGCTGAGGCCGAACGTCGCCGGGCAGATCGCCGAGGAGAGCGTCAGGGTCTTCCTCGACCATCTCGAAGCGCTCAAAAAAAGCGTACCCGGTAGAAACGGGAAACTCGACATATTCCTCTGCAGCAACGGCGGGAGCGGCACCGTCCCATGGCGGCTCGTCTCGCTCTTCAGGGAGTTCTCCAGCTCCTTTAACGTCCTTATCCCGTACAGGGCCTACAGCGCGGCCACCCTGCTCGCCCTCGGGGCCGACGAGATAGTGATGCACCCCTTCGCCGAGATGGGCCCCATAGACCCGACGGTTGCGAACGACTTTAACCCGGTCGAGCACGCCACGGGCAAAAGGCTCGGCATAAGCGTAGAGGACGTGAAGGCGTACGTGAGGTTCGTCAAATCAACCGTCGGCATCACGCACGAGGACGAGCTCGTAAAGACGATAGAGATCCTCGCCCAGAAGGTCCACCCCCTGGCGCTCGGGAACGTCGAGCGGTTCCTTTCCCAGACCAGGCTCATCGCCGGTAAACTCCTCGGCACTCACATGGACGCCAAGGACAGGCACGCGATAGACGAGATAGTCGAGAACATGGCGAGCAGGTTATATTTCCACGGCCACCCGATAAGCCGGAGGGAGGCGAAGGAGGAGCTTAATCTCAAGGTGAACCTCGACCTCACGCCGGAGATCGAAGAGACGATGTGGGAGCTTTATAAAGAGTTCGAAATTGCCTTCGAGAATCTCACTCCCTTTGACCCGGCGGCGGACATCGAGAGGGAGGGGGTGAGGGAGAAGGAGTACGAGCCGCTCCACGCCGTCGTGGAAAGCGCGGGGCTTTCGAGCCAGTTTTGGTCCAGGCGGAGGTTCACACGCGCCTCTGGCGCGGGGGGCGAAGGGTTAAAGGAGAGCGTACTATGGCAGGGCTGGAGGGAGCTGCCGGTAAAAGACAGTTGAAAGACGGTTATCCGTTATCTGTTATCTGTTCACCATAAACTGATTACTGATAACTGTTCACTTTCTTGAGCGGGTTCAGGGTGCAACCCTGAACCCGCTCTTTCATTGGCCGTCATTGCGGCGAGCCATTGCGGCGAGCGAAGCGTGGCGGGTAACATTACAATCTCGTATGTCATTGCGAGGGGCTTCTGCCCCAAAGCAATCCCGCATTTTTTAAAAAATCCTTATTCCATCTCTCTGCTGTAGAGGTTTTTGCGCGCGCCTGCGGCGGGCAATTGTCGCGCCGTCCTTTCCGGCACAGCGAAGTTTAAGCCCGCATGCAACGCTAATCAACTGCCGTGCGCGGCACCCCCGTGCTTTTCTCTGAAAACTCTTGACTATCCCGCCAAGGTCTACTAAAATCTTTAGTCTTAAGTCCGTCAAATAAACACGCCCAGGTAGCTCAGTCGGTAGAGCAGAGGACTCGGGAAAATCCTCGTGTCGGCGGTTCAATTCCGTCTCTGGGCACCATAAAATTTAAAGGAAGCGTTCGCCTCCATAGTTATTAAAGCCCGAGCGATTTTTCGCATTCCGTCTCTGGGCACCATCAAAATCAAGGGGTTAGCCAGCATCGGTAGCCCCTTTTCATTTGGACTTTTACAACTGGCTACCAACTCCGAACGGGTTGAGGCAGACATAAAATCATAAATTGCTGTAGGCAGTATTTGCGTTGAGGGGATGTCTTCATTTAAGTCCCGGAGCTTTTCCTGATACTATAAGGTGTGTAAGATATCCACTTACGCCAATAATGCCCCACACAATAAGAAATATTAAAAAAAGAGCTGTACCTGAACTAATATCAGGGTATATGATTTTAAAGATGAAAAGATATAATTTGCTATAAATAATGCCATAAAGCTTGAAACAGTAATAACGGATTTGAACAGTACTTCTTGGATGTAATGGATCACAACTTTTTCTGTTGTACTGCAAGAAAGATCCCCTTTGTAACTATGCCTTTGAATATACCTTTGCTCCATAACTCCTCGCCAAGCGTAATATACACTAAATGCAATGATAATTAGATCGTACCAGCGGGGCATATCTCTTAAAATACCGATTATAGACATGTTAAATATCCTCCCCATAAACATCGGACGACCATTTTGGAATTTTGCCTCTATGTCGGAATGTAATGGAATAAGTCCCGCCGGTTGGGTTACGCTACGCGTAACCCGACGATCAACGTCTCAATTTTGTTGGGTTTAAAAACGCAACCCGGCCCGCGCGGGCCGGGTCCTTACTGAAATCCGGATAAAAATTTCTTACGAGTAAGTCACAAACTCAGGTTCCATGTAGTTCTTGAGTATGTCGCATCTCGCGATCACGCCGACGAGCTTTCCTTTCTCCGTGACCGGAAGACGTATGACGTTTTTATCCAGCACGATTTTTATAACCTCCTCGACCGGCGCGTTGACATCAACGGTCAAAACATTTTTTGTCATTATGTCGCCGGCCGTAAGCTTCGCAAGCTCTTTTCCTTTTTCTATCTGGGCGAGGATGTCAAACTCGGTTACCATGCCTATCACCCTGCCGTCATCGTCCGTGACCGGCATCCCGCTGTAGAGCCCCGTAAGAAGCTGGAAGGAAATATCCCTCGCCGAGGCGTTCTTCCTCGCGGAAACAACAGGTCTTGTCATCAGTTCTCTTGCCTTGGTTTTCATGATTTTCATCTCCTTTCCCTTAAGAGTTTTTTATCTATTAAGATTATATCCCAAAAAAACCCGGGAAGGGCGCGGCCGCTGAAAATTTCTATCCCTTGACAAGCGGCGCTTTACGTATATACTTCGACTACCTCCGTGCCGGTCGCGTAAATCTCTTATTGGCGGGCGTAAAATAACAAATGTCCAAAACAACAGGGAGGAAAGGCAATATGCTGGAAATACTGATAGTGGAGGACAACCCCGCGGACTTACGCCTTACGGTCGAGGCGTTTAAAGACGCCAAAATGCTGAATAACATCAATGTCGCGAAGGATGGAGTTGAGGCGATGGCGTTTCTTCGCAACGAAGGCGATTACAGGGACGCGCCGAGGCCTGACCTGATATTGCTTGACCTTAATATGCCCAGGAAGGACGGGAGAGAAGTGCTCCAGGAGATTAAAAGCGATCCAGAGCTTAAGCGCATACCTGTGGTGGTGCTTACGACCTCCGCTGATGATAAAGACATCCTCTCGGCATACGATGCATTTGTAAACGCGTACGTCACAAAACCGGTTGATCTCGATCAGTTCATGAAGATAGTAAAGGCCATCGATGACTTCTGGCTTTCGGTCGTGCAACTGCCGCCAAAGGACATGTTGCCATAAAGATGCATGGCGAGCGCCCTGCCCGCTGCTTGCGGCGGGGTCAAGCGAGCGAATAGATTTTTCAAAGTCCTGAGCGAGACGCCTCTCCTTGTCAGGCGCCCCATGAAGGACACTGAAAAAGTCCTGCGCGGGTCGCCGCTCTTTTTCAGGCGCTGCATGAAGGATATCTTTAACGTCCTTCGCGAAACGCCGCTTATTTTCAGGTTCTCCATAAAGGACTCTGAAAAAGCTTACATTTGGAAGATTCTCCCCGCGGCAAGCCGCGGGGAGCTTCAATCCCGCCGTTATCTTGTCGATTTACCCGCGTTCAGCGGGTTCAACCATATGAGCGTAAGCGGTTGCCGGGATTCTTCTCATAAGTAACGGGTTGATATTTTCAAATTCACCTGCTATTATATCCGGGTGCCTTAACGGTTTAATCCCGGGTTCAGTCTGAATATCCAGCGGAGGGCTATGACAAACTTACTCGTAGAAGTGTACGCTAAAGCAGATTGCGCTCTTTGCAATTACGCGAAAAAAATCAGCTGCGCGCTTTGCAAGGAGGCGAAGGAGATAATCTGCAGAGTAAACGAGGACATACCTTTTCAATACAGGGAGGTCGATATAAGCTCAAGCGAGGACCTCTTTAGAAGGTACAGGGAAGATATTCCATTGATATTTATTAACGGTAAGAAGGCGTTCAAGTTCAAGGTGGATGAGGCGGAGTTCAGGAAGACGATAAGGAAAGAGATAATAAGAGCTGGACTTTTGAGGCTTCGGAATAAAAAGCAGCAGTACGGTTAACCCGCTGAAACCCGCCTAAAACCGGTATTACATAGAATTACAATCTCTTGTGGGTTCAGGGTTGTACCCTGAACCAGATCTTTCATTGGCCGTCATTGCAAGCTCACCGCAATGACGCCCCCCGCCTTCCCACTCATTTGACACTTTCAGCGCGCCTGATATACTTGCTAATAAAACCAAAAAGGAGGTTTTTATATGAAGAAGAAAATCGCTTTAGCCGCTCTCCTCTCGTTTCTTATGGCAGGCTCCTTAATCATCCCCGCGAGGGCCGATGAACATTCCAGAGCCGGGATAGAGCATATCAACGAAGGGATAAAGCATCTGAAGACCGCCTTGGAGCATCTCGATGCGTCCCTTAAAAATACCGGCAGCCCTCACGACAAGGCGGCGATAGAACACGCCAAAGAGGCGGTAAAGCACGCCGAAATGGCGATAGACCACGCCAAACAGGTCCCCGATCTTGTATGCCCACCCTGGTCTTCCAAATGTAAGGATGTATCATAGTCCCCATGGGACGCGTGAACAGATAACGGCGTCTCGCGGGTTTAAGGGTACTACCCCGACCCCGCAGCAAGCTACGGGGAACGCTCGCTATGTATTTTCATCGTCGTCTTATAAAAAAAGCCCCGGTTTTACACGGGGCTTTTTTGCCGTTGGCGATCTCTAAAAGATTCTATCCTGCGCGGCCTTTACGGTTCCGGTTGCCGCTTCAGCCTTCCCCTTTTCGCCCTTTTCCAGGGGGGCGGCTTTATGGCCGTGGAGCGGGTATCCGGCTTCCTTCCACTCTTCGACCCCTCCCCTGTACCTCATTACGTTCCTGAAGCCTATGGTCTTGAGCTTATCCGCGGCCACGGAGGACGCGCCGCACAGAGGCCCCCTGCTGTATGCTATAATAAGCTCGTCCTTATTCATGAGGCCGGGGGCTTCGGACTCGATCCTCTCCACCGGGATGTTGATCGAGCCGGGGATATGCCCTTTTTCAAAAGAATTCCTATCAAGAGCGTTTAAAAGAACGAACTTCTCTCCTCGCTCGATGAGCGTCTTAAGCTCCTCACTTGAAACCGTCTCAAACATCGACATCACGGGCCCGGTGAATATCGCCACGCTATTCATCTTATTGAAGTCGTCCGCTTGAACGGGCCTGTCCTTATACCACCTGTAATCTTCGCCCTGAAAAGGCGTCCTCATAGATACCGCCTCCTTTCCACGCGCGTGCCTTATATCTTAATTCTATCATAGTTAAGGGGAAATTGTGCGTCATCGCCCCGGTCTTAACGCTCGAGGGCCGCGGCTTTCTCGATCATCCTGCCCGCATCAATGGGCCGTCCGTTGTCTAAAAAGAGCCGGGCCAATCTGTAATAAGGCTCCGGCGACTCAGGGCCGGCCTTGATCGCCGCGAGATAGGCATCCTCGGCGGGCGCTACCCTTCCTGTAAAGTAGTAGACGTCGCCGAGTCCGAGGAGCGCCGGCGGATACGCCCCGTTTATCTCAAGCGATTTTCCGTAAAGGCCGTAGGCGTCGTCGAATTTCCTTGCGTCGAGGTAGCAGTTCCCGAGGTTAGCGTAGGCCGTGTCGAACTTGAGCCTGTAAGGGTCCTTATTCAGATAGTTATAATTGGATACGGAATAAAAAAAGATAAGGATGGGGAGGATAACGAGAAGCCGCCTCATCCTTCCGTTCTTCAAGGCCTCAATAATGATTGATAAGGAATACGCCGCGAATATGATAAGTATGGAGACGGCCAAGATCCGGAAACGGGCGAAATTAAAGACCAGCAGCACGGAAGCCATATACGCGAGAAAGACGGCGTAGAGGAGCGCGAACCTTAACGGGGCCCGCCTCATCGAAAGGAGCATACCCAAAAGCCCCAGGGGCGCCACTATGCCGAAATGGAGAAGCGGTTTTCCTAAAACATTGGAGCGGACCCTTTGAAAGTAATAGTTCTCATTGTCAGGCAGTTCGTAGAAGTTCCAGAAGAGCATGAACTTCCTGCCGAGGAGACTGATGAACGCGGCGGGGTTTTCCTCTATGAATCTGACCCCCTCGGAAAACCAGAAGTCCGACGCCTCTTTTCTGGTGAGGTTCTTCCCCGTCAGTTCCCGCGCCTTCCTCCTGAAGTCCTCGTGTTCGTGAAAAGGGTCGGGACGGACGAACTCCGGCTCTATGTAAGTGCCGTCGGCCTCGGGGTTGTTCCCAATGTAGAAGACCTCGCCTCCCCCGCTGGTGATGGGGACGAGTTCGCCGCTAAAGTAAAAATTCCTGTACGCGACCGGCAGTATTATCAAAAACACCCCGGCCGTAAAAAATAGCCCGCTTAATAGGGCCTGCCTCTTTGGCCCGCCTTTCCGGGAGAGGAAAATGAGAAGCGGGATTACGGGTATAAGGACGACGATGTTTTCCCTGAGAAGCGCGGCGAGCCCCAGTGACGCGCCCGAAAGAAAATAATGGGCATACCCCCGTCCCGTCATAAGAAAAAAGATCATCAGAAGCGCGAAGAAGACCTCTAAAAAAGGCTTCATGATCATCCCGTCATAGAATATGAAAGGCCCGTACGCGGCGGCGGCGAACCCGGCCACAGCGCCCATGATGCCGCTTTCAAGCAGGTCTTTAGCGATCCTGTAGAGGATAACGCAGCTCAGGGAGCCGATCGTTATCTGGATAAGCCTTATAATAAAGAGGTCGGTCGTAAGGAATTTATAGAAGAAGGCGAGGAAGTACGCGTAGAGGGGCGTCATCTCGAAGACTTCTCTTCCCCCGAGCCAGTCCCCCCTCGCGATCCTTATCGCCCATGCGCTGTAATATTTTGGGTCGAGCGTCAGGCATTGGGACAACACGCCGCCCTTGAACTGATAGATGTAGAGAAACCTCAGCAGGAAGGCGAAAAGGAATATCCCCGGAGGAAAGATCATCTCCGGGAGGCGCCGCGCGCGGGCGGTTGTCGCGCCGGAGATGAAGGCAGGGGCGAAGTTTGAGTCTGCCCGGTTCGCTAAACGGCCGCCGCGCGCGGCGCCTCTTTTTTCGTCTTTTCTGATATTTTCTGATGCCAAGTTTTTGCCCCGCTGTTGCCTGAAAACCCGAAGAACGAGGCGGAAGCCCTCGATTTGATAGGCGCGATTTTAACACAGCCGGAAGGAAAAAGAAAAGGGGGCCGCCCAAAATGTGGCGGCCCGGTGAATTCTTTGGCGCGCTTCCGGGATGCTAAAAGCCGCGGTTGGCTTTATCCTGAGATACAAATACACTTCAATACCGTTCAACGAACATTGTAAGCAGGAGCAGCTTGCCCTTGTAGCTCTAAGCCGCTTTATGCCGTGACAGCTTTTTAGAACGGCGTGATTTTTCCGGTTCAATGCTGATCTTCAAACCAACGACGTGAAGCAGATTGAAAACGCTTTTGAGTCCCGGATTGCCTTTCCTGGAAAGCATACGATAAAGGCTTTCCCGATTTATACGCGCTTTTTTTGCGATTGCGGACATTCCACCGTGAGCCTGAGCCACATTTCTCATCGCCAAAAGAAATACTTCCTTGTCGCCGTCCTCGACAGCCGCATTAAGATATACGGCGGCTTCACGGGGATCTTTTAAAGACTCGATCAGGTCTTCCTGATAACTCGTGATTTTTTTAGTCATTGTTCCCTCTCTTTATGATCTTGCCAATAAGCTTTTGCCTGCAAGATATCTTTTCTCTGAGTTGATTTATCACCGCCGATAAGCAGCAATACTACCGTCTTTCCGTTCAGCGCGCAGTAAACCCTGTACCCCGGGCCGTAATCAATCTTTAATTGAAGCTCCCCGCTGCTTGCAGCGGGGAATGCGCTCGCGTTGCATTTTCAGATAATCCTCGAACTCCCATTCATCATACTTTTCTTTAAGTACGGGGCCCAGGGCTTCCTTTTCTTTCTTTCTGGAATAGATCCACTTTTTCGCCTCCCTGTGCCTGTCCAGCCACTTCAATATGTCCTCTTCGATCTTGTATAAAAAATCAGCGCTGATCTCGTCTTTTTCCGCCCTTATCTGTTCGCCTTCCGACCTTATCTGGTCGCTTATCCTCGTCAGTTGCTTATACGCCACATAAAGGAGCCCCAGCGCGGCCGCGGGGGTTATGAACTTTAACAGAAAATCAATCATATAAGCGGTTCCTTTCCATGCGGTTCGGCCATTTCATTTCAAAAAAATTCCGGCCCGGCTCCGGCGGGAATGAACGGTTAGGCGATCCCCGGCCCTTCAAATGAAGCGCCGCGCCTCCTTCTCATTTCAGCCTCTTCCTGTAAGCTTCGTAATCGGGAACGGCGCGATGGTATTCCTCGGTCATCAGCGACGACGAGATCATGAAGTCCGCGGAGGCCCTGTTGCACGCCACAGGGATGTTCCAGACCACGGCTATCCGCAAAAGGGCCTTCACGTCGGGGTCGTGGGGCTGAGGCTCGAGGGGGTCCCAGAAAAAGATCAGAAAATCAATGACGCCCTCAGCTATCTTCGCGCCGATCTGCTGGTCGCCACCCAGCGGGCCGCTTTGAAGCTTGTTGATCTCAAGGCCGAGCTCATTCTCAAGGATCGTGCCCGTCGTGCCTGTCGCGTAGAGAACGTGATAGGCAAGAAGGGCTTTATTGAACTTCGCCCATTCCAGAAGGTCCCGCTTCTTATTGTCATGCGCCACAAGAACGATATTTTTCCGTTGCCTGAGTTCTACCTGCTTATACTCCATTGACACTCCTCCTTGAATCGGTTATGTGAGGCCGGGTCAGCAAGGCTTAACCCGGCGGCTCAATCTTTCTTTTTGATTACGCCTTGCCGGGGCCCCATTTCCAGTCCCGTATCTCCGGCATGTCCTCGCCGTATCTGTGGATGTAGTTCTTGTGGTCAAGCAGTTTATCGCGTATGAACCGCTTGGCGTAGGCCGCGCGCGGGCCCAGTCCCGGCACGCGGTCGATGACGTCGCCCGCGAGATGGAAGCGATCGAGATCGTTCAAGACCACCATGTCGAACGGGGTCGTGGTCGTCCCCTCTTCCTTGTACCCGCGGACGTGGATGTTCCTGTGGTTTGTCCGGCGGTAGGTCAGGCGGTGGATCAGCCAGGGATAGCCGTGGAAGGCGAAGATGACCGGCTTGTCGATCGGTGAAGAGCGCGTCGAAGTCGCTGTCGCTGAGGCCGTGCGGGTGCTCGCTCTGCGGCTGGAGCGTCATCAGGTCGACGATGTTGACGACCCGGACCTTCAGTTCCGGGAAGTGTTGCCTGCAGGATCTCGACGGCGGCCAGCGTCTCCAGCGTCGGCACATCGCCGGCGCACGCCATGACCACGTCGGGCTCGCCGCCCTTGTCGTTACTCGCCCATTCCCAGATGCCGAGTCCGGCGGTGCAGTGCTTGACGGCGGCATCCATGTCCAGCCACTGCAGCTCCGGCTGTTTCCCGGCGACGATGACGTTGACGTAATTGCGGCTGCGCAGGCAGTGGTCGGTGACCGACAGGAGCGTGTTGGCGTCCGGCGGCAGGTAGACGCGGATGATGTCGGCCTTCTTGTTGACCACGTGGTCGATGAAGCCCGGGTCCTGGTGGCTGAACCCGTTGTGGTCCTGCCGCCAGACATGCGAGGTGAGCAGGTAATTAAGCGACGCGATCGGACGCCGCCACGGTATCCCGCGCGTCACCTTGAGCCACTTCGCGTGCTGGTTGAACATCGAGTCGATGATGTGGATAAACGCCTCGTAGCAGGAAAAAAGGCCGTGCCTTCCCGTGAGCAGGTAGCCCTCGAGCCAGCCCTGGCACAGATGCTCGCTCAGGACCTCCATCACCCGGCCGTCCGGCGAGACGTGGTCGTCGGTCTTGAGTATCTCCGCCGTGGAGACGCGGTCTGTTACGTCGAAAACGGGCGTGAGGCGGTTGGAGGCCGTCTCGTCGGGCCCGAAGACCCGGAAGTTGCGCTCCTCCCAGTTGAGCTTCATGACGTCGCGGATGAACTCCCCCATGACCCTCGTGCCTTCCGCCAAGACCGTTCCGGGCCTGGGGACCGTAACGGCGTAATCGCGAAAGTCCGGCATCCTGAGATCGCGTAGAAGGACCCCTCCGTTGGCATGCGGGTTCGCGCCCATCCGCCGCCCGCCTTTCGGCGCAAGCTCCGCGAGTTCAGGGATGAGCCTGCCGGTCTTGTCGAATAGCTCCTCGGGCCTGTAGCTCTTCATCCACTCTTCGAGCATTTCAAGGTGCCCGGGTTTGGAGGCGAGTTCCGAGAGCGGCACCTGGTGCGCGCCGGAACGTCCCCTCCACGGGCAGTCCATCGACCTCCTTCGGCCCTGTCCACCCCTTGGGCGTGCGGAGGATGATCATCGGCCAGGCCGGGCGCTTCCTGAACCCGTTGGACGCGCGCCTCGGTCTGAATGCTTTTGATCTCCGTCGATTATCCTGTCGAGCGCGCCGGCCATGCTGCCGGTGGACATCTCGTCGGGATCGTCCCCCTCGACGAAATACGGGTTGTAGCCGTAGCCGCGGAACAGCTCTTCGAGCTCGTCTGCGGCCGATCCGCGCCAGCACGGTGGGATTGGCGATCTTGTAGCCGTTCAGGTGCAGAATCGGCAGCACCGCGCCGTCGTGGACGGGGTTCAGGAACTTGTTCGAGTGCCAGCTCGCGGCGAGCGGTCCGGTCTCGGCCTCGCCGTCGCCCACCACGCAGGCGACGAGCAGGTCCGGATTGTCGAAGGCGGCGCCGTACGCGTGCGCGAGCGAGTAGCCGAGCTCGCCCCCTTCGTTGATGGAGCCCGGCGTTTCCGGGGCCACGTGGCTGGGGATGCCGCCGGGAAAGGAGAACTGCGTGAACAGCCTTTTCATCCCCTCCTCGTCCTGCGAGATGTCCGGATAGAATTCGCTGTACGTGCCCTCGAGATAGGTGTTGGCCACCAGCCCAGGCCCGCCGTGGCCGGGGCCGGTGACGTAGATCATGTTCAGGTCGTACTCCTTGATGATCCGGTTGAGGTGAACGTAGATGAAGTTCAGCCCCGGCGTCGTGCCCCAGTGGCCGAGCAGGCGCGGCTTGACGTGCTCGATCTTCAGCGGCTCTTTCAGGAGCGGGTTGTCGAACAGGTAGATCTGGCCGACCGAGAGATAGTTGGCGGCCCGCCAGTAGGCGTTCATCTTTCTCAGCAGTTCCAGCGGAAGCGGGTTCTCTGCCGGGTCAATATTTTTTTTCTTCATGTAAATTCTCCTTTCCGTACCTTTTCCCCTGTGCCCCGAAACGCCGCCGAGCGCGAATGGCGCATGGCGATGCCGCGGTTTTATTACGCGGCCAGACACATTATAACAGGTTTTAAAGGTATTATAAGAAAAGAGCCGTTAGTTTCCTTGCGGAGGCTTAAAGCGAAGGGTTCGGGATGAAACGCTTATTTCCTATGAAGGCTTTCTTGACCGGGGCGTGGGGCGAGAGGGCCCGCTTCAATTTAACGGGCCCGCAGGCGGCCCTGCTTTAAGGTGCTGCGCACGGCAATTGTTTAATGTTGCGTGCGGGCTTAAACTCCGCCCTGCCTTCATCGCCGGCGGAACAGTTGCACGCCGCAGGGCGCTCAAAAAAAAGTTTCCCTGAAAAAACTGTTTTTCAGGAGAGCGCCCGTTGAAAATGCAACGCAAGCGCCCTGCCCGCAGCTTGCTGCGGGGAGCTTCAAATATTATCAGGAAGGTTTGACCGGCCTGTCGCAGGATAAATCATAACCTGGCGTAACTTCGCCAATGTTCCATTTAAGGCTCTTCACCCATTCGAGGAACTTATCGATCGGCGTTTTCTTCACGATCTTTATTACCCCCTCATGGATGACTATCTTTTCATCATCCTCTATCTCGTCCCTGAGGAGGAGTACCACCCCTATGAACCAGTTGGGTATGAAGCCCGGCCCGTCCGCGTCGTTAACCTCGTACTCGATAATCCTTGTGGTGCCTTTAGCGGCGACGATCCTTATAACTTTTTCCTGGACCTCGACCGTATCCGTGTCTTGAGGCATATTCCGCCTCGCCGGGTTTTGAAAAGAAAGACTGGATGAGCCCATAATTTATCCTCCCGCTGAAACTCTTTTACCTGGTACGAATATATGCAACAAGTATAACCCCCATTAAACCTGGCTGACAAGACTCCGAAAGGATAGATTTTGCATTAGGCCAAGAGATACTAAAGGCTTAATCGCAAGGTATTAATACAAAAGTCTGTGGAGCGGAATTTATTCAGGAATTACAATAAGATGCGAGAATGAGGAAGATGGTTTAAGCGCCTGAGAAGGCAAGGGCGTACAACCCGGTGTCACGCGGGCCGTGGGGCCGGAAAGAGGTCACAAAGTGCCTTCCACCCCCGGGAAAGCCGGCGGCTGACATGTACGCCTCCCCGAAGTGGCGCGCATCGAACTCGTTGCCCCAGCCCTAATTTAAAATATGTAAGCCGCGCCGAGAAGCCCGGCAACGGCAAATGCGATAATATTAACCGGCTTTTGCGGCCTCTCGTTGCCGGTATAATTAAAATCCTCCGCCATAAATGGCTGAGAATTTCGATGGTTCGGATAATCATTTATATTTGCCAGCCTTGACCCGCCGCTAAAGCGACGGGATTGCGGCTGGCACACCCATTCAGGAAATGATAAAAAAGCCCCAGGAGAAGAACCGGCGTAAGCCCGGGCGCTACCCAAGAGACAGGCCGTACGATCTTGGGTGGTGTGGCTATTGACTAAAAACGCTGCCGCGAAGCACGTTTTTAAACGTACTTTTAGCGCTAAGGCGGTGGAATCGATGGTTTATGAAGGCTGGAGCGTCGCTTGAGGCCGGGGATCCTCGCGGGCGGGATTTATGAGCTTATGGTCTGCCATCTCCTCCGCGTGACATAGGGGGAGTCGCCGTTAAAGAGTTTAACCAGGTATGTCTTAAGGTTCGATACAAGCCTTGACGGAGCGAATGAGAACCCCTCTGTAAACGCCTTTTCGGCGCTGAGGCTCGTCCGCGCCACGGCCATGACATGGTTGAGGTACGCGGTCGGGAGCTTTCCGCCCTCCCTGAAGACGCTCCGCACCTCCGTGGGCCCCAGGTTATAGGCGACGACGGCGTGAGGAAGGGAGCCGAACTCGCGCTCCATCATGCCGAGGTACGCGGCGGCTATCCTTATATTCATCCTGTCGTCCCTGAGGAGCATCTCCCTTACCGCCGTGTACGACTTCGGGATATTGAACCCGTACTTTTCGGCCACATACCTGGCGGTCGCCACTTCTATCTGGGTGACCCCGAAAGAACCGTCGCCGACCCTGTATCTGCCGTACTTTGACTCGACCCAGAGTATTCCCTTGAGCACGTGTTTACCCTCGGGACTGCCGATATACTGTTTCGCGTACTCTTCTACCGCTAATTCGTTGGCCATGCCGAGGGCGTGATTCTGCGCCGCCATGCCCGCGGAAGCGAACGTGAGGATGGCCGCCACGCTCAGGAGTATTCCCGTTGAAGGAGCGGGCGGCAGCTGGCCTTTCAGGATGGAACATATTTTCAGATAGTTTTTCATATTTATTCTTTTCAAAAAACCCCGCTGATTTTACAATCGTGGACGAACCCCCAGGCTTTTAGGGCGGCCGCGTAAAAACCGGTAAATTTTTCAAGTGCAACAATTATAACCCAATACTCAGCCCTAACAAGCCCCCAAAAGGATATTTTTTTCTGAATAAAAGTATTAATACTAAAGTTCACTACCTAAGTCTTTGATTTTAAAGGAAATCTCGTCGGCTATGAGACGGCTGCCGTATCGTGTAGGGGGTCAAATTCTTCCCGAGGCATCGGGTTTTTAGTTTGAAAGCGTGCAACCCTGCGTCTTAAAAATGTATTGTCTTTGGAGGTCGCCGGGGCTAAAATAGAGGTCTGCGTACGGCTTTATTATTATGATGAAGCGGCCCGTTACTTTCGGGCCATGAGGGGTATAAACGATGACTTCAATAACACTGCTGGGCCTCGTCGGCGGCACGCTTACGACGGCGTCTTTTCTGCCTCAGGTCGTAAGGACATGGAAAACACGGTCGACCAAGGATATCTCCCTGGGGATGTTCTCGCTCCTCTGCGGCGGCATCTTTATCTGGATAATCTACGGGTTTCTGATAGGGTCGCTGCCGGTCGTACTTTCCAATCTCATATCGTTGGCGCTCACAGTTATAATCCTCGCCTTCAAGATACGGTATAAATAAAGCCTTACGCCTTCCTTAAAGCCGAAAGCCCGCGTTAAAAGTCCCTTTTTGGCGTTTATTTGCCGCGCCGTGCTTAATCAGCTTAAAAATCCGGAATATTTACTGATTACCCCAACTTTTTTCCTCGCTCCGCGGCGCTTCTTTTACAGCAGGCGCCAGCGAGCCCCTCAAAACAGGTACCCCCTTCGGCCACGGTTTTTATCGCCTTTTTCAGGCATTCCGCCGTGGAATTTTTCGCCATTACCCCTTTAAGCCCCCTTGAAGCGATGGCCGAGCTTATGTTCTCCTGCCCGCATCCCGTATCAAGGAGAATAAGCTTCATGTCGTGCTTCGCCCCGATTTCCCCGAACCCGTTGTACAGGGTCATGAAATCTACGAGGATGACATCCGGCCCTGACGACCTGATTATCGGATACGGGTCGGAGCCGGTTTCAAGGATGCCTTCAACTTTCACGCCTCCGAAGCCTTCAAGGAGTTTTTTTACCCCCTCCGACAGGATGCCGTTACTTAAGGCGACCATGACCTTTATGCTCATTCATTACCCCCGCCTTACGTTTAAAAAACCGCGCATCGCGAACCCTGGGCGTGCCGGATCTCGCGGAATGAAAGCCCCCAGCGCTGAAGCTAACAGATATAAATAAAACACGTCACCATCGAGAATCTCCGTCATTTATGGCGGGGATTCTTCAAATTTTTCATGAATGTTATAATACGGGACATTAGAGTCGCGTCCCATGCCTGAGAGTCGGGGATGGAGCGAAAATTTGGCCTCATAGACCGCATAGACCATGATAAGGCGGCCCCGGCTGATACCGGGAATGAATTTAAAAGAGAGGCAGGCCGTCAAGACGGCCTGCCTCTCTTTACGGCTTATAGCTTTACCACTTTCGTGGCTTTCGGGCCCTTCGGCCCGTTTTCTACCTCAAAGCTGACGGCCTGGCCTTCGGCCAGCGACTTGAACCCGTCGCCTTGAATGTCGGCGTAGTGGACAAAAACGTCTCCGCCGTTTTCGGTGCTGATGAACCCGAAACCCTTGGACTCGTTAAACCACTTTACAGTTCCTTTAGCCATGATGACATACCTCCTTTTTAAGTATTTGAAGGACGGAGGCATGCATGCAAAACAGCCGCAAAGAGAAAGTCTTTGCGGCCGCAAACAACAAACACTTCCGAATCTTCATATAGCCCGAGTATCGCACATATCGTCCGGAAGGTCAAGTCATTTATTCTGACGACGGTTATCCCAACGCGCGATTTGCCTTTTTTTTGAATTAATATATAATCCGATTATGCCGAAAAACCACTGAAACGATTAAAAAGCCGGGAGCGTACAATGTTAAATTACTACACGATAAAGAACGGAAAGGCCGCGCCTTTTGATTGCCGTAAACACAGTCACTCTGACGATGAAAAATCCGTTCTTGTCTACGCCGATAGCCCTGAATCAGCCGTTGATCTCGCGATAAAATACGGCAAAGGAGAAATTCAGCCGGACTATATCACATGCAAGTGGTGCAATAAGTCCCATCTTGCGGTGCGTTAACCGGTTTTAGCCGGATTTTTTACCGGGTAAGCTTGAAAACCATAAAATTTCGTTAAACTTGACCGCTTTATCATAACAAAACGTAAGGCCGCGATACACCTTAAAAAAGGCGGGTATTTTGAACATTTGTTGTATATATTAACTTAAAATTGACAAATCCTTAAAAAGGGAGTATATTAACCTTGTAACGTGGTCTTTTAAGGATAAATTTATGGCGGAACCGGCTGAAAAAATTCTCATCGTGGATGATGAGAAGATCATAATCAACGTGCTTAAGATACTTCTCTCTAAAAACGGCAACGTCGAAAGCGCGGAGAACGGCGAAGAGGCGCTCAGGAAACTCGGAGAGAACTACTACTCCGTTATCATAGCCGACATTGATATGCCTGTCATGAACGGCATAGATTTTTACAACAAGGCTGTCGAGAAGTACCCGAGCGTCAGAAAGAGGTTCCTCTTCTACACAGGTCATTCCGATGAGCATCTCTCCTTCTTTACCAGTAACAATCTCAAATACCTTCCGAAGCCCTCACAGATGAAAGTCATAAAGAGCGCGGTCTCCGAGATACTTCGCAACTGAAGAAATTTTTCTCCCACGCCTGCCGGAAAAAAACACCCGCGGAAAACTTCCAAATGTAAGTTTTTTCAGAGTCCTTTATGGAGAACCTGAAAATAAGCGGCGTTTTGCGAAGGACGTTAAAAATATCCTTCATG
The DNA here is from genome assembly GCA_963727865.1 of uncultured delta proteobacterium. Lineage (GTDB taxonomy): Bacteria > Desulfobacterota > GWC2-55-46 > GWC2-55-46 > GWC2-55-46 > CAVSHY01. Next base: position 101,372 of record CAVSHY010000014.1, on the reverse strand, counting down.
GGGCGCCTGAAAAAGAGCGGGGTCTCGCGCAGGACTTTAAAAATCTTTGAAGGGGGTCTGGGGGAAATTTTTCAGCGCATAAACCATCTTTTTTTTGGAGTCCTTCGCGTGAGCCGGGTTAATTAACCGGCGGCCCAATGTTTATAAATGACACGGAATTTAAAAGCTATTGAGTCAGCATATATCCGCTAAAAAAACAGAAAGTTCCCCCCAAAAAAGGTTTTTGAAGCTCCCCGCTGCAGCGGGCAGGGCGCTCGCGTTGCATTTTCAGCATCCTGTCAGGAAAGACCGCCAGGCCGGGATTTATCTTACGGGCCTGTCATATGGCCCGAAGGGGCCGGCGGGGCGGAACGCGCACTCGTCGTTCTTGAGGGTGCACACCCGGGGCGGAAGATTAGTTTCGTCCTTATCCTCTGTCGCTGTCCCTGTTGACGGTGCAGTTGCAACGCCAGGTTCTCTCGTTGAGGTATACGCATAGCATAAACTTACCCGCTGGAACGTCCTGTGGTGACTGGCCTTATGTTACAATCAGTATAACTTAATAACAGGCGCTGACAATTATCCAAAAGGATAATTTTCGGATTTACGGGGATTAATACCCGCCTTCCTCCGGTTAGTACCAAAGTTTGAGCGGGAGGTGAAGTTCCGCTTGTTTTAAGGCCGCGAATCTTCTAAAATACGAACACCTTATCCGCGGGCGCGTCTACATAAAGAACGCCGGGATACGGATGAAAGACCGGGCTTTAGGAGGGTAAGATGATAAAAACGGTGAGGAAGATTACCGCGGCTTTCGGAAAGCATAAACTCTTTCTGTTCGTGATCCCGGCTTTGGTGTTATCGCGGGGCGCGGCGCTGGCGGCCAACTATCAGGTGATCCATAAAGACAGCGTGCAGACGGTTTTTGTCGACGTAGCGAGCATAAAGCGGACCACGGAAAGCGTCGGCGCGATGGTCAAGGGGGAGATAAACGTCCTTCCCACTCCATCGAAGGATAAGACCGTCAACGGGTATCTGAGCTTTTACCAAATCTCATGCGAGAAAAAGGAATACAGGGTCACCGAGACAACGCTCTATTATACCGACAACTCCAAAACGGCCAACCGCTTTGACAATGCCAGGTGGAAGAACACGATAGAAAAAGTCTATTTTCTGTATGAGTACCTCTGCAACCAGAGCAAGTGAGCTATTATCCCGGGGGCTGAGCGGAACAAGGCTCAAAACCAGACTATTTAATCCCAGGGCGAGGGTGAACAACGCGCAATCCAGTATGTATCCGCCCCCTGCTTAAGAGCCTTTTGCGCGCTAACCGTGCGCTTCGGGATAGAGATTCTCTGGCGCTACTGCCTCCAGCCCTCCTCACTCGCCGCTTAAGATCGCTTCGCTCGCGCTGCCCCGGCTCGCTCGCCCTTCCTCCATTCTTACGCGCTGTTCACCATACGCATGGGGATTTTTTGAAAACAACCCCGTTAAATCTCTAACCCGAGCGTCCTGCCACTAGTATTTTTATGCGACGGCATCAGGTGGACGTATCTTTGTGCCATTGCTAAGCTTTTATAATGTAATGTCCCTCAGTAATTGAAAATTATCTTGGTATTTGGAAAAATGTGGACGAGGACTAACCTCACCGGTCTTAAGGCTATAGGTGGTAAATACAATGCTGTACTTTCCTTTATTCTTTCCTGCTTTGTTTTCACTAGCCTCTTTTATAAGTGTCAGGATGGAGGAAGGCCGAGACCAGTAGCAACGAGCCTGCTCTGAATAAAAAATGAAGAAGAAATTTTTTCTGGGCTCTCGAATTTCCATACCGGCAAATGTTCCAGCATTTTTTCGTCTTGCTTTAGATGATCTGGCTTTGATTTGGATGTCCAAATAGACCAGACGCTTGTTTACCAACTGTCTGACAACACAGTCGATTTGTTGATCATCCACCAAGGTCAAATATCGTCGAACCCTTGCCGCAATAACTCGGCTATAGCGATAAACTCTTGGCGTTTTCCAAATGACGCAGTGTCGCGGTATTCCATTTTCTACTTCCTCATCTTAAAAACTCTTCCCCTCACTTAAGCCTCAAGAGATCCCACGAGTAATACCAGCTGACATAGTACTGCATGTGGTTCGAGTCCTTATGGAGCCCGGTGAAGCGTTCCCAGTAATAATCGGCCCCTGCCCTCAGGAACCATTTCCTGAACTCTATGCCCGCGGCAGGGCCCTCGGCGTCGTAGAAGGCGGTGTTCTTCTCGCGGGCGCGGAGCCTGTACTCCACGAATGTATTGAAGACGACGTCCCCGGGGAGCTTTACCCAGTCTATCCCCTGATTGACGTAACCGAGGGCCCCGGAGCCGTTGATGCCGTTCATGTCATAGGTGAGGATGCCCCAGGTCGAGCCCGGAAGCCCCATGAAATAAGGCGAAGCGAAAAACTTGCCCAGGTCCCAGTCGTAATACCAGGCGAGGTAGACTTCCTTGTTTTCCGAGGTCGCGTTGATCTCCGTGAAATGTTCCCAGTAGTAGTCGACGCCGAGCCGGAAATACGACTTCCTGAGTTCGACCCCCAGGGCCGGGCCTTCGGTATTGTAGAAGTCCTTGTTCTTTGAGCGGAGCCTCCACCTGTATTCCGCGAAGGTATTAAGAGTGACGCCGCCGGGCAGTTTCGTCCAGTCTATGCCCTGGTTCACAAAGCCCATCGTCCCGGCGCCGCTTATGCCGTCCGCGTCATGCGTGACCGTGCCCCAGGTGGAGCCGGGCAGGCCCACGAGTTCAAAGGCGCTTCCCGCGCGCGCGTCAAAAAAAGAAAACGCGAAAGCCGCGAGAAAGAGGAGCGTCAGCTTCCCAGGACCGGAAATTCTTGTTTTTGTCAGGGGTTCGTTCTTCACGGTTTCAGTCCTTTGCCGGGAGTTTTATCCACGTCTTATCTTTACCATATAAATAGTACGCGTTTCCATCTTTGATTATCTCCACGCCCTGGGTCCCGGAGACGAACCCGGTCTCAGGCAGGCTTTTTACGAAGTCTTCGCTCTTTGCCCGCGCCTGGAACGGGCTTTCGGCGAGGAACTCGGAGAGCATGAATGAGAGGGCGAAATAACTCGCGGGCCTGGAGATGACCTTCTGCGAGCGCCCGCCCTGCCCACCCCCCCCGTTCCGGTCCGGCGGAACTTCGTTATACTTCTTCCCTATGAACTTGACCCCCACGGGGACAAGCGTTATCTCCGGCAAAGGTATATCCCGGAGCCCGGGGGCCTGGATCCTGCTCCCGTTGAGGGCGAACCCGTGCTCAGGGACAAAAACGACCACGACGTTCCTGCCCGAGGATTCAAGCAGCCCGATAAACCTTGTCATGTCATTCAGGAGCCCCGCGAGGCGTTCTCTGTATTGCGCGCGCCTGTCCCGGTTCCACCAGTTCTTTTCCCCGGCCCTGTGCGTGCCGTCATGGAGCGTTACGGTATTATAATACAGGACGGCGGGCTTAACGCCCGGAGAAGCGGCTTTAGCCACCCTCTCCTTCCACCATCTCTCAAGCACCGGGTAATCGCCGTAGACCGGCGAGTCGTCGAACATATTATACCCGGCGGTGAGCCCCTCCTGGCTCATGAGAGGGGACTTCATGTGCCCCAGCCGCCTCGCGTCCTTCACGAAGCCCCCGTACTCGCCGTTATGGTTCAGGGCGAAGTTGACGTCAAACCCCGCGTTACCGAGGCTGTCGAAGAGGTAGCAGTCCAACGGGGCCTCGTTATAAAGGTCCCCGTGCCGGGCCTGCCCGCAGTTCGACCTCATGAGGCGGATAACCGCTGGGCCGCTGTAGGTGGTCGCGGAATTGAACGCCGTGAAAAGATAATCGAACTTCTTGAAGAAACTCTCCCCCCATTCATTCCGCGCGCCCGACTCTTTAAGGTCGTCCCACGAGAGCGAACAGACATGGAGGATCACGATGTCGAAATCGGGGTTATTAACACTCTCGAAGCGCACGGCCCTTTTCGACTCGTTCGCGTAAAAGCCGCCGAGCGCCCTGTCCATCTTTCCCCCGTCTCCCCGCCCTACCCGGTTGAAAGGGATGATGAAGACGAGCGCGATCACGACAAACGGGCCTATGAGCACCCTGAACTTTTTTGCCGCCACGCACGCGGCGAGGATGAATGCCAGGACAATGATGTCCCAGAGATTGAAGTACCCGAGAAGAAAGCTGTAGATGTACCGCCTTGAAGGCATACCCTCTTCTTCAAGAAATGAGAAGGACTCAAGAGGGGGCCTGAGCCACGAGTCATGCCACAGGAGGGCGGCGGCGAAGGCCGCGGCGAGAAGGAATTTCAAGGCCGCGAGGGGCCTGCTTGATCTCAACTTTCCCGGCAGTGGTAATATGAGGAACGCGGCGAAGACGAGGTTCAAAGACCCGTCGAGACGGATGTATCCTTCGTAATAAAAGTAGAATTTCGCCAGAAAGTAAGCGTTCCAGAGGCCCATATGGCTCGACTTCGTTTAAGGTTAAGAGGGATAAAGCGTCCCGGCAGATCGGGGAAAAGATTGAAGCTCCCCGCAGAAAAGCTGCCGGGAATCTTCCAAATGTAAGTTTTTTCAGAGTCCTTTATGGGGCGCCAGAAAAGGAGAGGCGTCTCGCGTTGCATTTTCACAGCCCGATCTGTTAACGCGCGTTAACTTATGCCGCTGCGGTTTCCCTCTTTACATGAATATCGCCGCGATAATCTTTGCCTGGTAGACCGTCATCGCCGCAAGCGCCGCGAGGGTGGCCGCGGCTTTAAAAAAATCGGCGGACTGCAACCTCTCGGCAAAGATTCCTATCTCTTCTTCCATCTTTTTCATTTTTTCTCCCCGGCGCAGACGCAGCCGTTACAACGGGTCTTAGGATCGGGTTCATCAGGGTCGAAGTCCGTTTGAACGTCCTCAAGAGCGTATATCGCCTCGCAATGGTCGCAGACAGAAGAATTATTGGCGTCACATTTCTTGCAGACTTCCTGGTTCATTCGCGCCTCCTTTCCTGTTAAAGAGCCGTGTGTGTAAATTATTCCTCCCACGCCAGGCCCCGTTTATGTGAAACGCAATCATCGTGCCAGACATTAACCACTTGATTTATTTGCGCTTTTTACGGAGGGGCTATGACTTTTTTTCATTCTCCTTACATTTATGCGTAGCCCTGGGCAGGTCTGGCCCGTTTTAAGACTCTAATCGGATCGGGCTTTAATCCAGGATATGGATAATTGAGGCGTGGATGAGTGTCCTTCAATCAATAAAAAGAAAGGGACGGGGTCTATAAAGACCCTGTCCCTTTACGATATTTTTAAGCTCCGCGCTTCTTTGAAATCCCTTCCGCTACTTCGCCGCGCCCCTTCTGGTCTCGAATTTAAAAACCCTCGCGCCCACGTCGGAGACCCCCTTGATCATAAGTTCGAAGGAATTCGCCGATGTGGCGTTCGCCTCAGGGAATTTAATCGTGGCTATCCTGTGCCGGCCTGAACCTTCCGACGACTGGACGGCCGGCAGGTAGACCCCCCCGAGGTCGTCGTAGAGTATAGCGATCTCGTTCCACCTGTAATTGTCGAGGTCACCGTAGCTGGAATCCATGGTCACGTCGAAGACAGGCCTCCACTCCTCGGGGTTCTTGTATGTTATTTTTACCGTGACCCACCCTTCGGTAGCCTCCTGGGTCAGTCCTGCCTTTGCCTCCTCGCCCTTAGCCGCGTCCGCCCCGTTCGCCGGGTCCCCGGCACTGCCCCAGGACCGGCATCGCGAGCAAAAGGGCGAAGGCCGCTATAAATATCCTCTTCTTCATTCTTTACCTCCTTTTTTTTGGAATTAAGCCGCGGTTATTTCGGGAATACGTCCCCGTTCTCCTCCATCTTTCTGTCCTCGTAAGAGGCCACGAGCCGGCGATAGAGCTCGAGCTTCGTCGTCTCAAGAACCCCGAGGGCCTCCGCGTAAGCGGCGTAGTTTTGCTTACCTTCGGTAAACCTGAGTACAACCATTGTGAAAAGGTAAGCCATCTCCCCGGCGCTGAGTTCGAGGCCAATTATCGCGTCATCAATTCTTTTCCGGGAAATATCCGGTATGTACGGCATTTAAACCCCCCTTTCGTTACCATTCGGTATATCTGTAATTTTCAAGTTTTCTCGACGTCCTGTCAAAATAAAGCTGAAGCTCCCAGCCGTGGACTATCCGCCTTGTGATAAAATGGCGGCGGTACCAGGGGTAGGGATACGGCATCGGGTACGGCTCCCTTATCGTCTCGGTATATTTCTTTTCCCACCTGACGACGAATATCTTATCGCCCTGCGCGACCGACTTCGGCGCCCCCCATTTCACCAGGGCGTCGTCGTACGTCATCTGCCCGATCCTGCTATCGAGCCACCGCTGCAATTCTTCGCGGTTAGTGGCGCCGCAGCCGGAAAATATCAAGACGGCGGCGGCGAGGAGAACCGTTCTCTTGAGGCTCCCCGCTTCAGACCGCGTGAAGCCTTTGATGTCCGGAAAAACTGTTTTCAGAACCCTTCCCCGCATTCGCATCCGTTGTTTCGAATATGTCATTATATATACCACACGTATACCATTTATACCACCTGGGCGGGTCTTTTTAAAGGGTCTTATTGACCTCCTTTTTTCTTCGGAACAACTGTTGACATAACCGGATGAAAGGAATAAAGTCAATCTCAGCGGCAAAAATCATGGTGACCCCGGAGAGATTAATGCTATATCCGATTTTTTAATGGACCTTAAAAAGAAATACGTCGTATATTTTTGCGCCGCGCTTTCTCTATTCCTTATCCTTACGGGATGCGCCAGCCCTCTCCTTGTCGCCTACAACATCCCGCCGGCCAAACCCCCGGTGAAGATCAGGGGGAATCCCGTTATCCTTGTCATGCCCTTTACTGACGCGAGGGACCTCTCCAAAACCCCTTTCAAGGAACCCCGCACGATAGGAAAGATCGATGTGCCGGTATTTGACTTGAGGAGCTCGCGCCTCACCCTTTCGGAAGACGTCTCCGCCATTACGACAAACGCCTTTATAAAGGAGCTGACGAACTCCGGCGTTACCGTAAAGACAGGGGACGCGGTATCAGCAGGGGCGGATTTCATCCTGACCGGAGAGGTCAGGGACTTCCGGCTGGATATCGTCTCGAGGGATGAGATAGCTCTCTCCATTTCGGCTAAATTGACGGAAAGGGAGTCGGGGAGGGTCGTATGGTCGGATACCGTTACCGAGAAAGAGAGCCGGTTCGCCGGGATCATGGGCGACACGAGAAGCTCCGTGTCCAACTACATTTCAGAGACCCTCTCGAAGGCCGTAAGGGCCGCCATCGCGGAGATGAACGAGGGTATTCCCGCTCCTTTCACCCACGAGACCTCCTCCGCGCCCGTGCTCTCCCCGGTGGCGGAGCCTCAGAAAACGCAACAGGCGCCAACCGGGAGGCTTTCGATAACGACCGAACCGGCGCGGTCAAAGGTATATATAAAAGACGTCTACTGGGGCCTTACCCCCATAACGCTCGATATGGAACCGGGCATATACGAGGTCGCGATAAAAAAGCAGGGCTACAAGGACTCAAAGGAAAAGATCGCCGTGAGGGCCGGCGCCCTGACCGAACTTGAGATAACCCTCGAGAAGGAATAAGGCTCCCCCGTACAGTCTTCCGCGTGATCGATAAGCATCCCGCGGGGAACGCTCCGCCATGCGTGGCGTTTTCGATTCCCTTAAAAGCAAGAAGAAGCTCGATGCCTTCAGCTACTCCCTCGCCCGCGGCCTCTCGTCCCCTTGAAGAGTAATAGACGGAGTCTCAAGCGTCCGCCGGTCAGATTGAATCTCACTCCCCCTCTCAATCCATCTTTCTCCATCGGATGACGAAGTCAGGGAAATACTTTCCGGATATGAGGCCGAGGCAATAGTCGGGATTAGGGCGATATAGTCCGGATGTAGCTTTATGATAGCCGCGAATGGACGAAAATCTTCAAACGCCCGCAACGCCTTTATGCCGTGTCCCCTCCATCCTATCCTTCATCAAATCCTTCATCAAATCCAGCCGCGTTTGCCATGTCAGGAAAATAAGGATATCTTTATAAGTGGAAATCCGGGATAATAATTATCAAAGGTAAAATAATGCTAAGAGTCGCCGCCGGGGTGCTCGAAAAAAATTCCAGAATACTTATCGCGAGACGCGGGAAAGGCGCCCCCCATGGCGGGATGTGGGAGTTTCCGGGCGGCAAACTTGAGCCGGGTGAAACGCCCGAAGAGTGCCTGAAAAGGGAATTCCTCGAGGAATTCGGCGTGGAGGTGCGAGTCAATGGTTTCATCGCGTCGAGCGTTCACTCTTATGACCATTTGACAGTGGAACTCCTGGCCTACAAGGTCTCATACATTTCCGGGGAGTTCTCGGCAAGGGAGCACGAGGAGATCAGGTGGATAACGCCCGGCGAATTAAAAGAATACGATCTTCTTGAGGCGGATATCCCCATAGCCGTAAATCTCATGAAGGATGTCTATCATGTCGTTTAACAGGGCCTTACGGGAGGCGCAGCGATGCCGCACATAGACGCGATAAGGTTCGGAGAAATAACGGTTGCCGGCAAGCGCTTTAAGCAGGTCATGATCGTCGGGGAGACCGTTACTGAAAGGGAGTATCAGAGGCTTGTGGAACGCTTCGGCACTTCCCATAAGATCGGGGACTGGGAGATAAAGGAGCTGTTTAAGGGAGCCCCCGCGATTATCGTCGTCGGCACGGGCCAGGAAGGGATGCTCGAAGTCGGCAAAGACCTCCTGAAAAGGTCAAAAAACAGGAATATCCGCGTCATAGCCGCCCTCACCGGGGAGGCTGTGGAAATATATAACGAAAAAATCAGGGAAGGCCGCGCGGTCAACGCCCTCATCCACACGACCTGCTGAACTGTTCCGGCGTTTATCTCCAAAAGATGAATATCAGGTATCCGATGAGGATGAAGGGCGCGAGAAACGCGAGTAACATTCTTCTCATGACGCCGCCTTCTCCGTCCTGCCCGAAGGGCGACCATGGAAGGATCGACTCGACAAGGCCCCCGGGGTTCTTCACAGCCGTCGTAAGCGCCTGAGCGGGGATCGCCGCCCCAACGGGACTGATGCCAGGTTCGGCCGCGGCGTAACGGGCGGGCGTGCTACTTACAGGGGCGTCTTTAACAACAGGATTTTTCGCGCCGCTGTCTCCGGCAGACGCGAGAGGCGCGGCCGCGGCGTGACGGGCGGGCGTGCTACTTACAGGGGCGTCTTTAACAACAGGATTTTTAGCGCCGCTGTCTCCGGCAGACGCGAGAGGCGCGGCCTCCGAGCCATCGGCTGACCGCCCCGCGGAGCCGTTATGTTCCGCGAAGGCGATAAATTCTTTATCATCGGAACTCGAGGATTTCGGTTGCGCCGGAGGGTTCTTCCCGGATGCGCCAAGAGTCTTATTCTCAGCGTAAGACGCGGGTACTCCGGCGTTATACGCCGTCATGGTCATGGCCGGGGGCGCCTCGCAGGACTCTGCGCCGAGCTGGCTGTAAAAAAAAGTATCTCCGTAATCCCTGACGATTACGCCGGCGCCGTGGTCCATTTCTATTGGCGGAGCCGGAGCCGCCGCCGGGTTTACTTCCAGCGGGGCGCTCGCGGTCGCGAAAGCGGGCAGACCCCTGGACTCGACGGTAAACCCGTAGAGAAGGACCGCCGTCTGGTCCTTTGTCATCACTCCGATGCTTCTCGTTCCGGCTTCGGTTGAGGGGGATACCGTAATATTCGCCACGATGCTCGTCGGGGACTCGACGGTTTCTGAATTTATCTTAACTCCTTCTCCGAAAGACGCCACCGTCTCTCCGGCCACAAACCTTAAGTTCGGGGTCCCCGCGATGCGGACATCGAGGTTCGTCCCCTTCGCCGCCGGCGTCATCTCCTCAAGCGTTATGCCTACGACGTCGATTGAAAGTCCGTCAATTCCCTCCCCTGTCGTATTGTTAATGACCTTTATGGCGGCCCTCCCGTAAGGGAGGCTCCCGGGGACCGGGACCGCGAGGCGGCTTAAGTTGGACCCGGGGTCTATGGAAATAACGGTTCTCGGGGTATTTGCCGCGGAGACCCCCGACGCGTCCGTGAAAATGACCTTGTTGTTTGACGCGACCGGGTCAAACCCGGTGCCCGTAATGTCAACGGTCACATAAGGCGACGCACCCTCCGGCGCGACAGAGACGAGAGAACCGGCGTCCGCCTCTTTCATCCCGGGATAAAAGCAGAATAAGAACAGGGCTGAAAAGAGATAGAGGGTTATCCTTAAGCCCTTTATGATGGATGAGCGGCTACGTAAACGCACCTTCCGGCACTCCCTAGCTGACATTTGTAAGATTACATAATAGATACCCACGGCTTTACAGCCGTGGAACTTTTGGCTGCGGGCTACGCTCGTCCTGTTACAAAGAAAATAGCTCGCATCCCCGCCTTTACAGATGAGAAGTCCCCGCTGAATTAAAAATCAAGTGCTGTGCCTGTTTATTAACATATTGAATTGGCAGTGTCAACTATTTTCCGCGTATTCCATAAAAGGGCAAATTGGGGCGCGCCTTATCCACGGGCGTTGTCCGCCGGCTTAACTCCATCTGAAGCGCCATGAATGCGAGCAGACCGTAGCAGGCGTTTTGAGCGGCCACTATCTCCATCGGGTTTGTCCTGCGCTTAAACTCCTTATTCAACCGCTCGATCACGCAAGTTGTCCTGATTAACGTAACAAATATCTTAATAGGAGGTGTGCCCCTTTTTTCACCCTTCAAGAATTTACACAAAATAAATTACACTATATATTGAATTTATTACATTTTCTTCAAAAATCTCTCCCGTAGAGCATCTTCTCTTGACAGGCTTTAAGGCCGGTGATAAAAATTAGGGAAAATCGGGAGGTGCGAACGATGAAATTAAAAGCGATTGCAGCTTTATCCGCGCTGGCGTTTATTGCGGCGGCCCCTGTTTTCGCCGAGAAGCCGGCCGGCGGGGAGAAGGGGATGACCTTCGAGCAGAAGAAAGACGCGTCTATTAAATGGATCGACAGGCGCATAGGCGTGCTCCAGGACCTTAAGAACTGCGTCTCAGGAGCCAGGGACAAGGAAGATCTGCAAAAATGCAGGGAGAAGTTCAAGGAAGAGCGCGAGGGGATGAAAAAGGACTGGAAGGAGAAAAGGAGCGGGAAAGAAAAGAAGGACGCCGGAGACGACGGAGCGGAAGAATAAAGAAAGAATCCGGGGTTGGCCTTTGAAGATTAAGCGCGGCTTGCTACGGGCAGGGCTCTCGCTACGCATTTTCAATCCGTAACCTATCTGTAAACGCTCTGCCCGTATAATTATCTCTTACTGAAAACTCAAGCCATCAGGCATGGCTAACGCCATCTAAGGATAGACCGAATTTTATGTCCGCCAAAAGAATACTCGTGGCGGACGATAACGACCCGATAAGGCTCCTCTACGCCGTGGCGCTCACGCGGTCGAAAACTCGCCCGGCGGCCTCGACGCGCTCTCAAAGCTCCGCCTTTCAAACTACGGCCTCGTCGTAACCGGCATCGAGCTGCCGGGGATCGACGGCATCACCCTTTGCACACGCGCGGTGAACGAATTCCCGTATCTTAAAACACCGGGAATCTTTCAACTGAAAGGCTATCATCTCCGTCTCCGTAAATTTACATCCCTGAATCTTTCATCGCCCCGGCATAAAGGCGGGCTATACTTTCCTTAACGAATACTCTCAAAAATCTTTCCCGTCCCCCTTTCCCCCTTCAAACTTTTTTCTATCCGTAAACATCCCATCAATCTATCGCCCCGGCCTTCTTCGGGATTTCTTCTCTTCATTTTTTTCGCCGGGTAGCGGGTAGATTGACAGCGGGGGTACCGCGCTTTGTATTGATAATTTATGGTTTTCAGTGTATCCTTGCCTTGATAAAAGTTCACAGGGCAATACGGGAGGGGCGCTGAAAACATGAGGCTATCTTTCATCATTTCAATAATTTTGGCCGCCGTTGTCGCCGTCTTTTCGATCGAGAACGCCAGGCCCGTGGATGTAACCTTCCTCAAATGGTCATTTACGGGGTCGCTTGCCCTTGTCATGATGCTCGCCTTCGCCGCCGGGGCGGTCGCGGCCTTCCTGGCCTCGCTCCCTGGGCGGATAAAAACACGGATGGAACTATCGGCGCTAAGGAAAAAGCTGAACGCGGGAAGGGAAGATGATAACGGGGGGTAGCGATTTATCCCATAAATCTTTTGAAGGAGGTCTTTATGCAGGGCGTGAATGTCTTTGAGAAAAAAGCATTCAAGGACAATGAAGTAAACCAGGTCACAAATCTCAAGACCGAACGCATCGTGCAGGTCACGTATTATTTCAGGCCCGGCACTCTCCTCGATTACCACAGGCACCCGGAAGGGGACCAGGTCTTTTTCACGCACGAGGGCGAAGGGGTCTGCTATACCGACGACGGCAGGGAGGAGTCGGTTCAGCTCAAGCCCGGGGTAATAACTATCGCGCCGAAGGGCGTATGGCACAAGATAGTGGCGACCACAGACCTCATCGTATCGGCCGCCACGACCCAGCCGGCCGGGTACGAGAAAAGGTGACCGGGCCTCGCCAAGTACTCGGAGGTTATTTAAGTGGCAACCTCTGCGCGCAACCTTCCGTCTCCCGTCTCCCCCCTCCCCGGGTTGTCAATTCACCGATAGCCTGATAGAATTGAAATGCTTGGATGAACCGGGGGACAGCGTCAAGGGGGCGTCCATGAAAAATAATATTCTGGCGCTGGTTCGCCTGAGACTTTATTTACGGCATACCAGGCCAAATCACGGAGAGCGCATCCTGATTAACATTAAAAAAAGGCTCCTTATTATAACCCTCGCCTTCCTCGCCCTACCCCTCGCGGGCCCGGCACTGGCGGATTCGATGTACTGCGGCCAGCGCATCGTATCAACCGGGGATACGAAACCGGTAGTGCTCCTGCGCTGCGGAGAGCCTTTCTACAGGGAAACCGTGGGGATAAGGAGCTTTGAGGCGAAACAGAGAATCAAGAGAAAACCGGACGGGACGGCCGATACCGAGCTTCAGACCGGGGCTGTCATAACCGTGGAAAGATGGTATTATAACCTCGGCTCAAACCAGTTCATACGCGCCGTAACCTTCGAGGGGGATACGGTCGTCAGGATAGAGGAACTCGACTATCCGTAATATCGGGGCCGGGCGGCTTTTATGGAGGGCGGCGCGGGAAACCCGTTAAAAAGAGGCGCCTTCCAATTTTCTGTTGTATTCCCGCAAAAAAATAAGTTAAAATAATCTAACACGTTGCGGAAAAACTAAAAATTTGTTCAGGCCGACCCAGCCTTCGGATGGGTGCCCCGAAAAGCTCCAGATGCAAGGCCCCCACTGAAATAGAGGAGCGAGGAATGAGGCGTATTCCGTATATACGCCGCAATGACGAGTGACGAAAACAACGCGGCAGATGGACTTTTTCAGCAGCCTGCTAAGTGAAGCGGGTTAAAATTCCCATCTCGGTCAATGTATAAACGGCGGACATGAGGGCTATCACAATAATATTACGGATCGTCGCTAACGTATCCGCCTTCCCGGTGCTCATCTTCTTCTTCTATTTCATGGTCCTCGCGCTCGGCTCCCACGACACAGGCTTAAGAAGGTTCGCGAATTACGCCTGGCCCTTTTCTTTTTTCGTTTTTCCGGTGGCGGTAAATTTCGCCGCAAGGTACCTTGACAGGAATTACAGAAAAAAATGAAAGCCGGGTTCTAACCACTCTCTCTTTCCAGAAAGGCTCCGGAGAGCGCCGGGGCCTTCTTTATTTTTAACGGGATTTAAAGAGGTCCCATGAAGTCGAATTACGGCGACAGGTGACGCGGCCCCCCGGCCGCCTCGATTCCGGGCTAAGGCTTTTCACGACGGAGACTTTCATTTTACGCCTGCGCGTTCAAGTGCGGGAGGCGCGGGCTTAAAGATGATGCCGAAGAGATAAGGCTTACGGGCATGAAAATCAGGTTTGAGAAAAAGAGGGCTTCTACGGGAAATGAGAGAAGGGCCTTCCCGGGAAGATGAAAAGAACATAACTGAAACATCCTCATTTGACGTGGCAGGCGAGGCAGAGCCCGCTGCCTCTGTTATCCACGACAAGCATCGGGTCGGGGATTATCGGGTATCTTTTCCTCAGATCCGCGAGCGCCTTATGCTTCTCCGGGTTGGAATAAGGGACGTGGCAGGTAACGCAACTGATCCTGCCGTCTATAAGTTTAAAAGCCGGGTTTAAGGCGTTGGCCGGCCTTAGAGAGTTATCTCCCGCCGATAAATCTTCATAATTCCCTCCGATGGGATGGTCGCAGTCCTCGGCGTCGCAGACCGACAGCTTATGATGCGAGGAAACGGTCCCCTCGTGGCAGGAGACGCAACCCTCGGATTCCTTGTCCATCACACGGTCACGCGACACGGCCGCCGCATTACCGGCCGTCAGGGCGGCGAAAATAACAGCCGCCGCCAGAACCCTCTTTCCGGCGATCCTCATCATAATAGTTGAAGCTCTCTTGTTGGTATGATTTCATTTTATATCATACTTTCAGGAATTTGCAAGCCCTCGCCCCGCACGGCGCGAAGATATTTTCCACGGAGAGGCGGGGCCTGGAGCGTATAAGGCAAAAAAACTGTTTTTCGCGAAAAACGGCTCTTGAAAACGCGTAGCGGGCGCCCGATTAAATTAACGGTTGACATGAGCGTCATAAAGTTGTAGATATTAATCAATAAATCAACGCGCTTCTCCGGTTCAATTTCGAAACTCCGTATCTCATCTTTAGTCTATCGCCTTAAATAAGGCCCGGAAAGTCGCAGTCCGGGTAAATTCGTAACCCGGCGCATTCGAGCGGCTTCCCGAGACTTCAGCCCCGATCCCGCGGTTCTTTATTTATAACCGGCTGTTTCAACAATTTAAAGGAAGGGGCGAACATGATCACAAATGACCCGAAAAATATCGTTGTCGCGGACGACAGCCTCTTTTTCAGGATCAAACTCTCCGACATCCTCACCGAGGCCGGCCACGGGGTGATGCTCGTGAAAGACGGCGACGACTGCATAGCCAGGATAAAAGAGGACGCGGGAAAAATCGACCTTCTGATCCTCGACCTCCAGATGCCGCATATCGACGGTTTCGGGGTTCTGAAGTGGATCGGTGAGAACGGCTTCAGTGACAGGTTCCCGGTGCTCGCCATAACCGGGGTGTACGAGCCGAATCACGTCCTTGAGAGCCTTAAGAACCTCGGGGCGACTGGCTTCATGTCAAAGGACCTTTCCCCGGAGCAGATAATCTTCCGCGTCAACAGGCTCCTCTTTTTCGATAAACGCGCCAGCAGGACCCTCAGTGAGCGGGTCCCGATTTCGATCCCGGTGGACTTCACGTACGGGGAGGAGACGAAGTCAGGGGTCATAATAAACCTGAGCGAGGGCGGGGCTTTCCTCCACACCAAAGAGGAGCTTATAAAGGGGGCCGTAATACACCTCATGTTCTCCCTTCCCCAAAGACCAAAGGTTGTACGGATAACCGGCATCGTGCGCTGGTTCCCGTTTGAGCTTTTGAGCAAGATAATATTCTGCGGTTATGGCATAATGTTTACCTCGGTGGAGCAGGATGACCAGGAGGCGTTGAACGACTTCATCGCCGCCGAGCTGGTCAAGATGGAGCGGACTATAGATCACTAAAAAGGGCTTACAGGGAATCCATAACCATGAAGGCCGCGTTCTCCGGCTTAACTCTGACAGAGAAATCTCCGGACATTTAATGGCCGTTTCACGCCAATCAGCCATAACATCCGTATGCGGAGTCGTTTTTTAATCTACCCCGCGCGCCGGTTTTTTTCAGTTCCGGCGTTGATAATGAAATTTTAGACCGTTATAATATCGCCTTTTGGGGAATATCTTGCATACAGGGAGGAAGCGTTGAAATGAGACCCGGCATGTTTTCAAGAAAAACGGGAAACGAAATGGCCGCGAAGGGCTCCGGGAAAAAGGCGCTTATACTCGCGGTTATCGCGCTTTTATTTTCCGCCTCTTCGGCAGGGGCCTACCTGGGCGTTAAAAGGTTCATACCGCTCCATGACATCCTTAACCAGGGGGCGTCCGGCGAGGCTCTCATAGAACCGTCCGAGAGTTTCATGCCCGGCCAGAGGATGGTCGGCGTAAATGTCTGGCACCTCAAGCCGAACTCCATCTATACTGTCTGGCTTGTCAATGAAAACCCGAGGGACGGCGCGTACGCCCTGGGGCTGGACACCAACTTTTTCAAGACCGACGGCAAAGGTAACGGCCGTTATGTGACGACCATTCACGAATACACCCTCCAGTACTGGAGGTTCATCGAGGTTAATTACCATCCGAACGGCGACCCGAACGACTCTAAAGAGATGGTGGAGGAGCTGAAAGGGGATATGCGGTACGGGTTCCATACGTAATCGTCTTCAGGTCCGTCATGGAAAAGACCCGCCGGTTAAAATCGGCGGGTCTTTTATTTTTCCATCGTGAATGTTTTGATTATAACCGAGAATTTGGTAAAAAACTTTAGCTTTTTTGGCTGCCGCGCGAGCCGGTGGGCTTAAACACCGTACCCGGCGGACACGCCCTTATCCGCAAAAAAGGTTCACTAAAAGGGCTGTCTTTACACCAAAACGTCGATAATATTAAGAATGGCTTTTTAAATAGTCAGGGAAATCAAATAGTTACGCCATGGCATTCTAATTGCTTTTATAAAATCACAGGAACGCAAATTAACCTGAGGAGGTTAAATCTATGAAAAGGATTCTCGCTGTTTTGACTGTAGGGGCGTTTTTATTTTCCATTCCCGTTGTGGTAAAAGCAGAGGAAGGGGCCGGGAATAACCTCGAAAGAAGTGGGCAGGCTTTAGAGAGGAAGGGCGAAAGGACCGAGAACCGGGGGGAAAGGGTCGAGAACAGAGGCGATAGGCTTGAGAACCGTAGCGACAGGCTCGAAAAAAAGGCCGATACCCTGGAGAAGGAAGGTAAAGACAAAAAGGCCGCGAGGGACGAGAGGAGGGCGAAGCACCTCGAAAGGAAAGGCAAAAGGCTTGAGAGGCGCGGCAAAAGGGTCGAGCGGAAAGGTAAGAAAGAGGAGAGAAGGGGCGAAAGGATTGAGAGGAAGGGAGAAAAGGCCGACAGCAAGGGCGGAGAATAAATTTATCGGTTACGCAGTCAAACAGGGAAGGCAGACGGGGCCGCGGCTTTAGCCGCGGCCCCTTTTTTATTATTTCTCACGCTGAATCGCGGCGGTCTGAATGGCGGATACAACGGGAGCAAACGTTAATATGAAATTGAGAACCCCGCCATAAATGACGGGGATTCTTCACGGTAAGGTGATTGTCATTTTTATAGCTCGCCTTGCCCGCCTCTAAAGCGGCGGTTGCGGCGCACCCTCAGAGATAACTCATCTTTTCCCCCCCTCCCCCGGATCCGGCGGTTGCAGCCGGTACATTAACCGGCGACCCGATGTTTTAAAATGACACAGAAGCTTTTAAAAGCCATCGAGTCAAAAATTTGGAAGCTTCCCCGCAGCTTGCTGCGGGGAAGCTTCCAAATGTAAGTTTTTTCAGAGTCCTTTATGGAGAACCTGACAATAAGCGGCGTTTCGCAAAGGACGTTAAAAATATCCTTCATGGGGCGCCTGAAAATTAGAGACGTCTCGCGTAGGACTTCAAAAATTCTATTCGCTCGCTTGATCCCGCTGCTTGCGGCGGGCAGGGCGTTCGCGTTGCATTTTCAGCTAAAAAAACAAAAGCCTCCCCTAAAACGGGCCTTTACGCGTCCTGTCAGATATATTTACTTTGTTAACTTTCCGGGGTCCTGATATACCATTAAATGGGCATAAGGCGTTTTCTCGAACATGATATACGTCCCGAATTTCCCCGGTATGGTCGGGAGCATAGTCTTACCCGGGTCAAAAGACCAGAAAATCATCCAGTGGGGCGGCTCACTTACTCTTTTTGCCCCGGCCTCCCCCGTATTCATGACCACCTTTCCGTCCTTTTCCCAGTGCCATCCCCCTTTTGCCATGTATGCGACGCCTGGGGCCGTATTGGTCGGCTTCTCCTTTTTATTCATCATGTCCATAAGGAATTGCGTTGCGGCCTCATCCGCGCATATCGGATCAGGGACCTCCTGGCCGTCGATATCAGGGATGCAGGTGAACCCGTTCGTCCCCTTCCGGGCCTCGACAAGTTTTCCGTCCGCCCCCGGTATCATGATGGTCGCGTCCTTCGATATCCGCGGCGGGGCCGCGCTCATCGCGAGGGCTATGAGCTTTTCCCTGGACATCGATTTTATCCCTCTTTGAGCGGCCTCGGTTTTGGCCGCGAGGCTTAAAGAAAAAATTCCCGCAATGATAAAAACCGGTATTTTTTTCATCCCTTTTCTCCTCCCTGTTTTTTTATCTCCTTCTATCTTCGACGCTTCCACTGAACTGGCGATTATCCGCATTTCGGGATATAATCGCGTCCTCTCTTCTTTTATTAATATAGAGAAGTATAGCAGAGAAAAAACATTTCACATGAATCGCTATAATTTTTAATCCTTCTTATATTTCCCTTGAAGAATATCTGTTTTTCCGATTTAATCGTTATTGAAAATGCAACGCGAGCGCCATGCCCGCTGCTTGCAGCAGGGTCAAGCGAGCGAATAGAATTTTTAAAGTCCTACGCGAGACGTCTCTCATTTTCAGGCGCCCCATGAAGGATATTTTTAACGTCCTTCGCGAAACGCCGCTTATTTTCAGGTTCTCCATAAAGGACTCTGAAAAAACTTACATTTGGAAGATTAAGCGCAGCAAGCTGCGGGGAGCTTCAAACTCCAAAAAACTCGACAAAAACCTAACCGGTTGAAAGTGGAAGAAAAAAAAATTCAGGTTCATATACCCTACCCTCTTCTCCTTGAGAGGCTTGGAGATATCCTTGACATGGGCATAAACCCGGAAGTGTATATCGACGGCCGGTTCCTGGAGACCGCCGACCCCGGGGACCTCATGGAAATAAGGGAGGAGTTCGGGAAGCGCTCTTTGCGGGTTACGATGCACGGGCCGTATATAGATATTAACCCCGGAAGCGCCGATGAAAATCAACGGCTTTCCACGGTAGAGAGGTATAAGAGGGTTTTTGAAGTCGTTTCCTGGCTGAGGCCGCGAAACGTTGTGTTGCACGCCGGGTACAACGAAAGGCGTTACCGCGGAGACGCCGGCCTCTGGCTTGAGCAGAGCCTTAAGACATGGCCCCGCTTCGTAAAAGAGGCCGAAAGGCTCGACGCCGTCATAGCCGCCGAGAACATATTTGAAAAAACACCCGATACGCTCAAGATGCTCGTCGCGAGGATCAATTCCCCGAACTTTCGGGTCTGCATAGATTCCGGGCACCTGCGGATATTCTCAAAAGTGGATATCGAGGAATGGTTTAAAGAGCTGGGGCCTTTCATAGCGGAAGTGCATCTCCACGATAATTTCGGTAAACTTGACGACCACCTTCCGGTCGGGGAAGGCACGATCGACTTCGGGTCTTTTTTCAAGTTCCTTAAAGCCTGCCCCAATGAACCCGTATATACCGTGGAGCCTCATGGAGAAAACATGATCCAGAGGAGCGTGGAGGCCGTAAGAAAGTTCCTTGACGAGGGTGTGCGGGGGAAATAGCCGCGATAAAAAGAAGGCTTGACGCGGCGCAAGAAAACCTGATAGGTTATTATTCATAAATCTGATTACTCGCTGTCAGGTGCCCGGCAACCGGGCCAAAAGGGAATCCCGTAGAATCGGGAGCTGCCCCGCAACTGTAAGCGGCGACGAAATCTTATCTAACTGCCACTGGCCGACAGGGCCGGGAAGGAAAAGAGAGTAGGATGACCCGCGAGCCAGGAGACCTGCCTGACCGTATGGAGTAGGGCCTTCCGAGGGAGAGGGTCGATTGAGAGGCTAAACCGCTATTTCTACCCCGACGGTTAGAATCGCGGTAACCTTTTTTGAGGTCTGAATCGAAAAACCCATCCTTCCAAAGGGATGGGTTTTTTATTTCAGCGAGGTTTTCGTGGAACGGTCTAAAAAAGGGCTCATACACATATATACCGGGGAGGGCAAGGGTAAGACGACCGCTTCAATCGGGCTTTCCGTGCGGGCCGCCGGTCAGGGGCTCAAGGTCCTTATTGTCCAGTTCTTCAAGGAGGATAAGGCGTCGTCAGGGGAAAAGGAATTCTTTAAAAACCTTAAATCCGGGATAGAACTTATAAGGTCAAATTGCAGGCATCCTGTCTTTACAAAAGACAGTACCGACCGTTCTTTCGTAAAAAAATCCATAACAGATACTTACGAACTCGCGAAAAAGAGGATAAGGGACGGAGAGATAGATCTGCTTGTCCTCGACGAGATAATGCCGGCGGTCAACGGCGGCTGGATCGGTTTAAACGACCTCATGGATTTCCTTAATAACAGGCCGGCCTCGCTTGAAGTCGTCCTTACGGGCAGGGATGCCCCGGCGGAGCTCGTCCGGATATCGGATTACGTCACGGAGATGCTGAAGATAAAACACCCCTTCGACAGCGGGACAAACGCCCGGAAAGGGATAGAATATTAAGGTCAATAAAAGTGCCGAACCCTGATAAAAAATTCGTTTTCGTGCTCGGCGGTGCGAGAAGCGGCAAGAGCGGGTTCGCGCTTAAGCTCGCCGAGGGACTCCCCGGCCCCAGGGCCTGTATAGCGACGGCCGAGGCCCTCGATTCCGAGATGGAAGAGAGGATAAATAACCATAAAAAAGACCGCGGCGCGGACTGGACGACCGTCGAAGAGCCGAAGGATATAGAGGGAAAGGTCGACGGCTTAAAAGATTGCGGGGTAATACTCATCGACTGCCTTACGCTCTGGCTTACGAACCTCATTGAAGCGGGCCTGAGCGACGCCGTGATTAAAGAAGCGGCTGAAAAATTGGCCGCCTCGTGCAAGCGTACGGGAGCAAGCGTTATAGCGGTATCGAATGAACTCGGGCTCGGGATCGTCCCTGAAAACCCTCTTTCGAGGAGATTCAGAGACCTGTCGGGGACAATAAACCAATTGATAGCGAACGCCGCTCAAGAGGTTTTTTTTGTAGCCGCGGGCATAGCCCTTAAGATGAAATAGAGTTAATCGAAGATATGGCTGTAACGCTGAAAATAAGGAGGAGCGGATGTCAATACTGGAAGAAACCCTTGGATCAATAACCCCGGTTGACCCGGCTTTTCTCGATAAGGCGCAGGCAAGGCTTGATATGCTGACCAAGCCTAAAGACAGCCTCGGGCGTCTTGAGGAGTTCGCGAGGAGGTATGTCGCCATAACGCGGAACACGAAACCCCGGATTAAAAGGAAGATAATTTTCACTTTCGCGGGGGACCACGGCGTCGCGGATGAAGGGGTTTCCGCCTTCCCAAAAGAGGTTACGGCCCAGATGGTCTACAATTTTCTGAAGGGCGGCGCCGGGATAAACGTCCTCGCGCGGCACGCCGGCGCAGAAGTCGCGGTCGTTGATGTCGGGGTTGACTGTGAATTCAGCGAGGCAAAGGGGCTAATAAGGAAAAAAGTCGTCCGGGGGACCCGGAACATGCGTAAAGGCCCGGCTATGACAAGGGAAGAGGCTTTGAAGTGCGTAGAGGTCGGATTATCCCTGGCTCAGGAATACGGGGAGGAAGGAGCGGTATTCGGCACGGGCGAGATGGGCATAGCTAATACCACCCCTTCGAGCGCCATTATCGCCGCAATTTCCGGGGCCCGCGTAGAAGACGTTACCGGCAGAGGCACAGGGATAGACGAGTTGAGCTTCAAGCATAAGGTAACAGTGATAGAAGACGCTTTAAGGATAAATAAACCAGACCCGTCAGACCCGATAGACGTCCTCTCGAAGGTCGGCGGGGCGGAGATAGCCGGGATCACGGGGCTTATAATAGGAGCGGCGGCAAGGCGTATCCCGGTCGTCATCGACGGTTTCATCTCAACGGCGGGGGCGCTTATCGCTTACGAGCTCAAGCCCGCGGTAAAAGATTATCTCTTCGCATCCCATAACTCCGTCGAAAGAGGCCACAGGGTGATGCTCGAGAGGATGGGGCTTAAGCCCTTCGTCGATCTCGACCTGCGCCTCGGCGAAGGCACGGGGGCTGCCATTGCCATCTCATTGATCGAAGCCGCGGTTAAAATATACAATGAAATGGCGACCTTCGGGGACGCGGGGGTCTCTGAAAAGAATGTTTAAAGACGGTAATATCTGTGGAAAGAAATTTTCAGGATGAAGCGATTTATACTCGCCCTTCAGTTTTTGACGGTATTGCGGGTTAAAAAAGACCTCGAAATATCCGTTGATGACCTTGCGGCCTCGATGAGCTATTTCCCGCTTGTCGGCGCTCTGCAGGGAGGGCTCCTTGTTATTTCAAGTTATGTCCTCTCCGGGCTTCTCCCGGGTAATCTGGTAACCGGGATAGCGCTCCTTGTGCTCGTGCTCTCGAACGGCGGGCTTCATCTCGACGGGTTTGCCGATACGGTGGACGGACTTGCCGGAGGGTCCACCCGGGAAGAAAGGCTCAGGATAATGCGCGATTCCTCAACGGGGGCCATCGGGGTCGCCTTCGTGGTTCTTCTCATACTCTTAAAGTACCTCGCCCTTGACGGGATGCCTGTGGAAGCGAAGATGCCCGTTATGTTCATATTCCCGGTAATCGGGCGCTGGGCGATGGTGCCGATGGCGTATTGGTCAAAATACGCGAGAAGCGATAGCGGCCTCGGGGCCGCGTTCGCGGGCAACACGGGGGCTACTTTTATCAAGGCGACTGTTTTAACCGCTGTCTTATCCGCCCTGGCCCTCGGTCTATTTTCCCTCTTTCTCATGTTACTGTTGGGGGTTATCATTTATTTGTTCTCGGCCTTTTTTAAAAAGAAGATAGGGGGAGTTACCGGCGATGTCTTCGGGTTCCAGAGCGAGGTCGCGGAGGCGGTATTTTTAATAACAACTCTGGCGCTCACGAGGATTCTCGCGGCGCAACCGCATATATAAACAGAAACTCTTTTTGTTCCGTTTTTAGGGGGGATCAAGATGGACGCAACAAGGCTTTATCTCATACGCCACGGCCAGGTAGTTAACCACCAGGAGCTTCGTTATAACGGGCACTTTGATATCGATATAACCGAAAAAGGCGTTGAGCAGATGGAAATGCTCTCCGGGTTTTTATCCGGGACTCCCATTAAGGCGGTGTACTCAAGCGACCTGCAGAGGGCCTTTAAGGGGGCGGTCATAATCGGAAAAGGATTGGGGATTAACCCCGAAAAGGCGCACGCCCTCAGGGAACTCCACCTCGGCAGGTGGGAAGGGCTGACGAGAGAGGAGGCCGCGGAGAGATTCCCGGAGGAAGCCGGCTTCAGGTTCAGGGACCTCGCGACGAGCAAGGTCAAGGGCGGAGAAAACCTCCTTGATTTAAGGGAAAGGGTCCTGCCGGCCGTCGATGAGATCACAAAAAAACACAGGAACGGCTCCGTCTGCGTTGTAGCCCACGGCGGAGTGAACAGGGTGATACTCTGCGACGCGATGGGGCTCTCTATCGAGAATTTCTTCAGGATCGAGCAGGACTACGGCTGCCTGAACGTCATAGATTGCTTCGCGGACGGCGTAAAGGTCGTTAAACTCTTAAACGGCGGGCCTAATCAGGAGATGAAGGTAACGGAAATTTATTAGCCGCGGCCTGTCAACGCCTTTCTCTTTTCCGGCGGGTATTCTTTAATGGAAAAAAAGAAAAAAAACTTTACGGACCCTTCCGCCTTTATCATTGCGGGCGTTAGCAGCGGCTCCGGCAAGACCCTAATTACCCTCGGCATTATGGAATCGCTCAGACGGAGAAACCTTATTGTCCAGCCCTTTAAGGCCGGTCCCGATTACATAGACCCCGGCCACCACAGCGCGCTCCTGAAAAGGCCTTCATATAATCTCGATACCTGGATGATGGGGAACCGTGGAGTAAGAGATACCTTCCTCAGGAATATGACAGGGGCGGATATAGGGGTCATTGAGGGGGTGATGGGCCTTTTTGACGGCAAAGACGGCCTGAGCGACGAGGGCTCGACCTCAGGGCTTTCAAAGCTCCTAAATCTCCCGGTTCTGCTTGTAATTGACGCTTCAAAAACAGCGAGAAGCGCCGGGGCGATCATAAAGGGGTTTGAGAGTTTCGACCCTCAGGTTAATGTCAGATGGGTCGTCTTTAATAAGGTCGCGAGCCCCGCTCATTGCAAGGTCTTAAGGGACTCGGCGCCGCGTGATTCGAACGCAAGGGTGCTCGGCTGCGTGCCGAGGGACGAGTCTTTATCGATGCCGGAACGCCACCTCGGTCTCGTTACTTCCGCGGACATTCGAAGGAAAGGCGTGGAAAAGGTTTATAGGGAAGGCCGCCTCGTTCATTGAAAAAAATATCGATCTAAAAAGCCTTCTGAAAGGATTGCCGCAAAGCGGACGCGTAAGATTAAAGGGTTTAGAAGAAGCGCAATGCAGGAAGCCCGCGGTAAGTATAGCCGTCGCGCGGGATAAGGCGTTTTGTTTCTATTACGAAGAAAATCTTGAGCTATTGAGGGGCTTCGGCGCCCGCATTGTTTTCTTCAGCCCCCTTAAAGATAAGGGTCTGCCCCCTGGAATAAACGGGGTCTACCTCGGCGGCGGGTACCCGGAGCTCCGGGCTAAAGAGCTTCAGGCTAACCTTTCAATGAGGGAGGAACTGAAGAGCCTCTCTAAAATGGGGCTGCCGATATACGCGGAGTGCGGCGGGCTTATGTACCTCGGAAAATCTATCGTGGACACGGGCGGAAAGAGTTATTCCCAGTGCGGCGTTTTCCCATGGAGATCGCGGATGCTTTTTAGGAGAAAGGCTCTCGGGTACAGGGAGGTTCAAATCAAGCCGTCTCCCATACTCCCCGCCGGCGGCACAGTAAGGGGCCACGAATACCACTACTCGGAAATCTCAAATCCGCCTTCAAGGATAAAAAGGATTTTCAGTTTTAAAAACAGGGAGAGGAGAGAGGTTTCGGAAGGCTACCTCTACAAAAACACTCTCGCGAGCTACATACACATCCATTTCGGGAGTAACCCGGCGTTCGCGAGCGGTTTTGTAAAGATGTGCGGTGAATGGAACGCCCGCCTTGCCCGCCCTTAAAAGGCCGGGCGGGTCAAGGCGCGGCGAATATAAATGACATACCTTACCATCGGGAACTCCGGCATTTATGCGGGAGTTCTTCAATCCAAAAATCAGAGGAGCTATTGATGACACAGATCGAGTCCGCGAAAAAACGCATAATCACCGGCGAGATGAAGGAAGCCGCCGCTCTGGAAGGGGTCTCCGCCGAATACCTGATGGAAACCATCGCGGAGGGGAAGGCGGTCATACCGAACAACAAAAACCGTAAGGCAAGGCTCGTCGGCATAGGAAAGGGCCTGAGGACAAAGGTCAACGCCAGTATCGGCACCTCTTCGGATATAATCGACGTAAAGGCCGAGGTGGAAAAGGCGCTTGCGGCCGAAAAAGCTGGCGCGGATACCCTGATGGAACTCTCTGTCGGAGGGGACCTCGACGGCATCAGGAAGGAAGTCCTTCAGGCCACGAACCTGACGGTCGGAAGCGTCCCCCTCTACCAGGCCTTCAAAGAGGCGATAGAAAAATATCACGACCCGAATAAACTCACCGAGGAGCTCCTTTTCGATGTGATCGAAAGGCAGTGCGCTGACGGCATATCCTTCATGGCGGTGCACTGCGGCATCAACAGACTCACTATCGAGAGGCTCAACAGGCAGGGGTACAGGTACGGCGGGCTGGTATCGAGGGGCGGGTCTTATATGGTCGGGTGGATGCTTAAGAATAACAGGGAGAACCCGCTTTACGAGAGGTTCGACCGCGTCGTCGGGATCCTCAAGAAATACGACTGCGTCCTCAGCCTCGGGAACGGGCTCCGCGCGGGCGCGGTCCATGACAGCCTGGACCGGGCGCAGGTTCAGGAGCTCCTCATAAACTGCGAGCTCGCTAATTTAGGTCAGGACATGGGCTGTCAGATGATGTGCGAGGGGCCGGGGCATCTGCCCCTTGATGACATCGAAGCGAATGTGAAACTGCAGAAGAGGATGAGCGGGGACGCGCCATTTTACGTGCTCGGCCCCCTCACAACCGACGTGGCGGCCGGTTATGACCATATTTCAGCCGCGATAGGGGCCGCGCAAGCGGCCAGGTACGGCGCTGACCTTATCTGCTACGTTACGCCCGCGGAACACCTCGCCCTCCCCTCAAAAGAGGACGTGATAGAGGGCGTCTGCGCCGCAAGGATCGCGGCGCACGCCGGGGATATGGTCAAGTTAGGGATGACGGCCAGGGACATGCAGATGTCAAAGGCAAGGCGAGACTTGAGATGGGATGACCAGAAGAGGCTTGGCCTTTTCGGCGAAAAAGCTTCCGAGATAAGGGCAAACCGCGCCCCGGCTGAACCCGACACATGCACCATGTGCGGGAGTTTCTGCGCCCTCGATAATGTGAACGTATATTTCAGGGAGAGCTTGGAGAACGGGCCCAAGCGCTGATTAAGATTGAAGTTTACGCGGCAAACTCCGGGGATGCGCCCGCGTTGCATTTTCAATACGCCCTTAGTCCATCGGCGCCGTCCTTATAACTCTTGACAAAGAGGGGTATCTTTGATATTGGAAATTAGTTATACGTGCCTCCATCGGCCAAACATAGGGCCTTCATTCAACCCTACGTTTTTATTTGACAAATCGGACAACTAAACAGTGTGTGTTAGGGTATATATAGCTCATGCTCGCCAAGGTTTTAACAGGTTCTACGCTGGGTATTGACGCTTACCCTGTGGAAGTCGAGGTTGATATCTCCAGGGGACTGCCGTTCTTCTCCACGGTCGGACTTCCCGATAGCGCCGTAAAAGAGAATAAGGACAGGGTAAAATCCGCGATAAAGAACTCCGGCTACACCTTCCCGGCGAAGAAAATAACGATAAACCTTGCGCCCGCTCACATAAAAAAAGAGGGCACGGCTTTTGACCTGCCGGTAGCCGCCGGCATACTTAAAGCGGAAGGCGTCATAACCGATGAGAGCATCATGGATTATCTTATACTCGGAGAGCTTTCCCTGGATGGCGGCATAAAGCCCGTCCGCGGGGTGCTTTCGATAGCGGTCCTGGCGAAAAAATTGAATAAAAAATTGATCGTGCCGGTAGAAAACCGGCGAGAGGCCGCTTTAGTGGATGGGCTTGACGTATTCGGCATAAATAACCTCGCCAACGTCGTGGAATTCCTGAACGGAAAGCTTACGATAGAACCCTTCAGGCTTGACATTAATGAGTACTTCAGGGGAGAAGCTCCGCTGCAGGTCGATTTTTCCGAGGTAAAAGGACAGGGCCATGTCAAAAGGGCGCTTGAGGTCGCCGCGGCCGGAGGCCACAACGTCCTGATGATCGGCCCCCCGGGGTCCGGAAAGACGATGCTCGCCAGACGCCTTCCGACGATACTGCCGGACTTGACGCTTGACGAAGCCATAGAGACGACAAAGATCCATAGCGTCGCCGGCGCCCTCTCCCCCGGCTCTCCTCTTATCACGGAAAGGCCTTTCAGGGCGCCGCACCATACGGTATCGGACGCCGGGCTTATAGGGGGCGGCAAGGTGCCCAGGCCCGGCGAAGTGAGTCTCGCGCATAACGGGGTTTTATTCCTCGACGAGATGCCGGAGTTCAAGAAGAACGTGCTTGAGGTCTTAAGACAGCCCGTGGAGGACGGCAGGGTTACCATATCGAGAGCGGCGATGTCTCTTACATTCCCCGCTGATTTCATGCTCGTGGGCGCGATGAACCCGTGCCCCTGCGGACATCTCGGCGACCAGAACAAGGAGTGCGTATGCACCCCCATGCGCGTCATCCAGTACAGGTCAAGGCTCTCTGGCCCGCTCCTTGACCGCATAGACATACACTGCGACGTGCCCGCGGTGAGGTTCCGGGAACTCACCGTGGATAAAATCAACGAAACATCCGGGGAGGTCAAAAAAAGGGTCGACGCGGCGAGAAAGATCCAGGCTGAAAGGTTCGAAGGGAAGAAGATTTACTGGAATAGCAGGCTGCCTTCAAGGCACATTAAAAATTTCTGCGATCTCGACGCGTCATCCGTAAGGCTTCTGGAGACCGCGGTGGATAAGCTCGGGCTTTCGGCGAGGGCGTATACGAGAATACTCAAGGTCTCACGGACGATAGCCGATCTGGAGACCGAAGATAAGATAAGGCCTCACCATATTTCAGAGGCGATACAGTACAGGACGCTTGACAGACAGTTCGCGTAGCGGTGCCGGTTTTTGACGCCGGAGAAAAAGTAATGAAAAAGAACAGGGGAAAAACGTCCGGGGAGCCGGAAAAACCCGTCAGGGACATGGCGGAACTTAAAAGGGCGAAAAAAGAACTTGAGTGGAAGAAGGCCGGGGGCGGCTGCAAAAACAGTCTGGAGACGCTCCACGCCATAATGGATAATACCAGGGAAGAGATCCTGGGCGGGACCGATTACGACGCTCAGGGATCGTAGAATGGCGTATCATATTGAAGAACCCCGCCATAAATGACGGGGATTCTTCACGGTAAGGTGATTGTCATTTTTATAGCTCGCCTTGACCCGCCTCTAAAGCGGCGGGATTGCGGCGAGCACCCGTTCAACTGCCCACTTTAAAAATAAGGCGGTTTAAATGAACGTAAACGTTCCCGAAGAAAAACCCGGTTTGTTTAAAAAAATCCTGCGTACTGTCTTTGGCGCCCCCCCCCATGGATATCCGTGACCCTTCGATATTCCACAGGCTGGCGCTTATCCCGCTCCTTGCGTGGATAGGGTTGGGGGCGGACGGTCCTCTCAAAAATTTAAAGGTCTTTACGCCCCGCCCGGAGGGTTTACTTCGTAGAGGTCTTTTAAGATATCCCATGCCCCCATCTTGAGGAGCTTTTCGGCGAGAGTTACCCCAATGGCCTCTGCCTCGTCCCTATCCCCGGTGATTACGTCTTTTACGATGGTCTTCCCGTCGGTGGACGCGACAAGGCCCGTAAGCCTGAGGCTCTCGCCCTTGACTTCTCCGTAAGCCGCGATCGGGACCTGGCACCCGCCCTCGAGCCTCTTTAACAGCGCCCGTTCGGCCCTTACGGCCGCAGAGGTCTCAGGATGGTTAAAGAACTCTACAAGGCCGTTTATGAATTTATCTTCGGTGCGGGTCTCTATGCCGAGCGCCCCCTGGCCTATCGCCGGAAGGCTGACTTCCGGCGGGATGAATTCGGTGATCCTACTTGCCCATCCGAGCCTCTTTACGCCGGCCCCCGCGAGTATTATGGCGTCGAAGTCGCCCTTCATCGAGCTTCTTCATGCGGGTATCGAGGTTGCCCCTCAGGTGAAGTATCTGAAAATCAGGCCTCTTATTCAGTATCTGCGCCTGCCTTCTCAGGCTCGAAGTGCCTATCCGCGCCCCTTTCGGGAGGTCGAGTAGCTTTATATCATTTCTGCTGAAAAGAGCGTCCCTCGGGTCTTCCCTCTCGGTTATGGCCTTGAGATGAAGGCCCTCGGGGAATATCGTCGGCACGTCCTTCATCGAGTGGACGGCGAGCTGGGCCTTGCCGGAAAGGAGGGCCTCTTCTATCTCCTTTACGAAAAGCCCCTTCCCCCCTACCATCGCGAGCGGGACATCGGTTATCTTATCCCCGGTGGTTTTTATCTTCTCGAGGGCGACTTCAAGGCCGGGGTTTCTTTTTTCTATCTCCGACTTTACCCAGTTCGCCTGCCAGAGCGCGAGCATGCTGCCGCGCGTTCCGATCGTGATCTTTTTCAAAATCCTTGCCTTTCCTTTTTTTAAATTCGTCCCCGTGCGCTCCGCCTTTAGAAACGCGTTGGGACTAATCGAACCCTGCTGTGGCTTAAACGGCCTTTTGACTTAATCGTCGTTGCCGCGGGCCTTTTTCAAGGCGTTGTCGGGAGAGTTTTCGAGGTCGAAGAGCCTTCGGACGGTGTCTATGTAGAGATCCCCTTCTATCCTGCTGGACTCTTTTTTAAGGTGCGTAACAGGGTGGTGGAGTATCTTATTGACTATCGCGGAGGTCATGGCGTCGAGCACCTGCCGGTCCTTCTCCGAAAGGTTGCCGAGTGATTGGACCGCCTTATTGAGCTCCGCCTTCCTTATCCCGTCGCAGCACTGCCTCAGGGCGATTATCGTGGGGACGACGTCGAGGGATTTTATCCAGCGGTAGAACTTCTCTATCTCCTCCACTATTATCCCCTCAGCGGCCCCTGCCTCCTTGCTCCTTTCCTGAAGGTTCGCCTGCACCACGCCCTGAAGGTCGTCGACGTTATAGACATAGGCGTTATCGATATTATTGACGAGCGGGTCGATATTGCGGGGGACGGAGATGTCTATGAAGAACATCGGTTTCTGCTTCCTCTCCCGCATGACCTCGCGCACCTGATCCGGTTTTATTATGAAGTCCGGGGACCCGGTGGAGGCGATTACTATATCCGCGTTTTTGAGGTAATGGGGGAACTCGCGGAACATTATCGCCGTCCCGCCGAACCCCTTTACAAGCTCTATCGCCTTCTCGTAGGTCCTGTTCGCGACCATTATCTCCCGTACGCCGTTGGACATGAGGTGCCTGGCCGCGAGTTCCGCCATCTCGCCCGCGCCAAGCAGCATTACGGTATGGCCGGTAAGGTTGCCGAATATCTTCCTCGCGAGCTCCACGGCCGCGAAACTGATGGAGACGGCGGACTCCCCTATCTTTGTCTCCGTCCTTATGCGCTTCGCGACCTGAAACGCCTTATGGTAGAGCTTATTTACCACGACCCCGGCGGTATTATGCTGTACCGCGTATCCGTACGAGTCCTTTACCTGCCCGAGGATCTGGGGCTCTCCCATGACCATCGAATCGAGGCCGGAGGCGACCCTGAAGAGGTGCTTTACGGCCTCCTCGCCGCAGTGCGAGTACAGGTGCTCATCGAGCTTTTCAAGAGGGATATTGTGATAATCGGAGAGGAAACGCTTTACCTGCCAGACCCCTTTTTCCATGTCGCCCGTGATGGCGAGCACCTCGACCCTGTTACAGGTGGAGAGCACCACGGCCTCGTTAAGGCCATAGTGGTTGGTGAGCTTTATCAGGGGCTCGCTTATGGTATCGGCCGGGAAAGAAAGCTTTTCCCTTATCTCCACGGGCGAGGTCTTATGGTTGAGTCCGACGATAATGAGGTTCATCTCTTCACCTGTTAAAGGCGGTCAGTCCGTGCGAGCCGCCTGAAACCAGATTTATTATTATGAAAGACCCGAGAAGGACCATGAAAGCGGTCCCTGAGAATATCGCCGCCTTCCTCCCGCGCCATCCGGCGGTAAGCCTCCCGTGAAGGAGCGCGGCGTAAAGAAACCATGTTATAAGAGACCAGATCTGCCTCGGCTTCCAGTCCCAGTAAGTCCCGAGGGCGTACTGAGACCATATCGCCCCCGTTATGATGGCAAGGGTAAGGAGCGGGAACCCGTACTGAAGACATTTATAATTAAGCTCATCGATCGATTCGAGCGAGGGGAGGATAAAGAAAAGCCCCTTCAATTTCCTCTTCTTCAGGTAACGCTCCTGGATTATGTACATTATGCCGAGGAAAAAGGCGAGCGCGAAAAAGGCGTTCCCCAGGAACGCGAGTATCACATGGACCGGTAGCCAGTAACTCTCGAGGACCGGCGAAAGGGGTATAATTTTGCCCGGCATGAGCGAAGCCGTTATTAAAAGCAAAAGCGCGAAAGGGGCTACAAAGGCCCCGAGGACCTTTTGCCCGTACTTAAATAGCACATAGAAATAGAGCGCCGCCGTCATCCACGAGAAAAAGCTCAGGGACTCATGCAGGCTCGTAACAGGCGTACGGCCCGCCTCGACCCACCCGCTTATGATAGTTATGGTGTGGAAGCCGAACCCCGCGATAAAAATGCCCTCCGCGGCTTTTATAAGATTGTCTCGCCGCAGGAAGAGATAGGCCGAATAGGCCACGGTCGCCGACAGGTATACAAGCGCGGTTATATAAAGAAAGAAATCACTCATTATAATCGGAGAAATCCGGCGCGATCACATTTCGAAGGCGCGGCATTTGAAGCTCCCCGCGGCAAGCTGCGGGGAATCTTCCAAATGTAAGTTTTTTCAGAGTCCTTTATGGAGAACCTGAAAATCAGCGGCGTTTCGCGTAGGACTTTAAAAGTTCTATTCGCTCGCTTGACCCCGCTGAAAGCAGCGGGCAGGGCGCTCGCATGCATTTTCAGACCCCTGTCCCCTTTTTAGGTTTTGTTGTTTTAGACACTTTAGGGCCGGTTTTTAATTTGACCCCGAGCCTCGACAGAGTAAACCCGGCTCCGAGAAGCCCTTTAAGAAAAGAATTTATCTCCCTGACCTCTCTATCTCCCCGCCTCAGCCAATCAAGGATCGGCGAATCCGCCAAGGCCTCGATAACTCTTTTCTTTTTATCATGATTTGCTTCATTTTTCAACAACTTCTTCCTTACGGCCCCTGCGATGGAGGTAAAATCTTCATACTCGCTTCCTATATATCTTTCGAGGTCTTCCCGAATCTTCCTGGCAAGCCCGGGCGCCTTTCCTGAAGTGGATATCGCTATTATAAGGCCCCCCCTGTCAATAACCGAAGGGACGATAAAGTTACAGTTCGCGCGGTCATCGACGACGTTTACGAGGGTCTTTAAGCGGGCGGCCTCTTCAAATATTTCTTTGTTTACGGCCTTTGAGGCGGTAGCGGAAATAACTACGGCCGCTTCGAGAAGGTCTCCTTTCTTATACTTTCTTCTGATGAGGCGGATCGTTCCGTTTTGGGCGAGTTTCTCTAAAACCTTCGTGACTCGAGGGCTTATAACGGTAACGGAAGCGCGGGCCTTGAGAAGCCCCTGAACCTTTCTTTCCGCTACAACTCCGCCGCCCGCCACGACGCAGGACCGGCCGGTTATGTCAAGGAATACTGGGTAGTACCGCATATATAATATATTTTTGGAGTCCTGCGCGGGACTCCGCTAATTTTCAGGCGCTCCGCGAAGGACACTGAAAATCCTCCTCCCGAAGGGATCACACCCGGAAAAAACGCGGTCAACTTGCTTCATTATCGTCTTAAAAGATTAAATTTTCCTTAAAAATTCCAATAAATTTTTATAATATTGTACGCTCGCCTTTTTATAAAAGAATACTAAAAATATTTACATGTACCGGAAAAGGTGAAAGTTCCAAAGTTAAACAGGCTACGGCGTAGCCCGGGTGAGGGGGGGTGAGGCTACAGCCCTGTTGTCCAGCCGTTTTCCCTGGCGCTGAAGTGTTTGTTCCTGCCTACTATGATATGGTCATGGACGATAAGGCCTACGGCAAGGGCGGCCCTGTCGAGGACCTTCGTAAGCTGGCGGTCTACATCGGATGGGGCCGCGTCCCCGCTCGGATGGTTGTGGACAAAAATTACGGCGCGCGCGTTATGTTTGAACGCCCTCTCGATCGCCTTTCTCGGGTAGACAACCGTCTGGTTTATCGTCCCTTCATGGAGCGTCTCGACGGCGAGGACTTCATTCCTTTCATTGAGGTACACGGCAAGGAATTTCTCCACTCTCTCGCCAGACAGGATAAGGTCCAGGTAATCGAGCGCGTCCTTGGCGAAGCGGACAATGTCCCGCCCCATTATCCTCTCTTTTAGATATATCCCGGCCGCTTCTTTCACGAGCTTCAACATGACAGCCGTGTTCTCGCTCAGGCCGGCCGCCTTAAGCTCTTCAGGCACGGCGTCGAACGCCCCCCTTAAGCCCTTAAACCTGTGGACGAGGTCCATGGAAAGGGTTTTTACGTCCTTTTTAGGCATGGCGTAGGTCAGAATGAGCTCCAATATCTCCTCGCTCTTAAAACCGGCGAGAGAGCCCGTCTTAAACCTCTCCTTCAGCTTTTTCACGTCGTCTTCGCTGAAAGAGTCTTTGTCCGCCGTAAGCTTCGCCATGCCGATTCAGGAAGGACTGTGAATTTGAAAATGACTTTTCAAGTTCACGGGATGCCTCCCCCTCCCTGCCTTATGCGTCCTTTTCAGGAGAAATCAAATTTTTTTGTCCGGGACGCTATTCCCGAATATCTTTCTTACCCGGCTTTCGGGCTGAACGCGAGAATTTTTCTTCCCTCGAAGTCCACTTTGTATCCTTTGACGCGTCGCCTTCGCCTATATTTTTATACGTCTTGGGGGCCGAATGGCACCTGAAACAGTTCCTGGTCGGAAACGAGACCCTGTCATGGCACCTCCCGCAGAACTGCCCTTTCCAGATGCCTACCATCGATATCGGGGTCTTTCCGGCCTTTTCAGCGAATATCTTAGGATGGCAGTTGCCGCACTTGAGCCACTTCGAATGCGCCGAGTGAGGGAAGATCACATCGGGCATGAAGTCTTGCTTGGCCTTTATGAGGATGTCAGGGACGTCCTTCGGTTCTTCTCCGGGCTGAGTGCCGGGGTATGAATCCCTGGGGGCGATTACGCCGTCATTCAGCGCCTTCACCCAGTCCACAAACCCGTATTTGTCTTTTGGGAGGAACTGCAGCGAAATAACGTCCGGGGGACGGGTCGATCATGCCGTATTTGTTATGCTTCAGCTGTCCCGGCTCCCTTTTATATTGATAAGACGGCCTGTCGGCGGGCGCCGGGTCCATATCGGGGTTGATTCCGGCTAAAGAGGCCGAGGGAATGGCCACGAGCAAAGAGATGAAAAGATATTTTAAAATGGGTCTACTCATCGTCGCCGGAGTTCTTTTTAGAGACTCTTTGCCGCCTTATAAAAAAAGAGCGCAGGGGGGTCAGCGAATCTTCGAAATGTAAGGATTTTTCAGAGTCCTTCATGGGGCGCCTGAAAATTAGAGACGTCTCGCGTAGGACTTCAAAAATTCTATCCGCTCGCTTGACCCCGCTGCAAGCAGCGGGCAGGGCGCTCGCGTTGCATTTTCATAACGGGCAGGCAGGTTCCGGTAAGCATTATAATTGCCCGCAAAAATACTATCAGGATTCAAATTGTAACAATTATAACACGATATCCGGATTTTTGTAAATTCTTTTTACTTCAGGAAGCCGGGTCAGCGGGAAAACCAAGGTATTTTAGGTGGTTACGGCAATTCGTAATCAAACCGGGCCGAGCAGAACGGGCATATCACCCAATCCGGATGCCTTACTTTACCGCAGGACCGGCAGTTTTTAAGAATGAACTGCCCGCAGTGCGGGCATTGGTCTACCCCGGTTGTTACAGCCTTCATGCAGTTCGGACAAACGCCTTCTTTATGGTCATCTTCCCTTGAAAGGTAAACTACCCTCGCGAGTTCTTCTATCGTAGTCAGTCCCGCCTCAGCCTTTCTTAATCCGTCATCCTTCAAAGACCTAATCCCCGAGGCCTTCGCGGCGTTTACAAGCTTCTCTTCCGCCGCGTCGGCGGAGATAAGGTTTTTTAGCGTACTGTTTATCTTTAAGACCTCGAAAACGCCTAAACGGCCGGAATATCCGCTGTTGTTGCAGGTTTTGCACCCTGTGCCTCGGAAAAATTTCTCTTTCCCCCGCCGGACGAGCCCCGCCCTCTTAAGCTCGGAATCCCCGGGCGTATATTCTTCCTTGCAGTTCGGGCATATCTTTCTTACAAGCCTCTGGGCTACGATGCCGTTAAGCGCGCTCGCTATCATGTAACTCGGTATGCCGATATTCTTGAGCCTGATTACCGAAGAGACCGCGTCGTTTGTATGAAGGGTTGAAAAGACCAGGTGCCCGGTCATTGAGGCCTGATAAGCGATTATGGCGGTTTCGGTATCCCTCATCTCCCCTACCATTATGACATCCGGGTCCTGACGCAGCACGGAGCGAAGCGTGTATGAGAATGTAAGCCCGGTCTTTTCGTTCACGGCGACCTGGCTTACGTCGTTCAGCTCATACTCTATCGGGTCTTCTATGGTAACGATGTTTATAGCCTCTTTTTTTATCCGCCTTATCATGGCATAGAGCATCGAGGTCTTGCCGCTCCCGGTCGGGCCCGTGACAAGGACAACGCCCTGGGGCCTTTCTATAAGGTCGATGATGAGATCGAGGTCGTCCTTGAAGAGCCCGATTGACTCAAGGTCAAGGAGAGAGGACTTCGGGTCAAGGATCCTTATGACGATCTTCTCG
Organism: uncultured delta proteobacterium; assembly: GCA_963727865.1. Taxonomy (GTDB): domain Bacteria; phylum Desulfobacterota; class GWC2-55-46; order GWC2-55-46; family GWC2-55-46; genus CAVSHY01. The sequence goes on along the minus strand of CAVSHY010000014.1, from coordinate 65,152 downwards.
CCGTACTGGGTGGGAAGCGTGGAGACCCTCATATCGACGCTCTTATCCCCTATCCTTATCCTCATCCTTCCGTCCTGCGATACCCTTCTTTCGGTGATATCCATCCCGGTCATGAGCTTTATCCTCGATGTTACCGGCCCCTGTACCCATTTGGGAAGCTGCATCGTCTCCCTCATGATCCCGTCGACCCTGATCCTGAGCTTTACGGCCCTCTCCTGCGGCTCAAGGTGGATGTCGCTCGCCCCGTTATCAACCCCGTGAATGATGATGGAGTCGACCATCTTTATTATAGGCGGGGTTGTGCTTTTTCTTACATGGTCCGAAATATCCGGGTTCGCTTCCGGATCGCGGACGACCTCGATAAGCTTATCCTTTTTAAGGTCGACCATAAGCTCTTCAAGGGGCTCATTGATGTGATAATGCCTTCTTATCGCCGAGGTAACATCGGAGAGCGTGGCGACGCAAGGCTGGACGTCGAGACGGGTCGTCACCCTGAGATCGTCTATGGCGTTAAGGTTCATGGGGTCCACCATCGCTATCTTCAGTATCTTTTTATCGAAGTAAATGGGGAGCACAAGGTATTTTTTGGCAAGTTTTTCGCTTACGAGGTTTACGGCCTCCGGGTCGACCGTGGCCGTGGACATGTCCAGAAAAGGTATCTTTAACTGGAAAGCCAGGGTCTGGGCTATATCAATTTCAGTGGCATACCCTTTTTTAACGATTATCTCGCCTATCCTCGTGCCCTTATTAAGCCTGCTCTCTTTAAGGGTCTCTTCGAGCTGTTCCTCTGTTATAAGAGCCGATTCCACGAGGAGTTCGCCTATCTTTTTTACTCCCATCTGAATATCTCCATGTAATACTATAGATATCCCCTTTCGGTCTTTTATACTACACCGGCTCCATAGGGTTATCAATACTTTTCAGACTTCTTGAGACTCCCCGCGGCTTGCCGCGCTTAATCTTCCAAATGTTTTGAAGGGGGTCCGGGGGGAGATTTTCAGCGCGTGTAAATCAAGCTCCTATCGTTTAAAAAATCATAAGATTGTAACCGCGCTTGATTAAATATATCCTTAAAAAACCAGAAAGTTTCCCCCATAAATATCCCCGTTAAATCTCTATTATCACGGGCAGTATCACGGGTCTTCTTTCGAGGGTCTTGTTGAAGAACCTCCTCAGTGCCCTGTGTATCTCTTCCTTGACCTCGAACTGGTCTGTCTTCGCCTCGGGGTTTATGTTATTGAGGGTATCCATCACGATGGCTTTGGCGTTCTCGAGCAAAGGCGCGCTGATCTCCTCGAACACAAGGCCCCTTGTCACGATATCCGGGCCGTAGACTATCTCACCCGTCTTTTCGTTAAGGGCGATCACGACAAGGACCATGCCGTCCTGGGAGAGATGTGTCCTGTCCTTGATGACCATGGCGCCGACGTCCCCTACGCCTTTGCCGTCAACGAATACCTTGCCGGATTCTACCCTGCCTTTTTTCTCCATCCCTGCTTCAGTGAACTCTATGACGTCTCCGTCCTCGGCTATCATGACATTCACGGAGGGGATCCCGACCCTCTCGGCGAGCCGGCCGTGGAGCACGAGGTGCCTGTACTCGCCGTGGACGGGTATAAAGTACCTGGGCTTTACGATATTGAGCATTATCTTGAGCTCTTCCTGGCTCGCGTGCCCCGAGACGTGCACCTCCGAGACCTTTTCGTATATTACGTCGGCGCCTCTTCTATAGAGGTGGTTCATCATCGTAGAGATCGCCTTTTCGTGGCCGGGGATGAATTTTGACGAGAGTATTATCGTATCGCCCTTCTGGACCTTTAACTGCTTGTGGTTATCCATCGCCATCCTCGTAAGCGCGCTCATCGGCTCGCCCTGGCTCCCTGTCGTAAGGAGCACGACGCGCTGGGGGGGGAAGGATTCGAGTTCCTTGATGTCGATGACAAGCCCGTCGGAGGCCTTGAGGTATCCGAGCGTCCTCGCTATCTTCGCGTTGGCGACCATGCTCTTGCCGTTAAGGATGACCTTTCTCCCGAACTTGTCCGCGGCGTCCATGACCTGCTGGATCCTGTGTATGTTCGACGAGAAGACGGCTACTATTATCCTCCCCTCGCACCTCCTGAATATCTCCTCGAAGTTGTACCCTATCTCCTTTTCGGAAAGCGTATACCCTTCCTTCTCGACGTTCGTGGAGTCGGACATGAAGGCGAGCACCCCTTTTTCCCCGTACTCGGCGAACCGGGCATAGTCCATCACCTCTCCGTCGACCGGGGTCTGGTCCATCTTGAAGTCCCCGGTATGCACGATTATGCCCTGCGGCGTTGTTATGGCAAGCCCGCAGCCGTCCACTATCGAGTGGCTTACGCGGATAAACTCTATGTCAAAAGGGCCGATGGAAATCCTGTCCCTCGGCCTTACGGTCTCAAAGGTGGTGGATTTGACGAGGTCGAACTCCTCGAGTTTTTCTTCTATGAGGCCCAGGGTAAGGGCCGTGCCGTAGATGGGGGCGTTAATCTCCCTGAGGATAAAAGGGAGCGCGCCCGTGTGGTCCTCATGGCCGTGGGTTATTATGAACGCCTTGACCTTGTCCTTTACCCTTTTCAGGTAGCTTATGTCGGGGATGACGAGGTCTATCCCGAGCATGTAGTCTTCCGGGAACATGAGGCCGCAGTCGATTATTATTATCGAGTCCCCGCACTCCAGACACATCATGTTCATCCCGATCTCTCCGAGGCCGCCGAGGGGGATTATCTTTACCGGCGGCTTTCCGGCTCCTCCGGTCATTTCCATTTTTCCGGTCATCTCTCCGTTATTTTCCAAATCAGTCTCCGTTTTCCATGATGAATTTTTATAATCCTCAAGAAAGTTCTTTAGAGTTTAAAAGCCGCGCGATAGCCTCCTTAGTCCGCGACCTGAGTTCCGGCTCGCTTAAGCCCTGAGTCGGGATGGGGCTTCCTATTAAAATGGTCACGGCGGAAGGCCTTATTAAAAGGCTCCCTTTCTGCATTATATCCTTCGTGCCCGTAATGGCAACGGGGATAACCGGCGCACCGCCCCGTGAAGCGAGCATAAAGGCCCCGCGTTTAAAGGGCAGGAGCTCCCCGGTTACGCTCCTCGTGCCTTCCGGGAATATTAGGACGGAACTTCCCTTTTTTTATCTCCCCGGCCGCGGCTTCGATGCTCTTATACGCGCTCCCGGCGCTCTCCCTTTCTATCGCGATATATCCGGCGAGGCTCATCGACCAGCCGACTACCGGGATATTAAAAAGGGACCTCTTTGCCACCCACTTGAACCTTTTCGGGATATAGCCCTGTAAAGCCGGTATATCGAAGGCGCCCTGGTGGTTCGAAAGGAAGACCACCGGGCCAGCCTTCGGGATGTTTTCAACCCCTTTTACGGTCACTTTGACGCCCGAAAGCTTGAGTATTATCCTTAACCAGAGCGAGCCTATTCCGTGGATGTAGCCGCCTTTTCTATCTATGACAAGCGAAAGAAGGACTGCCAGAAATAAGACAAGCGTTACGGGAAGCCCCACGGCCCATACGAATAATGTCCTTAAGAACACTGTTTTGCTTTGTTTCCCTTTAATTAAATTTTGGCACTGGAATCAAATAATTGAAGACTGTAAAATTAATGTCCCATGCATCTATCGCATCAAATCCCCCTCAATCCCCCTTTTCCAAAGGGGGACTTTAATCCCCCCTTTTTTAAAGGGGGGCAAGGGGGGATTAAAATGAGCCGCTATTTGTCATTCAATAATAGCAATTAATCAATAGGACATTAGAAATACAGACATCAATAATTCATTATAATACGGCAAGTTAACAAAATATTGAAGATAATTCTTACTTACCCTTCTGAAGCAAGGTAAGGCCAAAGACTTTCAGTTTAAAAAACTTGCGTAAAGCCTCATTGGGTGGTAAATTGTTTTTCAGATAAAAAGCTTTAAACTTTAAATATGTTGCTCAAGTAATTATTATTAAACACGGCGTCATAAATAATTGCGCATACAGAGCGTCAGAACAAAGCAGACCGAGGCGTGACGATGGCGAGGAGTGTGGCGCACTTTTACCGTGCGCCACAGCGACGAGCTGAGGAACAACGAAGGTATGCACAGTAATGACACTCTGTATAAAAAAGGAGTCAATATGGCCGGGATCAATAAGGTTATTCTCGTGGGGAATCTCGGGGCGGACCCTGAGATACGCTATGCGCCAAGCGGGACCGCCGTGGCGAACTTCAGGCTCGCCACAAGCGAAACAAGGGTAAATAAGGACGGCCAGAAGGAGACCAAGACGGAGTGGCACAAGATCGTGACCTTCGGAAAACTCGCCGAGATATGCGGCGAGTATCTTGCGAAAGGCAAGCAGGTCTATATCGAGGGTAAGATCCAGACCCGGAGCTGGGACGACAAGGACGGCAACAAAAAGTACATGACCGAGATAGTCGCCAACACCATGCAGATGTTAGGGAGCGCCCCGAAAGAAGGCGGCGCCGCCGCTTCGCCTGCTGAGCCTCCGGCAGGCGAAATCCCGCCGTCTGACATAGACGACGTGCCGTTTTAAGAAGATCAACAACCCGGAATTGACCCTTTGAAAACCATGAAAAAAGTCGAGGTAATCTCACCGGCGGGGAATATCGCTTCTCTCAAGGCCGCCATAGACAGCGGCGCCGACGCCGTATATCTCGGCTTCAACGACGACACGAACGCGAGGAACTTCGAGGGGCTCAATTTCACCCCGAAGGAGCTTGAGGAAGGGATCAAATACGTAAGGGCGAAGAACAGGAAATTCTTTGTCGCCATAAACACCTTTCCCCAGGAGGATTCCTGCGCGAGGTGGTTTACGGCCGTGGACAGGGCCGCCTCTCTCAAGGCGGACGCGATCATAATAGCCAACCTCGGAGTACTCAAATACGCGAGGGAGAAATACCCCGACGCGAACCTGCATCTCTCTACCCAGGCAAGCGCGTCCAACTATGAAAGCATAAATTTCTATAAGAAGCACTTCGGCATAAAAAGGGTCGTGCTCCCCCGCGTCCTTACCGTAAAAGAGATAAAGGAACTCAAGGAGCGTACCGACGTCGAGATAGAGGTCTTCGCGTCTAGGGTGGCCTCTGCATAAACATCGAAGGGAGGTGCTACCTCTCTTCATTCGTAACAGGGGCGTCGACCAATACCACGGGGGCGTGCTCCCCTTCTCGCTTCGTCCGGTTCATAAATAACCCGGACGGCGGCATGTCGATAACGCTGAATAACGTTCTGCTGAACAGGCTCTCCGCCACGGAATCCTCGCCCTACCCCACCTGCTGCAAGGGAAGGTACATCAAACCCGACGGCTCTGTCTCATATGTGCTTGAAGACCCGGAGTCGCTCAATATCCTCAGGATCGTGCCCGATCTCATCGAGGCCGGAGCCGCCGCCTTCAAGATAGAAGGCAGGCAGCGGACAAAAAGTTACGTGAGCGCCATGACAGGGGTCCTGAGGGAGGCGGTTGACTCTTACTACGCGGCCCCTTCGGCATACAGGGTAAAACCCGATTGGAGCGCGAAGACTATCGCCACTTTCGAGGGGACAAGAGAGACCCTCGGGTCCTACCTCGTAAAGTAGGTCCTCTGGATTTTAATTGAAGACTGTAAAATTAATGTCCCAAGCATCTATCGCATCAAATCCCCCTCAATCCCCCTTTTCCAAAGGGGGACTTTAATCCCCCCTTTTTTAAAGGGGGGCAAGGGGGGATTAAAATGAGCCGCTATTTGTCATTCAATAAAGTAATTAATCAATAGGACATTAGGAATACAGACATTAATAATTGCAACGAGGCCCGTTTACACGCGCTGACCCCACCGAGACCCCTTACCCCCTGTCCTCTATCCGGCAAAAATTAATAAATTGACATTATGGCCCCATAGCCCTAAAATATATGTGGAAACGGTTTTTAAGCGGAGGTAGGTGTAAATGCCGATTTACGAATATATATGTAATGACTGCGGGAAGACATTCGAGCTTATCCAGAAGTTTTCGGATAAGCCCGTAAAAAAATGCATACACTGTGCGGGGGGCAAGGTGGAAAAACTCATCTCCCAGTCCTCTTTCGTGCTGAAGGGCAGCGGCTGGTATCAGACCGATTACGCGAAAAAGGACGCCAAAAAAGAGACTCCCGCAAGCCCGGCAAGCCCGATTGTTCAGGTTGCTGCCCGGCGAAATGATCCCCCTGGCCGGGTTGCCGGTATAAATTCTATTAAAAAGACCGGAGCGGAACCCTTTAAGGGTTCCGCTCCGGCGTTAACCTGATCCTCATTCTTCCAAAAATAAATCTGGTCATGAACCACCTTTAAAACTACCATGAACCACCTTAACCACCCTTAAAACCACAAATGGACATTAAGAGTACGGCCGTAAAAGCGGCTATGAATGCGGGCCTTTTGTTAAAGGACAACCTCGGGAAAGCCGGGAGGATCGACTTTAAGGGCTCGGTAGACATAGTTACCGAGATGGACAGAAGGTCCGAGGACCTTATCTTAGGCATTATCAAAAATGAATTTCCTGACCACGGGATCCTTACCGAGGAGAGCGCCGAGATCATAACCGGCTCGGGAAAAAGATGGGTCATAGACCCCCTTGACGGCACGACCAACTACGCCCACGGGTTCCCGTTTTTCTGCGTGGCGATCGGTTTTGAGGATTCGGGGGACGTAAAGCTCGGCGTCGTATATAACCCCATGCTCGATGAGCTCTTTATCGCGGAAAAGGGGAAGGGGGCGTACCTGAACGATAAAAGGATACATGTGTCTTCCATTGACTCCCTCGACACAAGCCTGCTTGCCACGGGGTTCCCGTATGACCTCAGGTCTTCGCGGGCCAATAACCTCGACCACTTCGCGAGATTCGCCGTGAGGGCGCAGGCCATAAGGAGGGCCGGCTCCGCCGCGCTTGACTTGAGCTACACCGCCTGCGGAAGGTTTGACGGGTTCTGGGAGATGAAGCTCCACCCCTGGGACGTTGCCGCGGCCTCGCTGATCGTAAGGGAAGCGGGGGGGGTTCTGACGGATTTCATGGGAGACGCATTTCGCGTCGACGGCACGGAGTGCCTCGCCTCGAACGGGCTCATTCACGGGGCCATGTTGGAAGTGCTTATGAAAAAGTCGCCGGACAACTCTCAAGGAATTAAACCCGAAACCGGGGGGTTATAGTGCTCGGCCTCGCGTCAAGGATCGTTCTTCGCCTTATCATACTGGCCGCAGGCATCTCTCTCGCTTCTTACCTTGTGCCCGGCATAAGCGCGGCGGGATGGTGGCCGGCCGTAAAGGCGGCGCTCTTTTTAGGGCTTCTGAATATCTCCATAAGGCCTGTGCTCATTCTCCTCACCCTTCCCATAAACCTGATTACCCTGGGGCTTTTTACGCTCGTTATAAACGGGTTTTTACTCTGGTTCGTGGGGCATTTCATCGCCGGTTTTCATGTCTCCGGGTTCTTTAGCGCCATAATAGGGTCGATAATCATAAGCATCCTCAGCATCATTCTGGGCAGGTTTTTTTAAACATGGCCTGTATGGAGACGCCGTATGCGAGAGCCCTTTATCAGCGGTTATGATATGTATTTAAGATGAGCATTTTAAAGAGGGCTTTTTAAAGGATTTATCCGTTTGTAGGCAGATAGACCTTGAATATGGACCCTTTCCCCGGTTCGCTATTGACCTCGACCCTTCCGCCGTGCGCTTCAACTATCGTTTTCACGATAGAGAGGCCGAGACCGCTGCCGACGGTAACCCCGCGGCTCGCGTCAACCCTGTAAAACCTGTCCCAGATCTTTTCTGTCTCGCCGCGCGGTATGCCTATCCCCGTATCCTCGACAGTAACTACAGCCGCATTCCCGTTGGAGCCGACGGTGATATTGATCCGTCCGTTCTCCCTGTTGTACTTTACCGCGTTCTCAACGAGGTTTGTAAAGACCTCCGTAAGCCCTTCGCGGTCCCCTTTTATGGTTACGCTTTCGCCCGCGAGGTTTATGGCTATCCCTTTATTCGCCGCGGAGATCTCGATGAGCTTCCCGACCTCCTTCATCATCATCATAAGGTCGACCTTTACGGGCTTTAGCTGAATGGTCTTGCTGTCAAGGCGCGATACGACGAGTATCCTGTTTATTATGTCGCACATCCTGTTGACGCTCTGTCCGACCTTGCTCAGGGCCTCCCTGTACTCGTCCGCGCCCCTCTCCTTGCTGAGAGTTATGTCGCAGAAACTCTTTATTATGGTCGTCGGGGTGCGGAGTTCGTGGGACGCGTCAGAGAGGAACTGCTGCTGTTTCGAGAAAGATTCCTCGAGGCGGCCGAGCATGGTATTGAAGCTCGATGCCAGCGGCCTCAATTCCGTGGCGACCCCCTCCTCGGGTATCCTTTCGCTCAGGTTCTCTCCCGTTATCTGGCCTATCTTGGAGGTAAAAGCCTTTAATGACCGGAGCGACCATCCGGTCACGGCGAAGACGCCGATGCCGCAGAGCACGAACACCATCGGAAATACGATAAGAATAAGGCTGTAAAACGAACGCAGCAGCTCATAGGTGTCTCTAAGGGTATCTCCCGCCTGGAAAGTGAGCTTGCCGATCGAAAAATCAAAAGACTGGCTTATCATGCGTATGGGGACGTTATCCGGCCCCCTTACGGTCATGTAGACCGGTTTCGAAGTCCCCTTGACAACGACAACGGGCATTGAGGCGTTGCCGAGGGATAGAGACTGCGATAGGATCAGTATCTTCCCCTGCGAATCCACTATCTGGTAATAGTGGCCTGAGAGCTTCTCCGAGTATTCGCCGGAGGCGGCCGTTGAAAGCTCGATAAGCTCGGTAGCGATCTGGCCGTGCTGGTCCTCGACCGTCATGAGGTTGGATAAGGTATGGAGTTCGGATTTCAGGTGCTCGTCCTCGAGGTCCTGGGCGAGGTCTTCAAGCCTGTAATAGAGGAAGATCTCAAGGCCCGCGAAAAAAAGCAGGAATACCGCGAGGAACCATACGACAAGTTTTAATTTCAGCGAATTGAGCATTTTTTCCGATTGCTACTCTTCCTTCAACATATACCCCGCCCCGCGGACAGTGTGTATGAGCTTCTTCTTGGAGTCCTTATCGATTTTATTCCTGAGGTAGTTTATGTACACGTCCACGACGTTTGAATCCATGTCGTTCTCTTCGTGGTATATGTGCTCGACTATGTCGGTCCTCGATAGGACCGAGTCCTTGCGGTACGCCATGAACTCAAGGAGCGCGTATTCCCGCGCCGAAAGCATTACCGGTTTTCCGGCCCGCTTCACCTCATGGCTCGCGGTATTTATCTCAAGGTCTCCTATTTTTATGACGGCCTGCTTTACCTCGGTTTTCCGGCGGAGCAGCGACCTTATCCTGGCGAGCAGCTCTTCGAAGATGAAAGGCTTTGTGAGATAATCGTCAGCCCCGGTGTCAAGCCCCTTTATCTTATCAAGGAGCGCGTCCCTCGCCGTAAGGAGTATCACCGGCGTCGTGACCCCCTTTTTCCTCAACCTGCTCAATACCGCGAGGCCGTCAAGCACCGGGAGCATTATGTCGAGGACTATGGCGTCGATGGGAAAGTTCTCGGCCATATAGAGCCCTTCCTCCCCGTCATGGGCCACATCCACCACGTAACCCTTTTCCTCGAACCCCTGCTTTATTATCGCGGCGAGGTCTTTTTCATCTTCTACGAGAAGTATGCGCATATTTTCCCCGTTTTAACGGCCCCCGTCCTTGGGAAAATATTTTTTCCCGTGTATCATAGACGAGAGCAACCCTGTCTTCTCCTTTACCTCGTGGACAACGAGCCCGGTGAGGTGCGCGGCGAGGAAAAGGATGATGAACCAGAACCCGAACTCATGGGCATCTCCGAGCGGAGCTCCGAAGGACTGGCGCGCGGATACGCTCATGCCCTTCATGAAAAAGAACGCGGGGTACATCTTGAATTCCGTGCCTGAAAGTATGAGGCCTGTTATTGACTGGCTTAAAAGAATGAGGAAGAGAGCGGCATAGAATACGGCCGCGGAGGGGTCATGGCCAACGGCCCTGGCCGGGCTTCCCTTAAACCCGCTGAGGTACCACCTTAAATTCAGCCATATCGCCCGCAGATGTTCCTTCCGGTGGGGTATTATATCCGTCCATCTCGCGTAAGTATTCCCCATGAAGCCCCAGAAAACCCTCAGAGAAAAGGTAAATACGAATACGTAGCCGATATACGCGTGCAGCCTTTTAACCGGGAGCCTTAAGCTCCTCTCAACCCCCAGCAACTCCATCCCTGCCTTACCGATCATCAAGAGCGCGAGCGTGATGATAAGGAGCGCGTTTATCCAGTGTAATATCCTTGTCTGTCCCATACATCCGTTAAAACGCGCTCGCTGCCGCCTCCGCTCATTTTTCAACTCCTTTTAGACGCCCCCGCGTCCCGCAAATCGCGCGGGCACGGTCTAACAGGCATTTTTCCCTTATATTTCATTATAACGCGGCGTTGATTAAAGGAAGATTAGAACTGTGGATTACATAAGCATTGACGCTGCCGGGAAGATTAAAATCCTCCGCCATAAATGGCTGAGAATTTCGATGGTACGGATAATCATTTATATTTGCCAGCCTTGACCCGCCGCTAAAGCGACGGGATGGAAAAACCGCTCGCCTTTCGGCGGTGAGCGGCTGGCACACCCATTCAGCCTTACCGCGATTCCGGAGTTTATCAGAATCCTGTTATAAAATCAATCCGCAAGGGGGCTATCGCCGCGGGTTTATCTCTTTCATTTTACAAAAGACCGGATTGAAGAACCCCGCCATAAATGACGGGGATTCTTCACGGTAAGGTGATTGTCATTTTTATAGCTCGCCGCAATCCCGCCTCTAAAGCGGCGGGATTGCGGTGAGCACCCGTTCAACGCGTCGCGGCCGTTAAATCCGCCATTTTTGGCAGTTCATTAAAAAATTACTGTCTCACGTGCCCCATAAGGAGCGTTCCGACCGCGAAAAAAAGTATATCCGGGAAGACCGCCGCGATAAGGGGCATTATGAGGCCGCTCTGCCCCAGAGCCCGCGTCATGGCGAAAACCACCCAGTAGGAAAAGGCTATGATGACGCTCAGGCCGATGCCTACCGCTACCCCGCTGTGCCTGCCGGAGCGCAGGAGCGCGAAGGGGATTCCGACGAGGACCATGATAAAATTGACAAGTGGAAATGAGATCTTTCCGTAAAGCTCAATCCTGTACCTCGTGGCGTCATAACGGTCGGCCTCAAGGGTCCGTATATAGGTCCAGAGTTCCTTGATGCCCATGTTCTTCTGGATATTCTCGGCGCTCGCGAGGTCCTCTGGCTCAACGAGGCCCTCTACGGCGAGGTTCTTCGCCTCCGACTTTTGCGCCGCGCCCTCGGGGGTGAAATTCCAGACCGCCGCCTCGGGGGCGACCCACTTCCCGTCCCGCCATACGACAAGCCTCGACTGCACGAGGCTTTTTATGTTAAAGGGCTTTTCGATGACATAGAGCGTGAGGCCCTGAAGCCTCCTGCTTTTAAGGTCAGCCTGTCTTATGTTGAATATCCCGTTATCCGTCCGGAACCACATCCCTTCCCTGCCGGGCGTGCCGCCGTGGGCGCCGAGCCATTCCCTTTTGAAGGAATCGACCTTTTTCAGCGCGGCGGGAGTTACGTACTCGTTCATGACGATCACAAGTCCGCTGATTACGAGCCCCGTTGCGAGAAGGGGGGATAAAACACGCAGGAGATATACCCCGCCAGCCTTGACGGCGGTAATCTCCCCGTGCCTGGAAAATATGCTCAAGGAGAGGATGGAGGCGAGAAGCACCGCGACGGGAGAGATCTGGCCGATGATAGAGGGGATCTTATACAGGAAAAAAGAGACGCTCGCGCCAGGCGGCACGCCGTTATGGAGCAGGCCGTCCATGTTTTCAAAGACGTCGATTATGATAAAGACGAGCGTAAGCGCGAGGAGCGCTATCGCGAGGAATTTCAGGAACTCCGCAAGTATGTATCTCTCAAGTATCTTCATTTATTTGCCGTAACGCAACAGGCCCCTGAGCCTGGGTATCGGGTTAATGGGCGCGTCCTCCGCGGTCATATAAAATATGTAAAGGCCCACGGCGCCGAGAAAGATATCCGGCCCCCACGCCGAGAGGGGGGGACTTAATACCCCGTTTTTACCGAGCGTTTCAAAAGCCGTTAAAAACACATAATAAATAAGAACAACCGCGAGGGAGACGCTGAATCCCGTAAGCCTCTGGGCCCGGACCTTCTGTATGCCGAGAGGCACGCCGAGGAACAAAAAGACGAAGACAGAGGCCGGAAGGGCAAACCGCTTGTGGAGCTCGATCAAGAGCTGGCGCGCGTCTTCACCCCTCGATTTAAACGCCTTTATCTTCTCCAGAAGCTCGTTTATGTAAAGCTCCCTGTCGCTTTTTCCCATAATGCTTGAGGGATCAACCCCCGGCAGCCTCATCTCAATCACATAAGTTGAAAACCGGGCGATATAATAGGCCCCCTCGCCTCCCGGGGACGCGTCTTTATCCTCGGCCTTTCTGTGGACAGTGCCGTCATAGAGTTTGAGGTAAACGGCGGATCCCTCATTGGACGGCACGAAGACCCCTTTGCGGGCGAAAAATATGTTCGCGCCGCTCCCATGCCCTTCCTTTCCGGGTTCAGTCCCGCCTTCCTCGGATATGTATATCCCCTCCAGTTCGCCGTCCTCTGAAATATGGTCCACATAGAGCACAGCGCCTTTGAAGCGGTCGTAAAAAACCTTCTCCTCTATCCCCGCCACGAGCCGGGTCTTGGCGGTATCGAGGAGAAGGGTTTTCATCTTCATGTTCCCCCACGGGAAGATATAGAGGGTAAAGGCAAGGTTCATCATATAAACGAAGACGGCGAAAAAAAGTATCGGCCTCATGATGCGGAAGAGGGAGAGGCCGGAGGCCTTCATCGCCGTTATTTCGCTGTCCGAGCTCAATCTCGTAAAAGCGGCGAGCACGCCTATGAGAAATGAGATAGGGATAATGTAGATGAGGAACGACGCCATTACGGAGAGGATAAACCAGGCTACGAAAGCGAGACCCGCCCCCCTGGTCACGACGAGCTCTATGAGCTTTATTATTTTTGTCAAGAGCGCGGTTACCGAGAGGACAGAAATGCTCAGAAGGAATGGGATGGCTGTTTCTTTTAAAATATATCTGTTTAAAATTCTTGTCATTAAGTATATATAATACTATAAAGTTAAAGACCGGACAATTCCATTTTTCTGGCGTTAATTAAGGAGTGAACTCGCGCCCGGTTCTTATTTAAGAAAAACACGGAAAAAGTAAAATTACACCATATGTTTATTTTACCGTGCCGGGCTTAAAAGGGCGGCAAAAAGACTTTTATTTATAAAAAATAATTGTTAGTTAATTTTTAGCTTGACAGTCACCATGTAAAAAGAGCTATAATTGGCACTAATATCACCGCACAATTAAATAGTCGGGAAACAAAAATAAAGGAGGCAAATCGATGAAGAAAGCGAGCTTCTGGTTTCTCCTCCTGACTTGTATGGGTATTCTTGCCGGCTTGATAGCAGTAAATACAAGCCAGGCAGAATACGCGGACATTGTCCTTAACAGCAAGTCGGAGAGTATGCAAAAGGCCGGTGTGAACCCTGTCGTCTTTCCACACTGGTTCCACAGGATCAGGTTCAAATGCAAGGTATGCCACGAGGACATCTTTATTATTAAGAAAGGCGCCAACGACATCAACATGACCAAGATCATGAACGGCGAGTATTGCGGGAAATGCCATAACGGCCTTATCGCGTGGGAACCGCTCTACTGCGAAAGGTGTCATTCATACAAGGGTGACAAACCTAATGCTCCAACCAATCAAAATTAAAGAGACGAATTTCAGTTTAGAAAAAAGGAGGATATAATGAAAGCATCTTCAAAACGCAGCCTCTTGAAGGCCGCCTTCTTCTCCGTACTCCTGGGCTTTCTCGGGTTTGCCGTCGGGGGATACATGAACCCCGCCGTTGCCGCAGCGGCGCCGAAGGCCAAAGAAGAAGCCCCCAGGAAGGAAGCGCCTAAACTCGACCCGACAGACCCATCGAGCGTCATTTATCTCGATACCGCCGGTCATCCCGCCGGAGTCGGCGACCCGAACAGACCGCCGAGCTTCGCGTATACCAAAGGGCACGGGTGGCATCCCCAGGCTATAACCGTGTCAAGCCTCCCGAAGGACAAGTTCGGGCTCGTAGACTGGGCGAAATCAGTCAGGGAAAACCGCATCGCCCCGAAGTTCTCGCTTGACCCGAACGACGACGAGATGCCTCCGCTTAAGATGGATGTCCTTATCCTCGCGAAGGGCGACTTCGTCGATGACGTCATCTACCCGCACGAGATGCACACATTCTGGCTCAAGTGCGAGGTTTGCCATCCCAACATATTCATCCCGCAGAGGGGGGCGAATAATATGTCGATGGTGGGGATCGTAAACGGCCAGTGGTGCGGCAGGTGTCATAACAAGATCGCTTTCCCGCTCGCCGACTGCAAGCGGTGCCATGTTTCTCCGAAGAACGCTGCAAAGTAGCTTTAACCTTAAACAGGAGAAGGCATGGCAAGATGGAAGATCATCGCGGCGCTGGCGCTTTTGTTGACCGTGCCCGCGGCTGCGATGGGCGCGATCGGAAATATCAAGCTCGACGACAAGATAGCCAGCATGGACAAGGCCGGCGTGGGGCCGGTAATATTCCCGCATGACAAACACGAGAAGCTTTACAGATGCGGCGACTGCCACCCGAAGATATTCAAGGACAAGCGCGGGGCGAACGATATATCAATGAAGCGCAATATGGAACAGCAGTTCTGCGGTTCGCCGAACTGCCACAACAGCCCCAAGGCCTTCCCGCTTTATATGTGCGCCAATTGCCACACAAACGTAAGGGCGGTTCAATAAAAACCGCCCTTTCTTTTTCCTTCCAGACCCGCGGGCGTGTTTTAAAATTTAAGGTTTCTGAGCCTAACCCGAAAAAATACTCTCCTCTTCTGAAAGTCTCCCTTAACGCTTTAACCATGAATCTCCCCACAGCAAGCTGCGGGGTATCCGAAGGGAAATCTATTTTTATATACGCGGCAAGCCGCGGGGAATTCAACCCGAAGGAAATATTGAAACCCCGGCGGCCGCCTTGTCCGTTAGGAGCGTAAGCCTCCCTTTTACAGGCTTTATCATCTGAGCGGGGTAGCGCGCCTCTCCCGTATCGTTCAAGACCTCTTTCAGGATGCCTGCCTTTTTTCCCCCGGAGACGAGAAATACGGTATTCGACGCGTTAATTACCAGAGGAAGCGTCATGGTGATGCGCCAGGCCCTGAGCTCTTGAACGTAATTTTCCGCCACAAGCCTTTCCTTCTCATCGAGCGCTTTTGAGCCGGGAAAGAGCGACAGCGTATGCCCGTCCTCTCCTATGCCGAGTAAGACGAGGTCGAAGACAGGGACGTCTCCCGGGGCCTTCATGGGCGCGGCGAAAAACCCCCTGATCTCTTTCTCGTAGGCCCTGGCGCCTTCCACAGGGTCAAGTTCCCCTTTTATGCGATGGATGTTTTCAGGGGGTATTGCTATCCTCGAAAGGAGAGTTTTACAGGCCCCGTTATAATTGCTCTCCGGGCTTTCGGGGGGAACGCACCTTTCATCGCCCCAAAAAAAATGGACCCGGTTCCACGGAATTTTGTCCTTGAACTCCGATGAAAGGATTTTGAATAATACCTGAGGCGTGGACCCTCCCGGGAGCACCGCCGTAAAGAGGCCTCTCTTCCTTATCACTTCCTCGGACAGGGCGCGGAAGAGTTCCGCGGCTCCCCTTCCAAGGGCTTCAGGGGTTTCGTAAATAAATCTTTCCATTTTTCCTGTCCCGTGCTTCGTGGCAGGTGTTGAAAAAGTGTTTTGAGAGAATCTTTTTGTAAAAAGTGCTGCGCACGGCTAATTGTTTAGCATAGGTTTCAGCAAAAACGTACGTGACGGGTAAGCGTCCAAGAGTTAAATTGCCGTCCGCACGGACCTCAAACTCTCTCCAAAAACTTTTGGTTCCGGCTAAAAATCTTTGAAAGGGGTCTGGGGGAAACCTTTCTACAGAAAGTTTCCTCCAGAATACTGTTTTTCCAACAACCTGTCAGAGCCTCGCGGCGTAACGCGCGGCGCCGAGGAGCCCTGTCTTATCGTTAAGTATGACGCGCACCGGTACGCGGGAGAGAAAATCTTTAAGGCGTCCCTTTTTAAGGAACGAACCGATGAAAACGTCTTTCTCCTTGAAGGCTTCCAATATCCTCACCGCGATCCCGCCGCCCACATAAAGCCCGCCGGCGGATAAGCTCCTTAGAGCGAGGTTACCCGCCTCGGCGCCGTAGATGGAGAGGAAAAGAGAAAGGGCCCGCTTGCAGTTATTATCGGCGCCGTTCATCGCCTCATCGGAGACGACAGGCGCCACGCCTTCTTCCTTAAACCTTTTTTTTAAATATCCCGGTTCGGCCCCGCCGCTTTTATCCTTAAAGAAATTATAAATATCCTCAAGCCCGCGCCCGGACAAGACCCGTTCATAGCTTACGTGTCCGTAGAGGCCGATAAGATAACGGAGGAGTTCAATTTCGAGGGGATCACGGGGGGCGAAGTCGGCGTGCCCGGCTTCCGAGGCTACAGGTATGAGCGATGAGCCGTCCCAGTAAAGAAGAGCCTCGCCGAGCCCGGTGCCAGCGGCGATCAGGGCCGCGTTCCCGGGCTCGGGGTTTCCTTCCTGCAAGGTAAGAATGTCCTCCTCCGTAAGGAGATCGACCCCCCACGCCGTTGCCACGAGGTCGTTTATAACCCCGGCCTTTTTTATTCCGAGCCTCCCGGCTATCTCGGCTGAGTCAACCACCCATGGGAGGTTTGTCATCTTTGAACGGCCATCGGCGACAGGTCCCGCGACGCCGAAGGCGGCGGAATCTATCTTCCGCGCGCTGTCTTTCTTAAGGAACTCCTCTATCACTTCAAGGGGTCCATGGAATTGGCTGTTTGTGAACGAGGCCTCTCTCAAGGGCACGGGGCGGGCGTCTTTGAGCGTGAAGAGTCCGAGGTAGGTCTTTGTTCCCCCGATGTCGCCGGAGAGGATGACTGGAACGCGGCCCCCGCCGCTCTCTGCCGCCCTAACTCCTTCGGCCCTTGCCTCAGTCGTCATTATTCCACCGCCTGCCGTCCTTCTGGATGAACCTGTCGGCCTCGGCCGGCCCCAGGGTCCCGGCCCTGTAAATGCCGAGTTCAGGAATTTTGCTCGCGTCCCCGGGCCCGCCCTTTTCAAGGAGGTCAAGCGCCGGGGTCAGGAGCGCCCACGTGAGGCGCACGCCGTCCTTCCTGATAAAAAGGGTCTTATCTCCGATCATGCAGTCAAGGAGCATCCTGTCGTACGCGTCGAGTATGATCCCCTTGTATCCTTCAGTGTATGAAAAATCCATGACCACATCGCGCAGACTCACCCTTGAGCCCGGGTTTTTCGTGTGGAACTTGAGCTGTACCCGTTCATCGGGCTGGATCTTGAGAACAAGGGCGTTGGGCGTGATCCCTTCTTTAATGGTGTTCTTGAACATCAGGTGCGGCACATGCTTAAACTGGATATAAACCTGGGAGAACCGCTTCGCCATTCTTTTACCCGACCTGAGGTAAAACGGCACGTCCTGCCATCTCCAGTTGTCTATATAAAGCTTCATCGCCGCGAAAGTCGGCACGGACGAATCCTTCGCGACACCCTTTTCCTCCCTGTAACCGGGGACGAAACCGCCGCGGACCTTGCCTGCCACGTACTGGCCGGTAACAAGGGAATCTGAAAGGTTATCCATCGGCAGGGGCCTTAGCGCCCTGAAGACCTTGACCCTTTCGTCCCTTACAAGATCGGCCTCGTAGACCGAAGGCGGCTCCATGGCGACAAGAGACATGACCAGGAGCATATGGTTCTGGAACATGTCGCGGAGCACCCCGGCCTGCTCGTAGTACCCGGCCCTCTTCTCGATGCCTATCTCCTCGGCGGCGGTAATCTGGACGTGGTCTATGTAGCGCCTGTTCCAGATCGGCTCGAATATGGCGTTAGCGAAGCGGAACATCATGATGTTCTGCACCGTGTCCTTGCCGAGGTAATGGTCGATCCTGTAGACCTGTTCCTCCCCGAAGCTCCTGAGCACCACCTCGTTCAGTTCAAGGGCGCTCTTTAAGTCCTTCCCGTAAGGTTTTTCTATTACTACGCGCGGCCAGCCGCCTCCTGTTTCTTCGGACATCCCGGTGGCGCCCAGGTATTCTATGATCTCAGAATAGGCCGAGGGCGGGGTCGCGAGGTAGAATATCCTGTTGCCAAGGGTATCAAACTCCTTTTCCTTCTCCAGCAGGGATTCCCTGATATTCTCGAAAGATTTGATGTCGGAGGCGGGCCTGTAGAAAAGCCTCTTCCTGAAGTCCTTCCAGACGGATTCGTCGAACCTGGCGTGTGTCCTTACGGCCTCTTCCATGGCGTTTCTGAAGGATTCGTCATCCATCTTCGTCCTGGAAGCGCCCATGATAAAAAAGTTTTTCGGAAGGAGGCCGTTTCTGGTGAGATTATAAAAAGAAGGCACGAGCTTCCTCGCGGTGAGGTCTCCGGAAGCCCCGAATATCACTACGCCGCAGGGCGGCGGGCAGAATTCCACGCACGGCTCTCCGGTCAGTTCCAGCTCGCCGACCCTCACGGCCGTTACGGGCGTTCCCTTCTCCATTTTTGTTTCCCCTATCGACATAAAGCCCCCGCCGTTTAAAAGATCTATTTATGCTCAGGTTTGACAGCGTGCCCGCCGAACTCCGCCCTGAGGGCCGCCAGGACCTTCTCCGAGAAAGACTCCTCCTGCCTGGAGCGGAACCTCCGGTAAAGGGATTCGGTTATGACCGGCGCGCTTACGGCGAGATCTATCGCCTCCATTGCCGTCCACCTTCCCTCGCCCGAGTCCTCTACGTATCCCTTTATCGACTCCAGGTTCCTGTCCTTCCTGAACGCGTTCTCAAGGAGTTCGAGGAGCCACGACTTGACTACGCTTCCCCTGTTCCACAGCCGCGCCACGTCCGCGAAGTCGAGCCCTTCGCCGTACCTCGACGCTTTAAGGATCTCGAACCCCTCGCCGTAGGCCTGCATCATCCCGTACTCGATCCCGTTATGGATCATCTTCACGAAATGCCCGCTGCCTATGGGGCCGCAGTAGAGATAACCCTCTGGCGCGCAGAGAGATTTTAAAAGCGGCTCGATATGCCCGAAAAGCTCCCTCTCGCCGCCGGCCATGACGCAGTATCCGTTCTTAAGCCCCCACACGCCGCCGCTAACCCCGGCATCCATGTAATTTATATTTACCTTCTTAAGCTCATCCTCCCGGCGGATGTCGTCCGTATAGCGGCTGTTCCCCCCGTCTATCACAATATCCCCGGGGGATAGATGCCGCTTTAATTCCGCTATGGCATCATCGACCGGTTTCCCGGCCGGGACCATGATCCAGAGGACTCTCGGCTTTGAAAGTTTATCCGCCAGTTCCTTTAATGAAAAAACCGGGGCGGCGCCTTCCCTCCCGGCCTCCCCGACCTTATCCCCTGACCTGTCATACGCGGCCACGCTGTGGCCGTTTATGAGGAGCCTACGCGCCATGTTCATGCCCATCCGGCCAAGGCCGATCATTCCTATCTGCATTTTCCCCTCCCCCCTCCGTTTTTTAAAGGGCGCTCTTGAAAACTTTCAGGCGGAAAGTTCCTTTCCGGAAAACACGCTCTGCTATTTAACAGCGGCAGTAGCCTGAAGTATGGCGCCTTTTATGAAATCCACGGCCTCTTGAAGAGTCTCCGCGGTTGAGTCCTTGAGATGCAGCAGCGCCACTCTCCGCCCCTTTGAATCAAGCGCCTCCATGTCCCCGAAGGCCTGCGAGAGCTCGAGTTCCGGGAAGCTGAAGGAACTGCCCGGGATCCGAGCCTCCTCTTTTGACCCGTGCGTTAATATTAAAAAGACCCCTTTATCCGGGCCGCCTTTATGGAGCTGGCCTGTTGAGTGCAGATAACGCGGGCCCCAGCCGAACTGCGTGGCGGCCCCGGTGGAGTCGCGAAGAAGCGCCCTCAGCTCCGCCAATATCTTCTCCACTTTATCGTCCATCGGGTTATAGTACGCGAGCACCCCGATGTAGTCCCCTTCAGTTATGAACCCCATGAAGTTCTTCATCGCCTTTTTTACGCCATGCTCCGCTTTAAACCCTGTTTTCCTGAGTTTTTTGAAGGCGGCTTTGCCGAAGGATATCTTGAATTCCGGCCCTTCGAGCGCGACACCGGGGAGTTTCAGGCCCCCGCCTTTTTTACCGATCTTACCCAAGCGGGCTGCGGTATTTTTCTTCGAAAGCTCAACGTCGGGCTGGTCAAAGGGGTTTATGCCCATGGCCGAACCGGCCGCGGCCGTTGCGACCTCCCACCTGAGGAACTCTCCTCCGATCTCATGGATGTTTTCAAGGCGGAAGGAGATGACCGGGTGTCCGTCGGCTTCAAGGGCCTTGATGAGGCTAAAGGTCTTCTTATCAGGCTCTCCGATCCCGATATAGACAAAGACGCGGTCGTCACCGTAAGCTTCAGGGCTCCCAATCGGCTCGTTCGTGACAGGGATAAGCCCCACGCCGTCCTTACCGGTGCTTTCCGCGAGAAGCTGCTCGACCCAGAGGCCGAAGCTTGAGACCTCCTTTGAAAGAAGGAATGTAACCTTGTCGATCCCGGAAGCGGCAAGCGTCCCCAGGGCCACCCCGAGGCTTACGGCCGGGTTTTCCGCGGGATGCACGCAAGGCTGAGTGGCGGCAGAAACGCATCCGGCGTAATAGAGGAGCCTTGATATGTCTATCCCGGCGAGGGCCGCGGGCACAAGGCCGAAGAACGAAAGGGCCGAGTAACGGCCGCCTATATCATGCGGGTTCAGGAATATACGCCTGAACCTGTACTTCCTCGCGAACCCTTCGAGCGGGGTCCCGGGGTCGGTTATGGCGATAAAGTTCCTCCCGGCGTCTTCCCCCGCGGAGCTGTAAACCCTGTCGTAAAAATACTCGAAAAAAGAGAGCGGCTCTATCGTTGAACCGGATTTGCTCGATACTATGAAAAGTGTTTTTAGAGGGTCAATATGATCGTTTACAGCTTTTATAGCGTCCGTGTCCGTAGAGTCGAGGACGGTCAGTTCAGGGTACCCTTTTTGACGGCCGAAAGCCGTATTTAAGACAAGGGGGGCGAGGCTCGACCCGCCCATCCCGAGAAGCACCACGTCGGTGAAACCGGAATTCCTGACGTCAACCGCGAAGGAATTTATGGCATCCTTATGGACCTCCATCAGCTCGGGGAGCGTGAGCCACCCGAGAGAATCGGTTATAAGCTTTCTATCGCCGGGGGTTTTTTTCCATAAAGCCGGGTCCTTTGCCCAGAGCTTGTGGATGAATCCCCTGCTCTCCATCTCGCCCACGGCCTTGTTGACGCTCTCAATAAACCCGTCCAGGGCGAACTCAACGGCGCGGACTTTCTCCCCGAGTATCTTTTTCTTCTTTTCAGCCACGCTCTTAAGAAGGGAGAGGTATGAATCCGTAAACTTCCGTACCCCCTCGTCCTCAAGCTGAGCCGTGAGTTTAGCGTAGTCTATGCCAAGAAGAGAGAGTTCCGCGATTGTCCGCGCCGCTTCAAGGAGCCCCTCGGCGAGCGTTGGACTTACTTTGCCGTGGCTGTAGAAAGAGAGCATGGTGTGTAGCGGAATCGTGCTTATGGTGCCCTTTTCTATGAGCCCGTCCACATACATGAGTTCGTTGTACTTCGGGTTCTTTGTGGAAGTGGACGCCCAGAGGAGTTTTTGCGGTTTGGCCCCCTTCTCCTCAAGCGCCAAAAACCTGGGGCTGTTGAATATTTCATTATATCTTATATAGGCGAGTTTCGCGTTGGCTATAGACACTTTCCCGATGAGGTCTCTCAGGCGCGCCTTCCTGTCATTCGACGTTTCCTTCTCGATCCTTTCCTCTATCATCTTATCGGCGAGCACGTTGACGCGGCTTACAAAGAAGCTCGCCACGCTGAAGATATTATCAAGAGGCTTGCCTTCGGCCGCCCTTCTCTCAAGGCCTCTTATATAGCTCCACGCGGCCTCTTCATACCGGTCGACCGAAAAAAGAAGCGTTACGTTTATGTTGTAACCCTCGAAGGTGAGCTCTTCTATCGCGGGAAGGCCTTCCGCGGTCGCCGGGACCTTTACCATCACGTTCGGCCTGTTTATGCGTGAAAAAAGACCCCTCGCGTCAACAATGGCCGCTTTCGTATCCCTCGCCAGGGTCGGCCTCGCCTCTACGGAGACAAAGCCGTCCTTCCCGCCGGTCTCTTTAAATACGGGGGCTAATACGTCGGCGGCTCCTTTTATGTCATCTATCACGAGCTCTTTGACTATGTCCGCTTCTTCGAGATCCTCTTTTACGAGCTTTTGTATCTCCTCATCGTATTCGTCTGTGCCGGCTATCGCCTTCTCGAATATGGTGGGGTTCGACGTGACGCCAGTAATCCCGTATTCATCCATCATGCGCTTGAGCTCGCCTGATATGACAAGGCCCCTCCTCAGGTTATCGAACCATACGCTCTGGCCGAGTTTTTTCAATTCCAGCAAAGGGTTCAAGACATGCCTCCTTCTCACGGAAAATAATAAGACGTTTCAGGCACGGCTTCATCTACAACGGAGCGCCGGATGCGATTTCGCTGGTGCGGCTGAAAACGGATTGCGCAAAACGGAGATTTATGAACCAAGTATAGCAGAGTCCCGGCGGCCCGCAAAAAAGGCGTCCTGCCGGCAATTCAGGTTTTCAGGAAGACTCGTTCCTCTTCCGGGTCTTTTTTGAGACGGGGTATTAAAAATAAGTTTTTTAGGGCTGATCATTGAAGCTCCCCGCGGTAAACTTCGGGCAGGTGAACGCCATGCATCTTCAGAAAGACAGGTTTCCCCGCGTCCGTTTTCAGATCCTGTCGAGGAAGAGCCCCTTTTTTCTGTTGATGAGATCCATCGCCCTTTTGCTTACGTTTTCAACCGTAAAGCCGAATTTCTCAAACAGGGTCCCGGCCGGGGCCGACGCGCCGAACCTCTCAAGGCCGATCACGTCCCCCTCCGGCCCGACGTAGCGGTGCCAGCCCATGGGGGACGCGGCTTCTATCGAAATCCGGAGCTTTACCTCAGGCGGCAGCACCGAGGATTTATAATCGGCTTCCTGGGCCTCGAAGACCTCCCAGCTCGGCATGCTTACTACCCTGGCCTTAACGCCCCGCTTTGAAAGTTCTTCATACGCGCCCAGCGCGAGATGCACTTCCGAACCCGTACCGATAAGTATGATCTCCGGGGATCCTTCTAAAGGATCGGCAAGGACATATGCGCCGCGCGAGAGATTCTCGGCGGAGGCGAACCGGCTTCTGTCGATTACAGGAAGGTTCTGCCTCGTCAGCACCAGGGCGACCGGGCCTTTTTCATGGAGGAGCGCGAGCTTCCAGGCTTCGACGACTTCCGAGGCGTCAGCCGGACGGATTACTGTCATGCGCGGCACCGTCCTTAAGCCGGCGATATGCTCAACGGGCTGGTGCGTCGGGCCGTCTTCCCCGAGGCCGACGGAGTCGTGGGTAAAGACATATATGACATGGAGCCCCATGAGGGACGCGAGACGCATCGGGGGGCGCATGTAATCCGAAAAAATCAAAAACGTCGCGCCGTAGGGGATCAGCATCCTGCTCAAGGCCATCCCGTTAAGCACGGCGCCCATGGCGTGCTCGCGCACCCCGAAGTGGATGTTCCTTCCCGCCTTCCCCGGGAGGAAGTTCCCCATGCCCTTTAAAAGCGTATTCGTTGACGGCGCCAGATCAGCGGAGCCTCCCATGAGGAAAGGCGTTTTCTTAGCTATCGCGTTCAGGACCTTGCCTGAGGCGCTCCTTGTGGCTATGGGGCCGTCCTTTACGGTAAATGCGGGCATCTCTTTTATCCAGGAATCATCCTTCCTGCCCGCGAGAAGATTTTTTAATTCAGCCGCGAGTTCCGGATACCCCTTCGAGTATTTTTCAAGCATGGAGTTCCATTTCTTCTGTAATTCCCCGCCTTTCGGGACCGCCTGCCTCATGGCCTTAAGCGCCTCTTCGGGGATATGGAAGCCAGGCTCAAGGGGCCAGC
Organism: uncultured delta proteobacterium; assembly: GCA_963727865.1. GTDB lineage: Bacteria > Desulfobacterota > GWC2-55-46 > GWC2-55-46 > GWC2-55-46 > CAVSHY01. Next base: position 40,936 of record CAVSHY010000014.1, on the reverse strand, counting down.
CGAGGCGCTCCTTCGTCGCCCTTACCTCCTCGTGCCCAAGGGGAGCGCCGTGGACCTCGGCGGTATCCTGCTTTCCGGGGCTGCCGAAGCCGATATTGGTCCGCGCGATAATGAGGGACGGCCTCGCCGTCTCCTCTTTAGCCGCCTGTATCGCCGCGGCTATCGAGGGGAGGTCATTGCCCCCCACCTTCTGGACATGCCACTTTAAGCCCTCAAAACGCTTCGCGACATCCTCTGTAAACGAGAGGTCCGTGCTTCCTTCTATGGTAATCCTGTTATCCGAATAGAGGTAGACGATCTTGCCGAGCCCAAGGTGCCCGGCCATCGAGGCGGCCTCGTTCGAGACCCCCTCCATCATGTCGCCGTCGCTTGTTATGGCGTAGATATTGTAATCAAAGACCGGGAACCCGGGCCTGTTAAACCGCTCCGCGAGATATTTCTCGGCCATCGCCATGCCGACGCCCGTGGCGAAACCCTGGCCGAGGGGCCCTGTCGTGGTCTCCACCCCGATATTCAGGTCATACTCGGGATGCCCAGGGGTGTGGCTCCCCCATTGCCTGAATTTCTTGAGCTCATCAAGGGGCAGGTTGTATCCTGTCAGGTGAAGGAGGGAATAGAGGAGCATGGAACCGTGGCCAGCTGAAAGGATAAAACGGTCCCTGCCGGCCCACCTCGGGTCTCCGGGGTTATGCCTGAGGAATCGCGTCCATAGCGCATAAGCCATGGGAGCATCGCCCATCGGCATCCCCGGGTGCCCGGAATTCGCGGCCTCAACGCAATCGACCGCGAGAAACCTTATGGTATTTATCGAGAGGGCGTCAAGCTCGCTGAACTTGTTGAGCGCTTTAACGTTTTCCATCCATTTGATCCCATTCTTAAGTTTAACGGTTAAGCAGGCTGCGGAAAAACCCCGCATTGTCATTGCGAGGAGCGTTTTTTTGCGACAGAGCAATCTCGTCGCTTGTCTTAAATCCTCTTATTTCCGCCCTGTGCTGTAGAGGTTTTTGCGCGCACCTTGCGGTGGGCGGTTGTTGCGCCGTCCTTTCCGGCACAGCGAAGTTTGAACCCGCACGCAACGCTAATCAACTGCCGTGCGCAACACCCGCGCGCTTTCGGGGTGGGTTCTCTGCGCTACCGCCTCCAGCCCCTGCGCTCGCCGCTTATGTCACTCCGTTCCTTCTGCCCCGGCTCGCGCACGCCTGCGGCGGGCGATTGTTAAGCCGTCCTTTCCGGCAAGGCGGAGTTTGAACCCGCACGCAACGCTAATCAACTGCCGTGCGCAGCACCTCCATCCTTACGCGCTGTTCACCCACCGCCTGGGGTTTATTTAAAGATACAGACATCTTTGCCTGTCATTGCGAGCAGAGCGTGGCAATCTCGTCTTAAATCCTCTTATTTCGGCGACCTCGTGAAGAGGTTTTTGCGCGCGCCTGCTGCGGGCGGTTGTTGCGCCGTCCATTCCGGCACAGCGAAGTTTGATCCCGCATGCAACGCTAAACAACTGCCGCGCGCGGCGCCTTTTTATAAAAAAGCCCTCTCAGCTTACTTTCTGAGGCGTTATCACCTTGAACCCGGCCTTGCCGCCGGGTACGACCATACCGCCGGTCATAAGGACCTTGAAGGCGTCCTCGACCTTCATTTCGAGGGGTATTATCTCGCTTTCATGGACGATTATATAGAACCCTGAAGTTGGGTTAGGCGTGGTTGGAAGGAATACGTTTACGGTATTTTCCGGGGTCTTATCCTTTACCTCGCCCCTGGTCTTACCGGTAAGAAACCCGACGGACCAGGCCCCTTTCCTGGGGAACTCGACGAGGACGACCTTTCTGAGGCCCTCGTGTTCCTTTGAGAAAAACGTCTCCAGGAACTGCTTTGTGGCGTTGTAGACCACGCGGAGGATCGGAAGTTTCGCCACAACCCTCTCGGTTATCTCAAGAAGCCATTTGCCGAAGATATTCGTGGCGAGCACGCCGACGATGAAAATCCCGGCTATGGTAAAAAATATCCCGAGCCCCGGGATATGGAATGGAAGGTACGAATCAGGCTGGAGGAACCCGGGAAGGATCGTAAAGATGTTATCCATGAACCTCACGATAAGCGAGAGGACATAGATTGTTATGTAAAGAGGCACAACGACAAGGAGCCCTGTTACGAAGTACCCCTTCAGTCCCTTTTTCATACGCAGCCGGCGACTTCCAATACTTTCCTGATCGCGTTCCTTTCGTCGACATATACGAGTTTAGGGGCGTGGGCGCGCGCCTCTTCCTCTTCGAGGACCGAATAGCTCGCTATGATCACGAGGTCCCCTTTTTTCGCGAGGTGGGCGGCGGCGCCGTTGACGGAGATAACCCCGCTCCCCCTCTCCGCCTTTATGGCGTAAGTCGTGAGACGATTGCCGTTATTTATATCGTATATCTGAACCTGCTCAAAAGGGTATATGCCGGCGGCCTCCATCAAGGCCTCATCTATGGCAACAGAGCCTTCATAGTCAAGGTTAGAGTCCGTTATCGTGGCCCTGTGAATTTTGCCTTTTAACATCATCCTCTGCATCTCTTCCAGCTCTCCTTATTTTAATGTAGCCGATTCTTTATTGGTTTATGGTTATTCCACCCCTATGGGTTCTATCCTTTAAGCGAGCGGTTGTCTATAAGCCGTCGCTTTTCCGACCTTTACGGCGATGGCGACAAGGGCAGACCCTTTTATATGTTCTACGCCCCGAAGGGTATCCGGGTCAACGACTTCCATATATTCTACCACGGCTAAGGGCTCTTTCTCTATGATTTTTTTCATATTCCCTTTAATCCCGGAGCTGTCCATCACCCCGGAGAGAAATAGCTCTTCAGCCATATCAAGGGCCATGGGGATAACAGAGGCCGCCTTTCTTTCATCCGGATTAAGGTATGAGTTCCTGGAACTCATGGCCAGGCCGTCATTTTCCCGGACGGTTTCAACCCCTGTTACCTCCACTTCGAGGTTAAGGTCTTTAACCAGCCTTTTTATGATCATAAGCTGCTGGTAGTCTTTTTTACCGAAGATAGCCTCATGTGGTTTAACTATATTAAAGAGCTTGAGGACAACGGTCGCCACCCCCCTAAAGTGACCTGGCCTCGATCTTCCGCAGAGATGCTTCGTCAGCTCCTCGACCTCGACAAAGGTCTGATACGGGACCCCGTACATCTCTTCGGCTGAAGGAGTAAATACCGCGTCCACCCCCCCCTCCTCCGCGATCCTTAAATCCCTTTTAAGGTCACTCGGATAGGTCCTGTAGTCCTCCCTGGGTCCGAACTGGGTTGGGTTTACGAATATGCTCAGTACGAGCTTCCCCCCACCCCCCGCACCCCCCCTACTCACAGCACCCCCTGCCGCGTCTTTACCTATCCTTAAGAGTTCCCTGTGGCCGTCGTGGAGAAATCCCATCGTCGGGACAAGGACTATCTTCTCTCCCCTCGCCCGCGCGTCCCCGGACCAGCCCTGCATCTGCGCTACGCCTTCGATTACCTTCATTTTTAAATAACCGCTGAAACGGGTTTCCTGAAAGAACCCTTTTTTTAAAAAGGCGCCGCGCACGGTTGTTCAGCCGGCCTTTCCGGAAGGGCGCGACGCCGCGCGCCCGGATTGTTCAGCTAATTCCCCGGCGGAAACTCACGGAGCGGTTAATCCGTCTGAGTATAAAAGGGTCTACGTAAAAAACTTTCCGCGGAAAGTACAAACGGTCAGTAGGAATGTTCCTTATCCGGGAACTCTCCCTCCTCGACTTCCCTTATGTATTCGCCGACGGCGTTTGAGATCGCTTTTCTTAAATCCGCGTACATCTTGACGAACCTGGGAGCGCGGATGTCGCTATTAAGGCCGAGCATGTCGTTTACCACAAGGACCTGCCCGTCGCAGTGAGGCCCGGCCCCGATCCCGATAGTCGGTATATAGAGGGATTCCGTTATCTCCCTGGCGAGAGCCGCGGGTATGCCTTCAAGGACGATGGAAAACGCCCCCGCGTCCTGGAGAGCCCGGGCGTCCCCGGTTAACATCTCGCCTTCCGTCTTTGACCTGCCCTGGACCCTGTAGCCGCCCATCCTGTGTATCGACTGCGGGGTGAGCCCGATGTGTCCCATGACGGGTATATCCATATCCACGATGGCCCTGACCGTATCAATCATTTTTTTCCCGCCTTCGAGCTTTACGGCCTCGGCCCCGCCTTCCTTTACAAGCCTTCCGGCGTTTTTTTTAGCCTCGTTAACGCTCACCTGATAGGACAAGAACGGCATGTCGCTTATGATAAAGGCGTTCTCTCTCCCTCTCGCGACAGACCTCGTGTGATAGATCATCTCTTCCATGGTAACGGGGATCGTCGTATCATAACCCGCCTCGACCATGCCGACGGAATCTCCCACGATAATAGCGGGGATGCCGGCGCTGTCCAGAATCCTCGCCATGGAAAAACCATAAGCCGTCAGGACAGGGATCTTTCTCCCCTCTTCCTTCATCTTCAATATGTCCGGAACTGTTATCTTCTTCACAACCATACCCGCCAAAAAATAGCTAACAAACCCTCCAGACCGCCCGCAAGGTTTATTAAACCTCGATTATAGACCAAATTCTCACGATAAACAACACGGCGCGCACCGGGGGTCTCCGCGTAATGCCCGCCTACCCTTTTTTTGACCCTATCGGCAGATAGTGCTGCATCCCGCCCTTCATCGATTTTATTTCCCGTACAAGGTTGGTGAGATCCGCGGGGTTATTGACAAAGTCTATATCCGTGGTGTTTACGACTAAAAGCGGGGAATCGTTATAATAGAAAAAATACCTGTTGTACGCGTCAACGAGCTTTTCGAGGTAATCCTCTTTTATGCCCTTCTCAAAATCCTTGTTCCTCCTGTGTATCCTCTTTATGAGGACTTCTGTCGAGGACTGGAGATAGATGACAAGGTCGGGCTTGGGTATCCTCGTATCGAGGAGCCTGTAGACCTGTTCGTAGAGGCTGAGTTCATTCTCATCGAGGTTGAGGTACGCGAATATCCTGTCCTTGGCGAAAAGATAGTCCGAGATGACGGTTGAGCTGAAGAGTTCCTGCTGAAACATCTCCTTTTGCTGCTGATAGCGGCTTAAAAGGAAGAAGAGCTGAGTCTGAAGGGCGTACTTTTTTATATCCGCGTAGAACTTCGGGAGAAACGGGTTCCCGTCAACCTCTTCGACAAGGGTCCTTCCGTTAAACTCCCGGGCAAGGATCTCCACAAGGCTCGACTTGCCGACGCCTATGGGGCCTTCTATCGCGATATAGCGTATATTTTCCATTTTTTAATGGATTAAACAAGACGCGGGAAAACCCTTTTCGGGGGAAACTTTCTGTTTTTTAGCGGATATTTCCGACTTAATAGCTTTCAAAAGCTTCTGTGTCATTTAAAAGCAGCAAGCCAGTTTATGCGCTGAAAAATTTCCCCCAGGCCCCCTTCAAAAGACTTTTAGTTCTTCCTGAGAAGACCCCCGTCAGTACCTGGGGGGGTCTTCTCAGGAAGATATGACAAACTATCTCAGGCCGGATAAAAAGTCAAATTTTTGTTATTCCTTTTATAAAAAAGGCGGCCCGAAAAACTTTAATTTAAAGCCATGCCATGATTTTTTTATTTTCCGGGTTTTTTCAGCTGTTTTTTCAGCTGTAAGAACGAGTTTGCGAGCCTGCTGAATTCAATTAAATCGAGGGTCTCTCCCCTTCTTCCGGGGTCTATCCGGGCTTTTTCGAGCGCGCTTATTATCTCATTCTTTTCAAACCCGAGTGTTTTAAGGGCGTTTAAAAGGGTCTTTCTGCGGGTTCCGAAGGCCGCCTTCACAACGGTCTTAAAGAACCCCTCGTCCTCTATCACGGCCTTTGGTCCGGAAAGCACTCTTAAGCTCACAACGCTTGAATCGACCTTCGGCCTTGGGGTAAAGAGGTTTCTGGAAACGTTAAACTCGATCTTCGCGTCTGTAAACGCCTGAGTGAAGACAGAGAGCGCCCCGTATTCCTTTGTCCCGGGGCGGGCCACGAGCCTGTGGGCGACCTCTTTCTGGAACATCAGGACAAGGTCTGTAAAGGCGTCCCTTTCGGCCAGGAACTTCGCGAGCATGGGCCCGGAGATATTGTACGGCAGGTTTGATACCACCTTGAACCTGCCCTTATATTCCCTTGAAAGTCCGGTATACGACAGCTTGAGCGCGTCCCTGTTGATGATATCAAGGGCCGGAAATTTTCCTTTAAGGAACTCGATCATATCCCTGTCCACCTCCACGGCGAGGACCCGCGCGCCCGACCCTGTAAGGGCCTCCGTGAGAGTCCCTGTCCCGGGCCCTATCTCAAGGCAAAGGTCCCCTTTTTGAAGACGCGCGGCTTCGACGATCTTTCTTATGATATTCTTATCAATAAGAAAATGCTGCCCGAACCTCTTTTTGGGGCGGGGGTAGTCACGGGCTTTATCAATATCGCCGCGCTTATCTTTAAGGGATGACATTTTTAAGAATTCTAAAGGAGCTGAAGAGTTAAAAAAACTTATGGTAAGACTTGTATTGAATCGGCCTTAAAAATTCCAGTTGGGCAGCGCGTTCAGATCAAGCGCGCCTTTTACCCCGTTTTTCAGCTGATGGTACCCGAGCGCCGCCACCATAGCGCCATTATCGCTGCAGAAATAGGGCGGAGGTATAAAGAGCCTTACCCCTTCTTTCTCCGCCGCCTCTTTGAGGCGCGCGCGAAGCCTTGAATTGCACGCCACGCCGCCCGCGGCCACGAGGTTCTTCGCGCCCGTCGCGTTTAACGCCCAGAGGGCCTTATTCACGAGGACGTCCACCACAGCCTCCTGGAAGCTCGCGACAAGGTCTTTTACCACTTCGGGAGGCACCGCTTCCTTGAAATCCTGAACAAAATTACGGACCGCGGTCTTGATGCCGCTAAAGCTGAAGTTAAGATTTCCCTTCGCCATGTAAGGCCGGGTAAACTCGACGTATCCGGCGTCCCCTTCCTTCGCGATCCTGTCTATGACAGCGCCTCCCGGGTATCCGAGCCCGAGGAGTTTCGCCACCTTATCAAAGGCCTCGCCCGCCGCGTCATCGAGGGTCTGTCCCAGGACCTTATAACGCGTGTAATCTTCGAGTAAAAGAAGGGTCGTGTGGCCGCCTGATACGATGAGGGCGACAAAGGGAAATTCGGGGGTTTCTTTAAATGAATCTCCCTCCCGGAGAAATGCCGCGAGCGCGTGGGCCTCGATATGGTTAACCCCGGTAAGGGGGATCCCCCGCGCGTAAGAGGCGGCCTTCGCGAAGGAAAGCCCCACGAGGATAGACCCCACAAGGCCCGGGCCCTGCGTTACGGCCACCCCATCGATCTCTTCCATCTTAACGCCCGCCCTTTGAAGCGCCTCGTCCGCAACGGGTATTATCATCTCGATGTGCCCGCGCGAAGCGAGCTCGGGCACTACCCCTCCGTACTTAGCGTGTATCGAGTCCTGAGACGATACCACGGAGGAAAGGACCCCGCAGCCGTTCTCAACGACCGAGGCCGCCGTATCATCGCAAGATGTTTCTATGCCTAAAATAATCATATTTTTATTCTTTACCTATTATCCTTATTGCCCTCAGACACTCCTCTATCTCTTCGGGCGTTGTAAAGTATCCCGGGCTTACCCTTACGGCCCCTTCCGGGAATGTGCCCGCCTCCCTGTGGGCCTCGGGCGCGCAGTGGGTGTTGCACCTTACCATGATCGAAAACTCCTCATCGAGCCTTGCGCCGACCGTTGCCGACGCCATGCCTTTTATATTAAATGCCACAAGCGACGCCCTTTCCCCCGCTTCGAGAGGGCCTATGATACTTACCCCTTCCATGGCCTTCAGACCCTTTAGAAGCTCGCCTGTAAGCCCTTCTTCATAGGCCCTTATCTTTGAAATACTCTCGTTCAATAAGTAATCGGCCCCGGCGCCGAGCCCGCCGACGCCAGGGGTGTTCATGGTGCCGCCCTCAAGCCTCTCCGGCATCTCGAGGACAGTGTCGAGTTCCCCTGTGCCTCCGTCAATGAGGGGCTCCGGCTCGACCCCCTCTCTCGCATATAAGAAACCCGTGCCCTGGGGGCCGAATAGCGCCTTGTGCCCGGTCGCGGCAAGGAGGTCAATATTCAGCTTCTCTACATCCACCGGCACGGCGCCCACGGTCTGCGCCCCGTCCACAAGGAATAAAATCCCTTTTTTCCTCAATATCCGTCCAATCTCCTCAACAGGCTGCAAAGTCCCGAAGACGTTCGAAGCGTGCGCTATGCAGACGATCCTCGTGGGTTTCCTGATCGCCTTTTCGACATCTTTAACGTCAAGGCGCCCGTCTTTACCGGGCCTCACCTTTGTCACGCTGACCCCGGCTGCTTCGAGCCTCGCAAGGGTCTTAACAACACAGTTGTGCTCGAAAGTGGTCGTGACGACGTGGTCGCCCGGCTTCAGTATCCCTTTAAGGGCTATGTTTATCGCTTCCGTCGCGTTCTTTGTAAAGGCAACCCTCGAAGAGTCGGGTGAATTTATAAGGCGTGAAACCTTCTCCCTCGCGTCGAAGATCACACGGCTCGCTTCGAGGGCCATGCGGTGGCTGGCCCTGCCCGGGTTCCCGCTTATTTTCCTCAGGATTTCATCGATCCTCCGGTAAACGGATTCGGGCTTTGGAAACGACGTAGCGGCGTTATCAAGATAAATCATCTGGATATAATACCACTTTTTTACGATTTTTTTTAATTGAAAATTTTTAACGATCCTCTGAAACTGAAAGTCTTTGAAGGGGGTTCGGGGGAAAATTTTTCAGCGCATGAAACTTCTTTATGCATTTAAATGACACAGAAGCTTTTAAAAGCTATCTGAGTCAGAAATATCCGCTAAAAAACAGAAAGTTTCCCCCGAGGTTCTCTCGAAAATACAGTCGCTCTTACCCGGCTGCGGCGTGGAAATACAGGAGTTCGGTCTCTTCGATGACTTTATCTATGGAGTGTTCTTCCCCGGCCTCAATCACGAGACAGCTTCCGCGTTCCATGGCCACGTCTTTACCAATGACCTTGAAAAGAGCCTTCCCTTTTATGCAGTAAAATATCTCGGATTCGGAAGGGTGGATGTGGGCCCTGGCGGAGTTGCCCGGCTCAAGGATTATGTGGCTTATATGCTTAACGCAGAGATGCCTTTCTTCCATGAGTACCCTTTTTCTTAAATCAGGGTCATGGGAAACGGGCTTATACGGAGAGGAATCGAGAGAATAGAACTTCATCTTTTTAGCGAAATAATCGTCCCTGAAGGTTAGCCTTCTATTGCACGACGCTCACGGGCGTATTTGAAGTAAAACCGCTGCCGTCGCCGAGTTGTCCTGATGTGTTGTCGCCCCAGCACTGGACCCTGTTATCGGAAAGGCGCGCGCACGTGTGAGACCCGCCCGCGTCAACCTGCGTGGCGGTTGACATATTGATTACAGGAAGTATCGGCACAGAGAAATTCGGGGTCAGAATGGGAAACCCGCCACTGCCGAGCTGTCCGGCTGTACCGTCCCCCCAGCATTTGATCGTTCCGTCGCTTATAACAGCGCAGCTGTGGCCAAGGCCGGCTGTGACGCCGGTACGCTGAATTTCCAAGATTGACCGTAAGCGGAGAAGTGGAAAAAGATGTGCCTATCAGATTCCAGCGGGGAGCCGACCTGGCCTGAACTGTCGTCTCCCCAGCACCAGACCGTATTGTCGCTTTTAAGCTGCGCATGTGTGGTTCGCGCCCGCCGATGAGAGCGACTACATTGGTCAATGGTCGCTGAGCACCGGGGTCGATGAGAGTTGGCAGAGGCGTGACTTGCTGTGGGTGACGTTGCCGAGCTGTCCGAAACTGTTATCTCCCCAGCACCAGACAGTGCCGTCATTCTTAAGCGCGCAGGTGTGATTCCCCCTGCCGAGACGGCTATTGCGTTATTTATGCCTGAGACTTGAACCGGAGAAAGGTGAGTATTTTGAGTGTCCATCGCCGAGCTGGCCGAATTCGTTATTCCCCCAGCACCAGACCGTGTTGTCGGTTTTAACGGCGCAGGTATGCGCTTCACCGGCGGAGACATTGGTGGCGGTTGTAATGCCCGTTACCGCTTGTAAAGGAGCGGCTACAGGCGGCGCGTTCGGTAATAAACCGATCCCGAGCTGGCCGGATGCGTTACTGCCCCAGCACCAGACCGTGTTGTCTTTTAACACCGCGCAGGTATGCGCCCCTCCGGCGGAGACTTCGAGGGCGTTTGATATCACGGCGACCTGTACGGCCGTAAAGGAATCGACCCCCGGAACTCCGTTGCCGAGCTCGCCGGAAGTGTTATCTCCCCAGCACCAGACCGTACCGTCACTCTTAACCGCGCAGGTATGAAAGTCGCCGGAAGAAACAGATAGGGCGAGGAGAAGCTGGGCGGCCCCGCCGCCCCCGCCGCCGCACCCGGGGATAAAAAAAAGGAACAGAATAGAAAGGGCGGGGAAAAGCGTTTTTTTCACCGGAATTTTCATTTAAGATTCTCCGCTCACCTTCTTCAACGGTTGTTTTTACTTCCATCGGCTCACGTAAAAGATTATTCCCCAAAAAAACCTTTTGTCAAGAAAAACAGCCATTTCCGCAGGCGGATGCCTTCAGAAAACCAAACGTCCCGAAGGATTCCGCGTCCTATTGACATTGACACAATACACAATATTTTGTTAAATTATAAATTGATTTAAAATTCTCCGCCATAAATGGCTGAGAATTTTGATGGTACGGATAATCATTTATATTTGCCAGCCTTGACCCGCCGCCAAAGCGACGGGATGGAAAAACCGCTCGCCTTTCGGCGGTGAGCGGCTGGCATACCCATTCAGCGTGGACGCCTATAAAAAAATGGATATAAACAAAGGTAAAATACTTTTAGTCGACGACGACGCGTTCTTCAGGACCGTCTGTTCGGATATCCTCACCAACAGAGGGTTTACGGTAAAGCGCGCCTCAAAAGGGGCCGAAGCCATAAACCTGATAGAAAACGAGGACTTCGACATCGTTATTACCGACCTCATCATGCCCGATGTGGGCGGGCTTGAGGTCCTTCAGAGGACGAAACAGCACAATACCCTTGTTGACGTTATCGTCGTAACAGGCCACGGCTCCATCGATACGGCGGTGGAGGCCCTTAAGAACGGGGCCTTCGATTACATAAGAAAACCTCTTAACGAGGATGAGCTTCTTCTGACCGTCAAAAGCTGCATCGAGAAAAAAAAGCTCCTTGAAGAGAACCTCGAGATGAGGCAATCCCTTAAGCTCTTCGCGGTAAGCAGGACCGTTCTATCCACAATCGAGCCATCAAGGCTCTACGACGTCTCCCTTGACGCCGTCCTTCAGATAATACCCGCTGACGCGGGCATACTTGTCTTTTATGACGACGCCGGGAAAAAACTCGATATAAAGGCCATGAGGCACATAAACCCGGTTGACGGAGAAAAGATAGCGGGTATTTTTATGGACAGGTTTGAAAAGGACTTAATGAAATTCAAGAATGTAACAATAATAGCGCAATCGGATCTCGGCGAAGGCCGCGAGGAATTGAAAGAATTCGGCTCAATGCTCCTCGCCCCGGTAACCAGGGGGGCGAAAGTAGCAGGTTTTATGCTTATCCTGAGCAGAAAAGACAGGCCCGGCTACGGGATAAAAGACGTTAAAAACGTCTCTTTCCTCGTGGAGCACGCCTCCGAGGCTTTTGAAAACGCGCAAAAATACTCCGAGGCCAGGGAACTGGCCTTTATCGACAGCCTTACCGGCCTCTATAACAGCAAATTCCTCGAGATGGTCCTCGACAGGGAAATAAAGAGGGCCGAGAGGCTCCTTACGCCTGTAACGGTGCTTTTCCTGGACCTCGACAACTTCAAGAAGGTAAACGACACTAACGACCATCTCGCCGGGAGCAAGGTCCTTGTTGAGACCGCGAAGGTCATCCTTAAATGCGTAAGGGAAGTCGATGCCGTCATAAGGTACGGCGGGGATGAATTTGTCGTGGTGCTTTTGGACGCGGACTACGATATGGCGTACGTAATCGCCGAGAGGATAAGGCTCGCCGTGGAGAGCCACCATTTCCTTCAGGACGAAAACCTTGATATAAGGATTACGACGTCCATCGGGATCGCGGCCTACCCGGTCCATACAAAGGATAAGAGAGAACTCCTGAAGATCGCCGATAGGGCGATGTACAGCGCGAAGGAGATCTCCCGTAACGTCGTCTACCTCGCCCCCATACCTGAACTCAATAAAAAATAACCGCTAACGGCTCAGCCCTTGGAAGATTGCCTTAAAGGCGGGAGCGGGGCGCCGGAATCGCGGAACATATCAATGGCCAGGCCTTTCAGCTTCTTGAGGTCGATCTTTCCGGTCGCCGAGGCCGGGAAAGATTCGATGTATAAGAAGTTTCCCCTTTTCGGGATCCAGAGCCTCGGGAGCCCCGCCTTTAAAAGCGCCTCCCAGACATCGACCGGCCTGATCTCCTTATTTGTATAAAACGCGACCAGCTTCTCCCCTCTCGCTTCATCGGGCACCGACGTGACCGCGCAGTCGCACCCGAGTATCCGGGAGACCGTCTCCTCCACCTTTATGTGGGGAACCATCTCTCCGGCAATTTTACTGAACCTTGAGACGCGGTCTACTATCTTTATAAAGCCGTCCTCGCCCACCGAGGCTACATCCCCGGTCACATACCAGCCATCCCTGAGGGTCTCCTCTGTTCTTTGAGGGTCCCCGAGGTATCCTTTCATGAGGTTCGGGCCCTTGACCAGGAGTAACCCCTCTTTCCCAGCGGGGAGTTCGCTGCCGGTCTCAGGGTCAACGACCTTTACCGAAACGCCGGGGATCGCGTGCCCCACTGTCCCGGGCTTAAACCCGGCCTGCCTCTGGTCCCTGTGCTCGACATCGGGGACGTTCACCGAAACCACGGGCGAAAGCTCCGTGCAGCCGTACCCCTCCATGAGGTTGATCCCGAATTTACCCTTAAAATCCACGGCTATATTATCCCTCAGTTTCTCCGCGCCCGCCACGGCGTACCTCAGGCTTGAGAAGTCCCCGGGGGAGCACTTTTTAACATATCCCGAATAGAATGACGGGGTCCCTATGAGAATAGTCGCCCTGTGTTTACGGACCATATCCCCGATTGTCTTCGCGTCAAGCGGGTTCGGATGGTAGACGGCGCTCACGCCCTCGACAAGGGGAAACCAGAGAGACCCTGTAAAACCGAAGGCGTGGAAGAACGGGAGCACCCCCATAAGGACGTCCTTTCCGGTGACGCTGAAGACCTGGGCGAACCCCTCGATATTGGAAATGATGTTATGGTGGGTAAGCATTACCCCTTTCGGCTCTCCCGTGGAGCCGCTCGTGAACATTATGGTCGCGAGCCTGCGGGGGTCCTTATCCCCGCGGCAGTATAACATCTCGATCGCCCTGTTCGGTAAAAGGAGCGCCGCGAGCCACGCCGCCGCCTTATCAAACGCGCTTATCCCCCGGGCGATCTCTTCTATATAAATCATCCCCTCCATCTCTTTTAAACCGGCCTTTGAGATAAAACCGCGGGAAGTGAGGATGGTTTTTATTCCGCCCTTGCGGACGCATGAATCAAGAGAATCCTGGGCCATGAAGTTAAGGTTTGCCGGCGTCTTCCCGGCGATGAGGGCGGCCGCGTTTGAAATCGCCCCCGCCACGGTCGAGGGGAGTATGATCCCGAGGGTATCCCCCTCGATACGCTTAAGCTTTCTCGAGAGGGCGAGGGAGCCCGCGAGCGCCGAGCCCCATGTAAGCGACTTACCCGTGGAATCGGCCATGCAGAAGGAGAAAAAACGCTTCCTCGCGGTCTTTATAAACCGGAGTTCCAGCAGATCTTCCCCTGTCCTTCTGTGCTCAACGGCGGCGCTGGCGAGCTCCATTACGGCCTGTCTCACCTCGCGGGCGCTTGCCGTGGATCCCATGGGTTTGCCGAAGGATACCGTAACGGGATACGGGAAGTGCCTGGGCCACTTCCAGAAGAACCGGCCGCCCTTGAAGCTGAAGACCGACCCCCAGACCCTGTCCAGATGAACCGGGATTACGGGCACATCGAGCCCCTCGGCGATCTTCTCGAAGCCTTTTTTAAACGGAAGGAGATTCCCGGTCCTGCTTATGGCGCCCTCGGCGAAGACGCAGACGATATGCCCCTCCTTAAGCTCTTTGCGCGCCCGCTCAAGGGAGGCGAGGATCTCCCTGCGGTTCCCGTCCGCGACCGGTATGGCCTTCATGAGGCGCAGAAACCCGCCCACAAGCTTGAGGTCGCAGAAAAACTCATAGACCATGAAACGTATGAAACGCTGGACGCACGAGCCTATGAGGAGGCCGTCCACGAAAGACATGTGGTTACACACAAGGAGCGCCGGCCCGCGGAAGGGGATGTTTTCCTGTCCGACCACGCGTATCTTATAGAGCGTATGGGTGAGCATCCAGAGGATAAGACGGGTAAAGAAATCCGGGATAGCCGCCATGAGATACACGGTAGAAAAGATCGTCAAAAGGCCGAACATCAGTATGATCCTGTCGGCGTGCATTCCAAGGACGCCGCTCAGGAACCATAATACGGCGGAGGCGAGGAGAATACCTCCCGTATTGACGAAGTTATTGGTCGCGATCAGACGGCCCTTCTCCTCGCTTCCGCTCTTCTGTTGAAGAAGCGCGTTCAGGGGCACGATAAAAAGCCCGCCCGAAAACCCGAGCATCATGAGGGCCGCCGCGGCCCTCGGATATGAAGAGGAAGACCAGGCAAGAAGCACGGAAAAGACCCCCATGCCGATGGAACCGAGGGGCACAAGCCCGGGCTCGACCTTATCGCCCGAAAGGAAGCCCGCGGTAATGGAGCCGGCGCCGATGCCCATGGCGAGGAAGGTTATGAGTATGCCGACCCAGAGGTCGTTTAACCCCATTACCTCCTTTCCGAGAAGGAGTATGTCCATCTGGAGAAGCGAACCGAGAAACCAGAAATACGTTATTCCCGCGACAGTCATAAGGAGAAACCTCTCCCTCAAAAGCCGCTTCATCCCGCTATTGATCTCGGACCATGGGTTGACCATGAAGGGCTTGCCCGGAAGAGGGTCCCTGACCTTTGATATGCCGAAGCTCATCGCGGTTCCGACGACCGCCACCGCCATGAGGAAAACGCCGACAAGGCCAAGCCTCCCCTTCCAGTACGAGAATAAAAACGTTCCAGCCGAGGTGCCCAGGATTATGGCGAGGAAGGTCGACATCTCAAGGAGCCCGTTGGCGCGGGAGAGGTCCTTGTCGGGGAGCATCTCCGGCAGTATCCCGTATTTCGCGGGGCCGAAGAACGTCGAGTGAAGGGACATGAGGAAAAGGGTCCCGAGCATGAGTTCTATTCTGCCTGAAAGGAAGGCGAAGAAGCCGAATGTCACCGCCACGATCTCAAAACTCTTCGTGATTATAAGGACCTTACGCTTGTTGTGACCGTCCGCGAAGTGGCCCGCGTAGCCTGAAAAGAGGAAAAAGGGGAGGATGAATATAGCCCCGACGAGAGAGACGTACGCGCTCCCGCCCCGATGGTCCAGCGCCATGTTTACGGCGATCATCGAAAGGACGATCTTAAAGGCGTTATCGTTAAACGCCCCGAGGAACTGCGTCCATAAAAAGGACTGGAAGCCGAATGACTTCAGCAGACCTTTATAATTTCCAGTAGACATTCCTTAATCATCCTTATAAAACTTATAAACCCTTTCGATCTTAACCCTTAAAAAAGCCCCAGTACCCTTCCATCCGCGTCTAAATCTATTTTCTCGGCGAGCGGGTGGGCCGGCAACCCCGGCATGAGCAAAACCTTCCCGCACCGCGCCACCAGAAAACCGGCCCCCGCGTTAGGTTTTACGCTCTCTACCGTAATCTTAAATCCCCGGGGCCTTCCCTGAAGAAGAGCGTTATCGGAGAGCGATCTCGGGGTCTTCGCCACGCATACCGGGAGTTTTCCATAACCGAGGCGTTCCGTCTCTCTAATCTCCTCTTTAGCCTCTTCGGTAAATTCGACGCCATCGGCCCCGTACATTTCCCTGGCGATAATCGTAATCTTTTCAATTACGGGCAGCGAGGCGGAATAAAGGAAATTGAAATCATTTTCCGTATTTACACCCGTTATCCACTCCGCCGCGGGGATCCCCCCTTTTCCCCCTTCGTCCCTTACTCTGACGTCAAAGGCCGGAACCCCTGATTCTTTAACCATACTTATAACCGTATCTATCTCTTTATCCGTATCTTCCTTAAAGCGGTTTACGGCGACGATTGCCGGGACGGAGAACCTTCCTATGTTTTCAATGTGTTTTTTGAGGTTATCAAACCCCCTCAGAAGGGCGTCCGTCTCCTCCATATTATAATCTTTCGCCTTGCCGTGGAACCTTAAAGACTTCAAGGTGGCGACGATTACCGCGGCGGCGGGTTTTAACCCCCCGGTACGGCATTTTATATCAAAAAACTTTTCCCCGCCGAGCTCCGTTGAAAAGCCGGCCTCCGTAAGGACGTAGTCGGAGAGCTTCAACGCGAGTTTTGTGGCTATGAGGCTGGAGCACCCGAGGGAAATGTTCCCGAACGGCCCTCCGTGGATAAAGGCGGGCACGCCCTCGATCGTCTGGACAAGGTTCGGGTGGAGCGCGTTTTTAAGGAGCGCGGAAACCGCCCCTTCTACCTTTAAATCCTTTAATTTAACGGGCCTTCCATTGACGTCAAGGGCAACGAGGATCTCGCCCGCCCTTTCTTTCAAATCGCTGAAGTTCCGGCTCAGGCAGATGATAGACATTATCTCGGAGGCCGCCGAGATATGGAACTCCTCATCCCTTTCATCGGGGCTTCCGGCGCCGGTCCTTACGCGCCTCAGCGCCCTGTCGTTTACAGAGGATACGCGGTTCCAGAAGATGCGCTTTTTATCTATGCCAAGTGTGTTTCCGTGGTGTATATGATTATCGATGACCGATGAGATGAAGTTATGGGCGGTCACTATGGAATAGTCGTCTCCCGTGAACTGGAGAGAGATATCCTCTTGCGGCTCGACCCTTGCGGAACCCGAGCCGGTAGCCCCGCCCTTCGCCCCGAGGAAAGGGCCGATACTCGGCTGCCTCAGGCAGACGGCGACCCTTTTGCCGAGCGATTTCAGGGATTGAGCGAGCCCTATGGTAAGGGTGGTCTTCCCCTCGCCTGCCGGGGTCGAGCTCATTGAGGTTACGAGGATGAGCTTGCCGTCCGTTTTCTTCTCAAGGTCCTTTAAAAGGTTAGCGTTTACCTTGGAGACATAACGGCCGTAAGGTATAAGAAGGCTTGAGGGTATATTAAGCTCGCCCGCAATTTCCTCTATCGGCTTCAGCTGGCGCATGACCGCCATGATACCATATCCCTTACGCATAGTTTAGTCAATTTCCGGGGCATGGGGGGGTAGTTTGAGGTCCATGCGGACGGCAATTTAACTCCCGGACGGCTTACCCGTTACGCGCGTTTTTGCTGGAACCATGTTACGCCGGCCTTTCCGGCAGGGCGGACTTTGATGCCGCTTGGTACGCTCAACAATTAGCCGTGCGCAACACCTTTTTAAAAAGGTTCTCTCAAAAAACATGGACTGAAACCGCGCAATAAAGGTATAATAAAATGGTTCCCGAAAAAAAGAAAAATATGCAGACATCCAAGGAAAATACCTCCTCATTCTTTTCAAGTATTTGCGTTGACCGCTGTAAAGGGATCTGCTGCGACCCCTGGTGGGGGATCATCTCCTATACCGTGGTTAAACCCAACGGGCTTTCCAACCTGGAGAAATTCAGGGGAGATCTCGCCGCTGGCATCAGGACGCGGGCGAAAAGGATCATCGAAAATTACATTACGAAGGAAGCTCCCCCGAGGCCTCTTTTCAGCTCACCCGAAAAATACAATGTCAGGATAAGGAATATAAAGGTGGATGGGAGCGCCGTTACCCTCGAAGTCATGGCGATGTTCGCCTTCCGGTGCCTCTTCATGTCGGAAGATAAAACCTGCTCCATACACCCGGCGATTGGCGGAACGGAAATTCGCCCGCCGCACTGCGGATACATGGGTTCCCTGAACGTCAGGCCCGATGAAAAAGGGTACTGCCGTATCATTCACGCGGCGGAATCGGGCGGCGAGGAGGAAGTCAGGCGCGCGATAGGCATTGAAAGATCGGCGAGCGAGACGCATTACTCTACCGGCGTAAGAACCCCGGAAGAGGCTGCCGACGGGTTAATCTCGAACCTGAAAGACTACCTGTCAGCGAACGCGCCCGGTCTTATGGAAGAACGGGGAGAATCGCCCGGCCGCAACGACCCGTGTTACTGCGGTAGCGGCGTCAAATTCAAAAAATGCCACGGCCGCTGACAATTTTTTTTTGCGCGGGGCTTCCTCATACAACACACCTCTCCATGCCCGGAAATATCCATTAATATTTCTTTTCTTCCGCCGCGCCATCCGTGGTAAAAAGATTGATATCTTAATAAGGAGGCAACAATGTTCAAGAACGCAAAGCCGAATATAGCGGCTGTCGCTTTGATATTACTCGCCGGCACCTACGCGGCCGCCATGGGCGGAAAGCCCGCGGCACCCTTTGTAGGGTTCAAGCGGGACCTCAAGCAGGTGTGGCTGGATAATATCGCTCTCGAAAGGGCTTCTCTTCTTTTTACAAGAGGCGGAAATGCCGAAGAAGCGAGAGTCACCGATGCTAAAATAGCGAAAAACACGAGAGAGCTCGCTGACACTATCGGCAAGTACTACGGGAAAGATTTCTCGGACAGGCTCCATACGCTTCTTACCTCGCGCTCCGCGGGGATCAAGGATTATATGAAGGCCGCCTTCGCGGGCAACATCGCGGGGAAAGACGCGGCCATGGATAAGATTAATAAAAACTCGGAAGAGACAGCTTCTTTCCTCTTATCAGCGAACCCTTATTTGCCGAAGGATTCCTTCTCCTCGCTCTTAAAGGCCCAGGCGGGTAACGAAATTTCACAGATAGACGCGGTCGCTTTAGATGATTCGGCCGTGGAGCAGGAGATCCGGGAGATAATGGAAAAGAACATAAAAATACTCGCTGACACTTTGTCCGATGCTATAATAAGGCAATTCCCTGAACGTTTTTAACAGAGCGAAGCCAGGTTTTTCTGGCTGAACGGAGGTAAATTCGGCATAATTTTACCATGGCCGGATACTGACGGGAGCGCACGCAAAACATAGGCTTCAATTCCATCTGATATGGATGCCGAAGTATAGGAAGCTGATATTAAGAGGCGAAGTAGCCGTCCGCCTGAGGCGATTACTTTCTGCCCATGAGGCTTGATCCCATAAATAAGTAAAACCTTGTTTTCCTTATGACTTCGAGTTATAAAGGAGGCGTGGCGGGATTGATCCGGAACTACGTGCCATAACTAAAAAACACCGTTTTTCCCTCACGCGGCCCTAATGGATTTACTATCGCGTAAGTTCTTTCACAAACGCCCAAATCTATACTGAAACGATTCGGACATGAGCCTAATTTCAGACCTCTTATCCAGGATAAAACAAACCGAACGGCCGAAGGATATCCCCCTGGGTCTTCATGTCGCCATCGAATCCTACAAAAAGAAAAAGACCGAAAGAAGGCGTATCGCCGCGGCCCTCTTAATTCTTTTTGCCTTAATGGGCGCCGGGCTGATTACAATTCGTCTGAGGCCTCTTTTAAATCCCCGTGCCGCCAGGCCACCTAACGCGGTCCCAAGCCTCACGGAAGGCCTCGAAAGGGCCGCGGCCCCTTCCATTGAAACACGCGGCACAAGCCCTGCCCGGGCAGATGCTACCGGTCTTGTCTCAACGCCGGAAGAGAAGATAGGAGAAGACAAATCAGCGGGTACGCGCGTCATGGCACGCGAAAACGGTCCGGCAAGGCCCGGCAAGGCCATGTTGGCAGGGGTCAATGAAACCATGAAACCGGCTGCGGGTTCCCCCGAAGCCGGTGGAAAACCAGCGGGAAAAAACGCCGCGGCAATGGTTGCCGGGACGAATGAACCGGAAACGGCAAAACGCAAAAACGTACGGGGCGACGCCCTTGACCTTTATCTCGCGATAAAATCAGAACAGGCAGGGGCTTACCAGGACGCCATAGGATATTATGAAAAGGTCCTCGCCGGAGAGCCGGATAATTACAAGGTCATGAACAACCTGGCCCTTCTCTATTTAAAGCTCAACTTGCTGAAAAAAGCGGAAGGATACCTGGAAAGAGCCGTTGAACTCAAGCACGACTATCTCCCCGCGCTGATCAACGCCGGGATTGTGTTCGCGAGGGAAGAAAAATATCATGAAGCGGAACGCGCGTTTTTGAAAGCGCTGTCGCTTGCCGAGACCGACCGCGAGGCGCTATTGAATATAGCTATCCTTTATGAAAAACAGGGCTTCTCAGATAAGGCAGGGGCGTACTATTCAAGGCTGAAAGCGCTTGGAGACAGCGAGGGCGAAAGCGGGCTTGAAAGAATAAACAGAGGGGCTCGTCAATCCGACGCCGGCGCCAGGCCATGAGGCCTGACCGCAGCGGTTCTGGAAGGTTTATAAGGACGCGGTCTTCGCCCCGCCTGCCGTGGCATGGCGGCGTCATCGTGCCAGAAAACTCAAGGTGACCGCAGCGGCCATAATGAGAAGGGCCGCGGCGGCGGCCCCGTAAAAAACCCTGCTGTAACCGGTCCTATCCCGGAATTCGACCCCGTCGAGATGGCTTATCGCGTAATTCACATGCCTTGAAGTGACGACATTATGCCCCTCCAGATACGCCGACATTATCGTCCTTGATGAAAGAAGGTTTATAAGCCTTGGTATCCCCTTCGAATACTTATAAACGCGCCTCATCATATTGTCGTCAAGCCTTAAGAACCCTTTTCCGGCTTTGATAAGCCTGGAGTTCATGTATTTGAGCACCTCGGCGCCCGCGAGGGGGGATAACCGTGCCCTGACGGTCACCCGCTGGTCGAGCTGCCTGAGGGCTTCCGTGCCGAGCCTGCTCTCGAGCTCCGGCTGGCCGACAGGATTATCTGCAGCAGTTTTTCCTTTTCAGTCTCGAAGTTCGACAAAAGCCTCAGCTCTTCCATGGTTTCGCCGGGCAGGTTCTGCGCCTCATCGACTATGACGATCACCGGCCTTTTTTCCTCTGCCTTTCTTATCAGGAAATCCATGAACGCCTTTAATCTGTCGGCTTTGCTCCTCTTGCGGCACGCGACTTTAAGGTCGCATAGAACGGACTGCAGCAGTTCATCAGGGGTGAAGGAAGGGGTCAGTATAAGCGCTATTTCCGCCTTGTCTCTCCACCTGTCAATGAATACGTTTATGAGAGTTGTCTTGCCGGTCCCCGGCTCGCCCGTAATGACGCAGAATCCCTCTTTCTGCTCCACTACGTATTCCATGGATTTAAGCGCCACGTTGTGGCCTTCCGACGCGAAGAAATATTCCGGGTCGGGCGACAGCTTGAAGGGGTCTTCCTTCAGACCGTAAAACTTAAGAAAATCCATTTTACCTCATCTTTGACACAAGGTCGTATATCGGCAGGAGCAGGCCCAGTATGATAAAGGCGAATATGCACCCGATTACGCTGATCACCACCGGCTCCAGCATCTTCCCGATCTTGAGGGAAATATCGTCGAGCTTCTTCACGTAATATTGCGACACGTTGGCGAACTGTTCATCGAGGCTTCCGGTCGACTCCCCAACGTCTATCATCCTTATAATAAGGGGCGGGAATACCGCGCTGTGCCTTATCGCATCGGATATCCTGCTCCCTTTAGCTATCTGATCCCTTGCGTTGTCTATCGCTTCCACGAAGACCTCATTGCCTATGGCGCCGGATATTATCTGAAATGACCTGTCTATGGTTACCCCTGCCTTGGTAAGTATCCTCAACTGCTCCGAGAAAAGCGCCAGCAGCTTATTGTAGATGATGTGCTTTATTATCGGGAACTTTATCTGAGCGAGGTCCAGATAATACCTCGCCTTTTTCTTGCGGCCTAATAACTTTACCACCAGAACTGCCGCGACCGGCGTAAAAACTATCAGATACCAGTAGCGCCGGCTGAAGTCGCTCATTTCCAAAAGCATCCTCGTGGGAAGCGGCAGTTTTATCCCCAGATCCTTGAATATGTCCATGACCTTCGGGAGCACGTAAACGAACCAGAAAAGAAGGGCTGCGAATGTCGAGAGGAGAGCGAACACCGGATAGATAAGCGCCCTTTTCAACGCGGCGGCGAAGTCCTCCATCCTCTGCAGATGCGTCGCCACATCCGAGAGGCTTTGATCCAGGGTTCCGGTCTCCTCGCCTATGCTGACAAGGCGGATGAATATGTCGGGGAAGATGTCCCTGTGAGCCGCCAGGGCGTCGGAAAAACTTGAGCCCAGCTCTATGGTCCTGCGCACGTTTTCTATCGTAAGCCTGAAATATTTATTTTCAATCGATTCCGCTAAAGCGGTGTGGGCGGATATAATGGGTATCCCGGCCTTTATCATGACCGAAAGGTTGCCGGCAAATTCGATTATATCACCCCTTTTGACCTTTTTTGCGTCAAGCCTTCTTTTCAGGGAAGCCAGTCTCCGGTTCAACTTCCTGACCTTAATGAGGTACAGCCCGGAGGACAAAACGCGGTTTTGCGCGGCGTCGATATCATCCACCTCGACCGAACCTCTGACCAGAGCCCCGCTCCGGTCTATCGCCTTATACGAATAAAAAGGCATTATCCAGCCACCCTCATGACCTCTTCAAATGTGGTAACCCCTTCAAACGCCTTCTTAACGCCGCAATCCCTGAGCGTCTTCATTCCGTTTTCCACGGCGGTCTTCGTCATCTCGAAAACCGAACTCCCGGCATATATCTGCTCCCTTATCCTGTCGTTCACGACAAGTATCTCGCCGATCGCCGTTCTGCCAAGATACCCCGTATGGTCGCAGAGCGCGCAACCCTTGCCCCTGAACAGCGTCTTTATCCCTCCCCACTCGGCCTCGGGGATATCCATCACCCTGAGGTCCGTCTCTCCCGGCGAGTATTCGGTCTTGCAGTTGCCGCATATCTTTCTTACGAGCCTCTGGGCCACAATCGCAAGGAGCGACGACGATAGGAGGAACCGGTCGATATCAAGGTCGATGAGCCTTGGGATAGCGGTCACGGCGTCATTGGTGTGGAGCGTGCTCAGCACAAGATGTCCGGTAATGGACGCTCTTATGGCTATTTTCGCCGTCTCCTCGTCCCTTATTT
This sequence comes from uncultured delta proteobacterium, assembly GCA_963727865.1. Lineage (GTDB taxonomy): Bacteria > Desulfobacterota > GWC2-55-46 > GWC2-55-46 > GWC2-55-46 > CAVSHY01. The sequence goes on along the minus strand of CAVSHY010000014.1, from coordinate 17,670 downwards.
CGCCAATAAGTATGACATCGGGGTCGTGCCTCATGAAGCTTCTGCCGGCCACTCTGAAGTCATAGCCTGTCTTCGCGGACACCTTTGTCTGTCTCAGCATGCTCAATTTGTATTCAACCGGGTCCTCTACCGTAAGGACGTTCCTTTCTATGAGGTTTATCTCGCGGATGGCGGCGTAAAGAGTGGTTGTCTTGCCGCTGCCCGTGGGGCCTACCACGAGCATTATGCCGTGCGGCTTCGAAAAAAGCTTTCTTAGCCGCTGTGTTTCATGCTCGTCGAAGCCGAGGCTTGTTATGTTAAGGAGCTGCCCCGAACTTCCAAGTATCCTTATGACGATATTCTCGCCGTATATGGTCGGGATCAGGGATACGCGCATCTCGCACTCCTTCTTGAGGAACGAAAAGGAGAAGGAACCGTCCTGGGGAAGCCTCTGCTCGGCTATGTCGAGCTGTGAAAGTATTTTTATCCTTGACACGATCCCGTTCTGCGTTAACTTCGGCAGGCAATAGGCGTGCTGCAGCACGCCGTCGATGCGGTAAAGAACATGCACCACCTCGGATGAGGGGCTTATGTGTATGTCCGTGGCGTTTCTTCTGACCCCGTCCATAAAGAGCAACTCCACCAGCGTGGAAATCGCCTGGCCGCTCATAGCCCCCGATTTTTTTATCTCCTCGGTTATCTTGTCGATGCTCTTGTGGATGGGGTGCTCGAGGAAGTAATACGCCTTTTCGAGCTTCTCATTAAAGGACTCGGCGTCAGTCATAAAGACCTTGGGCGGCCTTCCGCTTGCCTTTGTCGCGGTATCCACGGCGCGCAGGTTGGCCGAATTGGTTATCGCGATGCGGAGGACGCCGTTTTCGATATTGAGCGGCAGGAACCCCGCGCTCTCGGCGGTATCCCGCGGGAACATGCGCAACGCCTCCTCGGAGACGCCGTAGTTTTCGATATTAATGAACTCGATCCCGCTCTGTTGCGCGAGCGCCTGGGCGATCTCCCGGGGAGAGACGAAACCGAGCTTTACAAAGGTATCTCCGAGAAGGTCCCCGGTTACGGCCTGCTGCAGCATGGCGATTCTGAAGGATTTTTCGTTGATAAGCCCCTTGCTTTTCAGAAGCTCGCCGATTTTCAATACCGCCATATCCGCTCCCGGTCCTTATGCCATACGGGCTGTTGGAAACGTCCGGATCATCTCGTTACTATCACGGGCCTGAGCATCACAACAAGCTCGGTTTTTTGGTTTGTGTTGTCGTGGCTCTTGAAAAGGTATCCCAGGATGGGTATATTCGCGATAAAGGGAACCTTGTTCTCCTGAAAGTTATCATTTCTATTTATGAGCCCGCCGATCACTATCATCTCGCCGTCACGGACCTTCACCGTGGTGCTCAGCTCCCTCAGGTCCACCGTGGGCAGGGATATCTGGACGGAGTTCTGACCCGTAGTTCCCACCGTCTTTTCAGCGAGGTCGATGAGGTTCGATACTATCGGGGTTATTGTCATCGAGACCTCCCCCCTGTCATTCTCCCAGCTTATATAGGGCACTATCCCGAAGATTATGCCTGAAAGGACGCTGCTGATCTCAACGCTGAAGGTAACGAGCGGGACCGACGTTGTTGTAAGCCCCGTCGAGGTCGTCTCCACCCTTGATATGTAGTCAACCTTTCTTCCGACGCTTAAAAGCGCTGTCTGGCCGTTCATGATGTTCAGCCTCGGGTTTGAAAGTACGCTCACATCGCCCTGCTGCTGGAGAGCCTTGAGCAGCCCGGTAAAATTCGCCCCAATCACCGATATGTTGAAGTTCGGAAGCGACGACCCCACCGCGTTCGTGAACCCCGTAGTGCCAAGGGTGATATTGGTCGAGTTGTCAACTTTAATAAGCCGGTTCCAGTCTATGCCGTATTTGAGGCTGTCAGAAAGCTGAACTTCGACGATCCTTGCCTCGACCATGACCTGTCTCTTAAGTACCTTTTTCAGGGCATTCAGGTAGTTCTCAACCTTCGTGAGTTCCTTTTTGGTGGCAGTAACGACTATTACGCCGGTCATCCTGTTGATATTGAAGGTCGAAAGAGGCTGCGAGCTCTTTATGGCGCTCGGTCCCGCGGAGGGCGCGAGCATCGACCCTATCGCCTTCTCCATCGAGTCCCAGAGCTTGAAGGAGTCCTTATCGGAGCTAACCTTCTGGGATACGGAGCCAGCGACGCCGGAAACGCCGGTCTTTGTAGCCCCGAGCATATCCCCTCCCACGTCAACGGCATAATCCTGTATTATCGAAGGTTGTCCGAATTCAAAGACCCTGGTATCTGTAGCTTTTATGACAAGTATGTTGTCCTTTAAGGAAAAGAAATAATCGACTGACGAAAGGACCGTAGCCAGCGCGTCTTCGGCGCTTATATTTTGCAGGCTCACTGTAACGGGCGTCTCGTCGTTAACGCCTTTTTCCATAACCACATTAAGGCCGGCCGCCTCGGCTATCGAATAAATGACGTCCCTCAAAGGGGTATTCCTTGCGTTTACCGTTACGGACGTTGTCCTCAGCGGCGACAGGTCCTCCCGGACAGGGACGAAGTCCGGCGGCTTTACGGGTTTTTTCTCCTCCATGGCCGCGTCGGCGGCAAGGGCCTTTTCCACTTCTTCCTGCATCTCCGGAGGATGCTTTGCGGGAAGGTCCTTTACCGGTCCGGCTGTAGCGCATGAGACCAGTTGGAGCGCCGCCAAAACTAAAATAGCGTTACGTAAAAAGCCTGGTATTCTCATTATTTTATCCTATCCAGATATAATTCCATGTCGTTAAGAACCACCCTGTCCCTTTCAATCCTCTTCACCGTCATGCCATTTATCCTGTCACCTTCGCCTACTACATTGCCGCTTATGAGCGCGACCCTGCGCTTGCCGCCGAGGACTATCAACGACACGTTCAAGCGCAAACCTTTCGCCTTTTCCGCCGTCGCGACGGCCCCAGCGTCAGCCGGCTCCCCTGCGACAGAAGCCGGCGGGCTTGCCGGGAGCCCCAATGGACTTCTGAGGGGATTTTTTATCCTGACGGCGGGCCTTTCGGGCAGCCCTATCTCCCGCGGATAAGCGCCTAAGATCTGAAACTCCTCGGGTGTCAGCGCCGGAGCCGGGTTCATTCTGACGGCGATAATCACCGATGCCGCGATGAGCGCGGCGGGCAAGACCATTAATGCTTTAATCCCTTTATCCATCAGCCCGTCCGCCGCCCCTTCCCGGAGGATTAAGCCCGTCCGAAGGCATGACGAGGGCTCCTTCCACGACGCATGTATAGCGCTTATCCTCGGGTTTGTTCAGTGTTATCCTGTCTATCCTGAAGTACGGGAGCCTCATGGATTGAAAGTACCCGATATCCTCGACCATCGCCCTATAACTGTAGACAGGGATACTTATGCTTACCGGGAGCGTAAGCTCAGCGCCTTTCTGTTCGAAGTTCTGCACGTTCAACCGGGCTCCCCTAACCCTGTCCTTTATCTCATCCAGGTAGATGAGCATCATCTCCCTGCTCCTGAAAGAGCCTCCGGAAGGCGAAAGTCCCGTAATCTTTTTGATGCTGGAGTCCATGTCAAGTTCGGCATTCTTTATGACCGAGGCGGTCGCTTTTATCTTGCCGTACTGGACTATGGCCACAAGAAGCCTGGTTTCGTATTTCCCGAGGAAAATAACGAGGAATAACAGGGCGGAAAACGTCGATCCGGCCGCCAAATGCCAGACCGCGGCCTTCCTTAACTCTCTTCCGGCGTTCACCTGTACTCGACCTCCATACGGAATTTATTGTCCTTAAGAACCAGCTCGTCCGTCCTGACGGTCATGCCGTTTTTCCTGATGGAATCGATAAATCTTTGATAGAAGGCCAGCGTGCCCGCGTAGCTTCTTGCCTTCACAGATCCCTCGACCCCGGAGATCATGACGTCGCCCTTTATGTTAAGCGTGATGGAATCCAGATTGATGTTCCGCGTTTCCGACTCCGCGAGGGAGAGAAAAAATCTTGTTATATCAGGGGCCGAGGCTTCGACCCTGAGAACTGAAAGCAAAGGCGCGTAGGCTTCAAATTCGCTTTTTTTTGCCCTGTATGAAGTCCATGCCTCCACGGCTGGAACGCTCGTCCTCAGCTGGGCCAGCAGGGATCTCGCTTCAAGGACGTTCTTAGCGAGGAAGCCGGCGTATATGGCGGTGATGACCGAAAGGGAGGCAAGAACGGTGGCCGAATTCTGAAGAAACTTCCTTGTCAGATAGAAGTTCCTGTGCTCGCGCGGACAGATATCGAACTCTTTTTTCGCGAAGAGGGCCGATATCGGGGAAATAAACCTCAGGGCTACGTCATTCGCGGCGCTTACCGTTTGGGGCGGAACAAGGCAAGCCGCGGGAATGGTACTTTCCATGTCAAGGTTATAGCTGCCGCAAACAGACCCGATCGTCACGATGTGGGAAGGATTTACCCTGTAAGTCTGCCTGCAGTAGTTGAGGGTCATATCAAGGATCTGGAGATCGTCTTCATTCAGACCGGGCCCAATGGACCTGACGCTCCTCGCGAACCAAACCCGCCCGTTTACCGCAAGGAACAGATTCTTATCCTGCCCGGTCTCGGATACGCAAAGTACGGTCCTGTCCGCCGCGCCGGCCATAGCGGCAAGGGGGAAAATGTCGGGGTAAACGGACCTTACTATCTTTCCCCTGTCGGCGAACCTTCCTATTATATTGTTGATCTCGCTGTTCCTTACGGCGTAAAAAAAGACCTCGCGCATTTTTCTGTTTTCAACAACCCTTTCGCCCAGGAGCGTATGAAGGCTGGAGAAATCCTGAAAAGGCACTTTTTTCCTTATCTCAGAATCGATTATTTTCTTGAGGTACCTGTTCTTAACAGGAGGCACAAGGATGACGTCCTGGTAAAAGTCCTTGAAATTATTTATGACGGTAAATTCTTTTGTTTTCTCTTTGTCAAGGAAGCTGTCGAACTGGCCGTCGTTCAGAGAAAGGGCGTCATTGACAAAGACCTTTTCACGCTTAAACGAGGCGTAAATTACCTTTATATTCTCGCCCTCGAAGCTGACTACTACAGATCTCTTCAACCGATGCTCCTCTGGCGGCCTTTTTTGCGAAAGTCCGGTGCCGGGCCGTTTGGCAAATGCCGCGCGTGAAAGCGCGCTGCGTTCAAGGACTTACCGTTATGACGTACGACCTCTGGGCTATATTGTCATTGGGCCCGGCCGGGTCGTTATTGTCCCTGACAAAGACTATTACGTTAAAGCTCCCGGCGGCGGCTGGCGAGCCGGAAAAGCCCAGGGTGTCGCTCTGTCCCCACGATGCCTCGGCCAGTCCCGCGCAGTTTGCGTTCACGGTGTTCGGGATTATGGTTATTCCGGCGGGAAGGGTCCCCTGGACGCACCATCTGTATTTGCCGCCCGCCGCGTAAGGCGCTCCGCCGTCGGGGAATACCGTGGCGCCGTAAACGTTTGCCACGCGGCCGGAAGGCAAGTCGCTGTTCACCTGCCTGAGCTGAGTGCCTGTGCAACCCGCCTTGATCCTGAGTTCGTCAAGCGTTATCCATCTTACGATATCATCGTACGGCTCAGGCCTGTTCATGTCGGCGGCGTAGTCATCCACATTGTTTACGCCCTGGTCATATACCTTTATTGAGTTGGCGATGCTGGCAGTCTGTATATTGAAGTTTTCGCCTCCGCTCAGCACCGCGAACGCCACGTTCTGGGTTGTGCTTGTCGGCACGGCGCATCCGGCGTCAGGACAGGAGACGACGCTGAGGGACGTGGATTTTCTCCCGCATATGCCTCCTGCTAATATTGTTACAAGATTGGCGTCCGGTATGTAATACAGCTGATTTCCCCATGAATCCTTGGTGGTTCTCACTACGGAGGCGAATTCCGCGCCGGCGGCGGGGATCCGGTTATTTGAGGCGCCGAAGCCTGTTATCGATTCGACAGCCCCGTCGAGAATATCCTTTGTCTCGTTATTCTTTGCCCTTTTTGTCAAAGACCCCAGCATTCCAGCCCCGATAGACACCAGTATGCCGATAATAACCAGCACCATCGCCATCTCGATAAGCGTGAATCCGCCTTTTTTGTTCATAGGAGCCTCAACCTGTACCGGCAGGCTGTTGAAAAATTCGTTTTGAACGCAAATCCTTCGTTATAAAAAGGACCATTGAACATTTCCTGCTAACACGGCGTTTGAGACCGGCGCATCGTCCGTTAAAACATTTTCAGGAGAACCCTCTGGAGGACTCTTTAATACTCGCGGTATAGTAGCATACATGGCTTTAACTTAAACGCATAAAATGAGAGTTTTAAAATTCTCCGCCATGAATGACAGAGAATTTTGATGGTTGGGAAAATCATCTATATTTGCCAGCCTTGACCCGCCGCTAAAGCGACGGGATTGCGGCTGGCACACCCATTCAACAATCTGACAGCGCGTTCCATGTTCATCTCGAGCGCCTGAAGATGTAGATCATGAGCGAGGCGCTTCCCAGGAAGGTCAGGATAATGCCGAGCCGAGTGTGCCTGATGACTTCTTCCAGCGCGCTGTCCGGAGAAATGCTGTATATAAGATAGTATCCGACAAGGACTAATAGAATGCCAGGAAATAACAATGTCAGGCCTTTGAGGTTTTTTGAAATATCCGGCAAGGCTGTCTGTGACGGTATTGAGCATTTTCACCAATGGCCTGACCGGAACACGCGATATCACGCCTGTTCCGGTCAGAGCCGCTCATGAGTGATAGAATCATGCTTACCCGAGCAGGCTGGACTGCCGCCAGTTCCCTTGACGACCTGGCCGCAACGCCTGGCGCCTGTTAAAGCTTGAAATAAATAGTGAACGTACCGGTCAGAGCCGTGTTGTAGTTACCCGAACCTCTGATGGTTCCGGTATTAAATACACCATCATCGAACGATAAGTCAAGCAGCTGGCAAACATCGTATGGAACGTTCTGAAAAGCGATCCACTGTGTCGTAAGACCCTGGACCGTCGCTGTGCCTACGCCAACCGCGCCTCCATAGGGATGATTCGGGTTTATAGCCGAGGTTGCGCTGCCGGTAAGAAGGTTAGCGCTCCTTAGATGCATCCACACCTGGCATGTCTCTGTCGTGTCGCCGGCGGCGCAGGCCAATGACAGCGGGTTCGGGTCTATAAGCCCGTTGTTGTTACCGTTCGTGACCCAGGCCCATCTGGTTGCGGCGGTATTGTCGTCCCCTGGATATTTGCCGTACCTGTCGTAATATGTATAGAAGGCGGCCATAATCTCCCTCTGCATATTATAGGCCCTCTTAAGCTTCGCGTTGTTGATGAGTTCCTGCCCCTTAAGTACAGCGCCAAGTATCAGTCCGATTATTACCAGGACTATCGCCATTTCTACCAGGGTGAAACCCTTCTGTTCTTTTAATTTCCTAAACATTAGTTCCCTCCTTTGATTCCGATTTTTTTAATTTATACGTATTTTTTTAATTTATACGTATTTCAATATTGATAAATCCCAGCCTTTCAGCGCCCGGTGACTAATGACATCTATGACAACACCTTCTTGATTATATTAAAAAGCAATATGTGTGCCAGCTATAATTCTTTGATTTATATAGGATTATTTCTGTTATTTATATAATAACCATACACTTTTTTCATAGTTAATTACTTTTTTGACAATTTTCGTCACTTGCTGATTCAGCATCATTTATCATTTAATGTCTAACCGTTCACCAGAGGAGCAACCTTTGCTCGACTGACAAAAATATTTGAAGCCTCTTTTGCCTTTAACAGCTTCTCTTCGTTCGTTCTGATTTTTAAGATTACTGTCCTAACATATATGCTGAAGCCAACGATCATTAACATTATGAGCAAACGCGTCCATATTTCGTTTCCAGTCATCAGGGATTAGCGCGATCGGAATATTTTCGGAGAATACAAAGTGGCGGGTAAGTACTTCAAAAAACCAGAAACCTGTCGCTATAAGTATGACTATAGCTATTATCGCGTAGTCATTACTCTTGGCCTCTCCTTCTTTCATCTGCACTCCATTAATTGAAAGTCATTTTGGAATTTGAGATGTTCAGGTCTGGCATGATATCTTTTTTCGAATTTTGTAAAGTGTATCACAGTTTTATTACAAAGAGCAAATAATTTATCAATCAATAATATTACTCCTGTCCCTTAAAATCCCATAAGATTCTTTTGAGTTTTGGTTCCGCGGGTAATTTTAAAGCTTAACCATAGGAATGAACCTCCGCCGACAGGAGTCGGCGGTTTCTGAATAAGTTACCCCAGATCGAGTTTCAGTTGCCCTTCTCTTCTTCTTGGTGTTCAACGTATGACAAAATTTCCTTCTCGCTTAGCCCAACGGTCGCAACACAGTAACCGCGAGACCATCTCCCTCGCGACCCCATATGGCTTTGCGCATCGAAGGAAATTTTCTCTTCAATATCTTGGCGCTACGCGACTTCATATACTGTACAACTGGGCAACTGAAACTCTCGGCGGAATGACTATTACCATATGAATATGGTCGAGCTGAACGTTGACCTTGATTACCTCGATATCTTCATCCACTCCTTCGAGGTGTTGCAAAACTTGTTCAGCATACTGCCTTACACCTTCTATAAACAACTTCTTGCGATATCGAGGAGTCCAGACGATGTGGTATTCGGTTTTATATACAGCATTGAGCGCTCTTGCGAAAATCTCATGCATATTGTTGTATCCCATTATTAAACAAAATTCCACATTGCCTGGACGGCCTATTCATCACCAGACAGGAGTCTGGTGTTTTAACGGCCAAATAAAGGTCTTACCGTTATCTTCAATCGGTCAGCCTTGTGGCGGATCGATCATTATCCAGACATGGAACAACGGCAACTGCAAAAACAAGAAAAGGGTAGCCCTCTATAGTTGCGGCTACAGATATAAAGAGATGCCATCAAGGAAAACATAAAGAAGGATGGAAGCGGCCTCAAAGCCCTTCAAAGGGAGAGGGATAAGGTTGCTGATTTGCGCGGTCTGCTCAGAAGGAATGTAGAATCTCAGCAAGGGAGGCGTTAAAGGAGTTACTTGAAGGAAGGATTATATTTACGCCAATAGACCATCAAGGAAAACTCACTTACAGGATACAGGCGATCCTAAAAACCGGCGAAGTCCTTGATAATCTTAACCTTTCCAACACTGGCGTCCCCACGGGGATTTTAATGTTGGAAAGGTTATTTATACCTCCGGGGTTCGTTGTGAGGGCGGCTTAACGCCTGTTTAAATCCAAAGATGCTAAACCCCCAAAAAAAACCCTTCTCCTCTCATAATGAAGCAATAATACAATATCTTCCTTCAGTATCGTCCTATTTTTTCAATTCCTCAAGAACGCGGTCTATATCAAGAGGCAGCAGCACTATCTCTATTCTCCTGTTCTGCGCGCGGCTATCGGGGGTGTCGTTACTCGCGACAGGTTTATTCTCGGCAAAGCCGGCGGCAGACAATAATTTCGGGTTTAAGCCCACCCTGTCCTGCAGATACCTCACAACGTTCGTGGCACGCGTCGTGGAAAGCTCCCAGTTTGTAGGATATTTTGATCTTATTTTAGCGCCTATCGGGACGTTATCCGTATACCCCTCGACCCTTATCTGCTTATCCGTTACGCCCTTAAGAATATCCCCGACCCTTTTAAGGACCTTCAGCCCGCTGGGCTTCACTTCCGCCCTGCCGGAATCGAAAAGTATCTTCTCCACCATGTTTACGGAAAGCCTGTCGACCGCCTGAGTTATCTTTATATCACCTTTTTCTATCTCTGTTTTAAGCTCCTTTACGAGATTTTCATAGGTGCTTTTAACATTGGCAAGCTCCTTTTCCTTCTCCGAGCTTATCTCGCCGGCCTTTAACTGAAGCCGTTCGACTTCCCGGCTGAGGTATTCCTTTTCCTTTATCCGTTTGTCCAGTTCGGCCTTGAGCGCGGAGATCTCTTCCGATTTTGTCCTGTCAGAATCGGCAAGTCTGTCTTTTTCCTTCTTAAGATCCTCGATCTCCCTGGACGTCATGATCCCCCGGCTTGAAAGCTCATCGATCTTGCTTTGCAGGGCAGCGGCCTCTTTCTCCTTTGCGGACGTAAGGGCGGCAATGTCGTCTTGAAGCTTTTTGATCGACTTATTCGCGTCTGCCAGTTCCTGGGAGGTCTTTTCAAGCTGGGTACGTCTCATCTCCGACTCGTCAACAGCGGCCTTGTAAGTCTTTGTGCTCACGCACCCCATCAGTATGGCTGAAACAGCCAGACAGGCGACTAAAAGCCTTCTCATTGTAAACCTCCTGGTAAACCTCTTAATCAAGGAAATAGGAATGGGACGGAACGGTTCTCTTGCTTTTTCATAAAAATTCTTTTGTTTGTCGTAATTATCTCACATTTTTACATCCTGTCAATGGTACCCCCGCAGCGTGCCGCGGGGAAGCGGGCAGACTGACAGCGCGATTTGTCGGACGAAACAACCAGAATAGTCTCAGCGCACTTTTAATAAAAAACGGGCGGATGCCTTCCGCCCTCCTCCCCTCAACCAGTCAAGAAACAGACCGCTTGACCCCATCCTCTATACCTTCGGTCTCCTTGCCCTTCTTTTCGAATTTATAATTTATCAATTACTATAACCGCTTAATTTGTGCCTGTCCAGTGCTTCCACCAAAACAGGCAACAACAATGAGCCAAATGGAAGGAAAAAGACAATCAAGACAGGGACAGATCTTGATATCTTTTTTAGATGCACGACGATTTCTCTTTTTTCTTCCTTTGTCCATTTCTGGCCTGTATTTCTGTGCTTCATAAGTAACTGCATAAGCCCTTTAACCTCAAGCACCTCTCGCAGAATAAATTCTTTATTTGAAATAAACAGCCTTCTAATGTAGCGTTTTAACATTTTTAATCCTTAAAAAACTGATCTGGGCAACCGGATTAAAATAAAAGTGAGCAAGGAATACTCGTTTTTAAAGACAGCTTGTATGTCTTCAGGGCCGGAATGGAGAGATTGGCTATCTGACTACTTCGCACTTTGACCATGGTCTGGTTCTTCTTCATACTGCCTTGCCTCCTCTACGGATTATGGCGGGCTATCATGCACCGAGTGCCTTTGTCTAAATTTTGGGGAGTATTACAGGCCGGTTACTTTCTCAGGCGATTTATGAACAAAAGATTTTTTAATTGCTCAGGATATCCGTAACTGCTTTCTTTATGTCTTTAATTCGTGAAGGCTTCGGAAGATATTTGAGATCGTTTATTGTAAAAAAGGAGAGATGCTCCGCGGAATGCCCTGTGTAGAACAGGAATCTTCTTTTGACATTCGGGTACTTCTCGATCGCCTTATGGTAAAATTCTATGCCGTTCATAACAGGCATATCAATATCCACAATAATAACAGTATAGTACTTCTCATCAAGCTTTTTAAGCGCTTCTTCGCCGTTAGCGGCGCTTTCGACATTACCGTCCTTTGCGAGACATATTTTAAGCACATTGATTATGATGTTTTCATCATCTACGATGAGAATATTTTCCTGCGCTTCTTTCATAATGATTTATCCTTAACCGCGTATGTAAAAAGAATATATTCTTTTTTTAAAAATTAATCAACGAATTTAGAAAAGAATATTCCGATTGTAAGCGCAAATATCGTTCAGGGCATATCAGGTTTCCATGGCCTTCAAAAGGACCTGTAAGCGTGCAGGGATAGAAAATTTCCGTTTCCATGATCTGAGGTATGACTTCGCCTCAAGCCTTGTTCAGAACGGGAATGACCTCTACGTAGTCCAGCATCTATTGGGACATAGGGACGGAAGGATGACACAAAGATACGCCCACTTGAGGATTGACAACCTCCGAAAGGCAGTAGAGACCCTTGAAGAATGCACAGAGGGGCACAAAAAGGGGCACAGTGAAAGTAAAAAAGGGCTAACGAAGATCGCTAACCCCTTGATTTTACCTGGCGTCCCCACGGGGATTTTAATGTTGGAAAATTTATTTATACCTATGGAGTTCGTCGTGAGGGCGGCATGATGCCCAGTTAGCCCGCCCTTATGTTACTCCTCCCGAATAAGCTGTTCTTCAAATAAAGCAATAATATATACCCCTTCTTCAAACCTTAGCTTAGCCATCGAACCTTTCCATCCAGTAAAGCATGTAAAGAAACAAAAACACCCATCAGCTTAAATCGATTTTCGTTCCACTGTCCGTAAAAAGGCATTCACGACCTTCGGGTCAAACTGCGTGCCGGAACATCTCTTCAACTCAACTACGCGTGCATGAATTTCTACGGGCATTACCGTTTTATCATTCCGCAGATGGGCGGCTTCAAAAGTTAACTCACCTTTTTCCAATAAAATATTCATACGTGAGGGAATGAGGTTAGCATACTCCGGTGTATCAAAAAAACGCAGATTCATTCCCATCAGCTCATCTTTAGTATACCCGCGTGTGCTGTAATCCGCCTTATTCGTATAAATAAAATTACCTTCCTTGTCATGAATAAAAATTGAGTCGATCGCGGAGTCAAGTAGCTGGGCCTCAAGTCTTAGTTCTTCCTCCGCCCTCTTTGCCTCGGTTATGTCCTCCATAACATGGGTAAAATATAAATTCTTTCTATTCTTATCCTTAACAGGAAATTGGAAGTAACGTACCTTGAAAAAACGGTTGATAGCGGATATCTCATCCGCCGCCGCCGCCTCTACTGCTACCCTCCGGCACATATTGAACGGGCTATCTATTTTAGGAAACAACTCAAAATATGGTTTTCCTATAAGCTCTTTGAAGGAGAGTCCGGTAAGCGCCTGATACGCCTTATTGCACCTTACGACCCTGAATTCACTGTCATGAATAAAGAGGGGATTAGAAAAGCTGTCAGCCGTTGCCTCCCAATCCTCTTTTGCCTTAATCACCCTCTCTTCGTTCGTTCTGATTTTTAAGATCACTGTTCTGGCATATATGCTGAAGCCGACGATCAGTAATATTATGAGCAAACGCATCCATATTTCGTTCCAGTTATCAGGTATTAATGCGATCAGAAGATTTCGAGGAACACAAAGTGGTGGGTGAGTGCTTCAAGAACAAGGAGTTACCGAGTTTTTAAAAATAAAACCTGTAGCCCCTTTTCTCTAAAAATAATTCTCTCCCTAATCTCTCCCTAATCTCTCCCTAATCTCTCCCTAATCTCTCCCCTAATCTCTCCCTAATCTCTCCCTAAAAAAGATGCCCTCAAAGTTATTAAAGTTATTGACCATATAGACACAGAGACGGTGAATGTCTTTTGCGTCGATGGGGGCATTTGGCGTTGGGACCCATGCGGGGTTTGGCAGGTGGCCGCCGACAGGGAAATCAAGGGGCGTGTTCACGAGGTTGTCTAATCCGTGATGGATAACTCCCCCGGTAAGAGAGGTGAATCAGACCCTTTGCGGGGCGCTTCGCTGCCACTGCCTTAAATCTGTGGCGCTTTTAAGCTTGAAGTCGCCGTCGGGCCGCTGGAATAGCAACTGTCGAACGCGGCCCGTGAGCTGTTCGGCAGTGTCGGGTATATTGTACCCCGCAATTGACTCCTCGCCGCACGGTGGGCCTATGTCAAGAACGATTAGACCGCTCTCCCTGCCAATTACAACGCCGATGTTTGCTTCAGGCCACTGGTTCCACCACCGACTAATGATAGCCGCGTCCGTGAGCCCGTTGCGGGTACGTGGGTGTTTCCCACGCTGTCATAACCATTTTTTCGATAAGAGCAACTACCGTCACTTGGAGTGTGGAACGGAAGGATGGGTCAGCCTCGCTCGGCGTATAAGAGGGCCGTTCTGAGGTGATCAGCCGCGCTCTTCACTTCACTGCCCGGGCCTCGGTAGACCGCGCTTCCATCCAGGCAACAAGCGAGTCTACGGGGTAGAATATTTTGCGCCCGCAACGGCCTCTCGGCGGCCCCTCACCCAATGAATCCAGATTTGCCATCGTGCGCGCGTTCAACAAACCGCCTGTAAATCTCGCAATCTCAGTGCGGGCTAAGATAGGTGCGGACCAACTTTTCGTAAGTTTTTCAAAATCGAAGTTCATCAGTTTCCTCCAGGTCCCCAAAGTTTTACCGTCTTTGAAAACGCATGAAGCTTGCCAAACAAGAAAAAAACAACCCATAACATTTTTGAGAGACAAACTCCTCAGAGCCCCTACAAGCCCCCTACACCCCTCTACCCATAGGGCATAAATTCCAAGACCCGTCCATTGCGTCATTGGGGCAGCCATTGCTGGCAAGGTGGGGCTCAAAAACTTCATCGGCACCCGAAATGAATACGATGCAACGAAACGGCTGCATAGTCACCTATGGATGATGCTTTCTGCTTATCGCCGAAACGGTAATGCAGGCGCCAGTATTTCCCGGTAGGTGGCACTGGCAGATGCAGATCAACTATGTTACTATGACACATAAAATATGGATTAATTTGCTATGACTTCGACATTGATGATATCGGAATAAGACCCGGCGGGCTCTTTACCTGACAATGTCCCAATCGTAAATTCGATAGGAAAGGTGGTGCCGGTTGCGGATGTTGTGCCTGTACCAGAGATGACTTGCTCTGCCGCACCGGTCGAAAGGTCAACGCCGCCGCCATTAAAGATGACGCTGTAGGCAACAGTATCAGCTACCCTCGGTGATAGTGAATGGAGCAAAAGCTGGTGATTCTGCGACTGCATTGTCACCTTGTAGCCGCTGTTGCTACGTACCACCACATCGAAGCCGCGCTCTGCGCCACCTTCAAGTATGCCAAAATTTACAAGTTGTGCTGTCTCGCCTATATCAAACGGCTTGCCTGACTCGACCAGAGAAACATCAATGCTGCTGTCCACATGCGTGCATGAACAAACCGGCCTTTGCCGAAAGACACGACAAGCCATCCCGGCGGCCATCAAACGCAGTATGGAGCAGCGGCCAGAGATTGCTTATGAGATTTTGAACGCGGGCGGCCTGTTCGAAAGCGACAGTAATTAAGACTTTCGCTATCTAGCCTGTCGAGATGTGCTGGAGAAACAAAAAAAAGAGCCGCATCAATGCAGCTCTTTTGTCGTACCCTAGAACCTTGGTAGAGGGCCTATCCTTGATGTCTACACCATAAAAGCTGTGACGCCCAAACGGGCTGAGTTTGAAGTCGATGACTTCTTTGCGCACAGGCTTCAGCTGCACCGCGTGCGCAATGGTGAACCAGGGCGCCTGCTCTTTGAAAATCACCTGTGCCTGGCCGTAGAGTTTGGCACGCTCGGCTGTATCACTGACAACTTTGGCTTTTAACACCAAATCTTCAAACGGCTTGTAGCAGAATTTCGCCACGTTGCTGCCGTTGGTTTTGGCCGCATCGCACCCGAGTAGGGTGTGCAAGAAGTTGTCCGGGTCACCGTTGTCACCCGTCCAACCCAACATACCCATTTGATGCTCGCCATTTTGCATGCGCTTGCGGTATTCACCCCACTCAAAGCTCTTGATCTCAGCTTTCACGCCAATTTTGGCCAAGTCTGCCTGCATCAGCTCCGCAATTCGTTTGGCATTCGGGTTGTATGGACGCTGTACCGGCATGGCCCATAAATCGGTGCTGAAGCCGTTGGGAAAGCCCGCTGCAGCCAGCATTTTTTGTGCTGCCGCCGGGTCAAACGGGTCATCCTTGATGGCATTGTTGTAAGACCATTGCGTCGGTGGAATCGGGTTTTTAGCCGCAACGCCGGTGCTCAAATACACAGCATCAACAATCGCCTGTTTGTTGATGGCCATGTTGATCGCCTTGCGTACGCGGACATCGTCAAATGGTTTTTTGGTGGTGTTGTAAGCAAGGTAGCCCACATTCAAACCCGCTTGCTCTAAGACTTGAACCTTGGGATCTTTGCGCATAGCATCCAAATCTGCCGGATTCGGATAGGGCATCACATGGCATTCACCTTTTTGCAGCTTGGCCCAACGAACGGATGCGTCTGGGGTGATGGAGAACACCAAATCGTCGATCTTGGCTTTGCCCGCATAGTATTCAGGGAACGCTTTGTAGCGGATGATGGCATCTTTTTGATATTGAACGAGGTAGAAAGGTCCGCTGCCAATCGGTTCTTGGTCTATCTTCTCAGGGGTTCCCGCTTTGAGCATGGCATCGGCATACTCTTTAGATTGAATACCCGCATACTCCATCGCCCAACCAGACAAGAACGGTGCCTCTGGTTTGTTTAGCGTGATTTTGACTGTCATGTCATTGACCTTCTCCACCAATTTCAGGAGTTTGTCCATCCCCATGTCGCCAAAATAGGAGTGGTTGGCACTGGTGACCTTGAAATAGGGGTTGGTGTCTTTCCACTGCCGTTCAATGGCAAAAATGATGTCATCGGCATTCATGTCACGCGTGGGTTTGAAGTTTTTATTGCTGTGCCACTTGACGCCTTTGCGCAGGAAGAAGGTGTACTCCTTACCATCTGGCGATACAGTCCACCGCTCGGCCAAACCCGGCACAACACTGGTGCCTCCGCGTTCAAAGTCGACCAAGCGGCTGTATATCTGGCTGTTGGCATCAAACGAGGTTCCCGTGGTGTTGATGCCCGGATAAAAGTTTTCAGGGCTGCCTTCAGAGCAATAAACCAAGGTCTTTGCAGAGGAAGCTAACGGTGTCAATGCCATCATCACGGGTAACGCAAGCGTGCACAGGCTGGCCACTGTGAGTGTACGTTTGGCTGGCAATCTTCGACCAGCAATTGCTTTTGAATAAACCATCTTTTGGACTCCTCTTGGGTTAATGCTGCATTGCAGCGGATTGAATAAATTGTTCGGCCTCGTGGCATGCGACCCATCTGCCATCAAGGTCACGCAGCATAGGACGCTCTAAGCGGCAACGGTCGGTGACATTAGGGCAACGCGTTGAAAACACGCATCCACTGGGAGGATTCAAGGGAGATGGCAACTCTCCGGTCAACACCTTGCGCGGCGATCCAGACCCACTACCGACGATTCCCGGTGTCGATGCCAGTAAGGCCTGCGTGTACGGATGCAGCGGCGATCAAAAATTGCTTTTTTATCACCCTGCTCCACGGCGTGCCCCAGATACATCACCAGCACATCGTGGGCAATATGTCGTACCACGCCCAAATCATGCGATATAAAAAGATAGGCCAAACCCAGTTCTTGCTGAAGATCAGCCAGTAAATTCAAAACCTGCGCTTGGATGGACACGTCCAGCGCCGAAACGGGCTCATCAGCAACCACCAGTGCAGGTTTGAGCATCAAGGCGCGCGCAATGGCAATACGCTGGCGCTGACCACCCGAGAACATGTGCGGATAACGGTCATAGTGTTCTGGACGAAGACCTACCAGAGCCAACATGTCTCGTGCCTTTTTAGCACGCTCATCTGATGACAGTTGGGTATTGATTTCTAAGGGTGCCTCCAAAATGGCACCGATTTTTTTACGCGGATTGAGAGAGCCGTACTGGATTTTGAAAAACCAGCTGTACCACCTTGCGCAAAGCGCCGCGTTCCTCAGCAGAGGCAGCGACAACATTCAGACCATCCAAGCGCAATTCGCCAGCCGCAGGTGTTTCAATCAATGACACCATACGGGCCAAGGTCGATTTGCCGCAGCCCGATTCACCCACGACAGCCAGCGTTTTACCCGGGTACACCGCAAAGGACACGCCACCCACCGCTTGCAAG
>CAVSHY010000013.1:0-13555 GCA_963727865.1 uncultured delta proteobacterium | reverse complement strand
CAAAAAGCCCGAGGGTATTCGGGTTTGTGAGCATTACCCCGGCGGTATCTTCGTCCATCACATTTTTTATCACTTCAACGCTTAAAACGCCTTTGCCCTCGGACTTAACCGGAATGACCTTGAAACCGGCGAGGTGCGAACTCGCTGGGTTTGTGCCGTGCGCGGTATCGGGTATGATGATCTTTGTCCTCGGTCTCTTCTTAGCCTTAAAATACGCGGAGATCATGAGGAGCCCGCAGAGCTCTCCGTGGGCGCCGGCTGAAGGCTGGAGCGTCACGGCATCCATCCCGCTTATCTCGGCAAGATAACCCTCGAGTTCACTCATGAGCTCAAGCGCGCCCTGGACGAGTTCCTCCGGGGCGTAGGGATGGACCATGGAAAATCCCGGGAACCTGGCTATATCCTCGTTAATCTTCGGGTTATACTTCATGGTGCATGAGCCGAGGGGGTAAAAGCCGCTATCGACCCCGAAGTTCCACAGAGAAAGCCGGGTATAGTGCCGCACGGTATCTATCTCAGCAACATCGGGGAAACCCTCGATATCGTCCCTGATATACTTTTTTGGAATAATCTTTTCCACCTGGACGGCGGGCACGTCAAAATCAGCCGGCGCCACGCCGGTCCTGCCGGCGGAAGACTTCTCGAATATAAGAGGCTCTTCAAATAGAAGGCCTTTTGTCCCGTTTCCGTTCATTGTTTTAATCTTATTTTCTTTACAGGTTTTACCCGGCCGCCTTCGAAAGCTCCTCTTTGAAGAGGTCGATCTCATCCTTTGAGTTCATCTCAGTTGCGCAGACAAGAAGGTGCCTGTCGAGACCCGGATAGAATCTTTTTAACGAAAGCCCGCCTATTATGCCTCTTTTAAGAAGTTTTTTAAGAATAGGTTTTGGATCGGTTTCGAGCCTCACCGTGAATTCATTAAAATTGGCGGAGCTAAAGGCCGCGCTTACGCCTTTTACGCTCAGGAGTTTTTCTTTAAGATACTCGGCCTTTGAGAGGTTAAGGTGCGCGAGCGTTTTAAGCCCAGCTTTTCCGAGGCTTACCATGTGGACCGAGGCCGCCAGCGCGCAGAGCCCGTGGTTGGTGCATATGTTGGAAGTCGCCTTTTCTCTTCTTATATGCTGCTCTCTTGTGGCGAGGGTCAGGCAAAAAGCCCTTTTGCCGTTCCTGTCAACGGTTTGTCCGACAACCCTGCCCGGGCATCTGCCGGAGATATTCATTCTTTATGGCCATAAATCCGAGGTAAGGCCCTCCGAAGTTAAGCGAGTTTCCAAATGACTGGTTTTCGCCTACGGCTATGTCACAGCCGGCCTTGCCGGGCGGGTTTAAAAGGGCGAGCGATACCGGTTCGGTTACGACAACTATCAGAAGCCCCTTTTTCTTATGCATGACTTCGGCCAGGGCCTCAATGTCTTCGAGGGCGCCGAAGAAGTTCGGGTGCTGCACCACGAGACACGCCGCGCCCTCCGCCAGGCCGTCGATCGCTCCCGGGAGCGTAGTGCCGGCCTCTGTGCAGAAAAGGAGGTCATGGACGTTGTCCCCGGCGCCCCTCAAGTAGGTCTTTACGGTATCCCTGTACTCGGGGTGAAGCGCCCCGCTTAAAAGGACCTTATCCCTTCCGGTTATCCGCCTTGCCATAAGCACAGCCTCGGCGGCGGCGGACGCCCCGTCGTACAGGGAAGCGTTACTGACGTCCATGGATGTCAGCTGGCATACGAGCGTCTGGTACTCAAAAATAGCCTGTAACGTCCCCTGGCTGATCTCGGGCTGATAGGGCGTATAAGAGGTGGAGAACTCCGACCTTGATACGAGGTTCTGAACCGTAGAGGGTATATAGTGGTTGTAAGCCCCGGCGCCGAGGAAACTTGCATAATCCTCGACGGTAGAGTTCCTGAGGCTTAGCCCTTTTAAGACCCAGGCGAGCTCCTGCTCGGAAAGACCTTTCGGAAGGTTTAGCGGACCCTTAACCCTTAAAGCGCCGGGGAGCGTCTTCAAAAGGTCCTCAACAGAGGAAACCCCGACAGCCTTAAGAATGTCTTTTATATCTTTTTCAGTATGCGGTATATAAGGCAATTCAAAAAACCTTGCTATTTCTCTTCTTCTACGTACTTCTGGTACTCGTCGGAGGTCATAAGGTCATCGAGTTCTTTGGCATTGCTGACCTCCACCCTGATCATCCACGCGTCCCCATAAGGGTCCTCGTTTATCGCCTCCGGACTGTCTATTATGGCGTCATTTACCTCGCTTACATGGCCGCTTAACGGCGCGTAGAGGTCAGAGACGGCCTTAACGGATTCTACGACGCCAAAAGGCTCGTTCTTTGTTACCGCGCCTCCTTCCTGGGGCAATTCCACATAGACAACGTCCCCAAGAGAGTCCTGCGCGTAGTCGGTTATCCCAACGGTTGCGATATTTCCTTTCGACCTTAATCCACTCATGTTCCTTTGTATACTTAAGGTCCTTCGGGAACTCCATACAATGGTCTCCTTTCCTGTTTTATTAGCCCTTATATTCTATTTTTTCAGTCTCCTTCGCGATGGCCTGTTAAATTACAGACGCTTCGCGTAGGACACTGAAAAAACGCGTCAAAGCATCAGATGCTTTTTGCCGCAGTCGCCTCCGCCTTCCTGTAAAAAGGGAGCTTTGTTACGGAGGCCCCGGCGGCCCTGCCCCGTATCATCACGTCAAGCCCGGTCCCTGTCTCTTTTAAGCGGGGCTCGACAAACCCCATAGCTATCCCGCACCGCAGCGACGGCGAGCTCGTGCCGCTCGTGACGCAGCCGGCCTTCCTGCCGTTTGAAAAAATCTCATAGTCCGCGCGGGGGATCCCCGGGTCTGTCATCTTTAGGCCGACGAGGGTTTTCGTTACCCCTGCTGACGCCTGTTTGACAAGGGCGTCTTTACCGATGAATTTCGGCTTATCGAGCCTTACATACCTTTTCAGCCCGGCTTCCAGGGGAGTTATATTTTCACTCAGCTCATGGCCGTAAAGCGAATACCCCATCTCGAGCCGCAGCGTATCCCTTGCCCCGAGCCCCACCGGCATTATCCCGTATTTTCTGCCGGAGTCCATTATGGCGTTCCAGACCTCTACCGCTCCCCCGGGTTCCAGATAGATCTCAAAACCGTCTTCTCCGGTATATCCTGTCCTTGAGACGATCGCCTGATGTCCCTTGATCCGGACGATTTTAAAATGGAAGCGCTCGATACCCGCCGGGTCAACGTTTAAAAGAGGCCTTAAAATATCGGCTGACAATGGGCCCTGGATGGCGATCTCGGCGTAGTTATCGCTTACGTTCCTGACGTCACACAGCCCGTTACTGTTCTTCCGCATCCACTCGAAGTCCTTTTCCTCATTGGACGCGTTCACGCAGATAAGAAAACGCTTTTTATCGAACCGGTAGACGATGCAGTCATCCACGACCCCGCCGCCGGGATAGCATATAAGCGTATACTGGCACTGCCCGTCGACTATCCTCTCAACGTCGTTTGTCGTAAGGAACTGCACCAGTTCAAGGGCCCTGTCCCCCGAAATTTCGACCTCTCCCATGTGGCTGACGTCAAAAAGACCGCACGAAGAGCGCACAGCGAGGTGCTCTTCTATCACCCCAGAGTACTGGACGGGCATCTCCCAACCGGCAAACTCCACAAGCCTTGCCCCCAGGGACTTATGTGTTTCATATAATGGGGTTCTTTTAAGCGCCAAAATGTTCTCAAGACCAAAAAACGTGCCCTATAGTAAATTAGCGCAGTTTTTATCATAAAAGGCATTTAAATCCTCTTAGATTATCAAGGCATTTTGAATTATTACCAAAAGGTAAAAAAATGTCAAAGGAAAAAATCAGTAAAAGCCATTTTTTTTAATGATGTAAAAAAGCGGGTTTTAAGGGCAGGTAAAAAACCTGAAAAGAAGGTTTCTGATATGATATAAATGACCTAAAATAACCTGAGTTTGAAGATTCCCCGCAGCTTGCTGCGGGGAATCTTCCAAATGTAAGGAATTTTCAGAGTCCTTCATGGGGCGCCTGATAATCAGCGGCATCTCGCGTAGGATTTTTTCAGCAGTCCTTCATGTGGTGACTGACAAGGAGAGGCGTCTCGCGCAGGACTTTAAAAGTTCTATTCGCTCGCTTGCCCCCGTTGCAAAGCAGCGGGCAGGGCGCACGCGTTGCATTTTCAAACTTTTGCCATGGGTATAGAGGATTTTATAAAAGATAGTCAAATACTTAAAGATTTCCTCGTTGAGCGCTCAAGGCTCATAATGGTCATCGGCGGTTCAGATACCGGAAAGACCACTCTCGTGGAGGGTCTCGCAGCGTTTCTTTCCAGCCATAAACGAACGGCCGTAGTTGACCTTGACATGGGCCAGTCCCGCATAGGCGTCCCTACGACCGTTTCATGGGGCGTGGCCAGGGAAGGGTTTAAGGGATTAACCGGAGTAGAGGAAGAAGGGTTTTATTTTACGGGAGCCCTCAGCCCGCCCGGCAACCTCCTCCCTTCTATAGTCGGCGCAAGGAAACTTGCTGACAGGGCCTTACGGGCATGCGATAAGCTAATAGTGGATACCACGGGACTTATCGAAGAGCCTGCCGGCAGGGCGCTTAAGCGCTATAAGATCGACATCCTCCGCCCCGATATAATAATCGGGCTTGAAAGGGAGAACGAACTATCGCACATACTCGACCCCCTGAGATTTCAGAAAAGGCATATTATCCGTAGCATTCCCGTCCCGGATAAAGTAAAGTCAAAGAGCCGGATTAAAAGGGCCGAATGGAGGACGGAGAGGTTCAGGGGGTACTTTGCCTCATCGAGAGTCATTGAGGTATCCCTCGATAATACCGGAGTTGAGTTCACGCGGCAATCCGTCAGAACAGGCCTTAAGGGGAGGATAGTTTCGTTCAGGGACGCCCTTAACGAAGACATGTCCCTGGGAATAATCGAAGGGGCCGACTTCAGGAAGAAAAGGCTTCTTATACGCTCGCCCATAAGCCCTTCTCAGGAGTTCACCTCCATTGTCATAGGGTCGTATATCGTCGACAGCATATGAGATTAGAGTTTATAAAAGGATGGCTTTCGAAGAGGTTCCCCTTTAACCTTGAACTCCTGAGGTACCTCGGCCCAGGATTTCTCGTTACGGTCGGGTTTATCGACCCGGGTAACTGGGCGACGAATATCGCCGCTGGCTCACAGTTCAACTACTCGCTCCTTCTGGGTAATTCTCCTTTCAACCCTCATGCTTATAGTGCTCCAGCACCTCTCCGCCCACCTTGGGATAGTGACAGGGAGCTGCCTCGCCGAGGCCTGCAGGGTCTGGTTTCCGGGGTGGGCGAATTTTATACTCGGGGGTTCCATAATGCTGGCATGCGTGGCCACGGCCCTCGCGGAGTTCCTCGGGGCCGCGATAGGGCTCACTATACTTTTTGGGATACCGCTCGCCGTCTCCGCCGTCATAGCGGGGGCCGTGATACTTTCTCTTGTAACCGTTCAGAAGTACGAACAGATCGAGCACCTTATAATCTCCTTCGTCTCTATCATCGGGTTCTGTTATCTGGCGGAGCTGTATATGGTCAAACCCGCTCTGGGGGAGGCTATAAAAGGAAGCGTGATCCCGAAGCTCAATTCTTCCGAGATATTTATAGCCATGGGCGTCCTCGGGGCCGTAGTCATGCCGCATAACATGTACCTCCATTCAGAGGTCATACAGAAAAGGAACTGGGCGGCTTCCACCCCGAAGCGTAAACGGCAGCTCTTGAGGTACGAGTTCCTCGATACGATCTTCGCCATGGGGGCGGGGTGGCTTATAAACAGCGCCATGATTATCGTGGCCGCCGCGGTATTCTTCAGGCACAATGTTATCGTTACCGACATAGAACAGGCGGCCGAGACCCTGAGACCCCTTGCCGGAGAGCTTTCGAGGTTTATCTTCGCCATAGCGCTTATCTGCGCGGGGGTATCTTCTTCGATAACCGCCTGCCTCGCTGGAGGGACTGTTTTTACGGGTTTTTTAGGGAAGGAGATCGAACCCCGGAACTCCTGGTTCAGGGCCGGGGTGCTCATTACCGCTGTCCCGGCGATACTCATCATAACGATGCTCAAAAACACCTATGGCGCGCTTATCTGGAGCCAGGTCGTGCTTTCCATACAGCTCCCGCTCACCGTCATGCCCCTCATACTTTTAACGAGGAGCAGGAAGGTAATGGGGGAGTACGCAAACGGCAGGACCGAAAACCTGCTCCTCTACCTCTGCGGCGGCGTAGTGATATCACTCAACATACTTCTACTTTTGAGTTCCTTCGGGGTTAGCTTTAGGTTCTAACAGATTGCGCTCAAATCTTCTCAAAAACAGGGGTATCGTCCTTTATTGTGACATAGCCCATTGTTGAGTTCGGGTCGTGTTCGAAGACGAGGAGCCACCTTTCTTTAGCGGCTCTTTCAAGGAGTTCTTTTTTTATTTTGAGGGTATCGAGGGGGAAAAGGTCATAGCCCATGATAAACGGGTATTTAATATGCGAGACCGTTGGTATGATATCGCCGAGGAATACGGCGGTCCTGCCCTTTGATTCGACCCTTACGAGTTGAATGTCCCTGTTATGCCCTGAGGTTCTGAAGACGGATACGCCTTTTGCTATCTCTCTGTCTCCCTCTATGAGGTCGAAGAGGCCCGCTTCCATAACAGGGGTAAAATCGATCGAATGATAGCTTGCCCTTGTCCTTTCGTTGGGGCTGGTGGCGGCTTCCCACTCGCCCCTCTGGACGATATACCTGGCTTTTCTGAACGTTGGCAGTATTTTACCGTCTTTTATAAAAGTATTTCCGCCGGCGTGGTCAAAATGGAGGTGGGTATTTATGACTATATTTATGTCATCTTCATTCAGGCCGAGCTTTAAAAGCGAATCGTGGAGGGCCGGGTTCCTCTTGACACCGTAAGTGGAGTTAAACTTTTCATCCCCTTTTCCGCCTATGCCTGTGTCAACAAGTATATTCGCGCCGGGGGTCTTTATGAGGAGCGGGTTAAGCCCGAGGATAATGCGGTTTTTTTCATCCGCGGGGTTCGTCTTCTCCCAGATCATCCTGGGCACAACCCCGAACATCGCCCCGCCGTCGAGCCTGAAGGATCCGTCGCTTACGGAAAAAAGTTGAAAATCCCCAAAATTCATTTAAAATCCTGACGTAGTTTATGGGAAGCGTCAGCTACTTAAAAATTGAAAGTCTCCGAAGCCCATTTTAACTCCAACAATAGCCGCCTGAGCGCATTGTAGCCTAAAAGCGTGACTTAAGGAAGCGGCGGCAAACTAAAAAATCTGCTAAACTTACAAAATGGCAAAACCCGTCGATAACAGGAAGACAAAAATAATAGCGACTTTAGGGCCGGCCTCGAACTCCGAAAAGACCATTACCGCGCTTCTTCTGGCGGGGGTCAATGTGGTAAGGCTCAACCTTTCTCACGGAACCCTCAAAGAGCATGACGGGATTATTTCCAATGTGCGGGAGGCGTCTAAAAAACTCGAGATCCCCGCGGCCATACTCGTTGACCTCCAGGGGCCGAGGATAAGGACAGGACTCGTCCGGGGCGGAAGCGTGGAACTGAAGACAAACGGTAAGGTAACCTTAACCCATGAGGATATCCCCGCAGGCGAGGGCGTAATTTCAACGACTTACAAAGACCTCTACAAGGATGTAAAACCGGGCGACAGGATATTGATCGATGACGGCCTTATAGAGCTCAGGGTAGACGATATTTCAGGCGAAAGTATTTATTGCGATATCGTCTACGGCGGCGTCTTAAGCGAACATAAGGGGATAAACCTCCCCGGGGTCAACATAAGCGCGCCGTGCCTCTTAAAAAAAGACCTTGAAGACATAGAGTTCGGGATCTCCCGCGGCGTCGATTACATAGCCATGTCTTTCGTAAGAAAAGCGGCGGACGTCTTCGAGGTAAGAGAGCGGATAAACGAAAGGGGCGGCGACATACCCGTCATTTCCAAGATAGAAAAGGCTGAGGCGGTTACAAACCTCGATTCCATTATCGAGGAATCGGACGGCGTGATGATCGCGAGGGGGGATCTTGGCGTCGAGCTTTCCCCGGAAGAGATACCGGTCCTGCAGAAAAAGATAATCTCAAAGGCTAATGAAGCGGGCAAACTCGTCATAACGGCCACCCAGATGCTGGAATCGATGATAAATAATCCGAGGCCCACGCGCGCGGAGGCGTCCGACGTGGCGAACGCGGTCTTTGACGGGACGGACGCGCTCATGCTCTCCGGTGAGACGGCGGTGGGGAAATACCCGGTCGAGGCCGTGAAAATGATGGTAAAGATAGCTCGGGAGGCCGAAGAGGCGGCGATGGCGCAAAAACATCCGCTGAGAAGAAAAAAGTTTGTCCCTGGCTCTTTCACGCAGGCCGTGGCCTTTGCGGCAAACGCCGCGGGGAGCGAGGTAAACCCGAGGGCGATAGTTGTTTTCACCCAGACAGGGGATACGGCGCGGATACTCTCCAAATTGAGGCCCACGCAGCCGATAGTCGCCTTTACGCCTCTCGAAAAGACCTTGAGAAAGTTATCCCTTGTCTGGGGCGTGAAGCCGTTCATGATAGAATTCGGCGGGCATACCGACGAGATGATCTGCAGGGGCGAGGCCGCGCTGCTTAATTACGGAATGGCCGACTGGGGGGATACCGTAATCATCGTCTCCGGGACAAAGGTCGGGATGAGGGGGGCTACGAACATGATGAAGATAGACTGGATCGGGAGCGAGGAGTGCAAGCTCTACCTGAAGCGCGGGGAAGAGTAATCGTTCCTTTTACTTTGCCTGATTTTCGTCATTCCTTTCCATGTTTATTCATTTTATGTTATTATATTAAAAAGCCAAAGACCGGAGAGCATTTCTCATCATGCAAAACCCTTTTGACGCGCCGCAGCCCAATGAAAATTCCTTTGACAGACCTTTAGAAAGGCCGATCCCGAAAAGAAGGCTCGGCAAGACCAATGTCGACGTGACCATACTCGGCCTCGGCGGCGAGGGGGTCCTGAGGTCTTACGGCAGGGAAAAAGAGGCGGTCGAGGTCATAAACGCCGCCATCGACATCGGTATAAACTATTTCGAATCAGCGAACGCCTACTCGGGGAGCGAATCCTATTACGGGGCCGCGCTGAAGGAGAGAAGGGATAAGATCTTTCTCGCCAGCAAATCCCACGCCAGGGACAAAAAAGGCGCCCTTGAGCACCTCCACAGGACGCTTGAGGAGATGAAAACAGACCGCCTTGACCTCTGGATGGTCCATGACGTGAGAACGGAGGATGACATCGAGAGGATCTTCGCCCCCGGCGGGGCGATCGCCGCGTTCGCCGAGGCGAAGGAAAAGGGGCTGACGAGGTTCATCGGGGTAACCGGCCACCACGACCCCGCTATCATAAAAAAATGCCTTGAGAGATTCGACTTCGATACCGTCCTTATACCGGTAAACCCGGCTGAGCCGCACTACAAATGCTTCCTCGAAGAAATAGTCCCGATAGCGGGCGCCAAGGACATCGGGGTGATGGGGATGAAGGTCTATCTCAGAGGCAATTTTAACGCCCCCAAAAAGCTCCTCTTCAGCTACGCGCTGTCGCAGCCCATCTCAACAGGCGTAGTGGGGTGCGATACCGTGGACCATGTCAAGGAAAACGCCTATATAGCCTCAAGCTTCCTGCCTTTAAAGTACAAAGAGGTCCAGAGGCTCAATTACATCGTCTCCCCTTACGCCCGGGAACTCATGTACTATAAGCCCTGACGTGTTGATCAATGGAGTTTTAAGGGAACCTTTCCCCGAAGAGGTTCTCTCAATATACTTTCCCGGCGGCTCGTTAAATCTGTTTCGCCAGTAAGCTCCGCGCCTCTGTAAGCGCCTTTTCAAAATTGACCTGGCCTGTAACCTCCGGCACGATCTCCGTATACCTTATGATATTATCCCTGTCCACGAGGAAGACCGCCCTGGCCAGCAGCCTGAACTCCTTGATGAGCACCCCGTAAGCCATCCCAAACGAGGCGTCCCTGTAATCTGAAAAGGTCTTTATCCTTTCTATCCCGGCCGTCGAGCAGAACCTCCCTATGGCGAAAGGCAGGTCCATGGTGATATTCATGACCGCTATCTCGTCCGGAAGATTCGCGGCTTCCTCGTTAAATTTCCGCGCCTGCCTGTCGCATACCGGAGTGTCAAGGGAAACTGCCACGCTTATGAGCTTTGCCTTGCCGGAGAAGTCCTTCAGGGTGGCCTCTTTTAAATCCTTATCCAGAACCGTAAAATCCGGGGCCTTGCTGCCGGGTTTAAGCTCCTGGCCGATAAGCGTCACCGGGTTTGACTTAAACGTCACCATGCCTTTTCTTTCCATATCCATATTCTCCTTTTTTGGTTGTTGCCTGTAGAAGCCTTTTAAATCTTGTTAAATCGTAGCAGAGAAAGAAAAGTTGTCAATTGAAGTGGTTACGGTAAGTAGAATAGCCTCTTCTTTTTACTTGACTTTGTTTCAATATTTCGCAATAATGCAAATATGAGGAAAGAGGTCTTTGAACTCCAGGCGGAGATATGTAAAACGCTCGCGAACCCCAAGAGGCTCGAGATTATAGCGACCTTGAAGGACGGCGAGCTCTCTGTCGGGGAGCTTGTTGAAAAACTCGGGATTACAAAGGCGAACGTCTCCCAGCACCTGGCTATTTTAAGGCAGCGGAAGGTAGTGACTTCAAGGCGGGCCGGCGTGAACATTTACTACCGTATAAATAACCCGAAGATAATAGAGGCCTGCGCCCTTATGAAGTCCGTCCTTATGGAGCAGCTTGAAGATACGGAAAGGATCGCAAGGCGCATCAAAAAATAAGACAAAAAGGCGGTTATTTCTTTTTAACCGGCTTGAGGCGCCCCAAACTTGCCAATTAAAAGAAGGCCGGGAGACCGTTATTTATAAGTAAGGGACTTTTGGTCTTTTAGCGATCCACAATTTAGAAAAGAGGCGGAGTATGGCAAAGGTAGTTATCATAGGGGCTTCTACCGGGGGGCTTCCGGCGGCGTACGAGATGAAGGACGCCCTCGGGAAAGAGCACAGCGTAACGGTTATTTCAAATACCGAAGATTTTCACTTTATCCCGTCAAACCCGTGGGTCGCCGTTGGATGGAGGAAAAGAAAGGATATCAGCTTTCCGCTTAAGCCTTATCTTGAAAGAAGAGGGATCCACTTCATCGCGGAGGGCGGTGCGCGGAAGATAGACCCTCAAAAAAACGAGGTCATAACGGGCGACGGCACGGTCGTCCCTTACGATTATCTTGTAATAGCCACAGGGGCGAAGCTCGCCTTCGATGAGATCGAGGGCCTCGGACCGGAGCGGAATACTTGGTCCATCTGTACCGTCGACCACGCCGAGAAGGCTTATGAGCAGTACCTCAAGTTCGTTGATGACCCTGGCCCCATAGTGGTAGGCGCCGCGCAGGGCGCTTCATGCTTCGGGCCTGCCTACGAGTTCAGTTTCATTCTCGACTCAGACCTCCGGAAAAGGCGGATACGGAAAAAAATACCGATGACCTTTATTACGCCTGAACCCTATATCGGGCATATGGGCCTTGCCGGGGTAGGCGACTCAAAGGCCCTCCTTGAGCATGAGCTCAGGGAAAAGCACATAAACTGGCATATAAACTCCAGGATCAAACGCGTGGAAAAGGATAGGATAGTCATAGAAACGCTGAACGAGGGCGAAAAGGAGATCCCTTACAAGTACTCGATGATAATCCCGGCCTTTAAAGGGGTTGACGCCGTGGCGCAGGTGGAAGGGCTCTGTAACCCAAGGGGTTTTGTTATAGTCGACGGGTTCCAGAGGTCTCCGAAGTTTAAAAACATCTATTCTGTCGGAGTCTGCATAGCTATCGCCCCGCTGGAAGCAACCCCGGTGCCGACCGGGGTGCCAAAGACCGGTTACATGATAGAATCCATGGTCTCCGCCGCAGTCCATAATATAGCCTCCGCCATCAGGGGAGAGGAGGTCTCAACAAGGGCCTCATGGAACGCCATTTGCCTCGCCGACATGGGTGATACGGGGATAGCCTTCGTCGCCATGCCGCAGATACCTCCCCGGAACGTCACCTGGTCGAAGAAGGGCAAATGGGTGCATCTCGCGAAGGTCGCCTATGAAAAGTACTTCATAAGGAAGATGAAAAAAGGCGTCAGCGAGCCTTTCTACGAAAAGATGATACTTAGCGCCATGCGCATAAAAAAGCTTGAGCCTCCAGCGGCTTAGCTTTTCTTCCGCTTAATGAACGGACCTATAGTATAAATAAGGGGCCGCGGTTTAACCGCGGCCCCTTATCTTTGCACAGCCGGGATTTGCGTTAAACCCTTAAAAGGCCTGTTGACTTTTATCATATCTATTTATTATAGAAATAATGCAAAATAATCAGGAAGTTGCGGCATCAAGAAAAAATTATAAGATTTAAATTATAAGGAGGAAATGGAAAAGACTATGGGAACGATACTCGATGTCAGAGAGATGATCCCGAAGGAGAGGCATCCGAAGATATTCGGCGCCTTCAAAAGCCTTCAGCCCGGGGAATACTTTATTCTCGTAAACGACCACGACCCGAAACCTTTATTATATCAGTTTCAGAACGAGCACGACGGCGAATTTGACTGGTGGCCTCTTGAACAGGGGCCACAGGCGTGGAGGGTCGCGATAGTCAGGAGAAAAACTCCCGACCCGCGGAGGACCGTGACCGAATATCTCCAGACTGACCATAGAAGGCTCGACGATATAATGAACAGGTTTCAGGAGGCGGTAAAGGCGGGCAGATGGGAGGACGCCTCAAGGGATTTCAGGGAATTCAACCTCGGCCTCAGAAGGCACATTCAGACCGAGGAAGAGGTCCTCTTCCCCGTATTTGAGGAAAAGACCGGTATGCACGACAGCGGCCCGACCTTTGTCATGCGGATGGAACATACGGAGATAAAAGAGACCCTCGATAAGATACTCAAGGGCACGGACGCCAAAGACTCCAAGACCGTCTCCGACTCGACATACGCCCTAACGAACATCCTCGGGGACCACAATATGAAGGAAGAGCATATCCTCTACCCGGAATCAGACGGGATATTATCGGATACGGAAAAGGTCCAGGTCGTCAAAAAGGCGCAAGCCCTTTAATCTCCGAAGGGTCTTTGCCCTTAAAAAGCCAGCCCCTGAGCAATATTATGAGAGCCGGAAGGAAGACGATGGTCATGAGGGCGCTCAGGGTCATCATGCTCATTATGAAAGCCCCGACTGTAATGTAAGGCGTAAGCGGCGCGAAGAGCATTATGGAAAAAGCCGCGGCAAAGAGAAGGGCGTTGCGCATTATGCCCTTGCCAGGCCTATCGGCTGTCCAGAGGAGCGCTTCTTTTATAAGTCCCTCATTGAAGGTTTTTCCCTCTTTGCAGGCTTCGGCCACTCTCTGCTTGAACCTGCTTATGAAATGTATGGCGAAGTCAACGGCCATGCCAAGCGACAGGCAGCTTAAAACGGCTATGGGCATATCAAAGTCCTTGCCGGCGTACCCGAGGAC
>CAVSHY010000012.1:0-16068 GCA_963727865.1 uncultured delta proteobacterium | reverse complement strand
ATGCAGCAAAACCCGCCTTTTAAAGAGGGGCTCGGCTACAGGGCGACCCTTACGAGGGACGCTTCTCAGAGCGGGACCGATTACACGATCGACCCGTTCCTGCAATATACCTCTCCTTACGGGATATATACAGGGGAATACATGGGACGGCTGAATAATAAGACCGATACCGGCAATTTGTATGAATTCACCGCCGCTGGCGGGATTGTTTATGTAAGCGGCGCGGCGGGGATAACCCAGCCCGTAGCCGACAGCTTCGGGCTCGTTAAAGTAGGAAATTTAAGCGGAGTTAAAGTCTATAATAACAATCAGGAGGTGGGTGAAACAGACTCTTCCGGCAAGACGTTTATTCCAAACATGAACTCTTACTACGACAACCAGATATCTCTCGGCAACAAGAATATCCCTATAAACTACTCAATTTCAGAGACTGAAACAACAGTATCTCCCTCGTTAAGGAGCGGCTCAGTCATTGAGTTTAAGGCGACTTGGATTCAGGGCATAACCGGTTCCCTGAAGGCGAAGTCCGGCGGGCAAATTAAGGGGGTCGAGTTCTATGAAGTTAAAATGACCGTCGACGGCGTTGAGATCGTCTTTCCCACCGGGAGGGGCGGAGAATTTTATCTCGAGAATATAAAGCCGGGAAGATACCGGGCTAAAACAACATATATGGAAAAAACCTGCGCCTTTGATATTATAATCCCTGATGCCAAAAGCATTATCATAAACCTCGGAGACCTCTTCTGTGAAGATACCATATAAATCTATAATTTTATTATGCCTTGTCTTTACCGCCGGTGAGTCATATGCCCTGTGTACGGCCAGCACAATCGGGGTAAACTTCGGCGCTTATGACGTCTTTCAGGCGACGAACAACAATTCAACCGGGTCTATCACCATAACATGCACAAGCACAACAAACGTCACCGTTAATTTGAGCATAAGCACTTATTCGGGCGTTTTTAATCCAAGGCAGATGAAAAAAGCCGGGGGGCCGGACCTGATGAATTACAATCTGTTCGTTGACGCCGCGAGGCTTAATATATGGGGTAACGGAACGGCAGGCACTTTCAATGTAAATCAACGCGTTAGAAGGAATTTTCCGGCGACCTTTACAGCATACGGGAGTATCCCGGCGGGGCAGGACTTATCCGCCGGTCTGTATTCTGATACGCTTACTGTAACCGTGCTGCCCTGAAGACAGGCTTCGAACCTTTGCTAACGGGCCTTTAGATAAAGGGGATATAAAAAGCCCCCGCGATATGCCGGGGCTTTTTATTTTTAGCTTACAGGATTTACTTAGTTCTTATACCCTGGTTCTTTTTCTATGTTGGCGACACCTATAAAGCCTTTATAGGTGTCCTCTGATTCGAAGTAATATGCCCTGCCGGAGGCGTCGGCGTAAATAACAGCCTC
Source organism: uncultured delta proteobacterium (assembly GCA_963727865.1). Taxonomy (GTDB): domain Bacteria; phylum Desulfobacterota; class GWC2-55-46; order GWC2-55-46; family GWC2-55-46; genus CAVSHY01. The sequence goes on along the minus strand of CAVSHY010000012.1, from coordinate 14,652 downwards.
TGATTTGTCAATTCTTCTATTGGTTAGAGGGTCTTTCGCAAAGCGTATGGAAGGGTTCAGCGTTAAAGTCAACTCGGATCCTTTACCGGAGCAGTAATACGGCCTGCCATTCATGTTAATAGCGTTCTGCTTCTTTTTTTCATGCCTGTTTGTGGCCATGTTGACTTCATCCGCGTTAACCCTTCTCATCCATGAGTTTGCGGAACCGGCTTCTTTAAGCTTTGCGGCGTTTTTCGTCTGAAGCGCTTCCAGACGCAAACTTGCGAGATAATTTGCTTCAACCGCCTTCAACCTGGAAACCGCGTACTTATCGACGCCGGCTTTGTTCGTCTCGGCCTGTACTCGTCCCGGTAAAAAGGTCGCCCCCGCAAATACCGAAATTGCCGCCGCCATAACAATCTTTCCTAAAAACTTTGCTTTCATCATCTCTCCTCCTGGGTTTTACCGGCATTATTTCTGATGCCGGCCTTAATAGTAAACTTTTATCTATTTAGTAACAAACATCCTTCCGATTGCGAATGGAATACACAATCGGTCTTACACAATAAAAATCTCGCCAAATTGCAGGGTTATTTTTCGATTGTTAGCAGGGTTTTACCCTTTGGCGGCTTTCATTATACATAACAAAGATTAAAGGAGAATTAGAAAGGGGGCCTTATGCGGCTTCTTAAATTATAAAAAAGATCGCACTAACGCGTTAGGAGAGAAAAAAGGACAGGGCGCGGGCCCTGTCCCTTGAGTAGCCGATAAATATTTTAGCTCTTAGAAAAACGGGTGGAACTGTAAGGAGAAGGTCTCCTTTTTCTTCTTACCCGGAAGAACCTTTTTTTCCGTTACCCAATGAGTCGCGCCGCCGGCTATTTTCCATGCGCCGGACTTTTTGGTAAGAAAGTGCGGTTGAGTCTGCCAGCTGTCCAGGACCACGTAATCTGTAGCGCCTTTTGGCAGCCCGAAAAGTACGCCTGTGCAAACAATGGCCGCCTCAGTTCCTTGAACATTTATTTCGCTGAAGTTATGTACAGAATAAATGGCGTCAAATTTAGCCAGCTGCTCCGACCATAAGTACCTCAATTGCGGACTGTTGGCATGCTGGTAATCATAGTCCGCGGCATAAAAGCTCATTATCGCGTCGATATCCTTTTTCGCAAGGGCGTCCTCGAACCCGTCATACATCGCCTCGATTTCCTTCATATTCTCAGGGGACGCGGTTATTTTATCCTGGGGCGGAAGCTGAATCCTTGCCTTGGCGTACGCGTCCAAAGCATAGCCTGATACTAAAAAAGCCGCGGCCAGCAAAATTACGAATAATCTCTTCTTACTAAACATCACGGGCACCTCCTGAAAGTTTTTTTTATAAGGTCTTTTTTATGCTCATATGCGGCAAACCTTATTTTAATCAAGTATTGCGGGTAAATGCCGCGTTGTCAAGGATAAAAATAAAGGGGTTATCCATTTTCTTTGATAACCCCTTTAACCATTTTTTCAAATGATATCAGGCGCTTTTGAGTTCAGTTAATGTCTTTCCCTGCCGCGAGCAGGTTGCTGCCGGGGGCTTATGGAAATACCTTTCGCCGTACCCGGAAGCCCTTTTATGACCCTTTCTCCCGTAAACGCCACTTTGTCATAGCATACGTTGAAGTCGTAGACCCTCGCCATCGTACCGTCGTCCCTGAGGTCTTCCGTACGTTTTATGGAAACCTGGGAGCAACCGCCGTTACCGGCGTAGGCGCCGGAGTATCTTGTCCCGTTATGGGGTTTTACAAAGTTCATCTTCATCCCCGCGACCTCCAGCGCCATCTCTTCCAGGAACGCGGTCTCTTCATTGGGATCGATCTCTTTTGGCGAAGACGCGGCGAAAAGGTCTCCCGCGGCCGCTGTATTCTCTACATAACTCACCCCGTCAAGGCCCGTGCCCGGACGAATGTCAGCCACATCAGCCCCTCCGTTGAGAAAACGGTAGTTCTTCTCCACGATAAACTTTTTCCCGCCTTCGCAGGTCATAAGCCAGGCGTCTCCGGTATTTTCAGAGAGCAGGATGTAATTGAAAGCCTCCGCTGCGCCGACCCTGGTTAACCTTTTAAAATTACCGTATCTTTTGGTGATCACAAAAGCGGGTGTCCCGTTATTAATTCGACAGAGGATATTCATATGCTCAAACAGATCGAGCGCGCTATAACCGGTTTTTTCCACGTTTAACGGCTCCCCCTGAAGGTTCATCACGCCCTCAGGAAAGCCTATCTCGCTCTTCGCGGGGATCACGGGACTCTTATAGAGGAGGGGTTCCGGGGCATGTTTAATCATATAGGCGCTGAATTCACCGGAATTGTACCTGTTCACGACGGTAAACCCGTCTCCGGCCCCATTATCCATAAGAGGAAGTTCGCCTATTATAAATGTATAATCTTCATCCACTGAATATAGGCGCGTTATGGCGCCGCTGGATAAAAGACTTTCTCTTACGCTCGCGCGGTCTTTGGCGCCGGCGTAAGAGGACGCGATCGTTAGAAACGTTAGGACAGTAACGGCTATATCTATTATCTTTTTCATCTTCGCCTCCTTTACAGCTTTCGGCTTTGTGGTTCGGCCAACTAAATATCTATTATTAATTACGCTCATTAATATCTTCTATATTAATATTGTGCATGAACCATGCCATGTGTATGGCCGACGCTAACATCTTGAAATATAAGAAAAATTTAACGGGTCTGCTTTACGGTCAGGGAATGGTGGGCGGTTTTGGCGTTTATGAAAATCAGCTGAAAAAAAGAAATAATTAAAAAAACCTTGGATTTCGCTCAGTTTGACGGGCTTGGAGGATAAGAAATATGTTTATCGGGTGGTGGGCGTTTTTAGCGGGCTATTGTATGGAATATGTGATCATTTTCCTGAGAAGCGCTCTTCTGCTTATGCCCAAGGCCTTCGCGGCGTTCGTACGGTTGCCGTTACATTGCCTGAGTATCGTCTCGATATAAGTTTTTATCTGTTCGCCGAGGGTTTTTACCGCCCCGGGTTCTCCGTGGCGCATCTCCCGTAAATACCCGGGAAGGTCTTCGAGCCTTAAGAAAGATTCCTGAGTCAGTATCGCGGCCTGCTCTATGACATTTTCGAGCTCTCTTACATTACCCGGCCAGTCGTAAGACATCAAGGCGGCCTGAACTGGCCGTGAGATCCCCGATATCTTTTTCCCGGCCCTGCGGCAAAACCTGTCAAGCAAAAATCTCGAAAGGAGCGCTATGTCGTCTTTTCTTTCGCGGAGCGGGGGCGTGCGGATCGTTAAAGGCGTGAGCCTGAAAAAAAGGTCCTCCCTGAACCTCCCTCCCTTCACTTCCAGCGCGAGGTCTTTGTTGGTCGCGGCTATGATCCTGCACTTCGCCTTTAAAAGCTTATTGCTCCCGAGCGGCCTGAACTCTCCGTTCTGTAAAACCCTCAGAAGATGCGGCTGGAATGAAAGAGGAAGGTCCCCGATCTCGTCGAGGAATACTATCCCGTCATCGGCTGCCTCAAAAATGCCGGTCTTGTCGATAACCGCTCCGGTAAAGGAGCCCTTTTTATGGCCAAAAAATTCCGATTCAATAAGGGTTTCAACGAGCCCGCCGCAGTTACAGGCGATAAAAGGGCTTTTAGCGACAGGGCTGATCGCGTGGAGCGCCTTCGCTATCTCTTCTTTCCCGCCGCCGGTCTCTCCGATAATGGTTACGGTCTTGAAGTAAGGCGCTATACGCCTTAAGAAGTTAAAAATCTCAAGCATCTGCGGGTTCCTGCCCACGACCCCGGCGAATGTATATTTTTCATAAAGCTGCTTCTCCAGAAGCGCTGTTTCGCGGCGCATATCGACAAAATCACTTATGCTGTCTATGGTTTTTTTGAGGCACTTGAGGTCCACAGGATCAGGAAAACATGCGGACGCGCCAAGCCTTACGGCTTCAACCGCGCCGTTAGCGGCTCCTCCGATAAGAACCACCTCTGCCCTCGGGTCCGCGGCCTTGATCTCCCGCAGAAGTCCGGTCCCGTCTTCCAGCAGAATGAGATCGTAATGGTTTCCGGCAACTTTCTGTAAAAGCGGCTCTTTCCAGTCAAACACGTCTATCTCGCCGCCGAGGAGCGCCGTAACCGGTGCCATCTCTTTTTTCATCATAACAAGCGTCTTAAGCATTTTTTCTCTTAAACATTCAATCCCGACCTATGGTAAATCTCAAGAATGGAGAGCGCCTGTACCTCAATAACCTGGATTAATTTAAAAATAATACGGGTCAGACCGGGATGCGGTTGGAAGCTCTTTCAGAGTCCTTTATGGAGAACCTGAAAATAAGCGGCGTCTCGCGTAGGACGTTAAGAATATCCTTCATGGGGTTCCTGAAAAAGAGCGGCGTCTCGCGTAGGACGTTAAAAATTCTATTCGCTCGCTTGACCCCGCTGCAAGCAGCGGGCAGGGCGCTCGCGTTGCATTTTCAAGTGGAATAAAAGAAGTATACCATACCCCGGAAAAATTTCAATAATAGCCCAATAACGCAACAGCGGAGTAATGGCGGAGGATCCGCTTCGGCCTGTTTATCAGGGATTTTTTTTGCATCTTTTTGATATCCTGATAGAATTTTTAATATCTACAGAATGAAATTTAAAAATGATGATGCGCGATTAAACGATGCTTATCTCGTAATCGGTCCCTTCCCACCCTTCGTATTCATAGCGGAAAGTGAATGTCAGCCTGCTCGATGGCTCGAAGTTATCCGCCTTGAAATAAACGGCGTAGAGGCCGAAACCTGCGTCCATGAGAGGTTCTTCCTTTTTTGTATTCCAGCCGTCAATAGTCCACAGGACGACCCCCGGGGCTACGCCCACTATCCTTATGATATATGAAGCCGGGGCGAATCTTATCTGCTTTTTTTTCTTCCATGATGTCAACTTCAGGGTGGTATTCTTTTGCGCGTATCGTTCATGCACCTCTGGGATTATGTCGCACCCTTTGAGGTCCGCCTTCGTGCGAAGGAGCTTAATATATTCCGCGTGCGCCCACATAAGAGGCGCGGCCGAACCCGTGCCTTTGCCGTAGAATAATCCCTTCTCCGGGATATCCGGCGCGTCCCAGACCTGCTCGGGAAGGATGCCGCCTTCGTTGGCGGCCCCCTCCATGGCCTTTATGTAGGGGTCGGGGTTGCCGCGGCCAAGGGCTTCGTACATGCCCCTCTCGCCGGAGAGGAGGGGCCAGGGCCTTCCTACCCCCGTTCCGTCAAAAGGCGAGCCGTCTTCCTTCTCTCCGTAGCCGTCGCCGTTATAACGGTAGAAGAGCGGGCCCCACGGCATCTCCTTCCTGAGGAGGCTATCGACCAGTTTGAGTGTTTTTGTGATATGGCTGTCATCATGGGCCCTCACCCCGTATCTTACAAGCTCAAGGAACCCGCCGTCTATTACCTGCCCCTGATGATGGACCGTTCCGGCGGGCTTTATGAACACCTCCATGTGGCAGAGCTCCTCTGTGCGGGAAAGCGCCTCGGGAGGCTTTGAAACAATCCTCAGAAAATGCCCCGTGTCTTCTTCCGAAAGGCAGTCGCACTCGGAAAACGTCCAGTCCTCGATGCTTGTGGCCCAGTAATCGGCGGTCTCAAAAAGATATCTGGACTCTTTCTCATCCCCTTCTTCCCCGGCCCACGTGGCAGCGCAAACAAGGGCCGATACCTCCGCGGCGAGAGTGGATGGCGAAAAACCGCTATTTTCCTCCCATCTGTCCTGTTCAGTTACAGGCCCCTCTTTAACCAGATATTCCGCCGCCTTTTTAACCATCAGGTAAAAATCCTCTTTAAGCGCGCCCATTTTTTTAAGTCTCCAGGCGAGTATTATCGGGAAGGCGACCTCGTCGAGCTGGACCCCATGCCAGTACGGGCGGCCGTCAAGCCACATGTTCTGCGGCCAGGAGCCGTCAGCCCTCTGCGTCCTGGCGAGAAAACCAAGTATCCCCACGGCGGTCTCCATGACCCCCATCGCCATGAACGCGAAGGCCGCTTTTACGAGGTCCCTCGACCAGATCAGATGGTACCCTCCGGATTCCCCGTCCCCTCTCGCCACACCCCATGGGACAGATAAAGAGGCTATAATCCCTTTATGCGTCTTATCCTCATGCGCCTTCAACACCATGGCGCTTACCCGGTAGAGCCTGCCTTTATCCAGGCTCTGCGCGCTCAGGTCATTAAGCCCGGCGTGGTACTCTCTCCAGCCTTTTACATATTCTTTTTCTATTATGTCGTATCCTCTCCCCACGGTGGAGAGAGCTTCCATCAAAGCCGCGGTTTCATTGGGCCCGAAAGACAAAACTGCCGTAAATTCACTCTTCTTTGATAAATCAAGCTCAGCGGTCAAAGCGACATTCCCGTCCTCGGCCCTTTCAAACGTCCAGTCCATCTTCAGGTTTTTCTTCAAGTCCTGCCATCCGTCGGAGGCGCCCGAATATCCCACGGACATCTTTTTGAAGGGAATATCGGCCGTCAGGGCCGCCGTGATATCCGCCCTCCACGCGATCAGGAAATCGTGTCCTCTGTATGACCCGACCCTGCCTGAATTCCGGTACCCCATGTTCTTGATATGCGGGGCGAAGAGAAGGTAAAGGTGATAGTCAGCGGTTTTGCCTTTCAGCGCCTCAAAATATACCTTTACTGCGAGCGATTGGCCATCCGGGTCTGTAAGTATATTCTTTATAATCCTGTAGCGGCCGTTCTTTGCTGTATTCGTAACCCTGTACGCGAGGGCCCTGGGGTCGATGTATTCTATGGACGAGGAGGTATCTTTTTTTTCCTCATCAAAAAACGTCTCTCCGTCAGTGACCAGGAACTGGATATCCCTTGTGTTCGCCGCGTCAACCGTAGGATAGTAGACCTCCGTAATAACGCCATCCGCTATCGTGAACCACACCTTTGATTTTTCTCCAAAAGATGTGCCTACCCCCTGCTTTGAGGCGCGTGACCAGTTGGGCGGAAGCCCGGGTTTCCCGAAGGGTTCTTTCATGCAAGCCTCTTTTTCGACGTTAAATAAACGATCTTCCAGCCACTATCAGGATGTTGAAAAAATGTTTTGAGAGAACCTTTTTGTAAAAAGGTGCTGCGCACGGCTAACTGTTTAGCATATGTTGCAGCAAAATTGCATGTAGCTGGCAATCCGTTTGAGTGAAAAATTGCTGTCCGCACGGACCTCAAACTCTCTCCAAAAACTTTCAATTCCGGCTAAAAGTCTTTGAAAGGGGTCTGGGGGAAGCCTTTCTACAGAAAGTTTCCTCCAGAATACTGTTTTTCAACAGCCTGATAGGTGAGCGGGCGAATAGGACTTTTAAAATCCTGCGCGAGACGCCGCTCTTTTTCAGGAACCCCATGAAGGATATTTTTAACGTCCTTCGCGAAACGCCGCTTATTTTCAGGTTCTCCATAAAGGACTCTGAAAAAACTTACATTTCGAAGATCCCCCGAAGAAAAGCCGCAGGGTTGAAAATGCAACGCGAGCTCCCCGCAGCTTGCTGCGGGGTTGAATTTACTGTAAGTTTAGCAGGGTTTTTGAAGATATCAAAGAAGCCGGATGGGTGGTCGCTGTCGAGGAGTCCAAAAAGAATGAGCCTCAAAATATTTTATGTCAGCTCAGGTTTTTAAATCAGCGTCAAGGGCCCTTGGCGTCTGGTCCACATGTTCGAGAGGAGGGATTTCAGGGGCGCCTGTGGCGCCGAGTTCTTTAAACCTTCTTACGGAGGGCAGCACCCGCGCCTCCATTGAGCCTACAACCCTGTTGTAATTTGTAACCGCCTTTCCGATAGAGTCCCCCAGCTCTTCAAAGTGCCCGGCGAGAGTGCTTATCCTTTCATAAAGCTCTTTCCCAAGGGCGCTTATCTCCTCGGCGTTCTTCGAGACCTCTTCCTGGCGCCATCCGTAGGCTATCGCCCTCAAGAGCGCTATGAAGGTAGTCGGGGTCGCTACAATAACCTTTTTTTGTATTCCGTCTTCCAGAATAGTCCCGTCCACTTCAAGGGCCGCGCTCAAAAAAGCCTCGCCGGGGATAAAAAGAATGACGAATTCAGGGGACTCCTCGAACTGGGTCCAGTACTCCTTTGAGGCGAGCTTGTTGATGTGCGTCCTTATATGCTGACTGTGTCTCGCCATTTTAATCCTGGCGTCTTCTGGAGATAAATTGACGGCGTCAAGATAGGCCTCAAGGGGGACCTTCGAGTCTACTACTATTTTTCTACCCATGGGGAGGTGCACTACCATATCAGGCCTGATCCTGCCGGATTCGGTCTCCCTGGTCTCCTGTTCCGTAAAATCGCAGTGCATGGACATGCCGGAAAGTTCCGCTACCCTTCTTAACTGCATCTCTCCCCACCTGCCGCGCACGTGAGGTTTTCTCAGGGCTGAAACGAGGTTGGATGTCTCCTTTTGAAGGCTTTCGTGCGTTGAGGCGAGCGCCCTCAGCTGTTCCGTAAGGCCACCGTACGCCTTGTGCCTGCTTTCTTCCATCCCCCGCAGCTCTTCCCGGTACCTGCCGAGCGTCTCATGGAGAGGCCTTATCATGCCGTCTATCGCCGTCTGATGTTCCCCGAGCCTGCCCCTGGTCTCGGCCACGATCTTACCGAGGTTTTCAGAGGCGAGCCGTAAGAAATCCTCCCCGCTATTTTTCAACGCCGCTGAAGAAAGGGCGTTAAACGTATCGGCCATCTCTTTTTTTACGGTCTCAAAAAGCTCCCTCTGTTCGGCGAGGCTCTTTTGAGAGGCTTCGAGCCTTGTCGACGATTCGACCCTGTTTCGCCTTTCAGAATCAAGTTCGTTTCTAATCTGGTTTATCTCGGAGTTCTTCTGCTGGATCTGCTGCCTCAACTCGTTAATAACCGCTTCGGCGCCCTTCCCTCTGCCCTCGATTTCAAGCAGTTTTTTCGCGAGGGCGGACTGGGAATGCGCCTTTGCCAGGAACCATACGATAAGTCCGGCGGCCGCAGGGCCGATGATTAAAAAGACCGTTATCCCCATATCTTATACACCCGCGCCTGTTCCTGAAAATTAAATTTATGTTTTTTTAAGTTTATTTCTTACTTTCTTTGTATGAAAATGCAACGCGAGCGCCCTGCCCGCCGCTTGCAGCGGGGTCAAGCGAGCGAATAGAACTTTTAAAGTCCTACGCGAGACGCCGCTCTTTTTAAGGCGCCCAATAAAGGACTCTGAAAATTCCTTACATTTGGAAGCTCCCCGCAGCAAGCTGCGGGGAGCTTCAATATTAGCATTACGGCCCTGATTTTTCCTATATAAATCGTCCCGGCTTTATCAGAAGGGCTCATGTACAGAAACCGGAATATACTCCGCTTTTCTTGACAAAACATAAAAAAAGAGGAAGACTTTAAATACTGCCGCCAATAAATTCAGAATCTCCGGCGATTAAAATCAGAAAGGAGCGAAAAAGTGTTAGATATTTTTATGAAGGTTTTCCCGGGCGTTAGCCAGATGGAAAATATCCATCCCATCATTGTTCACTTCCCTATCGCGCTCCTTAACGCCTTCTTTATCATGGAATTGCTGGGTTTTGTCCTTAAAAAAGAAGACCTGCGGATAGCGGCGACCTGGATGCTCTATCTGGGAACCCTGGGGGCCGTGGCCGCTGTTTCAGCGGGACTGTGGGCCGCGAGCACTGTGCCTCATACCGAGGAAGAACATCTCATTATTCTGAAACACCGGAACTTCGGCGTGGCTGTCCTTACAATGGGGGTTATCCTTTCGGCATGGCGTATACGCGTCAACAGGAGATTCTCCATTAGAGGGCAGGTCCTCTACCTGGTTATAGCTCTGATAATGATAACCTCGATCGCCTTCGGGGCTGACCTCGGGGGATTGATGGTTTACAAATACGGGGTCGCTGTAAAGGCGGCTCCGAAGCCGAAAGCGCCCATGCGCCACCACGGGATCTTCGGCGGAGATGAAACGGGCACGGAGCATCATGGCGATATGGAAGATATGAATCAGAAGAGCCCGATGGCGGATCATTAAGAAGATGAATTCATCTAATTCCTGATACAAACGTAATAAATACAGTTACATCATACGAACGCAAGGAATGGCTTTAGATAAGGCGGACGGCGAGGAAAACCGCGGGCGTACTCTTTGCGGTACGTCAAGGATTTTCCGGGGGGGAGGGGGGGTACAACGCAGTATAAAGACATTTATTACGTTCGTATCAGTCCCTCACTATAGGGGAAGCGTTCTTGTCAAAAGGGTTAAGCCTTATGGCGAGAGAGAATAGATAGGGGTAGTTTCCCTTAAGATGATTCATATAAGCGAGCCACTCGATTACAAGGGTTGTATACGCCCTTTTTATGTCCCCCCTCAGGTGAAAAAGGTCAGTTTCGGGCAGTTTAGCAAAGTCCTCCCTGTGGACCAGCTCCTCTATCAGGTGATGTACCGCCCAGAGGAGGTCCGTAAAGGTCTCGTGCTCCAGGAGTATCGGGTTTTCAAGGAGCCTCAGGAGCAGATCCCTTTTACCCGCGAGGTAAGCCCGCAGTTCTTCCAGGTTAATATTTTGGATGTCGACTATGTACTCATAGCTCATAAGGGTTTTGGCGAGTTCGCTCAATTCACGCTCTTTTTCTTTCTGGCCTATAATAAGGTCCTTCCTTATTTTCTCCAGGTTAGGGTCATGTTTGGAGAAGAATGTCAGGAGGTCAGTGCCTACCTCGCTGAAAAAGACGCCTATGACCATATTGATCTTCTCGAGCCTTTCCCTTGTCTCCCTCATCGAGAGCAGGCGGTGGATTATGAGGGTAACAAGCAAGACCTCGACGGGGAGAAAGGCGAGGTCCGTTAAGAGGTAGGAAAATATGTAATGAGCGTCTTTGAATATCGCGTAATGGATGAGATAGAAAGCCGCGGATAGCGCCACGAGGGCGCCTCCCGCGGCAACCTGCCATTTAATGCGTTTCATAAAGTTTTTAGACCTTAGTTTTTTATTTAGAATTTATATAAGATAGACTCTTAGAGTTTAGCATATTTTTAGAAGAGCCGGCAGGTATAAAAAGGGTGTTAGCCTTCAATCTGACCCCTTTGATTTTTTCGATTCTAACGAAGGATGAAAACACCCCCCCCCGCCGCCCCGGGCCGAAATTCAGATATTTATCCTCAGCCCTTTTTCTTGAGGGAGAGTTCCATATCCTCGAAGACGTCCGAGAGCGCGGTCTCGAGTTTATTCAAATGATCCATGACCTCGTGGGCCTTGGAGTCTATCTCCTTGAGATGTCCCCTTATCTCTTCGACCTCCGCCCCCTCCCTTTCTGAGGAGAGTTCGTGGCAAAGCATCGCGTGCTGCGTTATGTGCTGAAGGGTGTCATGAAGCCCTGTTATGTCGGAAGCGATATGGACGATCTCCCTGAGCCTTTTTTCCCTTTCCAGGTACGGCTTAAGAAGAAAGCTCCAGACCACGGCCACAAGCATGGCGAGCACCATGAGGAGCTGTACCGATATGCCCTCCAGGCTCGGGTATAACCCGATAAAACTTACCGCCGGGATGATTTTTACGGGCGTCGTGGAGACGAGGCCGGCTTCCTGAAGCTCCAGTGACCCCTTTGCCCGCGAAGGTGAACGCGAGGTAATATAGAAGAGTGCTTGTAACGGCGAAGAAAGGCGCAAGGGGGATCTTAACCGCCCCGTAACGGAAGGCCAGGAATATGCCGGTTAATATGACGACTCCGATGCTGAAGCCGCCCAGGATATAGCTTGCCCCTCCGCCCGCCGAAGAATAAAGAGCCTGATAGAAAAGGACCGTCTCGGCTCCTTCCCTGAATACAGCGAGGAAGGCGGCAAACCCGAGCGTATAGACATTACCCGCGTCCAGCGCGCCATCTACCTTTGATTTTATATACTTCTGCCATTTGACGACATGGACCTTGCCGATAAGCCAGTAGCTCACGTAAAAAAGAACAACGGTGGCGGTCATGAGGGTGACGCCCTCAAGGGTGGATTTACTTACGCCTGAGGCGGAGAAAAAGAGATGGAAGAGCACGGCGACCACAAGGCTTGCGGCGAGGGCGATGCCGCTGCCGGCGTATATCGTCCTTACCTGCTCCTTTCGGCCTATCTTGACGAGATAGGCCGAAAGGGCGCTTATGATCAGTATCGCCTCGAATCCTTCCCTTAAGATGACTATAAGGGCGTTTATAAGGAGCGCTATCCCTCCCTGGCCCTTTTCCTGCCCAAGCGTCAGCACCTGGAGGTTGAGTTTGCCATAAAGCTCGTCGATGTCGGCCCTTACGGCCTGGGGCGGACTTCCGGAACCTATTTCTTCGGTTATCTTCACAAAGAGGTTCTCGATCTCGGCCATCTTCGCCGGCGACCGCGCTGCTATGGCCGACTCGAGCCCCTCGCCCTCAAAGTTTATGTTATATGCCTGCTGCGCTGACGTAAGCGCATTGTCCTTATCTCCGGCCGCGTAGCTTCTGTAAGAGTTCTCGAGGTTCGAGTGTATCTCTTTTTCTATCCCGGAAGGGTCTTCCCCTGCCCTCGCGCTCGATACAAACGGGAAAAAACAGAGGATCAAGGGGAGCAGTATCAAGAATCGGATTCTTCGCATCAGGCGCCTTTCATGATAATGATAATCATTTTCATAGGTATGATGCGCCAAAAAATGGCCGCTGTCAAGTTTTTTATGGATAAGGCGGGGCGGCCGGGAGGGATGGAAGAGTCCGTAATCAGCTTTTTATCTTCTGACAAGGCACTCGTATCAATACCTTACATTTTTTGAGGTCTTTTAAATATTTTAGCGTCAGCCATACCTCGATTTTATACACCAATTCGTCAAATATTAACGCAAAAGGGTTAAGTATTTTGCTCGAAAAATTAAAAATCCTTAAAAATTAAATAGTTTCATCCTGGCACAGGACTTGCTTTTTTTCCAGGATAGGCTTACAATAAGCATCCAAAATAATTTCAAAGGAGGAGTTATGAAGAGAATTATCGGGATGGGGGTCTTAGCTTTGAGCTTCACGCTTTTCACCGGGTCAGCCTTTGCGGGTGATGTCGCGGCGCTGTACAAATCAAAATGCTCACCATGCCACGGCGTGGAGGGCGCTGGAACCGCCATGGCGCCGGCTCACAAGGGAAATGAGTTTATAAAAACGAGCACTCCTGACCAGATCGCCGCGGTTATCAAAAACGGCCGTGAAGGAGCCGCAAAGCATTACAAGCAGTTCGCCATCGGCATGCCCGCGCAGAAAACCATGGCTGACGATGATATTAAGTCGTTAGTCGGGTATTTGAAGGCTCTTCCGGCGAAGTAATAAAATTTGGAAGGGCCCGGCCGGGTTATCCTGACGGGCCCTTCCAAAGTCGCTTAGTTTTCTTTTATCGAGCCGTCTTTTTATCGCCTCCTGGAAAGCACTAATATAAAGCGTCACATCAGAAATAATAAATTGTTCCGGCTCAATTCAGAACTCCCCAATTCATAACTCCTAAGATATATAAATAAAGAAGGGGGGTAGCAAAGCTGTCCCCCACCCTTCTTATTTAACAGGTTGCTCGCAAAGGGTTTCGTGTCAGCCTGTTATATTTACCGCAAAAGCCGTCAGTCTCTCCGTTGTCGCCTTTATCCCCCGGACCTCTCCCTGCTCCACGAAGATCATATTACCCGCCTTGACCTCCATCTCCTTCCCTTCCACCGTCATAATGCCCCTGCCGCTTACTATATAGAATATGCCCAGGCCGCTCGCGTGAGGCTGGATTTCCTGGCCCGGCTCCATGCATATGAGCGGCACCTTATAATTCGGCTTCACTCGCAGTATCCTCGGCATAAACTCCGGCGCAAAACCTGCTCTTGCATTCAGGTCTATCAATTCCATTCTTATCCCCTCCTGTTAATATATTCGACGGACGCGGTTCTTCGATGCCGCGCATTAAACTTTTTAACACAAAAAAAACATCGTTCCAACAAAAAAGGACCGTATAATAAAATAAACTGGAATATATCGGGAGACCCGCAAAGGAGATCCGGCGTTTCGGACGATTTGTACGGAAAGCTTAAAGAAATCGCAAGACCCGGGTGCTCTTTCTGCGTACTGTTTCTTTCACAGTCTTAATTACCCATTATCCCCAGATGCGTAAGCCTTGCCATATTATCCCTGAATTCGCACGCCTCCTGAGTGCATCCGTGGGTATTGTCCTTGGGGTAGAAATAGAGGACTACCCTTTTCCCTTTGAAGTCGCTCAGGGTAAACTCTCTTTTCTCTCCGCCTTCGTCTATGCCCGGGAGCTTGAAATCGGCGGCGTAGTCGCCTTCTTTTATCATGCAAAATCCCTCCCTCATACCTGAATAAAAATAATTTTACCCCTCCTTCAATAGCTTTTCAAAGAAAAAATACTTTGAACCCGCGCAAAACATTCCTTGAAGTGGTTTAAGCATCGGATATATAATTGAAAAATATGGTCGCCCTTTTGAGCCTCTGAATTTTGTTTCCCTGGTTCTATATTCAGAGTTTTTTTCTTTAATGGTTGATTTTATACCGTCGCCATATATAGCATGTTAATAACGATGAATACGAACTTTTTGGATATCTCGCCTGGAAGCCGATTTTCTTTTGATGTATTCCCGGGTTTTAAGTCCGTTTGTCCCAAGAATATGGAAAGGCCGCGATCCCGGTAATGTTAAACCCTAACTCCG
>CAVSHY010000011.1:0-72965 GCA_963727865.1 uncultured delta proteobacterium | reverse complement strand
TATATAAATGTCTCTCATTAGCCTGGATAATAAATAGTGCGCGGGTCGTTTTTTTTAAAAATCCGCTATTATTCGAAAATTTTAGCACTCATAGAGGGAGAGTGCTAAAATTAGCTTGACAAAGTGAAAAACTGACCATATATTTAAGAAACAAAATGTTCTGTTTATGAAAAAAGGATACTGATTACCCGCGGAGGCGGGTAATTGAACTTCCGAGCTAATAACAAAAATTATAAGGAGGAGGAAAGATATGAAGATTAAACCGCTTCATGACAGAGTCATTGTGAAAAGATTTACTGAAGAAGAAAAAACAAAGGGGGGGATCATTATCCCTGATTCCGCCAAGGAAGCTCCGGCGGAGGGCAAGGTTATCGCGGTAGGGCACGGCAGGAAAGATGAGGACGGCAAATTGCACCCCCTTGATGTAAAGGTAAACGACAAGGTAATATTCAGCAAGTACGCCGGCGCGGAAATCAAGCTCGAAGGCGAGGAATTCCTCATAATGAAGGAAGAAGATATCCTCGGCGTCATTGAGAAATAAGTTTCAAACCACAGTCGAAAGAAGTCATCAACCAAATCCAACAATTTTCCAAGGAGGTATTCAAATGGCTGCAAAAGAGCTGGCTTTTAGCCAAAATGCCAGGAATTATATATTGAAAGGCGTCAATACGCTGGCGGACGCCGTAAAAGTGACTTTAGGGCCCAGGGGAAGAAACGTCGTTATAGAAAAGAGCTACGGCTCTCCCACTATAACAAAGGACGGCGTTACGGTAGCGAAGGAGATCGAGCTTGAAAACAGGTTCGAGAACATGGGCGCGCAGATGGTTAAAGAGGTGGCGAGCAAAACCTCTGACGTTGCCGGCGACGGCACCACGACAGCCACGGTATTAGCCCAGGCGATATTCAGGGAAGGCAGCAAGCTTGTCGCCGCCGGGCACAACCCCATGGACCTTAAGAGGGGCATCGAAAAGGCGGTTGAAGTCGCCATAGGGGAATTGAAGAAGCTTTCAAAGCCGGTGAAGGAGAAAAAAGAGATCGCCCAGGTCGGGACCATCTCCGCTAACGGAGATACCACGATAGGCGAGATAATCGCGGAAGCGATGGAGAAGGTCGGCAAGGAAGGCGTCATTACGGTCGAAGAGGCTAAGGGGATGGAGACAAAGCTTGATGTGGTCGAAGGCATGCAGTTCGACAGGGGCTACCTCTCCCCCTATTTCGTGACGGACGCCGAAAGGATGGAGTGCATCCTTGAAGACGCTTATATCCTTATCCATGAGAAGAAGATCTCAAACATGAGGGACCTCCTCCCGCTCCTTGAGAAGATCGCCAAGATGGGGAGACCCCTTCTTATCGTGGCCGAAGATGTGGAAGGAGAGGCCCTCGCCACCCTCGTTGTGAATAAGCTCAGGGGGACGCTTCAGGCCTCGGCCGTAAAGGCGCCGGGCTTCGGGGACAGGCGTAAGTCGATGCTCGATGATATCGCCGTACTGACCGGAGGAAAGCTTATAGCCGAGGAACTCGGCATAAAGCTTGAGACGGTCGACGTAAAGGACCTCGGGAAAGCCAAGAGGATAGTCATTGACAAGGAAAATACGACTATAATCGACGGCGCGGGAAAGAAAGACGACATCGAAGCCCGGATCAAGCAGATAAGGGCGCAGATCGAAGAGACCACCTCTGATTATGACAAGGAAAAACTCCAGGAAAGGCTCGCCAAGCTCGCCGGAGGGGTCGCCGTTATAAATGTCGGAGCCGCGACCGAAACCGAGATGAAGGAAAAAAAGGCGAGGGTGGAAGACGCGCTCCACGCGACAAGGGCCGCCGTTGAGGAAGGGGTTGTGCCGGGCGGCGGGGTAGCGTACATCAGGACGCTCGGCGCCCTTGATAAGCTTAAGCTCGAAGGCGACCAGATGTTCGGCGTGAAACTCGTGAAAAGGGCCCTTGAAGAACCTCTCCGTCAGATCTCGGCCAACGCGGGGGTAGAGGGTTCGATCGTGGTGGACAAGGTAAAGAACGGAACGGGCGCCTTCGGCTTTAACGCCGCCACGGAAACCTATGAAGACCTGGTGAAGGCCGGCGTAATCGACCCGACCAAGGTGTCGAGGATCGCCCTGCAGAACGCGTCATCCATATCTTCCCTCATGCTCACGACCGAAGCGATGATCGCTGAGAAACCGAGAGAAGAAAAACCGATGGGTATGCCCCCCGGCGGGATGGGCGGGATGGGCGGAATGGAAGGGATGATGTAGGTCGGGCCTCATGAAGGACGGAAATATCATCAGATAGACAGGGGCGGCTCTTTCCGAGCCGCCCCTGTTTTTTTATATTATTTTGGGAAAGGACAGCATGCGTTCAGCGGATATACCAGGGGTAATAGCGATACTCAAGGAAGATGTCTCCAGGTTCAAGACGCCTTATGTAACCGAGGTATCGGCGAAAAAAGATCCTTTTAAGGTCCTCGTCTCCTGTATCCTGAGCTTGAGGACCAGGGATTCAATGACCAGGGAGGCCTCGATAAGATTATTTCAAAAGGCCTCAACCCCGGAAGGAATGTCCCGTTTAAAAAAAAGCGAAATAGAAAAGACGATCTACGGCGTCGGTTTCTACAGGGTCAAGGCGGGCGTGATAAAGGATATCTCCGAGAGGCTTGTTAAAGACTATGGATCAAATGTCCCGGACTCGATAGATGAACTCCTTAAATTCAAGGGGGTGGGGAGAAAAACAGCCAACCTTGTCGTTACCATTGGCTTCGGAAAACCCGGCGTATGCGTCGACACCCATGTGCACAGGATCGTAAACAGGTGGGGGTTCATCTCGGCAAAGACGCCTTTTGAGACCGAGTTCGCTTTAAGGGAAAAACTCGACAAAAAGTACTGGATAATATTAAACGACCTCCTTGTGACCTTTGGCCAGAATATCTGCAAGCCTGTTTCGCCCTTTTGCGGCCGCTGCAGGCTTTTTAAATACTGCAAAAGGGCAGGGGTCGCGAAACATAGATAACTCTTGTTTTTTCAGCTTCTTAAGTGTAGTATTAAAAATCAAAATATCTAATTATAATTAATATATATCATGTTTTCGTAAATAAATCCTTGTTATAAGAAAGGGGGGTTACATGCGCGAGAAGGTTATAATTTACGGGAAGGATACCTGACCCTACACGAGAGCGGCCCGTGAGGACTACGCTAAAAAGGGGTATGAGGTAGAGTACATAAACGTAAAGGCTTCTCCCTGGAATATGGAGAAGATGCTTAAAATAAGCGGCGGAGGCCGCGTTGTCCCGGTTATAGTCGAAGGCGGGGTCGCTACAAGCGGTTACGGAGGCGGTTGAGCGGTCTGAAAGAGACCCGCAGGTTGCGGGTCAAAAATACGCCACTCGAATACAAGCCATATAATATGCCTGTGGAGGGGAATAGGGAAAATGCAGGAAAGAACTCTCTCGATAGTCAAGCCGGACGGGGTAAGGAAAAATGTCATAGGGGATGTTATAGGGCGGTTTGAGAAAAACGGGCTTAAGGTGGCGGGGCTCAAGATGGCGAGCCTTACAAAAAAAGAGGCTGAAGGCTTTTACGCGGTGCACAAAAGCAGGCCTTTCTTCGAAAGCCTCACGGCCTTCATCTCCTCGGGCCCGGTGGTGCTGATTGTGCTCGCCGGAGATAACGCCATAAAAAAAGTAAGGGACCTTATGGGCGCTACAGACCCGAAAAACGCCGCCCCCGGCACCATCAGAAAAGACCTCGCGGATTCGATAGAGGCCAATATAGTCCACGGCTCGGACGGGCCTTCGAGCGCGGCTTTTGAAATCCCGTATTTTTTTAATGGACTGGAGATCTTCAGGTAGATTTACGGCATGGAAACCATCGAGAAAATAAAAGCGCACTACGGTTTTACCGTAGACGACGCGAAGAACCTCACGCGGCTTAAGCCCCTTATGGAGAAGTATCGCGAGGACTTCGTGGCGGAGTTCTACGATTATGTGAAGGACTTCGAAGAGGCGCATCTTTTTCTGAAGGACGAGGCTACTATAAAGAGGCACCAGGGCGCCCTCAAGATATGGTTCATGGACCTCTTTAACGGCGATTACGGGCACCATTACCTTATGGGGCTTGAAAAGGTCGGGATGGTCCACGTAAGGATAAACCTCCACGCCCATTACGTTAACGCGGCCTTTCACTTCGTGAAGCTCTTCATACAGGATAAACTCCAGGATGAGATTAAAAACCCGGAGGAACTGGTTGACCTCGAAAGGTCGGCGGAGAAGATACTTGATATAAACCTGGACATATTTACCAGTTCGTACATAGAAGAAGAAAAAAAATTTTTCCTGTCGCAGAGGGTCGAGTCCTACCTTATACTGTTAGCGAACAGATTCGCATACGGTCTAAACCTCATCCTGGTCCTCGGCCTCGTTGTCCTCGGGTTTATCGTCACAGGGCTTTTTGGCTATGACATGTACCATATATTGGACGGCAACATAGAAAAGGGCTTGCTGAGCACCCTTGGAAGCCTTCTCATGCTATGGGTCGTGATAGAGCTGATGGATACGGAGATAAAGCAGTTAAGGGGAGGCAAATTCGCCATAAGAGTATTTTTAAACGTGGCGCTCGTGTCGATAATTAGGGAGATATTGATAACAACGCTATCACATGAGGCCGTAGAGGCGCGGTTGACCCTTGTCGCCGCTGTAGGCGTGCTGGGCGTCGTCTACTGGCTGGTGTCGAAGGCGGAACTGTAATCAACCGGTTAACCGCGGTTTGCGGAATTTATAGGATTTTATTTAAAGGCTTTTCTCAAGACCCCCCTAAAAATCTTTAATTTTCCCCGGCCTTCAATTATGAAAAACTTGAGGGACTTCACATACGATGATCTCCTGCTTATGGTAAAGGAGCTCGGAGAAAAACCTTACAGGGCCGGGCAGCTCTTCGGATGGATATTCCACAGGGACGCCCCTGATATCGATTCCATGACCGATACCCCGAAGGCCCTGCGGGAAAGGCTTAAAGAGGAGTTCTACATCGGAGGAATAACCGTACTTGACGTAAAAAGATCCTCCGACGGGACGAGAAAGTTCCTCTCAGCCCTTGAGGACGGCTCAAGGATAGAATCCGTCCTGATACCCGAGACCGGCAGGCTTACCCTGTGCGTCTCCACGCAGGTTGGCTGCGCCCTCGGGTTGCCGCTTCTGCATGACGGGGATGACCGGTTTTACGCGGAATTTAAGCCTTTCGGAACTGGCGGGACAGGTCTTTGCCGCGCATGGCATTCTTGAGGAAGGGGAGAGGATAACCAACATAGTCCTCATGGGCATGGGCGAACCCCTCGCGAATTACGATAACGTCTTAAGGTTTATCCAGGTCCTTACGGACGGCAAGGGCTTCGGGATCTCTCATAATAAGGTTACCGTCTCGACTTCGGGGCTTGTGCCCGGGATAAGAAGGCTCGGCATGGATAGCAGGGTCAATCTCGCGGTCTCGCTCAACGCGGCAACCGATGACGTGAGAAGCCGCATAATGCCCATAAATAAAAAATATCCTGTTGAGGAGCTCATCTCCGCTTTGAGGTCTTATCCGCTGCACGGCAAGAAACACATAACCATAGAGTACGTCATGCTGAAAAACGTTAACGACTCTCCCGAGGACGCGAAGAGGCTCGCGAAGCTCTTGAGGGGAATACACTGTAAGATCAATCTGATCCCTTTTAACGAATTCCCGGGAGACAGGTACGAGAGCCCCGGTAACGAAAGGGTTTCGGCCTTCCATAAGATACTCGTCGACTCGGACTATAACGTTTTCGTGAGGGCCAGTAAAGGCGGAGACATCCTGGCGGCATGCGGACAGCTCAAAGGGCGGTATTCCGGGGAAAACCCGCGGGAAGGTTTAAAATCCGAGGGGAACGCGTGTTTAAAAAAGAATTGACCGTGAACTTCCGTAATGATAAGAAATACCGTTAAAGTTTTCCCATGGTTTCAGGCACGATTTGTCGAACTTTTAAAAAATCAGGTCAAAAGGAGTAATGCGGATGAAAGCGGTCGGTGTTATCGGCGGGAGCGGGCTTTATGATATGGAAGGCCTTAGCGAGGTGAAGTCGGTTAAAGTGAAGACCCCCTTTGGAGACCCGTCCGATGAATACGTTACGGGGGTCCTCGGCGACACGATGCTCGTATTCCTCCCCAGGCACGGCAGGGGACACAGGCTTTTACCTTCGGAGGTGAACTACAGGGCTAACATATACGGCATGAAAAAACTCGGGGCCGAATGGATAATATCCGTTTCCGCCGTCGGCAGCATGAAGGAAAAGATAAAGCCCGGCCATATGGTGATCGTGGACCAGTTTTTCGACCGCACGAAGAATAGAGCCAACAGTTTTTTCGGCGACGGAATAGTCGGGCATGTGGAGTTCGCAGACCCCGTATGCGCGGATCTAAACATGGTCCTTTATAAGGCCGCTGTAAAGGCCGGCGCCACGGTCCATATGGGAGGGACATATATTTGCATCGACGGCCCGCAGTTTTCGACAAGGGCCGAATCGAAGATATACAGGACATGGGGAGTGGACGTCATAGGAATGACAAACATACCGGAGGCCAAGCTCGCGCGGGAGGCTGAGATATGCTACTCAACGGTCGCCCTGTCGACTGACTATGACTGCTGGCACGAGACCGAGGAGTCTGTCACGGTGGACATGATACTCGAGACTCTAAAGGCGAATGTGGCGATGGCCAGGGAGATAATAAAAAACGCCGTGCCTTCGATCCCGGAAAACCGCGGGTGCAAGTGCGCCAGCGCGCTTAAATACGCCGTCATTACGGATAGGAAATCCATCCCGGAGAAGACCAAAAAAGACCTCTCCCTGATTCTCGGAAAAAATTTTTAAATGGGTTAAAATGGTTTGAGGAGCGCAGATATGGGTATTCTTGTAGTCGGTTCAGTGGCTTTTGATTCGGTGGAGACGCCTTTCGGAAAGGCTGACGAGGTGCTCGGCGGGTCCGCCACCTATTTTTCCACATCCGCCAGTTATTTCACCGACGTAAGTCTTGTGGCGGTTGTAGGAACGGATTTCCCCGATGAGCATGTGGAGAGCCTGAAGAACCGGGGTATAGACGTTGAGGGGTTGAAAAAGGTCCCGGGAAAGACCTTCAGGTGGAAGGGCCGCTACGATTACGACCTTAACCAGGCCCATACCCTGGAGACCCACCTGAACGTATTCAGCGCCTTTAACCCTGAGATACCCGAGAGGTACAGGGATGCCCCCTATGTCTTCCTCGCGAATATCGACCCGGAGCTTCAGTTGAAGGTCCTTGAACAGGTCAGAAAACCGAAACTTGTGGCCTGTGATACGATGAACTTCTGGATAGAAGGCAAGCCCGAGGCCCTGAGGAAACTCCTTAAACGCGTCGAGATATTCGTGATAAACGAGGCGGAGGCGCGGGAATTCGCCGGAGAGGCGAGCCTTGTAAAAGCGGCCAGGGTTATAATGAAAGAAGGCCCCAGGGTCCTTATAATTAAACGGGGGGAATACGGGGCGATAATGTTTAACGGGGGGTCTGTATTTTCGGCGCCGGCGTACCCCCTTGAAAACATATTCGATCCGACAGGCGCGGGAGACTCTTTCGCCGGGGGGGTTATGGGATATCTGGCTAGTACCGGCAACCTGAGCGAAGGGAACATACGAAGATCGATAATATTCGGAAGCGTTATGGCGTCCTTTAATGTCGAGGCCTTTAGCCTCTCAAAGCTGAATTCCTTAAGCCTCAAGGAAATTAACGACAGATACGCGGAGTTTAAGCGGTTGACCCATTTTGAAGATATATGATACAATCAGACGGTTCTAAGGCCTCCGCTTTTTAATAAGAACCTCTAAAAGAGCATTAATGAGGGGTATTTTTATGAGTGCAAATAAGATTTTAAGCGGCACGCTGCTATTTATGATACTCCTCTGGTGCGTATCCTGCGGGGCGACTCTTGCCCGGAAAAAAGAAGATTCAGGGATCCACTACAGGCTCGGCGTAGTGTACTTTAACGACAGGAACTATATCGAAGCGCTTAAAGAGCTTACGACAGCCATAGAGATTTACCCCGAAGAGCCCTCATACCATAACGCCCTGGGGCTTGCTTACTTCGCCAAGGGTATGAACAATGAAGCGATCAAAGAAATGAAGAGGGCCATCGCCCTTGACCCCAAGTTGTCAGAGGCCCACGTGAACCTCTCCGCCGTCTATATAGTGGAGAGGAGGTGGGATGATGTCATCTCGGAATCAAAGGCCGCGCTCCAGAACATATTCTACAGAACCCCTGAGTTCGCGTACTTGAATATGGGATGGGCTTTTTACAACAAGGGGGATTATCAAAGTTCTCTTGAGAGCTTTAGAAAAGCGGTGGAATTAAATCAGGGTTACTCTAACGCGTACTACGACATGGGGCTTACCTATGAAAAGATGAATGATATAAAGGGTTCTGTAAGCGCTTACGAAATGGCCATAAGAACATCACCGGATTATGTGGATGCCTACTACAGCCTCGGACTGGCGCTTATAAAGCAGAAAGACAACCCCGGCGCCCTGAAGGCGTTTGAGAAGGTCATGGAGCTGTCGCCCGGAAGCGACAGGGCAAATTCGGCGAAAGACTATATAAACATATTAAGATAGGTCAGGCCCGGCCGGGACCGGTTTTGAAAACGCAATAACCGTGATAAATAGCAGAGCTCACTTTGACGTCTCCTTTTAAACCTGTCTCCGCGCGGATCGCGGGTTCAAGACCTGTCTCGACCAGCCGGCATTTACCCGGGCGTTAATAATTTTTTTGAGGTTAAAACATGGAAAGTCCTGGAGAATACCTTAAAAGGGAGAGGGAATTAAGAAGGAGTTCGCTTACAAACATATTTGAAGCCACAAGAGTGCCATTAAAGTGCCTTGCGGCGCTTGAAGCCGACGACTACGAATCTCTCCCTCATCCGACTTTTGTGAAGGGTTACATAAGGGCGTACTGTAAGTGCCTCGGCCTTGATGAGACCGACGCGATCCTTCGTTATGAAATGTATATGCGGGAGAAATCCGACAGGGCTGACAAGGCGGAACCGGTACGGCCCGCTCCCGCATTAAACAGGATGGAATCGAAGGATACGTCCAGAGAGGCAAGAATTTTAAATAACGCCAAAGGGATAGCGGTCCTGGCCGGGGTCGCCTTAATAATCATCCTCTTTTATTCCGTTTATTCGAGACATAAGGCAAGGGTCCCGGAAAATGAAGCATTGAAACGCGCAACTTCCGAGACCGCAATACCTAAGCCGGAGGCCGCGCCAGCGCCGCAGGCAAAGATAGAGGGGCAGGCGGCCGCCAAGGTGAAAGAGCCGGGTAATTTGAAAAACACCTCAGTCCCAGCCGCCGGGACAGCTGACGCGAAGCCCGCCGATAAGAAACATACCCTCGTAATCAACGCCACGGAAGACGTCTGGATAAAGGTAAAAATTGACGGGGGAGAGCCTTTTGACGCTACACTCAGGAAAGGTAATCGTGTTGTGTGGAAGGCAGCCGATACTTTTTACCTTGTGGTAGGAAATGCCGGGGGCGTAGATATAACCTATGACGGAGAGAAACTTTCATCGCTTGGAACAAGCGGGGATGTCGTGAGCCTCAAACTGCCGCTGGGGGAGTAGGCCCGGCGGTAAAGTCCCGGTTCTGGGCCTGAAAATGCATAGCGAGCGCCATGCCCGAAGAAAAGCTACGCTGTAAGAGCGAATAGAATTTTTAAAGGGCGCTGCGCACGGCGGTTGTTTAGCGTTGCATGCGGGTTTAAACTACTGCCTTGCCGGAACGGACGGCGTAACAATCGCCCGGGCTCGGCGCGAGCCGCCGCTCTTTTTCAGGCGCCCCATGAAGGATATTTTTAACGTCCTTCTCGAAACGCCGCTATTTTCAGGCTCTCCATGAAGGACTCTGAAAAAACTTACATTTGGAAAATTTCCCGAAGAAAAGCTGAGGGGAGCTTCAATTCAGACAGGGGGAAATTGTAAAGTCGGCCAAGACCTGCCCGCGCTCTTGGCGCGGGTAGGTTCACAAGCTGGTTTAATGTTTACGTTCAGTTCTAAGAGGTCAATAAAACCGGAGATTTCATGGAATCGATAATCAGGTGCAGAAAATGCGGAAAAAAGATGAAGTCCGTTCGTGTGGACGACTATAAGATAAAGCTCTCCTGCACCTGCGGTTTCTCGGAGTACAGGACCGCTCCATCCGCCACCAGGGCCATAAACCCCCATTTTTCAAGAGAGAGCCTCCTTCCCGTAACCTTCGACGACAGCGGGAGGTTCTTTTTTGAGGCACAGCGGGCCGACAGGGAACGTAAAGAGATCATAACCCTTGAAGAGATAAGCATGCTCGCATCTTCAGACTATAACCTTGATGAGGTCCTTAAGGCGGTGGCTGAAAAGACGGCTAAAAGGCTTGGGGTAGATATCTGCTCCATATACCTCTGGGACGGCGAGTACCTGGTATTGAGGGCCACTTACGGGCTCGCGCAGGAGGCGGTCGGCAAGGCCCGCCTTAAAATAGGGGAGGGTATAACAGGCTCGGCTGTCAAGGAACATAAGCCCATTCTCGTCGGAGATATCTCACAGGACCCGCGTTACAGGTATTTCCCCGAAACAAAGGAAGAGCAGTACAAGATAAAGACCATGTACTCCTATCCGATATTTTCAGGCGAAGACCCCTTCGGGGTGCTTAACGCGCAGACTATCGTTAAAAGGGAATTCAAGGAAGACGAGATATATTTCATATCTATCATAACAAATCTCGTATTGGGCGCTGTGAAGATGAGGAAAAAGCTTTAACGCCCTATCTGATACCTTCGGCTATTTCGCGCGCTGGGACGCCTGATGCCGGGAGCCTTTCCCATTCATACAGGAAATACTCACAGGACAATCCATTGCCGCGGTCAATGTGGAGTATTTCCAAAAATCCTCTGCCAGGAGCAAGGACGGGCCGGATTCTACTTTCTCGTTCTCATTCTTTTCGTCTTACTCGCCTCTATCTATTATTTTTTTAACGCGGATTCCTTAAAAAAGCCAGCCGGCGGCCCAACCGCCAAAAGCTCGATCAGCAAAAACGTGGAAGGTAATACCGCGGGATCAGCGGTAACGGGAATGTCTTTACCGACCACTGCTTCTGTTGAGAATGCTCAAGGGCCGGTGCAGGAAGCTTACGGCTACATAAGGGCCGGTGATTTCAATAAAGGAATCGGCATCTTGAGAGAGGCCCTTAAGAATTCACCCGGCTCACCTCAACTTAAATCCATGCTTGCCGAAAGTTTAAACGCCGCCGCGGTCAATGAATATAATAAGGGAGATTTTACCGTGGCGAGGGACTTTCTCGTGGAGGCGATAGAACTGTCGAGAGAGCCCTATTACTTTAAAAACCTCGCCAATGTGCAGGTTAAGCTCAATGATATCAGCGGCGCCCTGGAGACCCTTAAACCTTATGCGTCCGAGCCTGAAATAAAAAAACAGCTTAAGAGCATTTATATCAGGCTTGGCAATGAGAACAGCGCTCCTAATGCGGCTCAGGCGATCTTCTATTACGGGAAGGCCCTTGAACTCGACCCCATGGATACGTCCTTGAAAGAGATTCTTGCAAAGCTCCAATCGGAATATGATGCGGAATCCGGCATGGGAAGAGCGGGGGGCGGCCATTTTCTCGTCAAATTCGAGGGCGAAGAGAACTCGGTTACCGCCCAGGTCATCGCGCTTCTTTTGGAGGAAGCTTACGTAAAGGTCGGCTCTGACCTTGATTATTACCCCGCCGACAGAATAGAAGCGCTCCTTTATGAAAAAGAATAGTTCAGGGACATTACAAGGAGCCCTTCATGGGCGGGGGCGATCTATGACGGACGGATAAAGATACCGGCCGGAGGGATAACGGAGAAAACCGATCTCCTTGAAAATACCATATTCCATGAATATACCCATGCCCTTGTGCACAGGCTCTCGGGAGGAAGGGCCCCGACATGGTTGAATGAGGGGGTAGCGCAGTTCGAGGAGGGTAGAGACATCTCCGGGTACTCGGGCTGGCTTAAGGAGATGTCGCAGAATAACAGGATAAGATTGCGTTCTCTTGAAGGGTCTTTTATGGGTCTGAGCGGAGCCGACTCCGAGAAGGCGTACGTAATAAGCCTTTCAGTTACAGGCTATATTATAAGGGAGTTCGGGATCCGTTCGGTAAAGAGGATACTCGTTGGTCTCTCCGGCGGATTAACCCTCGATAAGGCGATCTATTCCGCCGTTTACCTCTCATACGACGAGCTTGAGAAAAGCTGGTTGGACTCATTAAAAAGATAACTACAATTTATGCTTTCCACGCATTAAATGCTCTTTTCGTGAGGCTGAAGCAGCCTCATAAAAAGATGCTTTTAATAAATCCCCGGTCGTGATATATTAAAAAACTGAATTCAATCCGGAGGGATATTTATGGATATTAAAAAGGGTTTTATCGGCTATTTCCTGATAATAGCGGGCGTAATACTTTTTGCCGCCACAGGATGCGGGAAGAAAGCTCAGCAGGAGAGCGCGAAACAGGAGGCCGCTCCGATGGGCGCTCCGGCTGAACACGGCGCGCTGCCTCAGGGACATCCCGCGATCGGCGAGCAGCCGGCCGCGGATATGGGCAAGGTGTCGCACACGAACATAAAGACTCAGAAGGAAATTGCGCTCCAGGAAGACGTCAAGGCAAAGTGGAAAGAAGTGAAAATGGAAGTTTCGGACAGTTCCTCAAAGACTACCGATGTCCTGACGCTTAAGGTCGGAGAAATAGTGCCTCTCAAGAAGAGCGGGCTCAAGCTGAAGGTCGAGGCTTTTGTCCCGGACTACTCGATAGTTGAAAATCACATCGAGTCGCGGTCGAACGAGCCGAAGAACCCGGCCGTGCTCGTTGAACTTGTGGAAGGCGATAAGACCGTTGCCAGGGGGTGGGTATTCAAGTTCTTCCCCGAGTTTAACTCATACAATAACGAGAGGATACGCTTATCTCTTGTGGCGCCGGGGGCGGAAAAACCCGGTGTCGCGAAATAGGCGACACCGCTAATTTTAGCGGTATTTTTCTTACCTTAAAGGCCCCTTTTTATGAGGGGCCTTTAACATTTCCGGCCCTTAAGGCCGCTTTCGGGAAAGGCTTGGGGACTTATGGAAAAACAGGTTAAAGCTTTTGACATTAAACATAAAATATGTTTAAGTTATAAATCCCATCGGGAGGCGTGCGGGCTATAAATTAATATGCCGTAAACCTCGCGAAGGTCACTACGGTCAGGAACTATCGGAGAGATGCCCGAGAGGCTGAAGGGGGCTGACTCGAAATCAGTTGTTCCGTTTTACGGAACCGGGGGTTCAAATCCCTCTCTCTCCGCCATGATATTAAGGGTAAAAGTTTAATTTCTTAAATTGGAGAGATGCCCGAGCGGCCGAAGGGGTACGACTGGAAATCGTATGTACAATAAAATGTACCGAGGGTTCGAATCCCTCTCTCTCCGCCAGTATCAGCAGTAGCGCTGGAAGGGATTCGAACCCGTCCGAAGGTGTTTATGCCGCTTTTTAAACCCTTGCGGGCGCTATTGATAGCTGGGTCTTGCGCAATGGCAGGTTGTAAATCCCGCCAGGTCCGGAAGGAAGCAACGGTAGCAATCGAACCCATGTGCCGCAAGGGCGCCTAGCTATCAATAGCGCCCGCAAGATATAAAGGAACCATCCGAAGATGTCCTCTTACCTCGTGATAGCCAGAAAATGGAGGCCGAGTCTCTTTGAAGAGATAGTCGGCCAGACGCATGTGACAAGGACCCTTAAAAACGCCGTATCTTCGGGCAGGGTCGCCCACGCGTATCTTTTCTCAGGCCCCAGAGGCGTCGGCAAGACCACCGCGGCGCGGATACTCGCGAAGAGCCTTAACTGCGCCAAAGGCCCCACGCCTTCCCCATGCAATGTCTGCGACTCGTGCAAATCCATAACAAACGGGTCATCGATAGATGTCCTTGAAATAGACGGGGCGTCAAATAACGGCGTGGAGAACGTGAGGGAACTTACGGAAAGCGTCAGGTATGTGCCGAGCCAGGGGAAGTACAGGATATACATAATCGATGAAGTCCATATGCTCTCCACCCCGGCCTTTAACGCGCTTTTAAAAACGCTCGAAGAGCCGCCGCCGCACGCTGTTTTCATATTCGCCACGACCGAGGCGCATAAAATCCCGCTCACGATCCTTTCCAGGTGCCAGCGCTTTGATTTCAAACGGATCCCTTTCCGCGATATCCAGGATCACCTTAAAAAGATAGTGACCGGGGAAGGTATAAAGTTTGAGGAGAAGGCCCTTTTCACGATCTCAAGGGAAGCCGACGGGAGCCTCAGGGACGCGCAGAGCCTCCTTGACCAGGTAGTGGCGTTTGCCGGAGGGGATGTGACGGATTCCCATGTCACGGAAGCCCTCGGTCTCATGGACAGGTCGGTAATCTATGAACTGTCGGAAGCCATAGTGGCGAAGGACGGAAAAGAGTGTCTGAATATTGTTGAAAAGATATATAATTTTGGGTATGATTTAAAGAGAGCCTGCGGCGACCTGCTTGAACATATTAGAGATCTCATGGTCGTAAAAATCACGAAAGAACCCGCACTCCTGGACCTTCCCGACAGTGAACTCGAACGATTGCAGAAGACCGCGGAGGGCGTCGGAGTTGAAAGGCTTCAGATGCTCTTTAGCATCGTATCCAGAGGTTACGAAGAGGTCTCAAGGAGCGCTTTCCCCAGATATTCCTTTGAGATGGCGGTTTTAAAGGCCTCGCACTTTGAGGAACTCAGCCCTCTCCCGGAGCTTATCGCAAGGCTTGAGGGGCTTAAAGGGCGTCTTGAAGGGCATGAAGGGAACGGCGAGAAGGGTTTAAAGGCGGCACCAACGCCTGTTCGGGGGATGGCCGAGAAGGCCGGCAAAGATGTTTCACAGCCCGCGACGGCGGCGCAGAGGGCGGAGACCGGGCCAAGAGAATCGCAGAGGGCGGAAGACCCCGCAGCGGCGGCCGTTCCTGAAGGGAGGCCGGGGGCAGAAGGCTTTATGGATTATATTAGTAAAAGAAGCGATGTCCTTGCCATGGCGCTTGCTTCCGTCGAAATATCGATGGATGGAGACATTATTAATATTACCGCCGGGAAGGATTCTGAGGCGCTTCTAAGGCTTAAAAAGGATTTTCTCGAGAGTTCAGGCGCGGAGTTTTTTAAAAGGCGCGTAAAGATTGATATAAAGAAGGCGGCAACAACGGATCCAAAGGGAAAAAAAGGCGATGACGGCGACCTTATTAAAGACGCCCTTCGAATATTGGGGGGCAGGGTCGTAGAGGACCGCAGGAGGACGAATGTCTAAACAGCTGGGAAACATAATGAGGCAGGCGCAGAAGATGCAGGAGAAGATGGCGGAGATGCAAAAAGAGCTTTCTTCAAAGACCTGCGAGACGTCTTCAGGCGGGGGGATGGTCACAGCGACGGTTAACGGGAATCAGGAGGTCGTCTCCATAAGGATAGACCCCTCTGTCATTGACTCTAAGGATGTCGATATGTTACAGGACCTTATTACGGCCGCCGTAAACGAAGGGATCAGGCGGTCAAAACAGATGGTCTCAGAGGAAATGGCGAAGTTGACGGCCGGGCTCGGGTTAAACCTCCCCGGCGGACTTGGCGGACTCTTTTAACCGGACGCCTTTTCAAAGGCGGATGATTTTTGTGATATACGGGTTTTACAGGTTATGCGTTACGCGGGGCCTATAGACAGGCTGATAAAGGCGTTCTCAAGGCTTCCGGGGATAGGCGAGAAGTCAGCTTCGAGACTTGCCCTCTTTGTCCTTAACTCGAACAAGGGATACGCGGATGAGCTTGCGGCATGCCTGCTTGATCTTGAAGAGAAGGTAAAACTGTGCTCGGTCTGCATGACCTTTTCAGACACGGACCCGTGCTATATCTGCTCTGACGCTGGCAGAGACGGCGGAATCGTATGCGTTGTCTCGGATTATAAGGACATGATGGCCCTCGAAGGCATGGGCGGATACAGGGGGAGGTACCATATCCTCCACGGGAATTTAGCGCCTCTTAAGGGCATCGGGCCGGATGACCTGAGGATCAGGGAACTTATAACGAGGGTAGAGGCAAAAGGCGTTAAAGAGGCTATACTGGCCACGGGCTTTGACGCGGAGGGCGAGGCTACCGCCGTTTACCTTACGAAGCTGCTGAAGCCCTACAACCTTAGGCTTACGCGCATCGCTTCAGGGATCCCGGTAGGCAGTTACGTGGAATACATGGACGGCGCCACGCTGGGCAGAGCCATGGATGGAAGGAAAGAAGTTTCTTAGGTTAAAGCCTATCGCGCCGGTTTTATGACCGAGCACGCGAGGAATTAAAAAATATATAAAGAAGGAAAAGGGTTATGGAAAGCTATATTGAAGTCAGATGGCATGGAAGGGCCCAGCAGGGCGTCGTTACGGCGGCCAAGGTCCTCGCGGAAGCCTGCCTGATGTCGGGCAAATACGTTCAGGCCTTTCCTGAATTCGGCCCCGAGAGGATGGGCGCGCCTGTCCGGGCGTACAACCGAATTTCGAACGAGCCTATAAGGCTTCATTGCCAGGTGACCGAACCGAAGTATGTGCTCATAGCGGACCCGACATTAATAGGCGTAGTGGGCGTAACCGAAGGAACGCCCGAGGACGCGATCTTTATAGTAAATACGCATAAGACCCCGAAGGAGATGCGCACTCTACTGGGGATCGATGGGAAGAAGGCGAAAGTCTATACGCTCGACGCCTCAAAGATATCCCTTGAGACCATCGGAAGGCAGATGCCCAATACGCCGATGCTCGGGGCACTGGTAAAGGCAACCGGCTTTATCGCCATCGAAGCCCTTATCGACAACTTCAAGGAGAACTACGCGAAGAAATTCAGCCCCAAGGTAATAGAAGGCAATGTCACTGCCATGAACAGGGGTTTTCAGGAGGTGAAAGGGGAATAGTATGGAAAATAAAAAAGAGCTCCCTCTCGGGGGGGTCATAACGAAGGGCGGAACAGCCCATGATTATTCAACCGGCGGGTGGAGGAAGTTAAGGCCCGTGCTTGATGCCGGGAAATGCACCAATTGCCTTATCTGCTGGGTCATGTGCCCGGATTCCGCGGTAATAACGCAGGACGGCAAGATGATAGGGTTCGACATGGAACACTGCAAGGGCTGCGGCATCTGCGCCGTTGAGTGCCCCGACAAGGTTAAAGCGATTACAATGGAAGAGGAGGCGGACTAATGGCGATTACAATGACAAAAGGTCAGACGGGGCTTACGGGGAATACGGCCATAGCTTACGCCATGAAGCAGATAAACCCGGACGTATGCCCGGCCTATCCCATAACCCCGTCTACGGCTATAATAGAGGATTTTTCAAGTTATGTCGCTGACGGCGCGGTCGATACGGAGCTTATAACCGTTGAGAGCGAACATTCCGCGATGAGCGCCTGCATAGGAGCGGCCGCGGCCGGCGCCAGGGTAATGACGGCGACTTCCTCGCAGGGCCTCGCCCTCATGTGGGAGATGCTTTACATAGCTTCAGGCATGAGGTTCCCGATTGTGCTTACTAACGTAAACAGGGCCCTTTCCGCCCCCATAAATATACACTGCGACCATTCCGATTCGATGGGCGCGAGGGACTCCGGCTGGGTCCAGCTTTATTCCGAGACGGTACAGGAAGCGTACGATAATCTTATACAGGCCGTGAGGATCGCCGAGAACGAAAAGGTGCTCCTTCCGATCATGGTCTGCATGGACGGCTTCATAACAAGCCACGCCATCGAAAACATCTCGCTTCTCGATGACGCCGAGGTCAGGCAGTTCGTAGGGGAATACAGGCCCAAGCATCATCTTCTGGATACGGATAACCCGATAACTTACGGCGCGATGACGCTCCAGGATACATACATCGAGTTCAAGCACCAGCAGTCGCAGGCTATCGCCCGCGCGAAGGACGTGGCGATAGAGGTCGGCAACGAATTCGGCAGGAAATTCGGCAGAACCTACGGCCTCATGGAAACCTACAGGCTCGATGACGCAGAGGTGGCGATAGTTATTCTGAATTCAGCGGCCGGGACCACCAAGGTCGCCGTTGATGAGCTCAGAAAACAGGGGAAGAAGGCAGGGATACTTCGGCCGAGGATATTCAGGCCCTTCCCGTTTAAAGAGATAGCCGATGCCCTTAAGAATGTAAAGGCGGTAGCGATACTCGACCGCGTGGATTCGATGAACGCTTTCGGCGGCCCGCTCTTTAATGAAGTGCGTTCCGCCCTCTATGACCTTCCCGACCGCCCGAAGGTCGTAAGCAGGATCTACGGCCTCGGCGGAAGGGATTATAAGGTAAAGGACGCTGCCGCGGTCTTCGAGGAACTCTTTAAGATTACCGCGACAGGCAAGGTTGAGACCCTGCAGAAGTACATAACTTTATAGGGAATAAAATAAAAACCCATGCGCGGGTTTTAAGAGGTTAAAAACATATGGCAACGCTAAAAGAACTTTCTAAGCAGAACGAGCTTTTGTCAGGCGGCCACAGATTATGCGCCGGGTGCGGCATACCGCCGATCGTGAGGCTTGTATTAAGGGCCGCCAACGGCCCCGTGGTTGCCACCACATCCACCGGGTGCCTTGAGGTTGGCACATCGATATACCCGTACACGTCATGGAGGATCCCCTGGATACACTCGGCCTTCGAAAACGCCGCGGCTACGATAAGCGGCGTTGAGACCGCATACAGGGCGCTTAAAAAGAGGGGCAGGATACCAGCGGACAAAGACATAAAATTCATCGCCTTCGGCGGCGATGGAGGAACTTACGATATAGGGCTTCAGGCCCTTTCCGGCGCGCTCGAGAGGGGCCATAATTTCCTTTATGTATGTTACGACAACGGAGCCTACATGAATACCGGGATTCAGCGCTCAAGCGCCACCCCGTTCTTTTCCAACACGACGACATCCCCCGCCGGAGAAGTCATCCTTGGTAAACAGGAGTGGAGGAAGGACCTCACCCGGATTGTGGCGGCCCATAACGTCCCCTACGCCGCGCAGGCGTCCCCCAGTAACTGGGGCGACCTTTCGAAGAAGGCGGAAAAGGCCCTTAAGATCAACGGCCCGACGTTCCTTAACGTAATGTCCCCGTGTCCGCTCGGCTGGTACACCAAGTCAGAGGACTCGATAAAGTGGGCGAAGCTTTCCGTCGATACGTGCTACTGGCCGCTTTATGAGATTGAAAACGGGATACTGAAGATAACCTATAAGCCCAAAGAGAAAAAGCCGTTAGCCGACTGGCTAAAACCCCAGGGCAGGTTCAAACATCTTTTTAAGCCGGAGAATCAGCACCTGCTGGAGAAGTTCCAGGCCCGTGTTGACCTCGAATGGCAGAGGCTCCTGGACCTTGACGGCAGGCGCCTGTAGCATCTTTGAAGATCGCCGTCGCCGGCATCAGGGGACTTCCCCTGCCGCTATCCTTACAATACGCAGCAAACCCTAAGGAGAGGTTCTTTTATGCCGCAAAGCTCTTTCATAATGTTTGAAGAGGAGTATCGGGAGATTACCTCCATACTCGAGAAGCTTTTGCGCGAGGCCAGCGCAAAATGCGTCTATCTCGTCGACAAGGACGGTCAGCTCATCTCCTCGAGCGGGCAGACCAAAGACATCGACGCCACTTCGCTCGCTTCCCTTACCGCCGGGAATATCGCGGCTACCGGGGGGCTCGCTAAACTCATCGGGGAGAAAGAGTTCTCCATACTTTTTCACGAGGGCGAACGGGATAATATCCATATATCCGTTGTGGGCCAGAGGGTTATACTCGTCGTCATCTTCGATAAAAAGTCTTCCATAGGACTTGTGAGGCTCAGGGTAAAGAAGGCCTGCGAAGAGCTCAACAAAAGCATACAGAAGCTTCTCGCCAAGATGGAGGCGGGCATGGAAAAAGAGACCCTTTTGCAGGAGATAACAGACGAGGATATTGAAAGGCTCTTCCAGTAGTTTGCGCCAGTCAGATAAATTCTTATATTACGGCCTCACGGCCCCTGTCCGTAATGAACATGCCATTTTAAGCGTCTATTTTATTGCCGGAAGGTTACAGGTTTTTTAAACAGGCCAGTCCACCAAGGCTTTTTTAGAATTTAATGAACCCCTAAAAATGTCATTTATAAACTACTCCTCAAGAGAAATAAACTGTAAGATCGTGTATTACGGTCCTGGCCTCTGCGGCAAGACGACCAACCTTCAATTTATTTACAGAAAGACAAGGCCTGAGGCCAAGGGGAAGATGATAACCCTTGCGACCGAAACCGAAAGGACGCTTTTTTTCGATTTTCTGCCTCTCGCCCTCGGAGATATAAAAGGCTTCAAGACCAGGTTTCACCTCTATACCGTGCCCGGGCAGATATTCTATGACGCCTCAAGAAAGCTCATCCTTAAAGGAGTCGACGGCATAGTATTCGTCGCCGATTCCCAGCTGGAGAGGATGGACGCCAATATAGAGAGTTTTGACAACATGAGTATTAACCTTGAGGAGCAGGGCTATAGCCTCAGTCAAATCCCTTACGTGATCCAGTACAATAAGAGGGACCTGCCGAATATCGTCCCCGTTACCGAGCTTAAAAAGGTTCTTAATGTAAACGGTGTCCCCGATTTCGAGTCTACGGCAAGCAGCGGCACGGGAGTTTTTGAGACCCTGAAAGCGATCGTAAAGCTTGTGCTCATCGAGCTTAAAAAGAGCGGGTAAAAAACCGGCGTATTCGAGCGAGGCAAAAAGTTTTTTTAAATCCGTCATGATCTTTAAAATATCCCGCAGTTTAATGATCCATGGATCGAAATAGCGGGATGATTTTTGACAACTTGCTATAGTTTCATATAAGGAGACCGATAATGGGACTGAGAGACGATATTACGAAAGATATGACCGCGGCGATGAAGGCGGGCGATAAACTGAAGCTCTCTACGGTGCGCCTCCTCGTGAGCTCGATTAAATACAAGGAACTTGACCTGAAAAGAGAGCTCAATGACGACGAGGTCCGTCAGGTTGTGGCGACCCTCTTACGCCAGCGGCAGGACTCGATCGAGCAGTTCAGGAAAGGCAATAGAAACGACCTCGCGGAAAAGGAAGAAAAGGAAGTTGAAATACTCAAACGCTACATGCCTCCGCAGCTTTCAGTTGAGGACCTCCGTACGATCGTCAAAAAGGCCGCGGCCGAGGTCGGAGCGGCCGGAATGAAGGATATGGGGAAGCTGATGAAGGCAGTGATGCCTGAGCTTAAGGGAAAGGCTGACGGCAAGGCTATAAACGACGCGGTAAAGGAAGTCCTCGGCGGTTGATTGTCAATGTCCGTTCAAAAAATCATACAGTGTCAGTATAATAAAAAAATGAAGATAAAAGAGATATACGAAAGAACGATAAAAAGAGGGATGGAGGCCGACCCGCGCGGGCTCAAAGACGTTACCGCGGAGCTCGAACGCGCGAAGAAGGATTTTGATGAACTTAAGGAAAAGGAGAAAAAAAGATTCGATAAAGAACGCCTCTCCAACCCTTACTCCGATACCAGGGTGCTTTACGGAGACCCTGAAAGGGAAGTTAAGAGCGTACTTGTCGGCATAGACATGGAGGTGGCGGAGATACTCCTTGCCGACAGGCTCAGGGAGCGAGGAAGGCCGGTCGACCTCATAATATCGCACCATCCCGAGGGCAGGGCCATGGCTAACCTCTACGCCGTAATGGGCATGCAGTCTGATATACTCCTGAAATACGGCGGCGTGCCTATTAACGTGGCGGAGGACATAATGGAAGAGCGCATTAAAGAGGTCGAGAGACGCCTTATGCCGATAAACCATAACAGGGCGGTTGACGCCGCGAGGCTCCTTGACATCCCTCTTATGTGCATCCATACGCCTTCGGATAACGCGGTTACGGATCATCTGCAGAAACTCTTCGATGAAAAGGCCCCTCGATATGTCTCCGACATAATGGACATCCTCTACGACATACCCGAGTATTCTTACGCCGCAAACGAGACGTTTGGGCCGAAGGTCGTATGCGGCTCGGAAAAGAGAAACGCCGGCAAGGTCTTCGTGGACATGACCGGCGGCACGGGGGGCAGCAAAAAAGCCTTTGAAAAGCTCTCCCAGGCCGGTGTCGGCACCGTGGTCGGGATGCATATAAGCGAGGAACACCGTGAGGAGGCCGGGAAAAACCATATTAACGTCGTCATCGCCGGGCACATCTCAAGCGACAACCTCGGCATGAACCTCCTTCTCGACCGGGTACTTACGGATGTAAAGGTGATTGAGGCCTCGGGATTCAAAAGGGTAGCAAGAACTTAACAGCCGCTTATAGTGAAGTGCCGTGGATGATACTACTTTAGAAACACTGGAATACCCGGCGGTCTTAAGGGAGATCGCGAGCTTTACGGTT
Organism: uncultured delta proteobacterium; assembly: GCA_963727865.1. GTDB lineage: Bacteria > Desulfobacterota > GWC2-55-46 > GWC2-55-46 > GWC2-55-46 > CAVSHY01. Next base: position 50,503 of record CAVSHY010000011.1, on the reverse strand, counting down.
ACATCTCCGGGCAGGGAAAAAGTGGAAGGGCTCCGGCCTTCCGGGGACGCCGGCGGTATAGAAGAGGCCTTTAAGGAATTCTTAGAGGTACGGGAAATATCCGAGGTATCCGGAAAGCTTCCGCTCGGGGGAGTAACTGATATAAGGGAAATCCTCGGCAAGGCGGACCTCGGCGCGTTTTTACTTCCCGAAGAACTTCTCGCGATAAGAAATAACCTGGAAGCCGTATTACAGCTCAAGGCGATCTTAAACCCATCCTTTTCCAGGAAATATCCAAAGATCTCGTCAAAGATAGAAGCGCTTTCTGACCTTAAACCCGTATATTGCGAGCTTGAGCGCATACTTGATGAAAAGGGCGGGATAAAAGACACCGCCTCTCACGGGCTTTACTCTATCAGGAAAGAGATACGTTCCAGCAAGGAAAGGGCGCGGTACATACTCGAGGATATCTGCAAGGACAAAAAATACAAGGAATTCTTGCAGGAAGATTTTATAACCATAAGGGATGACCGGTATGTGCTTTCGGTTATGGCCGGCAAGCACACGAATATAAGCGGGATTATTCACGGAAGATCCGGAAGCGGGGCTACTTACTTCATAGAGCCGATGCAGCTCGTCGAGCTCAATAACAGGGTCGCGATACTCAAAAAAGAGGAGAAAAGCGAGGAGATCGAGATCCTTAAGGCCGCGACCCGGTTGATAATCCCGGAAAAAGAGGTTCTTTCAAGAGATCTCGCGGCTATCGGGGAACTCGACCTCGTCCAGGCAAAGGCTCTCTTCGCGAAGAAAACAAAAGCGATAGCGCCTGTCATTAAGGCCGGGGGGGCCGTGAATTTCAAGGGCGCGAGACACCCGCTGCTCATATTAAAGGAGCTAAAGGGCGGGGATAAGGTCATACCCATAGACGTATCCATACCCGAAGGACGCAAGGTGCTTGTAATATCAGGGGCCAATACCGGCGGCAAGACCGTCGCCCTTAAGACCCTGGGGCTCCTGGCCATAATGGCGCTTTCCGCGATACCGGTCCCGGTGGATGAGGGGAGCGAGGCGGTTATCTTCAACTCCATTTTTTCGGATATCGGAGACAGGCAGGATATCATAGCGAGCTTAAGCACATTCTCGGCGCATGTGAAAAGGATCCGCGAGTTCCTTGCGTCCGCTGGGCCCGATTCCCTCGTGCTCATTGACGAGCTGGGCGCGGGCACCGACCCATCGGAAGGAAGCGCCCTGGCCCTCGCCGTCATAGAGCGATTTAAAGAGATAGGGGCGGTAACCGTGATAACGACCCATTCGAACGTGATAAAGGCCCATGCGCAGGTCGACCCTGACTATGTGAACGCGTCGGTCGAGTTCGATGAGAAGACTTTAAGGCCCCTCTACAGGCTGCGCTATGGCGTTCCCGGGCCCAGCCTCGGGCTTTCTATAGCCCAGAGCCTCGGGATGCCGTCGGAGTTGATAGAAAAGGCGAGGGCTCATCTCAGGGAAAAAGAAGCGGTATTCATCGAATCCGTAAGGAGCCTTGAAGAAGAAAGGGAAGAGATAAGGAAGATAAAGGAGAGGCTTCTCGTTCTGGAAGGCAGGAGGGACAAGGCGATAGAAAGGCTCAGGGGCGAACGGGAAGAACTCTTTAAAAAGGCGAGGGGAAAGGTCGAGTCGATCATAAGGGAGGCCGAAGGCGAGATAAGAGAGACCGTAAACAGGGTGAGGGAGGAGAGACTCAAGGCGTCGCCTTACCGGGCGTCTGTCAAGGTCGAAGAGATAGGCGGGAAGGCGCTCTCCAGCCTTAAAGGCGAGCCTCGGAGATACGTCCCCTCCGCCGGGGACAGGGTCATGATCTCGGGGTCGAACACGAAAGGGGTAGTTCTTAAAATTGATGAAGAGGGGAAAAAAGCGGAGATTATGGTAGGGAACCTCAAGGTCTGGGTGGCGTGGGGCAAGCTCAATAAGAGAGTCGGGGAAGATAAAAAGAGCGCGCAGGTTCTTACTATCGACTCCTGGTTGCAGGCGACCCATTCCATAAACATCATAGGCATGAGGGTTCAAGAGGCGATCCCCCTTGTTACGAAATTCCTGGATAACGCGCACGCGGGCGGACTCAACAGGGTGGAGATAATCCACGGCATAGGCACGGGAAAGCTCGCGAAGGGGATCGAGGAGTACCTTGGCGCAAATCCCCTGGTAAAGGGGTTTCGTTACGGAGAGCAGGCTCAGGGCGGGGCCGGGGTTACGGTCGTTGACCTCGCGTAGCGATTCTCAGATAAGGGCGAAATGATACCGAAAGAAAAGATAGAAGAGGTCAAAGACCGCGCGGATATCGTTCAGGTAATCTCGGAGTACCTGCCTTTGCGGAAAAGGGGGCAGAACCATATCGGCCTCTGCCCTTTTCATTCTGAGAAGACTCCGTCCTTTACGGTAAGCGGTGAGAAGAATATATTTCATTGTTTTGGCTGCGGTGAGACCGGCAACGCCATTACCTTTGTCATGAAAAAAGAAGGGATAACCTTCCCCGAGGCTGTAAAAAGCCTTGCGAAAAGGTTCGGGGTCATAATACCCGAGACAAAAAAGGGAACGCCAGACCAAAGGGATCTTTTGTATCAGGCGCTTAATACCTCAGCCGAGTATTTTACCGATGAGCTCAAGGGGACAGCCGGGAAAGAGGCTGCCTTATATCTTAAAAAAAGAGGTTATGAGAGCGGGGATATTACAAATAAGTTCGGCCTCGGCTTCGCCCCTGAAAGGTGGGAAGGGCTTACGGGGTATCTCAGGAAAAAAGGCGTAACCATGGATGCGGCTGAAAAGGCCGGGCTGATAATAAAAAAGGAAAAAGGGTTTTACGACAGGTTCAGGGGGAGGTTAATGTTCCCGATAACCGACGTAAAGGGCAGGGTAATCGGCTTTGGGGGGAGGGCCCTTGGCGGCGGGGAGCCGAAGTATCTGAATTCCCCGGAATCAAATGTGTTTAAAAAGGGGGAGACCCTTTACGGGTTTTATCAGGCAAAACAGGGCATAATAAAGGAAGGCAAGGTGATAATTGTGGAAGGATACTTTGACCTTCTTGCCCTTCACTATCATGGTTTTACTAATAGCGTCGCCACGATGGGCACCGCTTTGACGGTAGAGCACCTTAAGTCGCTTAAGGGTTACGCCCCTCTGGTCTATGTGCTTTTTGACTCTGACGAGGCCGGAAAAAACGCCGCCATAAGGGCGCTTAATCTCTTTCTTAACGAGGAGCTTTCATGCAGGGCAGTTATCCTCCCTCAGGCCAAGGACCCGGATGAGTTCCTGGCGATCGCGGGGGGGAAAGGCATGGAAGAAGCGATTAAAAAGGCCGAGCCGCTTATGGAGTTCTACCTTAATGAGCTTCAAAAAAAGATCGACACATCTGCCCCTGAGGGAAAGTCAAAGTATCTCAAGAGCGCCCTGGAGTATCTTTCCAGGGTGAAGAACGTAGCCGAAAGAGACCACTACGCGGCTTTTACGGCGTCTATCCTGGGGATCGCCGTCGGGTCGGTCTTTGAAGCGCTTAAAACCCCTTTAAAGGAGACCTTTAGCGCCGGGAAAACCTTTAAAGGCGCCGGGGCTATCGAGGCACGGAGCTCAAAATTAAAAGAATTGACGGTATTAAAGGTTATATTAAAGCATCCCGAACTTTATGACGAAAAGGTAGAGGAAGTGATAAACTCTTTTGAGGACCCTTTGCTCAGAAAGGCGGGAAGCGCTATTTTAAATTTCTGCAAAAATGGCGGAAGAGGCACGGAGGCCCTTATTGACGAAGTTGCGGACGACGCGGTCAGGGGATTCATCGCGGGCCTGCTCATTAAGGACGATGACGGATTTATAGAAGAGCCTGAAAAAATGTTGAAAGATTGTTTGAATAGGATATTAAATAAAGGTAAAATCAAGGCAACAACAGAGGAGATGATCAAAAGGCTTGAAGAGACCGGAAGATCAGAGGTCGCTCGCGACATAAAAAAAAGGATAGAGGGGACAGGAAAAAAAGAAAGGCATTGAGTTTGGCAATGGTCTTCGATAAGGCGAAAAGACAACGGCGCATAAATAAAAGCAAGTAAGAAATTTAACCAATACCGGAAATTAAACGGAAAAATGGAAGACACAAAGGAAATCCCCGAGGATAACGAAACAGAAGCTGACTCCGAGATGGACATGGATGACACCCGCCTCAGCGCGGAGGTCAATGAAACCCCGAACCGGCAAGCTTCCGAAGAAGATGTGCCCGGAGCGGTCTCTGACCCGGTAAAGGCTTACCTGAGGGAGATGGGCTCTGTATTCCTTCTTTCAAAAGAAGGGGAGGTCGCGCTCGCCAAGGAGATAGAAGAGGGCAAAATCTCTATAACGAAGGAGTTCCTGAGGTCCCATGTAATAATAGACGAATTGAATGACCTTAAAAAAAGGCTCATTGAAAGGAAAGGGACCGAAGAAGTAATTGAATACGACGACGACGAGGGGATACTTAGCGAGGATGAGCAGGACCTCAGCGATATCCTGACTAAGATAGACGAAGCCAACGCTCTTTATAAAAAGTTTGTCTCAAAACGGGCCCGCTCCAAATATGAAGACGAGCTTGTCGCGCTCCTCATAGAAATAGAGAAGAGAGCCAACATATACGAGCTCGTGATAGAAAAACTGTGGGGGATCGAGCAGGAGTTCAAAGGACTTGAAAGAGAAAAGTCCAGTATAGAAAAGGCCGTGGGACTGCCCGAAAAGGGGATTACAAGGGCGCACAGGGAGCTAAAGAAAGGCAAAAAAGTGCCTCTTAAGGTTAAAAGGGAAGTTTTCGAGAATTATTTCAAAGAACTTAAGGTTTTAAACGGCGCCATAGGCGATCTGAACGCGAGGGCCGGCCTTGATTATGACGAGATCTCGGGGATGGTCAGGTCGTTGAATGAGATCGAGAGCCGCGTAGAAGGGGCCAAGGAGAAGCTCATCAAGGCGAACTTAAGGCTTGTGGTTAGCATAGCCAGGAGATATATAAACAGGGGGCTGCAGTTCCTTGACCTCATACAGGAAGGCAATATCGGGCTTATGCGGGCGGTTGAGAAGTTCGAATACAGGAGAGGCTACAAGTTCTCGACCTATGCCACATGGTGGATACGCCAGGCCATATCAAGGTCCATAGCCGACCAGGCGCGGACAATACGCATACCCGTTCACATGATAGAGACGATAAACAGGCTTATCCGGATATCCAACTCCATCGTGCAGGAGACCGGCAGGGAACCCATGCCCGAAGAGCTGGCCGAGAAGATGAACCTCCCCACAGAAAAGATCAGAAAGATAATGAAAATAGCCAAGGAGCCGATTTCCCTGGAAACGCCCGTGGGCGACGACGGGGGGAGCATGCTCGGGGATTTCATCGAGGACAAAGAGGCGGCCGTGCCGCACGACGAAATCGTAAGTAACGACCTAACCGGGCATATGAACGAAGTTCTTTCAACGCTTTCCCAGCGGGAGGAAAAAGTATTGAGGATGAGATTCGGCATAGGGGAAAACAAAGACCATACGCTCGAGGAAGTCGGGGCTCATTTTAACGTTACCCGTGAAAGGATCCGTCAGATAGAGGCCAAGGCCCTGCGGAAACTCAGACACCCGAAGCGCTGTAAGAAGTTAAAGACTTTTTCAGATAAGTGATGAGGCCTCGAAAGGAGGCGCGAAGGCCGCGCCAGCGGACATCTGGAAGGCTTTTATGGAAAAAAGCCGCGCTGTTTCACAGTCCGGGATTAAATCAGTATTATTCGAAGTACCCAGGGTTCCCTAAGAGAAGATTAACCTTGTGCTCCATCTCTTTCAAGGTTTCCGTCATTTCAACCGCTTTAGCGCCTGTAATGTTATCACGGACCTCTACCTTCAGTTCTTTTATCTTTTTTAACAGGAATTCCAGATCGTCCTTGCTGTAGCGCAAGTTTCCCTGAGATAATTTTTCCTGCTCGAGCTTGCTGTATCTTTCAGTAAGTACTTCAAGGGTCTTAGCGCGATCCTTAAGCTTAAGCTCCATCGCATGTACGGCGGACTCTTTGTCGCTCCGTTCGTTTACGAGTCTCCTCTGCAGTTCCCCGATATCCCGGTCATAGGACTCTCTCGTAACGCATCCCGTAAGCGACATTGCCGCTAAAATGACGAGCATCAGTTGAAGCGCTTTGAAAATGCGACGCTTGTCACCTGCCCGCTGCTGTGCGGCGGGTTCAAGCGAGCGGATAGAAATAGTTCCCTTACATTTGTAAGATTCCCCGCGGCTTGCCGCGGGGAGCTTCAATGTTTTAGTCGCAATAATGAAAAGATTGTCTACAATCACAGCCTTGACTCTTATGTTATTTGTTTTTTTGTTTCAATAAAACTTACGCATAATAATAGCAAATTTTATGAGTTTTCAAAATAATAATTTTTTAAGGCGTGATAGGCATGGGAAGGTTAAAATGTTTGACTTATTGGAGGTTTTTGATATAATTTTTAATTACAGCGGGCAAGTTAACATTCCCTTATAGCAGATTGCGTAAAAGTCATAAGGATATCACTTACTTGCCGCGATCGCGGCTTCAGATGAAAGAAGCGGCAGGTTTTAAGAAAAAACATTTTTATCATGGGGGGGTGTTAACTTTTGTCAGAGGTTAAGGTTTATGATGACCAGCTTGAAAAAGCGCTTAAGATCCTAAAGCGCAAGCTCGCTCAGGACGGGACCTTCAAAGAGATAAAGAGAAGAAGGTTCTATGAAAAACCCAGCGTAAAGAAGAAGAGGAAACGGCAGGAAGCGGCAAAACGCCGCGCAAAGGCTTCTAAGAAAAGCGCCAGAAGGATACAGGAATAGGGGTAATCCCTGTATCTCTGAATCCATGAATCTTTTAGGCGCTGATTTTCAGGGCTGAAGGGCCGTCGGCTGAAGGGCCGTCGATTGTTGTTACGCCATCCGCTCATGTTTCACAAAACGCGTGAGCATAAGAACGAGCGGCCGGAGAATATCTCCGGCCGTTTTTTTTATATGTGATCCGGCTTACCGCGCAATGTTCTGATGCGCCGGTTAAACCTTTTCCTTCAAGAGGACGTCGACGATACCCGGGTCCGCGAGGGTTGAAGTGTCACCGAGGTCTTCGGTATGTCCCGAAGCGATCTTTCTCAGTATGCGGCGCATTATCTTGCCGCTCCGGGTCTTGGGAAGCCCTGTTGTGAGCTGGATCTTATCGGGTTTGGCGATGGGGCTTATCACTTTTTTGACGTGTTCTTCCAGTTCCTTCACAATCTGAGGAGATGGATTGACGCCTTCTTTAAGGACCACGAATGCGTATATGCCTTCGCCTTTCACTTCATGGGGGAAGCCGACTACCGCGGCCTCGGCTACCGCCTCCATGGATACCAGCGCGCTTTCTATCTCCGCGGTCCCGAGCCTGTGGCCGGAGACGTTAAGGACGTCATCTATGCGTCCCATAAGCCAGTAGTCCCCGTCTTCGTCGACACGTGCGCCGTCTCCGGTCAGGTAATAACCGGGGAACCTGCTGAAGTAGACCTCTTTTATCCTCTTATTCTCAGTGTCGCCGTATGTGCCGCGGATCATCCCCGGCCACGGTTTCTCTATGACAAGATACCCGCCTTCGTTTGTTTTTGCCTCTTTCCCGTCCTCCCTGAGGACCTTGGGCTTTATACCGAAAAAAGGCCTTGTCGCCGAACCGGGCTTAAGGGTGGTAGCTCCGGGAAGCGGCGTTATAAGGATGCCGCCGGTCTCTGTCTGCCACCATGTGTCCACTATCGGGAGTTTGCCCTTCCCCACGACCGTATGGTACCACATCCACGCCTCCGGGTTTATCGGCTCCCCCACGGTGCCGAGGAGCTTGAGGCTCCCGAGGCCGTGCTTTCTTACCCAGTTGTCCCCGCATCTCATAAGCGCCCTTATGGCGGTTGGAGCGGTATATATGGTATTGACCTTGTGCTTATCGACTATATCCCAGAACCTCCCCGGGTCCGGGTATGTCGGTATACCCTCGAACATGAGGCTCGTGGCGCCGCAGGCAAGCGGGCCGTAGAGGATGTAACTGTGGCCCGTGACCCAGCCTATATCGGCGGTGCAGAAGAAGATATCTTCATCCTTGTAATCGAATATCCACTTGAAGGTGAGGGCGCAGAAGACGAGATAGCCGCCGGTGGTATGGAGGACGCCCTTCGGTTTTCCCGTGGAGCCGCTCGTATAAAGTATGAAAAGCGGGTCTTCGGAATCCACAATCACCGGGTCGCAGACGTCATTTATATCCGTGGCGTTAATCTCGGCGTCCCACCATGTATCCCTTCCGCTTTTCATCGTAACGGCCGAGCCTGTTCTCCTTACGACTATTACCTTCTCAACCGTAGGGCAATCCTCAAGGGCCGCGTCGCAGTTTTCCTTCATCGGGACGAGTCTCCCGCCCCGTACGCCGTTATCTGACGTGATTACAAGCCTTGATGACGAGTCGTTAATCCTGTCCTTTAAGGAAGAGGGGCTGAAGCCCCCGAATACCACGCTGTGAATAACCCCGAGCCGCGCGCAGGCAAGTATTGATATGGCGAGTTCAGGTATCATGGGGAGATAAATGGTCACCCTGTCCCCTTTTTTTACCCCTTTTTTCTTAAGCACGTTGGCAAAACGGTTTACCTCATAGGAGAGCTGCTGGTATGTATAAGTCCTGTAAGTCCCGTCGTCGCCTTCCCATATGATCGCCGCCTTGTTCCTCCTCCATGTGCTCAGGTGGCGGTCGACGCAGTTATACGCGGCGTTAAGTTTCCCGTTGATGAACCACTTTATGGATGGTTTGTGGAAGTCCCATTCCACGACCTTATCCCATTTTTTATCCCAGTCCACGATCCCCGCCATCCGGTTCCAGAAACCTTCCATCTCCTCAATGGATTCCCTGTAAAGGGAGTTATACTCTTCCATCCCTTTAATATAAGCGCTTTTTTTAAACTCAGGAGAGGGCGGGAACAACCTTTTTTCGGACATCAGGACTTCTATAGTCTCTTCGACCTTGTTCTTCGGCAAAGCGGGCCTCCTTATGTAAACAGTGGAAAATGCAACGCGAGCGCCCTGCCCGCTGCTTGCAGCGGGGTCAAGCGAGCGAATAGAATTTTTAAAGTCCTGCGCGAGACGCCGCTTATTTTCAGGTTCTCCATAAAGGACTCTGAAAAAACTTACATTTGGAAGATTCCCCGCAGCTTGCTGCGGGGAGCTTCAATCCTCACTAAAATCCGCTATAAAAGATTACCTTAACATACTTACCGTGTCAAGTGGGGCGGCCTGCGCTTACTTGCATAAAACCTTTGGATGTGTTAAAAATTATTCTTAATGGCCGGGACAAGAAAAAGCCCATGAACTTCGGATATAATCAAAACGTGAATCATAACGGCGAGACGTATCACGTCCAGACGGAAGACGGCGGTAAGAGTAATCCCGTAATCACGACGCTCCTTTTTAAAGACGGCACGATACTTGCCGTAAAAAGGACCAGCTACGCGGACATCATAAAATCAGATGAACTTAACAGGGTTGTAAAGGAGATAATGCGGGAGCAGCATATCGCGATCCTTAAAGACCTGAGAGCGGGGCTTTTCGATAAAAAAAGGAAGGCGGGGTCATAAGACTCTAATATGAGCATAGCGAGCGTAAGAGGTTTTAACGATATCCTCCCGGAAGAGGCCGAGATCTGGAGATACATGGAAGAAGAGTCATTCAGGGTCTTCTCGGGCTATGGTTTTTCAGAGATAAAGGCGCCCATAGTCGAGAGGACTGAACTTTTTTCAAGAAGCATAGGCGAAACGACCGATATCGTGGAAAAGGAGATGTACATTTTTCTCGACCGTAACGGGGATTCCCTGACCTTAAGGCCGGAAGGCACGGCCCCTGTCGTGCGCGCGTATATTGAACATAAACTTTACGCCTCCCCCCTTGCCAAGTTTTACTATACCGGCCCGATGTTCCGTTACGAGAGGCCTCAGAAGGGAAGGTACCGCCAGTTTTACCAGATAGGCGCCGAGGTCCTGGGCGATAGCTCCCCGGGCACGGACGCGGAATCGATCGAGATGCTCATGAGGTTCTTTGAAAGGATAGGTCTCAAGGAGATTAAGCTTGAGATCAATTCGCTCGGGTGCCCGGACTGCAGGCCAGTTTATAAGGAGAAGTTATATTCCTTCCTGCTCGGGGGAAAAGTCATGTTATGCGATAACTGCGTAAGGCGGATAGAAACAAACCCGCTCCGCGCCCTCGACTGCAAGAACCCAGGATGCATCGAGGCGACACGCGAGTCCCCTTCAATAATCGATTCCCTCTGCGCCGTTTGCTCGGAACATTTCGCGAAAGTGCGGTCCCTGCTTAAGCGCCTGAATATCGATTTTACCATAAATCCGAGGATGGTAAGGGGGCTCGATTACTACACGAAGACGACCTTTGAGATTACTTCCACCGGCCTCGGCTCGCAGAACGCGGTAGCCGCTGGGGGAGGTACGACGGGCTTGTCGGCGAGCTCGGAGGCCCCATGACACCATGCTTCGGGTTCGCGATAGGGATGGAACGCGTCGCCCTTCTCATCAGGGAGAACGGGGTCTTCAGGAAAAAGCCTTTAAGCGTATTCATAGCCCTGGGCGCGGAAGCTGAAGAAAAAGGCGTCGAGCTCTTAAGGGCATGGAGGGAGAGGGGGCTTAAGATAATCGAGGATTTTTCCGGGGGGACGCTTAAGAGCAGGATGAAGCGGGCGGATAAGCTGGGCGCCGGATTTGTTCTTATACTCGGTTCGGACGAGCTTAAGGCCGGGGAAGTCACAATAAAAGACATGTCAACGGCCGGGCAGGAAAGACTCTCATGGGAGTTTGTTCCGGACAGGATTGAGGCCAGGTAACGGCGGGCAAATGGACATTTTTTTCATAATATTAGGCGCTTTCGCCATTTTTTTTACCGTATCCATAGCGGTACTTATTGTCCTTTGGATAGCTCTGCCTTTTTCCATCTTCGGCATAAAGGAGCTTGTAAGAAAGTCCATAGAAGAGCAGGAAAAAACCAATAAGCTCTTGGAATCCGTCCTTGAGGCTATTCTCAGGGAGAAAGAAATCTCTGAAGGAACGGATAAACCGCAGTAACATGGGGATATACCCTGATATGACCGGGAAAAAAGAACTGACAATAGAGTACGTGGCCGCGGTTCTCAAAAAAAGCGGGCTTATAACCGGGAACGAGGAGAAGGAGATCCTTATCAAAGGGGAAGCCCAGAAGGCGCGGCTTAAAAAATCGCATGAATCGTTCTATTCCTCAAAGAAGCTCCATACCTTTGTGGAATCGGTCATGCCCGCGGAAGTCATCGCTTCGATGAACCTTACGACCGGCGAGGAGAAAAAACCCCTTACCGAGGATATCATAACCGAGGCGCTCGCCTCCGATGCGGGCCTTCCTTACAGGAAGATAGACCCGCTGAAGCTGAATCTCGACGTCGTGACCTCATACATCCCGAGGCCCTTTGCCCAGAGGCATCTGGTCGTCCCCATCGAAGAGAAAAACGGCGTAATAACGCTGGCCGTGGCGGACCCGTTTAACCTTGAGGCCGTGGAGAACCTAAAGAGCACAAGGAAGATGAACTTAAGTCTCGTCCTCTGCTCAAAGACCGATATACTTAAGATCGTAAGGGAGTTTTACGGTTTCCGCTACTCGGTGGGGGCGGCTGAAAAGGAATTCGCCGCGTCAAGCGAGATCGGGAACCTCGAGCAGTATGTAAGGCTCAAGGGCTCTGTCGAGCTCGACGCAACGGACCAGCACATAGTAAACGCCGTAGAGTACCTCCTCCACTACGCCTATGACCAGAGGGCGAGCGATATTCACATTGAGCCGAAGAGGAATAATTCCCTTGTAAGGCTCCGCATAGACGGGATCCTCCATTACATACACACCATCCCGAAGGCGGTCCACCCTTCGATTATTTCAAGGATAAAGATGCTCTCCAGGATGGACATAGCGGAGAAGAGAAAACCCCAGGACGGAAGGATAAAAACCGCTTTCAAGGAGAAGGAAATAGAGCTCAGGGTATCGACCCTGCCTACGGCCTTTGGAGAGAAGGTCGTCATACGGATATTCGACCCCGATGTGCTTTTTCAGGATCTCATGGGCCTGGGGTTCCTGCCCAGGGAATTTGAGGCCTTCAGTTCCTTTCTTAAAAGGACTTACGGCATTATCCTTGTGACCGGCCCTACGGGAAGCGGAAAGACAACGACCCTTTATTCGGCGCTGAAGGCCCTCTCTACCCCTGAAGTGAATATCGTGACCATTGAGGACCCCATCGAAATGGTCGTCGAGGAATTCAACCAGGTCGGGGTCCAGCCCCAGATAGGCGTCGACTTCGCGGGCAGCTTGAGGACCATCCTCCGCCAGGACCCGGACATAATAATGGTGGGAGAGATAAGGGACAAGGAAACCGCGAATAACGCCGTACAGGCCGCCTTGACAGGGCATCTGGTCTTCTCAACGCTTCATACGAACGACGCTTCGTCTTCGGTCACGCGGCTCATGGACCTCGGGGTCCCTACATTCCTCATAAATTCAACCGTCATAGGGATTCTCGCCCAGAGGCTTGTAAGAAAGATCTGCGTCCAGTGCAAAAAGCCGAGGACGCTTAAGCCGGATGAGATGGAAAATTTAAGGCTTAAGCCGAGGGAATATACCGTCTGGTACGGCGAGGGGTGCGCGGAGTGCAGGGGGACGGGGTACAGGGGAAGGACAGGGGTATTCGAGGTGATGAATTTTTCACCGAAGGTAAAGTCCGTGATAGCCGGCACAGCGGACGTGGCCCTGATCGAAAAGGCCGCGAGGGCTGAAGGCGCCTCGTCTCTGAGGGAGTCCGCCGTGAGAAAGATGCTTCAGGGGCTTACCACTTATGAGGAGGTTATCACGGTAACCTGATTTCCCGGGCTGCCGCGTTTTACCGGCAAATGAAGATAATATCGGCGGAATTCGTGACAAGCGCGGTAAGAAGCGCTCAGTATCCGAAAGACGGCCTCCCCGAGGTCGCCCTTATAGGAAGGAGCAACGTCGGCAAATCCTCTCTGATAAACGCCTTCGTAAACAGGAAGGGCCTCGCCAAGACAAGTTCGACGCCCGGAAAAACCAGGATAATAAACTTTTACAGGATAAATAACTCTTTCTATTTTGTCGACCTTCCGGGCTTCGGATACGCAAAAGTATCCGTCTCGGAGAAGAAGGACTGGGAGCGTATGACAGTCAAGTACCTAAAAGAACGCGAAACCCTGGCCGGCGCCCTTGTTATCCTCGATCCCAGAAGAGACGCGGGAGATATGGAAGAGTTTCTTTTTAAGTGGGTCTCAGGGTTACGCCTGCCCGTCATTACGGTCTTTACAAAGATCGACAAGCTCTCCAGAAATCAACTCTCCTCAAGGGTCGCCCTCATAAAAAGAGCTATTTCCATCGATCATCCCGTGCTTTTTTCCTCCGTTACCGGCGAAGGCAAGCTTGCGCTCATGAGAAAGGTCGAAGAGATCATCGGGCCAGGAGGCAGGCGCATAACCTGTTTTTAGGTTTTCCCGAACCCCGGTATCCCTCATATAATCTCAATTAAATTGACAATATAGCCAATATATTAGAAAATTAAAAGTGTGATCGAGGGCCGGTTGATTTATCTATCCGCCTGCGTAAAGGCGCGCAAATTTGGAAAATATCTATTAGATGGCTTCCGGCAAAGAAATAAGAAGGATTCTCGTCAGGGCGCCAAACTGGATCGGTGATTCGGTTATGTGCCTGCCGGCGCTCGCAAGCCTTAAGAGACTCTTTCCCTCTTCAGGGATAACTGTTTTGACCAAGGGCCGTTCGATCGGGATATTTGAGAATAACCCTGACGTCAAAGACATTATCGAGTATGAGGACAAATCGAGGCATAGGGGCCTCAAGAGGGAGGCTCACGGCTGGCTGGAGAGCTGAAGGAGAGCGGGTTCGACCTGGCGGTGCTTTTCCAGAATGCCTTTGACGCCGCGTTCCTCGCCTTTACCGCCCGTATACCGGAAAGGGTGGGCTACGCGAGGGATCTCCGGTCCGGGCTTCTCACGAAGGCGATACGCGTAACCGGGGAGATAAAAAGAAGACACCAGGTTTTTTACTATCTTAATATTGTGGAGAAACTCGGCGCCGCCGCTTCCCTCGTTTCCCTGTCTCCCGTCCCGCGCATTTACATTAGCGGTGATGAAGCGGCCTGGGCGGATGAATTTATAAGGAAGAACGGTCTGAAAGGGGCGGTTCTTTTTGGCGCGGCCCCCGGAGCGAGCTATGGGCCGGCGAAACGGTGGGGGGCGGAGAAGTTCGCTCTCGGCGCTCAAGACGCTTTCAGACGCTTTTAAGGGCAAAGCCGTTCCTATAATCTTCGGAGGGACTTGAGGACGCGGAAATATGCGGGGAGGTCTCCCGGTTGATGCGGTCAAAACATCTCAATCTCGCGGGTTCTGTTACTTTAAGGCAATTCATGGCCCTGTTGAGCAGGCTCAAGGTCTTTATAACCAACGACTCCGGGCCGATGCATATAAGCGCGGCCCTTGGCGTTCCGACCCTGGCCATTTTCGGCTCCACGGACCCGACGCTCACTGGTCCGCTCGGCAAAACCACAAAGGTAATGATTAAAAAGATAGACTGCAGCCCATGTTTTGACAGTACCTGCCGTTACGGCCATTATAAGTGCCTGTGCTCCATCGAACCTCAAGAGGTGTTTCTCGCCGCACGGTCTTTAATGAATGGAACAGGTGCGGAAAATGCGTAAATCAAATAAAGGAACCGCGGGAGGGGCCGTTTTCCTCGACAGGGACGGCACCATAAATGAGGATACGGGATACCTCTCAAAACCCGATGATATCGTCCTTATAAAAGGGGCCACGGAAGCTATAAGAAGGCTAAATGTTGAGGGCGTGAAAGTCATAGTGGTGAGCAACCAGTCGGGCGTGGGGAGGGGGTATTTCACTGAAAAGGACCTGGCCGGTATCAATAAGCGGCTTACGGATATTCTCGCTTCAAATGGCGCACGCCTGGACGGCATATATTATTGTCCGCATCACCCGGAGGACAACTGCGGATGCAGGAAGCCCAGGGCCGGCCTTCTAAAAAAGGCTTCTCTTGAGCACTCGATAGATTTAAGCCGTTCCTATGTCGTGGGAGACAAGAAAACTGATATAGAGATGGCAAGGAATGCTGGTTCCAAAGGGGTGCTTGTCATGACAGGTTATGGGGGAGAAGAGTTAAAGGCTATGCCTGTCCCCCCCGATTGTGCCGCCGAAGACATTTTAGAAGCCGTCGAATGGATAATCGATGATTTAAAGGCAGGGGGTAAGGGGGACGGCAGGAGGACCCGGCAGGGGCCCCGTAAATAACTTTTGATGAAGGTATTAATCATAAAATTGTCTTCCATAGGCGATGTCGTCCATACGCTTCCGGCGCTTTACGCCTTGAGAAAGGGTTTTGAGGAAAAAGGGATAAAGGCCGAGGTCGACTGGCTCGTTGAAGAGGCGGCGAGCGGCGTTTTAAAAAATAACCCACTCATCGATAATGTAATAGTGGTTAAAAACCGCGGCTGGCTTAAGAATGCCGTGGAGAATATGAGGATCGCGAGGCTCCTTTTTTCCAGGCGCTACGACATGACGCTCGATTTCCAGGGGCTTTTAAAAAGCGGCGTATGGGTAATGCTCTCGGGAGGGAAAAGGCGCATCGGCTTTGCAAACGCGAGGGAGATGAGCCATATTTTCCTCAACGAAAAACTCCCGCCCTATGACCCTGAAAAACACGCGGTTGAAAGGTACCTTGACCTTGCGCGCTTCGCCGGGGGGGTCCCCGGCACAAGGTCGGTTTTCCTCGGCCAGGGAGAAGATGTCAAGGAAAGGGTCATTAAGAAACTTCAAAAACACGGCATTACGAAAGAGACCCCTTTTTTTGTAATGGTAACCCGCGCGAGGTGGGAGACCAAGCTCTGGAACGATAGTAAGTTCGTGGAGCAGGCGAAAAAAATTTCTGAAAAGTCGCGCCTTATACCGGTCCTTGTAGGCGGGGAAAACGATAGAAAAGAGATTGCCGCCCTGAGGGCCGGGATCGGCGGCAGCGCCGTAAGCCTGGCCGGAGAGATCGACCTGATGGAGCTTGCGGCTTTATTCGGGCTTTCCAGGTTTGTGGTCTCCATCGATTCCGGGCCCATGCACATAGCCGCCGCGGCAGGAGCCAGGGTCATAGCCCTTTTCGGGCCCACGGCTCCGTGGAGGACCGGTCCGTACGGGGGGAATCATATTGTAATAAGAAAAGGCCTTGACTGCAGTCCGTGTTTCAGAAAAAAATGCGCGGACGCGAAATGTATGAAGGAAATAACCGTTGAGGATGTTTTTGAGGCGGTATTAAGGGTGTCAAAATAAAGAATAATGGATACGATCGCGGGGTTTGATAAGGCGTTATTCCATGTTATTAACGGGTCGCTTACCGCTCCATTTCTCGACTCGTTTATGATCTTTATTACTAATAAGCAGAACTTTGCCGGCGTAGTCATACTCGCCGCCGCTCTCATCGCCATACTCGGCAAAAGAAAAGACAGGTGGGGGCTTATTTTGCTGGCCTTTACGGTTCTATCGAGCGATCTCGTCTGTAATCTCCTGAAGCACGCCTTTATGAGAGTACGGCCCTGTCACGCCCTTGAGGGCGTGAGGCTTCTCGTCGGCTGCGGGACTTCCTATTCCCTTCCATCCAATCACGCTGGTAACATATTCGCCGCCATGGTATTCCTCTCGCTGAGATATAAAAGGTACTGGCCCGCGTTCCTGACTGTCGCCGTCCTGGTGGCGTATTCGAGGGTTTATGACGGGGTTCATTATCCCGCTGACGTACTTGCGGGCGCCGTCATTGGAACCGGGATCGCCCTGATCGTTTCAGAGGCGGACACAAGATATTTCCGGCCTTTTGTCGAAAAATACGGGGAAAAGAGGCCTTTTGTGGAATGAGAAGCCGAGATATCCTTATTAGGAAATATGCTTATGTTTTGAGATATAACTCTGGAATATTGCTCTCGAAAAGGGTAAAATAAAACGTTTAGCCGCGGGACCGGTGTCTTTAACGGCCAATGGCAAAATAGGGATTTTCCGGAGGTTCGGTGGAAGAGGCTGTTTCCATAATAATACCTGTGTACGAGGAAGAAGAGAGCCTGCCGCTTCTCTATAAGTCGATAAAGGAAGTAATGGAGAGGCTGGAACGCGAGTATGAGATAATTTTTATTGACGACGGCAGTAAAGACGCGACTTTCAGCGTGCTCGAAGGCATACAGAAGAAGGACGATAGGGTGGTTGTTATATCCTTCAGAAGAAACTTCGGACAGACCGCGGCCATGGCGGCGGGTTTCGAGTACGCTAAAAATGATATCATAGTGACGATGGACGCGGACCTTCAGAACGACCCCGGGGATATACCGTTACTTCTGGAGAAGATAAAGGGCTATGACGTCGTAAGCGGCTGGAGGAAGAACAGGAAAGACAAATTCCTTTCCCGCAGGCTCCCTTCCATGGCCGCGAACTGGCTGATCTCAAAGGTAACGGGCGTATATTTGCATGACTACGGCTGCACACTTAAGGCTTACAGGAAAGAAGTCATTAAGAACGTCAAACTCTACGGGGAGATGCACCGGTTCATACCGGCGCTGGCGAGCTGGGTCGGGGCTACGATAACCGAGGCCGAGACCGCGCATCACCCCAGAAAGTTCGGCCGTTCGAAGTACGGGATCTCAAGGACCGTAAGGGTCACCCTTGACCTCATTACCGTCAAGTTCCTTCAAAGTTTCTCGACGCGCCCGATCCAGGCTTTCGGCCCCGGCGGCCTTCTTCTGGGGTTTATAGGGTTTCTTATCTCCCTGTATTTAAGCTTCGAGAAGATAGTCATGGGGCAGGATATAGGCGGAAGACCGCTTCTTTTCCTCGGGGTTCTTCTTATAATATTAGGGGTGCAACTCGTTATCATGGGCCTTCTTGGCGAGATGCTCGCGAGGGTCTACCACGAATCGCAGGGTAAACCGATATTTACGGTAAGAAAGATACTCGGAAGATGAAAAAGTTCTTTTCCGTCCTTATAAAGATAGCCGTAAGCCTCGCCATCATGTATTTTCTTTTCAGAAGCATCAGGCTTGACGTATTCTGGAAGACGATTACCTCGGTTAATCCTCTTTCCGTAGGTTTGGCCGTGTTAATTTTCTTCTCCACTCAGAGCGTGTCGACTCTTCGCTGGTCGATTATCCTTAAAAAGGATATGAAGATTTCATATTCCAGGCTCTTTTCCATCTATTTCATAGGGATGTTTTTTAATAATTTTCTCCCCACCATGGTGGGAGGGGACATCGTAAAGGGGTACTATCTTTACAGGTCGTCAAAGAGGGGGGATATCTCCGTTGCTTCGATATTTATGGACAGGTACTCGGGGTTTGCCGCCCTTATCCTCATAACCTCCGTCGCCCTGATACCCGGGTATGTCCGCATCAAAGGCACCGGCCTTCCCGCGGCTTTCGTATTTCTTATAGGCGGTTTTGTTTCCGCGAGCCTCGTCATCTGGGTAGAGAGCCTTCACGGCTGGGCGATGAGTGTGCTCACAAAGATACATTTTTACGGGATAAACAAGAAGATAGATACCTTTTATAACGTCCTTATGGGCTACAAAAACCATCACCGTTTGCTTTTAAAGGTTTTTTTGTGTTCCATTTATATACAGGCCGGGGTTATCATAGGGTACTATATCCTGGGAAGAGGCCTCGGGATTAATATCCCCATCGGGTATTTCTTCCTTTATATACCCCTTACAACCATGATCTCCATGCTCCCGATATCCTTATCCGGCCTTGGGATAAGGGAAGGGGCTTTCATATTCCTTTTTACAAAGGTGGGGGCTACCCTTGAGCAGGCTATGACCCTTTCACTCATGTGGTTTGCCATAACTGCTCTTGTAAGCTTGATAGGCGGCATCGAATATATAAGGATGGGAGGGGAGAAGGAGGCGGCGGCTTAGAAAGTGTTTTAAGAGGAACCTTTCTCTGGAAAGCCCCCCGGAGAACGCTTTAGGGGCCCTTAATGAGCCGCGCGTTCGAGGCCCTTTTTTAGACGTCTCTTTTATGGTATATTCCCTGTAAGCTTGGAATCAGGTTTTCAACCACGGACAATTGCCAAAACTACCCGGAGGTTTTTTTATGGCTATAGACAAAGAACTTTTAGATATACTCGCATGTCCGAGATGCAAGGGTAAGATAAAGCTCAATGAAAAAAAGGACGGGCTGGTCTGTGAGAAGTGCCGTCTTGTATATCCCATAAAAGACGATATCCCGGTTATGCTCGTAGACGAAGCCATTTCCATGAAATAACAACCCGTAGATACCCTCAAAATCCAAAGGCCCGGTGGAGAACATATCCGTCACCATAATAGCTCTTAACGAAGAGGATAATATCCGGGAGTGCCTTGAAAGCGTTAAGTGGGCTGATGAGATAATCGTCTCCGATTCGGGCAGCAGCGACAGGACGGCAGGGATATGCCGCGAGGCCGGGGCCAAGGTATACTTTGACGCGTGGTCAGGCTTCGGTAAGCAGAAAAACCTCTGCGCCGGCAGGGCCAGAAATAATTTTATACTTAATATAGACGCGGACGAAAGGATAACCCCGGAGCTTAAGGAAGAGATACTTAAGGCCGCGGAGTCAGGGGATAAGGCGGGATATTATATCCCCAGGATGAATTTTTTCGGGGAGAGATGGATAAGGCACTGCGGCTGGTATCCTGACTATAATTTAAGGCTCTACAGGAAAGACATGGGCGGGTTTTCCGAGAGGCGCGTCCACGAATCCGTTATCGTAAACGGCCCGAAGGGATACCTTAAAAACCCGATGGTTCACCGCACATACAGGGATATCTCGGATTATCTGAAAAGGATGGAGCGTTATTCAACCCTTGCCGCGAGGCAGATGCTTGACGAGGGTAAGAGCGCGGGGCTTATTGATATGTCGCTGCGCCCACCCTTTACTTTCTTCAAGATGTTCGTCCTGAAGAGGGGCTTCCTTGAAGGTACCACGGGGTTCGTGCTTTCGGCGTTTTACGCGTTTTATACGTTCGCGAAGTACGCGAAGCTCCGTGAACTCAGGCAGGGTACGGGTTAATCAGCCGGGTACCCTTTTTGCGCTTTTGGGGATAAATTTGTTCGAAGGTGTGGAAAATATACTCGTTTTAAAACTCCGGCATGTGGGAGACGTCCTTTTAACAGTCCCGGCCATAAGGGCGCTGAGGGAGAACTTCCCCGCGTCCAGAATTTCCGCGCTCGCGAATTCAGGCACTGAAGAGATGCTTACCCTTAACCCTCTGCTGGATGAGGTCATATGTTACGACCGCACTCTGAAGCGGAAGGCCCTATTCAAGCGGATATCCGGGGAGTTAAGGCTTGTAAAAGAAATTCGGAAGAAAAGGTTTGATATGACGGTAGACCTCACGAGCGGGGACAGGCCCGCGCTCATCGGTTTTTTATCGGGCGCCAGATACAGGCTCGCGTACGAACCGGAGGGGAGCGGTTTCATCGGAAAGAGGTTTCTCTATACCCATATCGCCAAAAGGCCCACGGCAAGGACGCATACGGTCCTCCGCGACCTCGGACTCCTCAGGGGTTTTGGCATAGATACGAAGAATCTTTCGGTAGACATATACACAACCGGCGCGGACGACGCGTTTATTGAAAGGACGCTTGGAGAAAGGGGCTTAAAAAAGGGTGAACGGTATGTCCACGCGCATCCTACTTCAAGATGGCTTTTTAAATGTTGGACCGACGAGGGCATGGCCGGGGTCATGGACATGCTTCAATTGAGGGGTTTAAGGGTCGTAATAACCTCGAGCGCTGACGAAGAGGAGTTGAGGAAGGTAAGGGCGATCATAAGTCTCATGAAGAGTAAACCCATTGACCTTTCCGGAAAACTCAAGCTAAAGCACCTGGCGAGCCTTTCCAGGGGCGCCGAGTTCTTTTTCGGGGTCGATACGGCGCCCATGCATATAGCCGCGGCTGCGGGCGCGAGGGTCGTAGGTATCTTCGGCCCGAGCGGCGCCTTCGACTGGGGGCCGTGGGATAATGACGAGGTCTCAAAGTCAAGGATTAACCCGGATTTATCCACCCCTTATCCGAAAACGGGCGGAATTCAGACCTTCGGCAGGCATACGGTCATACAGAAGAACTGGGCGTGCGTCCCATGCGGAAAGGCGGGATGTAACGATACCATAAAGAGCGTTTGCCTCGATTCGCTGGAGACCGACGAGGTCTGGGGGGTTTTAAAGGGTTATATCGATACAATGGAAGAAAATCAAAGGGCTTCTAAAATCCGATAAAAAGTCATAATCATGGCCAAGCTCCATCATTCAATCTTAAAGATTATTTTTTCCGCGGCGAGCAGAAACGACCCCGCTGCTGCGCCCCTTAAGGCCGATAAGGTAAAAAATATTCTTATAGTGAACACGACCGCCATCGGGGATACGCTTCTTTCGACCCCCGCCATAAGAAATATCCGGAAGAATTTTCCGGCCTCAAGGATCACCGCGCTCGTGAGTAAAAACGCCGAGGCGGTTCTTCGGGGCAATCCCCGGATAGACGGTTTTATAAAGTATCCCGGAAGGATAAACATCGCCTACGTCCTGAAACTGCCGAGGCTTTTGCGGGAGCTCCGTAAAGGGAGGTTTGATCTTGCTATCGTGCTTCACGCGAATGACCCTGACACGGGACCCCTTGTCTACGTTACCGGCGCGCCGTGGAGGATGAAGGTCAACTGGGAAGAGACTAAATTCGCGTCGCTGTATTCATTCCCGGTCAGGGACGCTTCCCCGGCCGGACACGAGGTGGATATAAAGCTAAAGAACCTCGGGTCTTACGGCATTAAGGCAGGGGGGAGGGAGCTTGAGCTATTTCTCTTTGAGGCCGACCATGCGGAAGCGAAGGTTTTCGCTGAAAGGCTCAAAAAAAATAAAAATGGGTTTGTAATCGTCCATCCCTTCGGCTCGAAGAAGAACAAGTGGTGGAACGCCGATAATGTTAAAAGGTTCTGCGTCTTATTGAATGAGAGGCTTGGTTATACCCCTGTTGTAATAGGGGGGCCTGGCGAAGCCCCTGTGGCTGAGGATATCGCCCGTGCCTCTGGAGGGGTTTCTGCCGCTGGCAAGCTTTCGATACGGGGGTCCTCGGCCCTTATCTATAATTCCGAGCTTATAGTTACTACGGATAGCGGCCCGATGCATATAGCCCAGGCGCTTCATGTCCCGACAATCGCGCTCTTTGGCCCCGATGACCCCGAAACCACGGGGCCCGTCAATAAAAAGGATATCGTCATCCAAAAAGGCCTTCAGTGCGTGCCGTGCAGAAAGAAGACATGCGAATTTTCAGAGAATAATTGCATGACGTCCATAACCCCGGAAGAGGTCCTCGAGAGCGTTCAAAATAGGCTTTCCAAAAAGATCCGTTCCTTTGTTTGACCGGGCTCAAGAGTAAAATCATAGAAAATGTGCGGCATAGCGGGTATCTTCAATCATAACGGCTCCATATCCACTTCGGAAATGGATAAGATGTTAGGTTCGCTCAGGCACAGGGGGCCTGATGATTCCGGCATGGTTTCTTTCAAAAGCGCTCAGTTCCTTTCCGGTTTTTCCGGAGATAAAGATTTAAACCCCGGGGAATCCGACCTCGTATTGGGGCATGTCCGCCTGAGCATAATCGATCTCTCCTCAGCCGGGCATCAGCCCATGTCAACTCCCGAAGGCGATCTGTGGATCACCTATAACGGCGAGGTTTTCAATTACCGTGAGCTCAGGGCCGCGCTCGAAGGGCGCGGATGCGTATTCCGGTCGAATACCGATACCGAGGCCCTTCTTTACGCCTATAAAGAGTATGGCGAAGCCTGCCTTGAGCGCCTGAGGGGGTTTTTCGCGTTTTGCATTTACGACGCGCCTAAAAAAAAGCTTTTTCTGGCAAGGGACCGTCTGGGGTTAAAGCCTCTCAAATATTACTGGGACGGGAGGCGTTTTGCCTTCGCCTCCGAACTTAAGGCGATTCTATCGCTGCCCTGGGTGGGGAGACAGGCGGACGCAAAAGCCATAGACCAGTATCTCGCTTACCGGTACGTGCTGCCGCCTCTTACGGGTATAAAAAATATTTTTAAACTTCCGGCTGGCTGCAGCCTTACGCTTTCTCTCGAAAATCCGTCAGGTGGCCCGGTAGTCCAGAGGTACTGGCAAGCCCGGTTTGAGCCGAAAACAGAACTTGCCTACGCTCAAGCGAAGGAAAAGACGATGGAACTGCTTGAAGAGGCTATACGGATAAGGCTCGTCTCCGATGTCCCACTCGGGGTTTTCTTAAGCGGCGGGATCGATTCAAGCGTAATAGTGTCGCTATTGAGGAGACATTTCAGCGGCGGGATAAAGACATTCTCCGTTGGGTTTTCGGATGCTAAATTTGACGAGCGGCCTTTCGCGAGGATGGTCTCAGAGCGTTACGGGACAGAACATACTGAATTTTTAGTTGAACTTAAGCCGAAAGAGGACCTGAAGAGGATCGTCTGGCACTTTGACGAGCCCTTCGGGGACCCCTCCATGGTGCCGTCCTTTTACCTCTCAAGGGAAGCGGCCTCGCATGTAAAGGCGATACTTAACGGCGATGGCGGCGACGAGGTGTTCGCGGGGTACAAGCGCTATTTTATCCACAGGAGGAACTGGCCTCTTGACCATTTGCCTCAATTTGTCCACAGGTCATCAGCGCTTATTTCCGGAAAACTCCCGGCAGGGGTGGATAAGAAAAGCGGATGGGGAAGGGTAGATCGCATATTGGAGTCGGTCTCGGGGGATTCCGTAAATACATATCCCCTGCGTTTTACGGGGTTTTCGCATAAAGCGCGTCTGAGCCTATATAAAGACGCCTCGTGGTTCGCCGCTGAAAACGGATGGCCCGATGAAATACTTAAGCTCCTTCATGAGAGCAGGCCCTCAAACCTGATAGAGAGGCTCATGGCGATAGACCAGATGACGAATCTGCCTGAAGACATACTCATGAAATCCGACATGGCCGGAATGGCGCACAGCCTCGAGAACCGTTCCCCGTTCCTTGACCACCGGTTTGTCGAATGGACAAACCGCCTTCCCATTTCTTTTAAAACGGGTAGGCTCGGTAAACGGCTCCTCAGGGACGCGATGAGGGATGAGCTTCCCCCCGAAATCTTGAACAGGAAGAAGGCCGGTTTTAACCCTCCCCTCGCGGCATGGATGAGGACGGTATTAAAAGAGGATCTTGAGAGGTACCTTCTCTCCGAAAGTTCTCCCCTGACCCCGTTCAATAAGACCGCCATGAAAGAAATGATAGAGGCGCATCTTTCAGGAAAAGCGAACCTGAGCGAGCCCCTCTGGTCATTGCTGGTCCTTGCCGTATGGGTTGAGATAAATAACGTTCGGTTGTAGCGGTTTTCCATGGATAATATAAAGAAGATAATATTTATCAGGAGGGATAATATCGGGGACCTCGTCTGCACCACACCCGCGATAAGGGCTATAAGGCTCAAGTACCCCAGGGCCAAGATCGGGGTATTCGTAAACAGCTATAACGCCGACGTTCTGAGGGATAACCCCGATGTCGACGAAATATACGCCTATGAGAAGTTTAAACACAGCGGCGGCAAAAACAGGGTTAGGGTATGGCTCAATAGCCTGAAAGTCATAAGGCGCGTAAGGGCCGGGAAGTACGATGCCGCCGTAGGGTGCGGTTCCTATTCTCCTACGCTCGCGAGATATACTTTTCTCACAGGGGCGAAATTAAGGATAGGTTATGTGCCTGAAGATAAATCTCAAAAGTTCTATAATCACCCTCTTATCGAACATAGGGACCCTATGCATGAGGTGGAGGCGACCATGGGACTTCTTGAGCCTCTGGGGATTGAGGGCCCTATCCCGTCTCTTTGCGTCAGGCCTTCCGGGGAGCTTAAAGAATCCTTATACATCAATCTGAGAAAGAACGGGCTTGAAGAAAGGGAGAAGATCGTTATATTCCACATAAGTTCAAGAAGGCCCGAGAACAGGTGGCCGAAAGAGATGTTCATGGAATTAGGGGACAGGATCCATGAAAAAAAAGGCCTGAGGGTTTTACTTTTATGGTCCCCGGGAAAAGTTGATAACCCGCTCCATCCGGGCGATGATTCAAAGGCGGAGTGGATAATCTATTCCATGAAAAAAAGGCCGCTTTTCTTAAGGACGGAGAGCTTAAAGGAGCTTATAGCCGCAATGGCTCTCGGGGATCTTACGGTATGCTGTGACGGAGGGGCGATGCACATCGCGGCCGGCCTGGGTAAGCCCATTTTAACCATATGGGGCTCCACGGATAAAAGGAGATGGGCCCCATGGGGGGTTCCCAATATAATATTGCAGAAGGGCGATGACGCGGCTTCAATCGACGCGGCCTCAGCGTTCTCGGCCTTAAAGGAACTTTTACCCGGTTTATGAGAGGGGAAAGAAAAATATCGGGGCGTTATATCCAGGACTATCGGGGCTAAAGCGTGAGGATCGGGCTTATAAGGAGGCATTATACCCCTTACGGAGGGGCTGAGGTCTTCCTTCACAGGTTCATAACAGAACTCCTTAAAAGAGGGCATACCCTTGAGGTGTTTTCCACAAACTGGGAGGAAAGAGAAGGGGTAAAGGTACACAAAATCAAGTCATGGGGCCCGTCTTTCTTAAAGCCGCTCATATTCGCGTTAAACGCACGATCGGCCGTGGATAAGATCCGGCCCGATGTGGTATTGAGCCTTGAGAGGACTTTTTGCCAGGATATCTACAGGGCCGGGGACGGTTGCCACAGGGAGTGGCTTATAAGGAGAGGCGAGACCGTATCATGGTTTAAACGCCTTTTAAACAGTTTAAGCCCAAAGCATCTGGTGCTGCTTTATCTGGAAAAAAAGCTCTTTAACAGTAAAAGGCTCAAGATGGTCGTCGCGAACTCGAAGAGGGTAAAGGACGAGATAATATGGCATTATGGTTTGCCAGGAGAAAAGATTTTTGTTATATATAATGGTGTTGAATCTTACAGCTTCAATCAGGAGGAAAAGAAGGAGAAGCGAAGGAGTATAAGGGAAAGCCTCGGGCTAAGGGATGAAACCCCGTTACTCCTTTTCGTAGGTTCAGGGTTTGAGAGAAAGGGGCTTAAATACCTGATCCGGGCCTTAAGCGTGCTTAAGGAAAAGGCGGATGTAAGGCTCCTTGTCATAGGCAAGGGCAACACCGTGAAGTACGTCAGGGAAGCCGGGGATCTCGGGGTAAGAGAGCGGATTTTTTTCAAGGGGCCTCTTAAAGACGCATGGAGTTACTATAGCGCCGGCGATATCTTTATCCTGCCCTCGATCTATGAGCCCTTCAGTAACGCCTGCCTTGAGGCGATGGCGGCGGGATTGCCAGTTGTGACTTCAAGGGTGAACGGGGTTTCGGAAGTCCTCACTGACGGGGTTAATTCGGCGATACTCGAAGACCCTACCGACCCGAATGAGATGGCGGGAAAGATCATGCCTTTCCTCGACGAAGAAAAAAGGAAAGAGGCCGGAAGATCGGCAAGAATCGAGGCATCAAAGTATTCGATCGAAAGGAACGTAACCGAGTTTCTGGACCTCCTTATTAAAAATAAAAGCTAAAAAAGAAAAAAGGAAGTTTAAAAGGTGAAAAGATACCTGAGCATAAAAAGGGCCTCTTCCATAATAGAGAAGTTCAAAAAGACGCGGGTCCTTGTGATAGGCGACCTTATCATGGACCACTTCATATGGGGTAAGGTCAGGCGCATTTCCCCTGAGGCGCCGGTCCCCGTGGTAGAGGTGACTTCAGAGAGCCTTATGCTCGGTGGAAGCGCCAACGTCGTGAATAACATACACAGCCTTGGAGGGATATCTTTTGTTACGGGCGTCGTGGGGCGGGACGAGGACGGAAAAAAACTTATTAAGGCGCTTAAGGAGAAGGGCATATCCGCGGACGGTATCATACCGGATACCAGGAGGCCCACGACCATAAAGACCAGGGTCATAGCCCACAGCCAGCAGGTAGTGAGGTTCGACCGGGAGAAAAAGGAGAGGCTGGAGGGCGACAGCACCGATAGGGTTTTAAACTATATCCGCAAGGCCGTTAAGTCCGCCGATATCGTCGTGATCTCGGATTACGCCAAAGGCCTTATAACCGAGGGTCTTGTTGAAGAGACGCGGGATATGTGCCGGAGGCTTAAAAAGCCCGTCGCCGTTGACCCGAAGGTGGAGCATTTCGATTATTATAAAGGCGTCACGATAGTCACTCCCAATAACCTCGAGGCGTCCATGGCCTCGGGGGTTGAAATAGTTGACGACGCCAGCCTCCACAGGGCCGGGGAGGTGCTGTTTAACAGGCTCGGCTGCGAGGCGCTCCTTATTACCCGCGGGGAGAACGGCATGAGCCTCTTCGAGCCGAACTCGGAGACGCATATTCCGACGGTAGCCAGGGAGGTCTTCGACGTAAGCGGCGCCGGCGATACGGTCATAGGGGTGCTCGCGCTCGCCCTGGGCTCAGGCGCGAGTTTTAAGGAGGCTTCGGTTATCGCCAACTTCGCCGCGGGCGTAGTGGTCGGGAAAGTCGGCACCGCGACCTTGACCACCAAAGAACTCATGGAAGCTATTTCGACAGGGCTTAAGGCGGGAATTTAAGACCGACTGATGAGACCGAAAGAGCCGGAGCGCGCGACGCTTGTGATAAGTCTTTTTACAGGACAGAACAGGCTTTTTACTAAAACCTTAAAGAGGCTCGAGAAGAGGTTCGGGCCGATCGATTTTTTAAGCGAGCCTCTGGAATTTACCCGGACGGATTATTATGAGGAGGAGTTCGGAATAGGGTTTGTAAGAAAGATAGTCTCCTTCGAAGACCTCATTGAAATGGAGGCGCTCGCCGGCATAAAGATATTCATAAACGGGCTTGAGGACGAATTAAGGAGAGACGGGGGAAGGCTTATCAACACCAAAGAGCTCAGGAAACGCTACGCGTTCAAGATAGGGAGGGGGCTGAGGATTGACTAAGAGCATGACAGGCTGGGGCCGGGGGGATTTCTCGATAAACGATGAATCCTATTCCGTGGAGGTTAAGTCCCTTAACCATCGCTTTGCCGATATATATCTGAGAGTCCCCGGAGAGGTTTTCGCCTCTTGAAACAAGGGTCAGGGATGAGATAAAAAAGAGGTTCTCAAGGGGTTCTTTTTCGGTATATATATCGGCCCTCACCGGAACCGCGCCGCCCTTAAAGTTGAATATCGGGGTCGCAAAAGCGTATATCGACGCCGCCAAAAAGCTTCAGGATGAGCTCGGGGTAAAGGGCGAAGCGGATGTGCCGTTTCTCTTAAAACTGAGGGATATATTTACCTCTGATAAAGCCGCTCCCTCAGAATCTGACTGGGAACCCCTGAAGGGGGCGCTCTCCAGGGCATTCGGCCAGCTTGAGGAATGGAGGGTCCAGGAGGGGGCCGCGCTTGAAAACGACCTTCTTTCGAGGATCTCCTCCGTTGAAAGATTATTGTCGGATATAGAAGAAGTGGCGCCCAGGGCGCTTGAATCTTACAGGGAAAAATTGAAAGAAGAAATGGGTAAGATCACAGGCGGCAAGGCCGATGAATCGAGGGTCCTTCTTGAAGCGGCTTTATACGCCGAAAGATCCGATATCAGCGAAGAGGTGGTCCGCCTTAAAAGTCATTTCAGCATGTTCAGGCGATATGTTGCGTTGAAAGAGCCTGTCGGCAAAAGGCTCGATTTCCTTTGCCAGGAACTCGTAAGGGAGACAAACACCATCGCGTCAAAATCGATCGACGTTCAGATAACTCAAACCGTGGTGGAGATGAAAGGGGAGTTGGAGAAGATAAGGGAACAGGTGCAGAATGTCGAATGAGCGCGCAAGAGGCAGATCCTTCATAGTCTCCGCCCCGTCAGGGACCGGAAAGACGACGCTCTGCAAGAAGGCGGTTGATTTTTTTCCGGATTTGAGGCATTCTGTCTCCTATACCACGAGGCAGCCCAGACCCGGCGAGATAAACGGGGTTGATTACTGGTTTGTGGATGAGCCCGCTTTCGACCGCATGGTCGAAAGGAATGAATTCCTTGAGTACGCGTCCGTTTTCGGGAAAAAGTACGGCACCTCAAGAAAAGATCTTGAGGGGATGCTTTCCAGGGGGCTGGACGTGATACTGGATATAGACGTCCAGGGGGCGGAGAAAGTAATGAAAACACTGACCGAAGGGGTCTATATCTTCATACTTCCGCCGTCGATTGAGGCATGCGAGGAAAGGCTCATGTTAAGAGGGAAAGACGGTCCGGAGGAGATAAAAAAAAGGCTAAAAATAGCTATTGACGAGATAAAAAAGGCTTCCGGGTACGAGTATATAATAATAAATAACGAGCTTGAACAGGCGTTTGAAAAGTTAAAGTCCATCATAATATCCGAAAAGTCGAAGAGTAAGAGGATGCTGAAAACGGTTAAAGAAATCTTCGGGTCAGTTTTTTAGACAGCGGGCACGGGGGACAGGCAGGGGGCAAGGGGGATGCGTAATGGTTGGCGGCGAGCAGGTGTGGTGAAGAGAGCATGGGGACGAGGGTAACAGGGGGCGGAGGGGCGGGCTCTGTTGGTAAAGGGGCAGTTGGTAAAGGGGGCGGTTGGCAACTGGTTTCAGCGGTAGAGGTTAAAGGGTTTAAAGAAGTTTAAAAGTTCGGATTTGAGCGGATTTATTATAAGGGAGGAAGGTAATCTATGGCAAGAATAACCGTTGAAGATTGTCTCAGGAAGGTGCCGAGCCGTTTCGCGTTAGTTCATCTGGCGTCTCAGAGGGCGAGGCAAATCATAAAGGGCGCGCCCCCGTTCGTGAAGACAGATAACAAGGCTGTCGTTACGGCGTTAAGGGAAGTCGCTGCGGGATACGTAACACAGGCTGAAGAGACGTCGCATTAAAATCTATCGGGTATTTGAAGCTCCCCGCAGCTTTTCTTCGGGGAATCTTCCAAATGTAAGGAAACTATTTCTATTCGCTCGCTTGACCCCGCTGCAAGCAGCGGAGAATGCGCTCGCGTTGCATTTTCAGAGGGGGATGATTTTCTCATCCCCCTTTTTTTATGTTTTAAGTATTTAAGCTTTCTTAAACGGCTTTTTATTACGTCTTAAAAACGCCCGGAGCCGGCGGGAACCGCCTTTCTAATCTCCCTCTAATCTTCCTTATATATAATTTTGACATTCGGAGAGTCAGCTATATATCCGGAACTTTCGGCTTCCACGCAAAAAAAATATAGGAATTAACGGTAGCCGTAAAATCTTTTCCGCTTAAGTCCGGGGTTTAAGCGTTTCAGGAACGGGGGTGATCACAGCCCCGTTGTTTTTTATTTAAGATCGTGAATGGGTTATTAAGCAGCAACATTCAGAACGCGGTTATAGAGGTGGGGTATTGACTCAAAATGGACAGTTTTTTTTATCGCGGCAATAACGGCCTTTATTTGGCCGTTAAAACACCAGACTCCTGTCTGGTGATGAATAGGCCGTCCAGACGATGTGGAGTTTTGTTGGATAATGGGATACAACAATATGCATAAGATTTCGCAAGAGCACTCATGCTGTATATAAAACAGAATACCACATCGTCTGGACTCCTCGATATCGCAAGAAGTTGTTTATAGAAGGTGTAAGGCAGTATGCTGAACAAGTTTTGCAACACCTCGAAGGAGTGGATGAAGATATCGAGGTAATCAAGGTCAACGTTCAGCTCGACCATATTCATATGGTAATAGTCATTCCGCCGAGAGTTTCAGTTGCCCGAGTTGTACAGTATATGAAGTCGCGTAGCGCCAAGTATTTGAAGACAAAATTTCCTTCCATGCGCAAAGCCATATGGGGTCGCGAGGGGATATGGTCTCGCGGTTACTGTGTTGCGACCGTTGGGCTAAGCGAGAAGGAAATTTTGTCATACGTTGAACACCAAGAGAAAGAAGATAAAGGGCAACTGAAACTCGATCTGGGGTAACTTATTCAGAAACCGCCGACTCCTGTCGGCGGAGGTTCACTTTTAACCGGCGTATGTTCCGCCGGATCTGAAATTCCTAAAAAATTCAAAGAAGCGTTTGAAGAGAAAGATTTCGACGGCATGGCCGCTCTCGTGGAGCAGGATCAGGCTAAAATACCGTCCGAGATCAAGTCCTTACTTGATGAGGCGTTTTCACCCCTTACCAACAGGGAAGAAAGGGAGTCGGAGTTCATCGTGGCGGAATTCATGGCAAATGAATATAAAAACCTGACAGGGAATATCGGCCTTTTAAAAGGAGTAAAGAAAAGGATCTTCGAGTCAAGGTTAAATCCGCCTCAGGTTTCGAAACTTGACGATGGCGTAAATGTCGTCAGGTTATCTAAAGCAACAAACGCAAATACGCTTTTTCCCAATAACATAACGATAAAAAAAGGCGGGACCGTAAGATGGGTAAATGAGGATAGCGGGTCCCACATCCTGGCCTCGATGCCCGTCATAGGGGCCAGGGGCATATCCTCGCCGAAGCTGGCGCCGGGACAGGGCTGGGAGTTTAAGTTTGAAGAACCCGGCGAATACTATTATATATGCCTTACCCACAAGCAGATATACGGGAAAGTTACGGTAGAGGACTCGAAAACTTCCGCGAAAGTGATCGTTGTAACTTCAGGGAAATAGCCGCTTTTCATTTTCGGCGTAGCTTTCCGCCGTTTTTAGCGGTTTACAGCTGTCGGGTCCGCTCTTTTTTAAAAAGAAAATTCCGGATATTTAAATGAAAAGAGGATGCGGCCTTTAAGGCCGCATCCTCTCGGGATTTTGAGGTTTTGAACGTTTAGTACTGTCCGCCACCCAACGAAGTTCCTTCGCTGAACGGTACGAAGGGTTTCCCAATCGCGAGGTGAGCCCACACAGAGCCCTTTTTTGCCCACAGGCTATTAGGATATTTCTCATTTAACTTGCGGCAGCATTCAGCAAGGGCGTACATGTCCCCGTCCTTTTTGAATCTCGCTACGCCAAGGAAGTATTCAGCTTCAGGGATAAACTCTGATTTGGGGTTATCTTCGATTAACCTTTCAAGTTCACTTACGGCTTCCGCGTGTTTCTCAAGATGGAAGTCCGCAAGCGCGCCGGAAAGCATCATCTGAGCGATAAAATCTTCAGACGGCAGATAGCCTACCCATCTCTCCAGCTCAGTCCCCTTTTCATCGGCGATTATGCATGTCGGGGTCCAATCCACGCTATACTTTTTGGCGATGTCTTTCGATTCTTTCACGTTGAACTTAACCGCAGCGGTCTCACGTTCGATTACCCTGATCACCTTATCGTCTTTGAAGTTTTCATCAAATGTCTTTGTGGAACCCATATCGTCCGGTTGATAAAAGAATAAAAAGAGATATCTTGTACCACCGGATACTTCATTCATAGCTTCTTGAATGTTTTTTCTCCAATTCATCTGGCTCATATAACACCTCCGTAAGTTCGTGTTGCCGTTAGTTTGTCTAATCCGTTAATTGTCTAATCCTGTAATTTTCCTTTCTTAATTTATTTACATTTTTAGTATATCTTACGAATTGAAAATGTCAATAATTATAACTTCATAAGGAATTTAAGTTTTATGACATGGGAGATACGAGGTATATCCGATATTTTTAATTATAAATTATATTTTATGCGTAAAATCGGGCAATCGCATTGATTTGCAGCTCATTTTAAAGCATTCGATCGGATATTAATCTATAATTATCATTATGAATTTTAAGGACCTCCCCGCTTACGCCAGGCACACTTTTTCTTATGACCTTAAATCCGCCTTCTTTTTTGGGATTTTCGGGGGCATGCTCCTGCCTTTTATATCAATTATTGGAAGAAAAATAGGGGCTACCAATTTCCAGATAGCCCTTCTCGCCGCCACCCCTTATGTAGCCAACGCTTTCGCTCTACTCTGGACCGAGGACATATTCGGCAAGGGCCGGGTATGGTACGTTGTCTGGCCGAGCGTTCTCGGCAGGTCGTTGCTTTTCGGGATGTTTTTTATTAAAGGCCCAGGCTACTATACCGCTCTTATATTTTTGTATATGCTGGTTACCGCCATACCGTTCCCGTCTTACGCATCCATAATGAAAACCAACTACCCCGATGCGGTAAGGGGAAGGCTTATGTCCTTTGTGCGGGCGGTGACAGCGGTTCTCTGGATGTTTTCCGCTTTTATAAGCGGCCTCATACTCGAGAGGGATACCTATAATTACAGGTATATCTTTCCTTTTGCGGCCCTTTTCGGGATTTTAGCGGCGTTTCAGTTCGGGGCGATAAAGGTGAGGGATGAGAAGAAAAACAGGGAAAGCATTAAGGGGGCGATCCACATTATGACCCCCCTTAAGAACAGGCCCTTTCAGATGTATCTTTTGACCTATACGCTCTTTGAATCCGGCCTTTTGATCGCCTTACCCGTTATCCCCCTTGTTCTCGTGGACGAGGCGCATATCACTAACTTCGCCGCCGGCGTCTACGGCTCGGTTTTTTCGAGCATGTGGCTCGCGGGGTTTTTCTTCTGGGGACGATTTCTCGACAAACATTCCATAAGGCATGCCCTCATGGGGGTATTTATCGCCGGAAGTTTTATCCCCCTCATCTATATATTGTCCCGTAATATTTATATGCTCGGCGTGGCTCAGGGTATATCGGGTTTTGTCGCCGCGGCCATTGAACTTACCGGGTATGTCGTTGTAACAAGGATGTCGTCTTCGAGAGAGGTTCCGCGCTACATGGCGTCGAACGTCGCGGCAGGTGGCCTCAGGGGCGCGGTCGCTCCATTTGTCGGCACGTGGCTATTATCTTCAAACGGGGCGGGAGCGGTATTTACGGTTTCTCTCCTGTTCATAGTGTCGGCTTTCTTAATCTCTGAAAAGCTCATAAAAAATTAATTTCTTTAGAGAACTTAAAAGAGAAGGAGAAGAATCCGTGTTTAAAAAATACGAAATAAAAGACACAAAAAGGCTTTTTTATATTATTCTTTTTTTATCCGTATCATTAGCCTTGATAGTTCTACCTGGGCCATCACAGGGCGCGTCAAAGCCTATCGAGGGTGTTGTAACTTATGTTGTTGACGGAGACACCGTTTGGGCAAAGACTAAAGGGGGGAAACTTAAGATAAGGCTTTACGGGATTGACGCGCCAGAGACCGGGCACGGGGAAAAACCCGGGCAACCCTTCGGCAGGCAGGCGGCAAATGCCCTGAGGTCAAAGGTCCTTGGTAAAAAGGTAGCCATCGAGGTCAGGGATATTGATAGCTACGGGAGGTCCGTAGCTGTTATACGCCTCAATGGAAGAGACATTAATCTCGAGATGGCAAGGGAAGGGTGGGCATGGGCTTACAGAAGGTATTTGGAAAGACCGTACGCCTCTGAGTACATCAGGGCTGAAAAAGAGGCGAGGGGGAAAAAATTGGGGCTATGGAAGCAATTGAACCCGCAGCCGCCCTGGGAATTCAGAAGGTCAATTTCAAATGATTAATATTATAAAAGCGTCAAGACCTTGACAGGAAAATTTCGGAAGATATAATTAAAGCGTTTTCAAACCTATAGAACATCTTGGAATTCTACCTGAAAACCGGCCTGTGTCATCTCGTCAACTGTAAATAGTTCTTTCTTCCCGAAAAATCACCCTGACATTACATTTTGATGGTCTCTAAAGCGTATTTGTTAGCTTAAGTTAAAATCGCGGTTGTGCGTGCTCGTATTTGAAACTTACGGAAAACTCTCGAGGGCCGAGAGATTCTCCGTGCCGACTTATTCAGGGGGAGGTGAGAAAATGTTGAACGCAAAAATGCGGAGTAAGGTCCTTGTCGTTGATGACGAGGAGGCCATAGGCATAGGCATAAGCGAGATATTGAAGGATGAGGGGTTTGAGGCGGGCTATGTGATAAACGGAAAAGACGCGGTGGAAGCGGTCAGGGCTAAAGGATACAACCTGGTCTTTATGGACATAGTAATGCCGGGGATGAACGGGCTTGAGGCGTTCAGAGAAATAAAGAAGGTAAGGCCCGGCGCAAAAGTAATACTCTTTACGGGGTACTTCAGGGACGCGGAGAATGTAATACTTCAGGGGATCAAGGAAGGGATGATAGACGAATTTATCCGAAAACCATATTTCGCGGAAGAGATAATCAGGTCCGCGAGGAAATACGCGTGATAATTGAAGATTCTCCGCTACAGGCAGCGGAGAATCTTCGAAATGTAAGTTTTTTCAGAGTCCTTTATGGAGAACCTTAAAATAAGCGGCGTCTCGCGTAGGATTTTTTCAGAGTCCTTCATGTGGCGACTGACAAGGAGAGGCGTCTCGCGCAGGATTTTTCAGAGTCCTTCATGGGTCGCTTGACAAGGCGAGGCGTCTCGCGTAGGATTTTAAAAGATCGCTCGCTTGACCGCGCTGCAAGCAGCGGGCAGGGCGACGAGCGGTGCATTTCATAAATCCTTTAAAATATCTTCTTACCGGTTTAAGCAAAGCGGGCGGTTTCAGATGCCGCGGTTTTCGGGATTTAAGGGGTTAGAAAGCCTTTTTCTTCCTGAGATCCTCAATGCCCACGTTCTTTTCAGGCGCACCCTCCTCGCCGCCCCAAAGCCGGCGCTCAAGTTCCTTAAGAAGCGGCGTCAGAGTGGAAGGGTCGGCCGCCCGTATGAGTATGGCGTTGTGTCTCTTCGCCAGGTTCCCCGCTATTACTGGATCGACGAGATCGCATTTATTAAACACCAGGATCCTCGGGATACCAAGGAGCCCTATCTCATCGAGTATCTTTTCAACGGTTGCGATCCTGTTTTCAAAAAGCGGATTGCTTAAATCAATTAGATGGATCAACAGATCCGCGTCCTCCATCTCTTCAAGCGTTGCCTTGAAGGCTTTTAAAAGGTCCCTGGGGAGATCCCTTATAAACCCGACGGTATCGGTAATGACCGCGTCCCTTTCCCTCGGGAACCGGAGCCTTCTCGTGGCCGTATCAAGGGTCGCGAAGAGCTTATCCTCCACAAGGGTATCGCTTTTTGTAAGGGAGTTAAGAAGGGTTGATTTGCCGGCGTTTGTATAACCGGCGATTGAGATTATCGGCACCCCGCTTCCCGCGCGTTTCCTTCTGCGTTCATACCTCCCGCGGCTCAGGGTCTCCAGTTCTTTTTCAAGGTGCGAGATCCTGTTTTGAACTTTTCTTCTGTCGACCTCGAGTTTTGTCTCGCCGGGGCCTCTCCCGCCGATACCGCCCATGAGCCTCGATAAAGAAGTCCCTTTCCCCGTAAGTTTCGGGAGCAGGTATTTAAGCTGGGCGAGTTCCACCTGGACCTTGCCGTCCCTCGAATGGGCCCTTCCGGCGAATATATCGAGAATGAGTTGCGTCCTGTCTATTACCTTGAGCTCTGTTATATCCCCCAGTTCCCTTACCTGCGTCGGGGTAAGTTCCTGGTCGAATATAAGCATGGTCGCTTCCTTCTGCAGCGCCTTTATTATGAGTTCCTTTATCTTCCCCGTGCCCATAAGGTACCTGGGGTTTATCCTCTCGGGCCGCTGGCAGACGGCGTCGAGAACAACCACGTTGCTTGTGCGGGCGAGTTCCTTCAGTTCTTCGAGGGATTCCATCTGCTCGTCTTTGTGCCTTGCGGAAACGCTCACGAGGATCGCCCTTTCGCGGGTGTCCTTTACATCCCTCATGACGGCTCTACCCATCTCTTCTTCGAGGGAATTCAAGAATGAACTCATATCAAGGTCAAGCCTGTGAAATGGCTCCGGCGGGTCAAGTTCGTAAGTTTTGCCTTCGGGGTTGAAGGGCAGCAGGTGCGCGGTATAAATATCAACGGGGAGCCCGTCTTCAGCGACTCCCAGAGCCGCCATAAGGTCAAGGCGCAGGAGCGCGAGGTCCGTAAGGTCGTCCTGCGAGAGGGGTTCGTTTTTAAGGTGGGTATGGACGCAGCGCACGCCCCTCAGATGCCTCCGGCCGAGCGGGTAGTCGGAAAGCACCGGGATAACGATCTCTTTTTCATCACCCACGATGACGGAAACGATAGCGCCTTTCCTGTTCACTATTATCCCGAGCTGCCTTCTTAACTCCCTTGAAAGCTCTGTCATATACCTGCCGAGTTCAGGGGTGATGGTCCGGGAGGGCGGTATACGGCGGTTGTATATCCGCTCTATTCTTTTAATCTGGCTTGATTTAAGCCCAAGCAGATTTCCGTAAATTTGTGTTATGGAAAAACCTCCTGATGGAAAGATATGAAAATTATATCATACGCTGGCGCAAAAACAAACGGCGTGATTGACTGCGGGGCTCTTTTCTGCTTTATTAGGTATAATATTTTGAGCGGATTATTTCATAAAATATACGAGATGGCACATGGCAAAAGAGTATAAGATTCTTATAGGCGGGGAGTGGAGGACCACAGGCAGGGAGCTTAAGGTTACAAGCCCCTATGATGACAGCTTGGTCGGGGTTACTTACCTTGCCGGAGAAAAAGAGCTGAAGGAAGCCGCTGAGGCGGCGTCGCGGGCATTCGAGGTCTTAAAGGGATTCCCTTCTTATAAGAGGGCGGATATGATTCAGAAGGTCATACAGGGGCTTAAGGACAGGGAGGAGGAACTCGCCAGGACGATCGCCCTCGAGGCCGGCAAACCCATAATCGATTCCAGGGGTGAGGTAAGAAGGGCGGTGAATACATTTCAGATAGCGATGGAAGAGTCGAAGCGGCTCGAAGGCACCGTTATGCCGCTTGACATAATCGCCGGGTCGGAAGGGAGGGTCGGCATTGTAAAAAGGTTTCCCGTAGGGCCGGTCCTCGGGATAACGCCCTTTAATTTTCCTTTAAACCTCGTTGCCCACAAGGTCGCTCCGGCGATGTCTTGCGGCAACCCTGTGATTATAAAGCCAGCTTCAAAGACCCCTCTTACGGCTATTATCCTCGGCGAGATAATAACGGAAGCCGGATGGCCAGACGGAGGGGTGAATATAGTGCCATCCTCCGGAGAAGACGCTGAAAA
This sequence comes from uncultured delta proteobacterium, assembly GCA_963727865.1. Lineage (GTDB taxonomy): Bacteria > Desulfobacterota > GWC2-55-46 > GWC2-55-46 > GWC2-55-46 > CAVSHY01. The sequence goes on along the minus strand of CAVSHY010000011.1, from coordinate 12,454 downwards.
GCTTATTTCAGACGACCGGATCAGGAAGATAACCTTCACAGGGTCGGCCCGGGTCGGCTGGGGATTAAAGAGCAAGGCCGGCACAAAAAGGGTTACCCTTGAGCTCGGCGGAAACGCCGGGGTTATAGTCCACGATGACGCGGATATCGATTATGCCGCCAAAAGGTGCACAACGGGGGCGTTCGCGTACGCGGGCCAGATATGCATTTCAGTACAGAGGATATATGTCCAGAAGAATATCTTCGAGAGGTTTAAAAACATATTTCTTGAAAATTGCGGGAATTTAAAGTTAGGAGACCCTCTCGACGAATCCACGAACGTAGGGCCGATGATCGAAGAGGCGGCCCTGGCAAGGACAGAGGCCTGGGTAAAAGAGGCGTTAAGCGAAGGGGCGGGGTTGCTCGCCGGCGGCAGAAGGCGCGGAAGGTTTTTTGAGCCCACTGTCCTTACAGACACGAAACAGTCGATGAAGGTCTGCGGAGAAGAGGTTTTCGCGCCGCTGGTAAATCTCGAACCATATAATACTTTCGAGGAAGCGGTAAATGAAGTTAACCGCGGGATATACGGGCTTCAGGCCGGGGTTTTCACCAGGGATACGGGCAGGATTTTTTACGCCTTTGAAAAGCTCGATGTCGGAGGCGTTATCGTAAACGATGTCCCGACTTACAGGGTAGACAGCATGCCCTATGGCGGGGTTAAGATGAGCGGGTTCGGAAGGGAAGGGATAAGATACGCGATAGAGGAGATGACGGAGATCAAGATACTCGCTCTTAAGCCATGATAAGAGCGGTTTTTATCTGGAGGATTACGGAGAATTACCTTTTCCGAAGCTTTAATAAAGAATTTCAATCAAAAAAATTTTACCTGACTTTTTAAGTAGTTTAGCCGATTTTTATGATGTTTTTCAATTAGTTCCATTTCTTATCTAAAAGATTTCCGCGAAAATGCAACGCGAGCGCCCTGCCCGCTGCAAGCAGCGGGGTCAAGCGAGCGAAAAGAACTTTTAAAGTCCTACGCGAGACGCCGTTCTTGTTCAGGCGCCCCATGAAGGACTCTGAAACACCTTACATTTGAAAGATTCCCCGCAGCTTGCTTCGGGGAATCTTCAATTTTAATCAAAAAAAATCAGTTTTTGGAATAAAAAAATCTTGTTTTTTGTTTTATTGTAGGTTAGTATACTGTATACAAAGAAAGTAATCGCTTGTCTTTATGTAAATAAAAACATGGAAGGATGGTGATTCGCTTGGCTCTTAAGATAACCGAGGATTGTGTGGCTTGTGGAGTTTGTCTTCCGGAGTGCCCCGTAAGCGCTATTTCAGAAGGTGAGATATACGTCATAGACCCGAACGTATGTGTCGAATGCAAGGGTTACTATGACCAGCCTAAATGCGCAGAGGTTTGCCCGGTAGATTGCTGCGTGCCTGCCTGAGCGGGCCTTAACGCTCTTAATAAAGCTTTAGGGTAGTCTTTTCTGATTCAAGTTTTGTGTTTTTGCCGGTCGATTACAGGCCTTTAATACGCGCGGCCGCGATTATGTGCCGAAACTTTTTAACCGGATCAGCAGATTCCAGCGTGATTCCAGCCTTGCTCTCATTGCGGCAGGCTGGAATCACAGGATGTTGGAAGCTCATGTTACATACCGTGCATGGCATGTTTCCGGGATACAGAGGGATATTAAGATGAAAGAGTTCGCGGTATTCTGGGGTTGCACAATACAGGCCCGGTTCCCTTTTATTGAGAAATCAACGAGGATTGTGCTGGAGAGCTTTAAACTGCCTTACAGGGATATAGACGGGTTTACCTGCTGTCCCGAGAAATCTCTCGTAAATAATATCGATCACGGCGCCTTTGTGGTTACGGCGGCAAGGAACGTGGCCCTGGTGGACGAAAAGGGTTACGACCTGGTAAGCCCCTGCACCGGGTGCATCTCCAACCTCGCTACGGTCCAGAGCGAGCTTAAAGCGAACCCGCATAAAAAAGATCAGGTCAATTCGCTTCTGAAGGAAGTGGGCAGGGAGTTCAAGGGCAGCTCAAAGCTCCATCACCTTATCCCCTTCTTCCATGATGTTGTCGGGGTCCATACCATAAAGCAGAAGATGAAAAGGGATTTTACCGGGATGAAGGTCGCGCTTCATTACGGCTGCCATATGATACGTCCGTCGCACGCGCTCAGGAATGACGACCCGCTGAACCCCAAAAAGTTCGATAACCTCATAAGGGCTATGGGCGCGGAAAGCCTTCAGTATATGACCAAGATGATGTGCTGCGGCCAGGGTCTCGACAGGATCGATGAGCACGATATGGCGCTCCATTTCGCCCGCGTTAAATTGAGGGAGCTAAAGGCCATGGGCGCGGACGCGTTGGTCCTCTGCTGTCCTTCGTGTTTCCTGCAGTTCGACAACAACCAGTTCCTCATGGAGAAAGAAGGGGAGAAGTTCGGGATACCGGTAATCTACTATACCGAACTCCTCGGGCTTTCCATGGGCTTTAGCGCCGAGGAACTCGGGATGACCTTGCACAGGGTCGACGTCGGGCCGTTCATTAAAAAGTGGGAAAAGCTCTCAGCGAAGCGCTCCGGCGAGAATCCCTTTGAAGAGGGTCTGAACAGCCCCGGCGTTTTAGGTTAGATTTTTGCGCGGGGTATTAAAAAGAACTTCACTTGAGCCTGTCGTTTTACGGGGCTCCTTAAAATATGAGGTATCCTGTGTTAGAGGCCACTCTAAATTTTAAACTTCTCGAGATGTGCTCCAGATGCGGGGCATGCTTCGACATCTGCCCTTCATGCGTGCATATACCCGGCTATGACCCGAGGGCTGTAATAAAGGACATACTCGCCGGTAATCACGAAAAGTGGCTCTCTTCAAGGCATATATGGGAGTGTCTCGAATGCCATCACTGCCTTGAGATATGCTTCCAGCATTACGGGTTTGAGAACGCCATGACGGCCATGAGGACGATGGCCGCGAAAAAGGGTATTCACCCGGCGCAGGTAAAACGCGGCTGGGATATGTTCGTAAAGACTTCAAGGCTGGGTGAACCGGCGGTGCCCGCGAGGAAGAAGCTGGGGCTCCCCGAGCCGAAGGCCGGAGGAGCGGAGGAATTTAAAAAACTCTATGAGCTTCTCAAGAAAAGCCGTCAACAGGGAGACAGAAAAGAGTAAAAGACGATTTTTAATTTATATGGGAAGAGAAGGTGATAACCGATGAACCATAATTATCAGAAGGATATCTCGGGCTGCGGACTTACGGGGCTCATCAGCAAAAAAAGAGAAAGGCTTAGCGGTGATCGAATAGTCAAGTCCCTGTGCCTGATGAGCGACAGGGGCAACGGCCTTGGCGCGGGTTTTGCCGCGTACGGGATATACCCGGAGTTCAAGGATTTCTACGCCTTTCATATCATGTACGACGAGCCTTCGATCAGGTGGACCGTCGAGGAGTATCTGAAGAATAATTATCATGTGGAAAAGATAGAGGAGATACCCACCTTTCAGGTAAAGGCTATTTCCATAAGCCCGCTTCTGGTAAGGTACTTCATAAGGCCGCTCAGAGACAAGATGGCCGGGGATATCGAGGAAGATGATTTCGTCGTAAATACCGTCATGAAGGTGAATTCGGAGATCGGCGGGGCCTATATCTTCAGCTCCGGCAAGAACATGGGCGCCTTTAAAGGCGTCGGGAACCCCTCCGAAATTGCCGAGTTCTTCAGGATCGAGGAATACGAAGGGTACATATGGACGGCGCACACGAGGTTCCCCACAAATACCCCGGGCTGGTGGGGCGGTGCGCATCCCTTTACCCTTCTCGACTGGTCGATAGTCCATAACGGAGAGATTTCTTCTTACGGCATAAACAAGAGATATCTGGAGATGTACGGGTATAAGCTTACGCTCCTTACCGATACGGAGGTCGCCGCTTATATGCTCGACCTTCTTATAAGAAAGCACGGCCTTGATGTGCCTACGGCGTGTCTGGCTCTGGCGGCCCCCTTCTGGAAGAATATCGACGAGAAGGACACGGATGAGAAGGAAGCGCTGACGGCCCTGAGGCAGACTTACGGGAGCGCGCTTTTAAACGGCCCTTTCTCCATACTTTTCGGACACAATAACGGGCTTGTGGGACTAAATGACAGGATAAAACTCCGTCCCCTTGTGGCGGCGACCAAGGATGATAAGGTCTATATGGCCAGCGAGGAGTCCGCGATAAGGGAAATATGCCCCGCGCCGGATAAGGTCTGGGCGCCGAGGGCCGGGGAGCCTGTGATCGTGGAACTGGAGTAATTTTCAAGAATTAAATACGCGGCGTGCCTTAAAATACAGGGCGCCCGCGATTGAAAAATATGGGAGGAAGTAATGTTTAAGAGTCAGGCGCCACCCGAGTATCTGGCGACTATCGATCATGAGAAGTGTATCAGGTGCAAGAGATGCATCCAGAACTGCGGCTGGGGGGTGTATTCCTGGGGCGGCGAGAGGGTGCTCATAGACACCTCAAAATGCGTCAAGTGCCTGAGATGCTATCATTACTGCCCTGTAGAGGCGATACAGATATTGGATAACCCGGTAAAGTTCAAGCAGAACGCCTACTGGGGATTCAATAACATAAGAAATATAAAGAGGCAGGCCGAGACAGGCGGTATCCCCCTTACAGGCATGGGGAGCGATCTCCCGTATACCATACTTTTCGATAACCTCCTTATAGACGCGTGCCAGGTCACGAATCCGTCGATAGATCCCCTGAGGGAGCCGATGGAATTAAGGACTTACCTCGGCAAAAAGCCGTCTAACCTCGTCTTTGAAAAAGACAAGGACGGGAAGAGGAAATTAAAGACCAAGATGCCGCCGCAGATAAAGCTCGAACTCCCTATCATCTTCGCGCCCATGTCATACGGCTCAATAAGCCTTAACGCGCAGAAGGTGCTCGCCATAGCGGCGAAGGAATGCGGCATCGTGATGGGTACGGGCGAGGGGGGGCTCCATGAGGACCTCCTCCCTTACAGGTCCAATATCATAGTCCAGGTGGCTTCCGGGAGGTTCGGCGTAAACCCCGATTACCTTAACGCGGGCGTGGCCGTTGAGATAAAGATCGGCCAGGGCGCCAAGCCAGGCATAGGCGGACACCTGCCCGGAGAGAAGATACCTCTTGAAGTAGCGAAGACGAGGATGATACCCGTTGGCACCGACGCGCTTTCTCCGGCGCCGCAGCACGACATTTATTCAATCGAGGACCTGAGGCAGCTCATTTACGCGATAAAAGAGGCGACGAACTATAAACCGGTATCGGTAAAGATAGCGGCCGTGCATAACGTGGCCGCCATAGCTTCCGGCATAGTAAGGGCCGGAGCCGACATCGTTTATATCGACGGGTTCAGGGGCGGCACAGGGGCCGCGCCTTCGATCATACGCGACCATCTCGGCATACCGATAGAACACGCCATAGCGGCCGTAGACGACAGATTAAGACAGGAAGGGATAAGGAACGAGGCCTCGATCATAGCCGCGGGCGGCATAAGGTCCAGCGCGGACGCGGCAAAGGCGATCGCCCTCGGGGCGGACGTCGTGGCGATAGGCACAGCCGCGCTCGTTACCATGGGATGCACCGTATGCGGAAAGTGCTACACAGGGAACTGCTCATGGGGTATTACGACACAGAGGCCCGAGCTTACCGCAAGGCTCGACCCGGAGGTATACGCTGAACGGCTTATCAACCTGATCCACGCCTGGACCCATGAACTCAAGGAGATTCTGGGAGCTCTCGGCATAAACGCGGTCGAAAGCCTCAGGGGTAACAGGGAAAGGCTAAGGGGCGTAGGCCTGGATAACAACATCCTGGACATCCTCGGAGTAAAACCGGCGGGCAGATAATTACCGCAGAGCGATAATTGTTTTTAAGGAGATAAAGGGATAATGTTTGAGATCGACGCAAGAGGCTTATACTACAGAGACCTTAACAGCAGGATCCGCGAGGCGGTTGTTAGGGGCGAAAAAGAGATAAGGGTTAAAGGCGTAAACGGCCAGTATTATATCGGGGACGGGCTCAAGGGGAAATCCACTATTATCATAGAAGGGGTCCCGGGGAACGACATGGCGGCTTTTATGGACGGCCCCACCCTTATCATAAAGTCCAACGCCCAGGATAATATCGCCAATACCATGAATAGCGGTAAGGTCATAATAGAGGGTAACGCTGGGGATGTCCTCGGCTACGGCATGAGGGGAGGAAAACTCCATATACTCGGGAATGTGGGCTACAGGGTCGGAATCCACATGAAAGGAGATAAAAAGCAGAGCCCTACGATAATAGTAGGCGGCACCGCCGGAGATTTTTTCGGCGAGTACATGGCTGGCGGGATTCTGATAATACTCGGCCTCGACCGGTTGGAAGACGAGCCGATCGTGGGAGATTACCTTGGCACCGGCATGCACGGCGGCGTTATTTACATAAGGGGGCCGGTTGAGAAGAAATATTGCGGAGCCGAGGTAGGCATCCTTGACCCTGATGAGGAAGATATGTCGGTACTTAAGGAACGCCTTGGCGAATACTGCAAGGATTTGAATCTAAAGCTCGACTCGGTTATGAAAAGGGGTTTTAAGAAGCTTATCCCCGTATCACTCAGACCCTATGGGAATCTTTATGCCTATTAGACTGAGTATGTGTCATTAATAATATGATTTTTCTGTTTTAATTAAAATATAAATCAATATCATGTTTCAGTTTAAGGATTGTAATTCATTATGAGTTTCAATCCTTATTATTTTATTTTTACTTCAATAATAGACTTATCCTTAAACTCATAATATATGAAATCGTCTCTTAAGCTTGACTGGACTTGACTATTGATATAAAATTATGATAGTATTATATGTTTTATGCTTAAAAAACATTAAAATATAAAGAAACGGTTCTTTAAAAAGAATTTATTAAATAAAGGTAGGATCCTTATGACCAAAAAGAACAACAATTCCAGCGGCCAGACCAATAATCATACGGGTAGTAATGACCTGATGAGTCTTATAGATATAGGTAAAGACAAGGGTTTTTTGACCTATGATGAGATAAATGACGCGTTCCCTCAGGATAATTTTTCCGTTGAGGAAATGGACAACCTCCTCGAGACCCTGAGCGACCTCGGCATAGATGTAGTCGATACCGCCGAAAAAGGAGAGGCTCGGGAGCCGGTAAGCGCCAAGGAAGAGGTCCTCGAGGTTGAAAGAGTGGAAGATCCCGTACGGATCTACATGCGGGAGATGGGCGCTGTTCCGCTTCTTAAAAGGGAAGAAGAGATAATCTACGCGAGGAGGATAGAAGAGGCCCGTGCCGAGTTCCGCAGGCTCACCTTAAGCAGCCCATTTGCCGTAAGAGAGGTTTTAAGGGTTGCAGGCAGGGTCAAGACGGGAAAGGCCTCCTTAAGGGAACTCATCGAAGAGGCGGAAGCCGAAGAGGGGCAATACGACGAGGCTTATGCCGAAGAAGTAATCGGGAGGCTTGAAAAGGGGCTTAAGAGGAGAAAGCCCGAGAGCGCATACAAGCTCCTTAAGGACGCGAATCTGAGTAATAATATTATCCGGAGGATCGTAAAGAGGATAGTGCGCCTTGAGCATCGTCTGGAAAGAGAAGAACAGAAAAAGGGAGCCCGCAAGGCTGAACGCGCCAAGCTCAGGACCAGAAGAATAATGAAGATGCTCGGCGTGAAAAGGGATCAGTTGAAAGATCTCGCGCGGGTAGTCAAGATACATGATTTCAACATGTGGGAGGCGAAGCAGAGGCTTATCGAGGCGAACTTAAGGCTTGTGGTAAGCATAGCGAAGAGGTACGTAAACCTCGGCCTCAAATTCTCCGATCTTATCCAGGAAGGCAACATCGGGCTCATGAAGGCCGTTGACAAGTTCGATTATAAAAAGGGCTACAAGTTCTCAACCTACGCGACATGGTGGATTAGGCAGGCTATAACAAGGTCTATCGCCGATCACGGGAGGACCATAAGGATACCCGTCCACATGATAGAGACCATAAACAGGCTTCTTCAGACCTCGCGCCAGCTCCTGAAAGAGCTCGGCAGGGAACCGTATCCCGAAGAGATCGCCGAAAGGATGGATATACCGATCGCGAAGGTCCGCAGGATACTCAGGCTCATGAAGCAGACCTTATCGCTTGAGACCCCGATAGGCGATGATGAGGAGAGCTCACTCGGAGATTTTATAGAGGATGAGAAGTCCCCGTCCCCGTCGGACGCGGCCATAGAAAAGGACCTTTCGGATCAGACGAACCTTGTCCTTGAAAGCCTCACCCCGCGCGAGGAGAAGGTCTTGAGGATGAGGTTCGGCATAGGAGAAAAGCAGGATTATACCCTTGAAGAAGTAGGCAAGGTTCTGGGTGTTACAAGGGAGAGGGTAAGACAGATCGAGGCGAAAGCCATAAGAAGGCTCAGACACCCAACGCGGTCAAAGCTCCTCAAGGGATTTAGCGAAGGATAAAAATAGCCGAAATGCATAGCGGGCGAATTTCCAGCCGGCTTGCCGCAGGGAGCCATATAAATAATAAAAAAGGGACCATCTGGTCCCTTTTTTATTTGAAAGATATAACCGTTCCTTTCTCTCGGAAACCCATGAGACGGACGCCACATGCGGGTGGTGTATCCCGAATAAAAGCGCGGCGCAACGCTAACCGGTTGCCGTGCGCAGAATCTCCGTCGCATACGCGCCCGTCACCCCGCACCTGACGCCGACACCAGAAAAAGTTGTTGAAGGTGTGGCAGCGATATCTTAACAAGTGCAACACCTCGAAGGAGTGGATAAGTCGAGGTATTCAAGGTCAACGTTCAGCCGACCATTTCGGTAAGGCGGAGTTTCAGCCCGCATGCAAGACAAAATTTCCGTTGCCGTGCGCAAAACCATATGGTCCATATCTCGCGTTTGTCACCCTGTACCGGAGGTTCACTTTAAAAACAGATCAAAACGCCCCGGTTCTATCTTTTTTAGCGTACCCCAGGTAATTGACCGACGGGTCGTTGGAAATCTTGAATTCCAACTTAAGGGGGTCGTAGCTCATCCCCTTTATCTCCATCACTGTGACCCCGTTCGTGGCGAGTATAGCGGTGAGTTCCGATGGTCTTACAAACCTTTTGTAATCGTGGGTGCCCCTTGGCACCATCCTCAGGATATCCTCGGCTACGAGGACGGCCAGGAGCCGCGCCTTCAAGGTCTTATTGATGGTTCCGAAGAAAAACAGCCCCCCCGGTTTAAGCATCTTCATGGAATCGCGCAGGAAGGCCCTGAGGTCGTCCACGTGTTCGAGGACCTCGGCGCATATGACGATGTCAAAGGGAGGAGGGTTTTCCCCAGCGAGCTCGAAGGGGGATGCTATCCGGTAATCGATCTCAAGCCCTGATTCACCCGCGTGCTTTTTTGCGGCTTCTATCGCCACGGGGGAGAGGTCTATCCCGGTTACCGAGGCCCCTTTTCCGGCGAATTGCTCGGCCAGAAGCCCCCCGCCGCAGCCGATATCGAGGACGCGCTTGCCCTTAAGCTCCCCGGCATTAGAAGAGAAGTATTCGAACCTGAGGGGATTAATCCTGTGGAGGGAGAAGAGCCTGCCAGCGGGGTTCCACCAGTCATCCGCGAATTTTTCGAATTTCTGCGACTCGGTTGTCATATGTTTTTGAAGTATCTTCTTATATACGCCCTGCTTAAGAGTTTTTGCGCGCACCGCGCACGGGCTATCGTTAAGCCGTCATTTTAAGCAAGTGCGAAGTGTTATGCCCGCATTCAACGCTAACCAGTTGCCGTGCGCAGCGCTACTCTATGCCGTAATCCTTCCACTTCCTGTCAACGAGATCAATAATCTCTTTCTCCATTTCCATCTTCTCGCCCCACTTGCGCGATACCTCTGGAGGCGTCTTGGCCGTGGCGTCGATGCCCATCTTGCTGCCCAGCGAATCGAGGGGGGAAGAGAAATCGAGGTAATCGATAGGCGTATTCTCGACGAGGAGGGTGTCGCGCTTCGGGTCGACCCTCGTTGAAATAGCCCAGATGACGTCGCTCCAGTTATGGACGTCTATGTCGTCGTCGACGACTATTACGTATTTTACGTACATGAACTGCTTCAGGACCCCCCATATCCCCATCATTAATCTCCGCGCGTGGCCGGGGTATTCTTTTTTTATGGATACGATGGCGATTCTATAGGATACGGCCTCCATGGGGAGGCTGAAGTCGACGACCTCAGGGAACTGGAGTTTCAGGGAGGGGAGATAAATCCTGTTGAGCGCCACGCCTATTATAGCGTCCTCCTTCGGAGGCCGTCCCGTTATTGTCGTAAGATAGAGCGGGTCCTTCCTGTGAGTCATGGCTTTAAGGTGAAATACCGGGAAAGGCTCCTGGGAGTTATAATATCCGGTATGGTCGCCGAAGGGGCCTTCAAGGGCGGTGTCATCGTGGCGTATCTCGCCTTCGAGGACGATCTCGGCCCCCGCCGGGACCTTCAATGGCACGGTCTTACAGTCTACAAGCTCTACGGCCTTTTTACGGAGTATCCCGGCGAAGTGAAATTCGCCGACGTCCTCGGGCACTGGCGTAACGCCCGCTATGATCATGGCAGGGTCGCACCCGATCGCCACGGCAACTGGCATCGGTTTACCTTCCTTTTTCCAGAGCCGCTGATGCCCCGCGCCGCCCCTGTGCTTGAGCCATCTCATTATCGCCCGCTTTTCGTCGAGGTACTGCATCCTGTATACGCCTACGTTATAAGGGCCCCCTTCCGGGGATTGCGTTATCACAAGGGGCCACGTAATCAAGGGGGAAGCGTCCTTTGGCCAGCATTTTATGATGGGGATCATGGAGAGGTCCGCTTCAGCGGTATGCACGACCTCCTGGCACGGGCCGTTTCTCACGGTCTTCGGCCCAAGGGTCAGGACCTTGCCGAAAAAAGGGATTTTTTTAACCGCGTCCCAGATCCCTTCCGGGGGCTGGGGGCGCTGAAGGAGGGCGATAAATTCCCCTATCTTTTCAAGCTCATCATTCTCGACCCCCAGGCCCATGGCGACGCGGTCCTCAGAGCCGAAGAGGTTAGCGACAACGGGGATACTGTGCCCCTTTACTTTTTCAAAGAGAAGGGCCGGGCCGTTCTTTTTTACGAGCCTGTCCATTATCTCCGCTATCTCGAGGTTGGGGTCTACCTCGACGGAGACTCTCTTTAAAAGGTTTTTCTTTTCGAGCGCGGTCAGGAATTCTCTCAGGTCGTTATAGCTCATATGTTATCCAAGGTAATGCTCTTAAAATATAAAATCCACTATTATAAAGGCAAGGAAAACCCCGCCTATGATCACATTGTTGATGAACGCCCTGTACGCGCCGGCCCTCGTCGGGTTCTTCTTAAGCCCTGAGACGACGATAAGGAAGGATACGAAGCATAGCGCGAGGCCGAGGTGATAAAATCCCCCCATGCCGGCCGCGACCCCCGCCGCCGCGAGTATCACCGTAAGACCGATGTAAAGGAGGGTAAGGACGAGGTAGACCCTGTCCCCGAAGAGTATCGCGGTCGATTTGACCCCTATCTTCAGGTCGTCCTCCTTGTCCATGAGGGCGTAGATGGTGTCATAGGCGGTCGACCAGAATATGTTGGCCACGAATATGAGCTCTCCGGCGGCATCGATCCCCCCCCTTACCGCGGACCACGCCATTACCGCGCCCCAGCCGAAGGCTATGCCCAGGAACACCTGCGGAAGGTGGCTCACTCTTTTTACAAGGGGGTATACTACGGCGAGGAATATGCCGATGAAGGAAAGCATTATCGTAAAGGGGTTGAGGAAAAGGACAAGGGAAAAGGCGAGCGCGGAGAGGGCGAAAAACACAAAGACAGCCTCCTTTACATTGAGCCTTCCGCTTGCCAGGGGCCTGGTCTTTGTTCTTTCGACGTAACCGTCGAAGTTCCTGTCAGCGATGTCGTTGGCCGCGCACCCGGCGCTCCGCATGAGGAACGTCCCGAGTATAAATATCGTAAGGAGTTTAACCCCCGGCCAGCCCTCGGAGGCTATAAAAAGCGACCAGAGCGTGGGCCAGAGGACGAGAAGCGTCCCGTACTGCTTCGAGAGCCGAATGAGATCCGAGACGGCGCTAAGTTTTTTTGCGGAAAGGATATCTTCGCTCATTTTAATCCCGCCATACAGACGTAACACTTATAATAAATACAACGGAATAGATAATCCACTGTGGACAAGGGCAACGGCAACGCCTCTGACTAAACCAACGGCCGCGCACGGGCGATTGTTTAGCCGTCCATTTCGGCAAGGCGAAGTTTGACCCAGCCCGGTAGCCTTGCCAATTGCCGTGCGCAGCACCTCCGTCCTTACGCGCTCTTCACCGCGCCCCGAGGTGTATTTAAAGACAAATACAGGGCGTTAACCCTTTAAACCCCAGGCGCCGGGATTATCTCCGGGCTAAGATTTCCATGAGCGCCGCCTTTAT
>CAVSHY010000010.1:0-40689 GCA_963727865.1 uncultured delta proteobacterium | reverse complement strand
GTTAAGCGTGGTGATCCTGCCTACGTCTTCAAGGCTCAGGCCCTTTATCCCGGCTATCGCCCTTGCCGTATGGACGACAAAGGAAGGCTCGTTCCTTTTCCCTCTTTCAGGGACCGGGGCGAGATAAGGGCAGTCGGTCTCGATAAGGAGCTTTTCCACCGGTACGCCTTTTATCGTCTCCCGGAGAGTTTGCGCCCCCGGGAACGTCACAACGCCCGTGAATGAAAGGTAGAAACCCATCTTAAGCGCCTGATAGGCCGTCTCGTTACCGCCGGAGAAACAATGGAATACGCCGCCCGCTTCGGCCGCCCCTTCGGATTTCAATATTTCGATCGTATCCTTATCAGCTTCCCGCGAGTGTATGATAAGCGGGAGATTAAGTTCCCTCGCGAGCGCTATCTGCCTTGCGAAGACTTCTTTCTGAAAGACCGCGGGAGAATGGGCATGATGGTAATCCAGCCCGGTTTCCCCTATCGCCACGACCCTTCCCGCCCCGCCCGAGAGCTTATGCGTAAGATCTCTTATGAGTTTAAAGGGAGACTCGTCTTTAACATCCTTTGCTTCATGGGGGTGTATGCCGAGGGCCGGATAGATAAAATCATGTCCCTTTATCGCATCCAGGCCGTGACTGAACCCTCTTTTTTTGTCCCAGCATATTACGGATATTATCGTCTTTACGCCGGCCTCTTCCGCCCTCGCTATGATTTGCGCCCTGTCATTTTCAAACTTCGGATCATCAAGATGGGCGTGCGTATCAATGAAAAAAGTTTTTTCCATTCTTTATCTGTTCCTTAAATCTTATATAATGCGGGGGAAAAGCGGCGGGCCCTTTTTGATCTTTAAGCCGGACCTGCCTCCCCAGCTTACTTCCCTGTCAAAATCAGCGCCCTCGATGGGGCCGTTAATCCCGAGCCCCTCCCATATCTTATCCGCCGAAGCTGGCATGAAGGGGAAGATGTATACCGCCACTATCCTTAACCCCTCGGCGAGGGCATATAAGACGTTTGAAAGCGTTTCATGGTCTTTTTCCTTCCAGGGCGCCGCCTTATCGACAAAGGCGTTCATCTTCCTTATGACCACCCAGAGCTGCGTCAGCGCCTGATGAAATTCAACCCTGTCCATCATCTCGGAGTAGGCCAGAGGAAAGCCTTTGAAAAATCTCTTAATATCCCCTTCAAGTTCACCCCTGTCCCTGCTTTTGACTTCAGGAGGGACTATACCTTCCCTGTACTTCTCAATCATCGAAAGGCTCCTGCTCAGAAGGTTGCCGAGGTCGTTGGCGAGATCCCCGTTTATCCTTCCTTCAAGGGCCTTTATCGAAAAATCTCCATCAAGGCCAAAGGGCACTTCCCGCAGCAGAAAATACCTGAAGGGATCGACCCCGTATTTTTCCGCTATCGCCGCAGGATCGACGACGTTGCCTCTGGATTTGCTCATCTTATTCCCGTCGACCGTCCACCAGCCGTGGGCGAATACGCTTTTCGGCAGCTCTATATTCGCCGACATGAGAAACGCCGGCCAGTATACGGCATGGAACCTTAAAATATCTTTTCCGAGCAGATGAAGGTCCGCGGGCCAGAACCCGCTGTCGCGTCCGGGATAGCCGGCGGCCGTAAGATAATTGGTCAGGGCGTCGAACCACACGTACATTACATGCCTGGGGTCCCCAGGCACGGGTATGCCCCAGGAAAAGGTAGTCCTGCTGACGCTTAAATCCCGGAGTCCTTCTTTTATGAAATTGACGACCTCGTTTTTCTTATTCTCAGGTTGGATAAAACCCGGGTTTTCCGCGATATGTTTTAGAAGGGGTTCGCCGTACCTGGAGAGCCTGAAGAAGTAGCTTTCTTCCTTAAGCCTTTCGACGGGACGGCCGCAATCGGGGCATTTGCCGTCCTTGAGCTGTGTTTCCGTAAGGAAAGTCTCATCGGGAACGCAGTACCAGTCCTCGTACTCACCCAGATATATATCCCCGTTTTTCCTTACATCCTCCCACAGGCTGATAGCCGCTTCTATATGCCGCTTCTGAGTGGTGCGTATAAAATCATCATTCGAGATCCCCAATAGCTTCCACAGGCCCTGAAACCTCAAGACCACCCTGTCAGCGAATTCAACGGGGCTCACATTTGAAGCCGCGGCGGCCTTCTGGACCTTCTGGCCGTGCTCGTCCGTGCCTGTAAGGAAAAAAACCCGGCGGCCTTTAAGCCTCTTAAACCGCGCCACGCAGTCGGCCGCTACCGTCGTGTAAGCGTGTCCGATATGGGGGAGATCATTTACATAATATATCGGGGTAGTAACGTAGAAAGTCTTTTTTGCCTCCGGCATCCGCTCTCAGGCCCCTTCCTGAGGGATATGGCCGGGCCCTCCTTCGTTCTTGCCGCAGCCCCCGCACCCGCCCTTGTCGCCTTTGCCGCTCATGTTCCGGTACATCTCATGCTCGTAGCTGAGACAGCACATGAGTCTTCCGCATATGCCCGAGATCTTAACCGGGTTAAGGGCAAGGTTCTGGTCCTTGGCCATCTTTATAGTTACGGGTTGAAAGTCGGATAAAAACCCAGAGCAGCAGAGTTCCCTTCCGCACGGCCCGAGGCCGCCTATCATTTTCGCCTCGTCCCTCACCCCGACCTGGCGCATCTCTATCCTGGTATGGAACCCGGAGGCGAGGTCCTTGACGAGCTCCCTGAAATCGACCCTTGTATCGGATGTGAAATAGAATACCGCTTTGCTTGAGTCAAACATATACTCAACGCGGATGAGCTTCATCGGGAGCTTATACTGCTCTATCTTTCCCCTGCATATCCTGAAGGCCTCATTTTCGCGCTCGGTATTAAACCCGTGCCTTTCCATATCAACCGCGTCAGCCTTGCGTACGACCTTCTTTAACTTGCGGGGAGAGGCGGCGGGATCGATTTCCCTGAGATGAGACGCTACGGCGCCCATACCGAGCCCTTTTTCAACCTCTACTATGACCATATCCCCCTGTTTAAGATCCAACGCGTTACAATCGAAATCATATACCTTGCAAGCCCTCTTAAACCTGACTCCAACGACTTTTACCATATATAAACCCCGTCGATTTTTTTAAACCCGGTTATGCGGACTTCCCGCTTTGAAAACGTTACGCCAATCCGCTCAACGCGCGTCCCGATATGCTGCTTTGAAGCTCCCCGCGACAAACCGCGCTTAATCTTCCAAATGTAAGTTTTTTCAGAGTCCTTTATGGAGAACCTGAAAATAAGCGGCGTTTCGCGAAGGACGTTAAAAATATCCTTCATAGGGCGTCTGAAAAAGAGCGGCGTCTCGCGCAGGACTTTAAAAATTCTATTCGCTCTTACCCGCGGCAAGCTGCGGGCAGGGTGAACGTTATGCATTCTCAATAAGGCGAAGCAATAGCGCTTCCATCGTAAGCTGCTTGTTCGCGTAGCGTGGAGGCATGATATCGCGCCGTGCCGCCTCCACCATGGAGAAAGAATCCCAGAGTTCACGGAATGAGCTCGTTTTACCATTCTCAAGGCGGGCCGCCATGCCGGCATTTACCGCAAGGTGCCCGGCGCCTTCCATGAAAATAGCCTTATCCCTGTACCAGACCTTTATTAATTCCAGAATCTCGTCGAGGTCGTCGCTTTTCGAGAGGTCTTCCGCAAACTTAAGCGCTAAGTCAGTATCCCCTGGCGAAAGTCTTATAAGACGCTCCAGAAATTCCTTTCTTTTTTCATCGGTCCAACCGGTACTGTATTTAACGGCCTCCGACACGCTGCCGAGGCTCAACCTCGCAACCGTTGCCGCCTGATCTCCGCTCAACCCTTTGCGCCCGGTCAGGAACCCGGCTATCAGGTCCTCTGAAAGCGGGCGGAAGTTTATCTTCTGGCACCTTGAAAGGATAGTCGGGAGAAGTTCCGTCGCATGGGAAGATACGAGTATAATGACGGAATCCGCGGGCGGCTCTTCAAGCGTCTTTAAAAACGCGTTAGCCGCGGCCGGCTGCATCCTGTCCGCGCGGTCGACTATAACGACCTTTTTTCCGTCGGCCTTGAACTTAAGGGTATTCTGTATCTCCCTTACCCGGTCTATCCTTATGAGCCCGTTCGCATCCTCGGCGCCGTCCTTATCCGTGGGGTAAACAAGCAGGAGGTTCGGGTGTACCCGCCTTTCCATCAACTCGCAATTCGCGCATCTCCCGCAAGAATCGCCGTTAAAATTCACGCAGTTCAACGCCCTGGAAAGCTCAAAGGCCGCGAGCTTTTTACCAACCCCGTCGGGGCCGGAAAACAAATAAGAATGCGCGACCTTTCCGCCCAAAATGGCCTTTTTCAGGATACTTATCTCTTTTGAGTGGCCAAGGATATTTTCAAATGACATATATATAAATTAACCGCGTTTAAACTCTCGCTTTTTTTATAATACCACATATTTCCTTATGGATTAAAGGAATTTCCCTTGAGCCGTCTATAACCTTTATCCTCCGCGGCTCAACCTCCGCGAGTTTAAGATACCCTTCCCTGACGCGCTCATGGAAAATAATATCCTCCCTCTCGAACCTGTCCTCTTTCCGTCCCTTAACGGATCCTATCCTTTTCCACGCCCTTTTGAGGCCAAGAGCCGGGTCGCAGTCAATAAGTAGAGTAATATCCGGGATAAGTCCGTCCGCAGACAGCATGTTCATGGAATTAATGGCTTCTATCTCAAGGCCTCTGCCGTATCCCTGGTAAGCGGCGGTAGAATCAATAAACCTGTCGCAGATTACTACCGTACCCTTTAAAAGGGCCGGTTTTATGACATTTTTTACCAGTTGAGCCCTGCAAGCCTCATAGAGGAAAAGTTCCGCCCAGGGGTCTATAGCCACTTCTTCGGAATTAAGGAGTATCTCTCTTACTTTTTCTCCGAGCTTCGTGCCTCCGGGCTCCCTTACGGTCAGGACCTCTTCCCCTTTCCCCTCGAAGTAGCCTTTAAGAAGCTCCATCTGAGTGGATTTGCCGCACCCTTCAACGCCTTCGAATGTTATGAAAAAACCCAAGGCATCCCCTCAATTCTTCTTATTTACATGATAATTTTCTAAATATTACAGTAAATGGCCGGTCTAATCAAGGGCTATAACGCTGCTTAAAGCCCGGCCTCTCATGAAACGCTCTGAAGCCGATTTTCCTTGACATTCTACGATATGTCAAATATATTTCCTAATAAGGGGTTCATAATATGGGAAACAACAACAGGGTTCTTGGCCATCTTGAACATGAGATACTCAATGTCCTCTGGGCAAAGGGTGAGGCAAGCGGTAAGGCTGTCTTTGCCGAGATAAGGCACACCAGGGAGATCGCGCTGACTACAGTGCTTACGGTCCTTGAGAGGCTCGCGAAAAAAGGGTTCGTAAAGAAGGTAAAAGGGGAGAGCGTATATATTTTTAAACCCGCTTATACCAGGGATGGATTTGCCCGCGAGGTCTCACAGGGTGTCCTGAAAGGGATTTTCCGTATCTCAGCGAGCGGGGTCGCCGCCTCTTTTGTGGATATTCTCGCTGATGCCGATCCAAAGGAACTCGACAGGCTTTCCCTGCTTATAGAGCGCAAGAAAAAAGAGATGGAAAGGACTAAAGAGTAAAGTGTACGCGGTACTGCCTTTAATCATACTGGGGCCTTTGGCCGGAATCCTTGCGTGGGTATTTTACGGTTTTCCGGAGTTCGTAAGTCTCGCCTACGGATTAACCGCCTTCTGCCAGAGCGTACTTGTCAGGTGTATCGCCTACCTTGACATTTTTAAATTTGTTCTGGCCTTCCTCGGGGTATCTTTTATCGTATACGGGCTCGCGAGGGGTCTATTAAAGGGTCTATCAGGCGTCATAAAGTCCAATAACGAGATCAAAAGGCTCCCTGTTTACTCAAAGGGAGGAGCGGTTATTCTGATAAAAGATACCGAAATTAAAGCGGCCTTCACGCACGGGCTCTTTCGTCCAAGGATATATATTTCTTTAGGACTTATAAACAACCTTGACAGGGCTGAACTGAGGGCGGTCTTTCTCCATGAGCTCCATCATATGAGAAGGTACGACCCCCTGAGGTTTTTCTTTTTAACGGTTCTTAAGGATTCGTTCTTCTATCTGCCCGCCTTAAGTGACTTTATCGATCTTATACGCGCTAAAAAAGAGCATGAAGCGGATGATGCGGCTATAAGAAGGACAAAAGAGCCTCTTAGCCTTGCCGGGGCGCTGCTCAAGGCCGCGGTATTCACCAACGGCCTTTCGGCGGCAACCGTATCCATCGCGGGCGGAGGTCCAAGCCCGTTGGAAATAAGGATCAGGCGGATTATCGAAGGCAAGGAATTCAAGTTTAAGCTGCCTTCTATGAAAACAGCCGCCGTAAGTATTTTTATGACAGCGCTTTTAGGTCTAACTTTGGCGTTACCGATTAACGCGGCGGTTGAACGGTGTTCAACGAACCATTGCGCAGTCCATTTGGATAAGCTGGGTCAGGAATGTAAGTCCCATTGCGATACGCCTGAACACCACAAACATTGATTTTTTTTGAAAACATTTTCTACGAAGCGTAGAAACGCTTGGAAAGAAAACAATAATCACGTGAAAAGAATAAAGCCATACATAGGGACGCCGTGTAAACGAAGCCTGCGCCTGATTAAAAGATCTTTAATGATTTTAGCGGCGGGCTCTTTGATAATTATCCACGCAGCGCCGCCGTCTTTCGCCGGAGAACCCCTTTCTTTAAGAGCCCTTCTTGAAGAGGCGAGGGCCAACAACCCGGATATCATGGCCTTGCGTGAGAAGGTAAAGTCAAAGGAAGCCAGATCAAAGGTGGAAGGCGCTTACGAAGACCCGGAATTTACCGTGGATGAGATGTCAAATAAAAACCCTCCTAACCCCTACAAAGCGATGCAGACGAGGTACATCTTCAGCCAGACGCTCCCATTTCCTGGAAAGCTTTCCCTGAAAGAAGAGGCGGCGGTCAAGGAAGCCGGGGCCGCCGCGGCTATACTCAGGGCAAAGGAGATCGAGGTGGCGAGCATGATAAAAGAATCGTATTTCGAGTACTCCTACCTCGCCGAATCGATAAAGATAGCCGAGGATCTCCGCGGTCTGCTCGACAACATGTCCCGTATAGCCGGGACCAGGTACTCAACTGGCAGGGTCTCCCAGCAGGACGTAATAAAGGTTCAGGTCGAAAAGACGATGCTCCAGAACGATATTATTACGCTTGAGGCGGAAAAGAGCATAGCCGCGGCGAAATTAAAATCCCTCGTAAATCAGCCGCAGGATTCATCTTTAGCCGAGCCTGCGCCGCTCCCTAAAGACAGGATTACATTTGAGGGCACGAAGCTTATGAATACCGCCCTCGAAAAAAACCCCGAGATAAAGATGCTCCAATACGAGGCCGAGGCCGGGGACGCTAACGCCGAGCTGGCCAGAAAAAGCCGTTACCCCGACTTTATGGTGGGCGCCGGCCCTGTGCAGAATGACGGCAAGTTCGACAGTATCGGTCTCATGTTCAGGGTAAACATACCGATATGGTCGGGTAAATACGACAACATCGAAAAGGAAGCGAGGGCGGAAGCGATCTCCGCAAGATTCCGGCTCATGGCCGGTAAAAACCAGAATAGCTTCGAGGTAAAATGGGCCGCCCTTCAGGTAGAGGCCGCCGACAGGACGCGCACCCTTTATGAGACAAGCCTCTTGCCGCAGGTCGAACTGTCCTTTGAATCCGCCCTTAAAAATTACCAGACCGGCAAAATCGATTTTCTTACTCTCCTCGATACCGAACGCGAGCTTAAGAGGACGAGGCTCGATTACCTTAGATCGATTCTTGAATACCGTAAACGTATCGCCAATCTTGAACGGACCGTCGGGGCCGACTTCAATTGAAAGGAATTTTTCTGATGAAACGATTTCTATCCGCCATAATCTTCATTCTCATCGGGATAGCCATAGGAGGGTCTTTTATATGGTTCTACGCGAAGCCCGATGTCCCTGTATCGAAGTCAGCTCCCAGGACCGGGCCCTCTAAAAAAGAAAAAAAGATATTATATTACCGCGCGCCGATGAACCCGTCTGTGACCTCGCCTGCTCCCAAAAAAGACGAGATGGGCATGGACTATGCGCCTGTATATGAAGAAGATGCCGCCGGGTCCGTAGAGGCGCCCGGGGTCGTAACGATAAGCCCCGAAAAGATCCAGAAGATAGGGGTAAAATCGGAAAAGGTCACAAGGCGCCCCCTTAAGAGCGTCATAAGGACGGTAGGGCGGGTGGAGCCCGTCGAGAGCAGGGTATACATAATAAATTCAAAAGTATCGGGCTGGGTAGAAAAGCTCTATGTAAGCCAGACCGACCAGATAGTCCAAAAAGGCGAGAAACTCCTCGAGCTCTACAGCCCTGACCTGGTATCAGCGCAGGAAGAGTACCTCCTCGCGCTGAAGGGCTTCGAACAGGTAAAGGCAAGCCCGTACCCGGAGGTGAGAAGAGGCGCGGAGGCGCTCCTTGACGCCGCGGCCCAGAAGCTCAAGTACTGGGACATTTTCGACGACCAGATAAATAGACTTAGGGAGACGGGCGCCATCACAAGGACGATGACGATAAGGGCTCCTGAAAGCGGCAGCGTAACTGAAAAGATGGTCGTCGAAGGGCAGAAGATCGAAGCCGGGGAGCCTCTCTTTAAGACCATAGACCATTCGGTCGTCTGGGTATACGGCGAAATATATGAATACGAGATGCCTTATGTAAAGGTCGGTGAGACGGCGACGCTGTCTCCCTCGTATTCCCCGACCGAAGTCTATCATGGAAAAATAGAGCATATATACGGCCATATGGGTTCCATAAGGTATGTCCCTGAGTCCGGCGCCGGGATGTCGAGTTCAACAGAGGCGACAAGGACGGAGAAGGTGAGGTTCGAGCTTCCCAATAAAGACCACAGGCTCAAGCTCGGGATGTACCTGAACGTGGAGCTTTCCGTAAAAGTGGCTGAAAACGCCCTGGCTGTGCCTGATTCCGCTGTAATAAATACAGGCGCAAGGACTGTTGTTGTAGTGGATAAAGGGGATGGGCGATTCGAGCCCAGAAGCGTGAAGCTTGGCGGTCAGGCGGACGGATATTATCAGATTATTTCCGGGATAAAGGCGGGAGAGATGGTTGTTACTTCAGGGAACTTCCTTATTGACTCGGAGGCGAGTTTCAGCGCGGCTATGAACGGGATGGGAGGCCACTGATATGATAGAAAAAATCATAGAATGGTCGGCGCGCAATAAATTCACCGTCATACTGTTTACAGTCTTTGCCGTAATCGCGGCTGTTTACGCGATGAAGAGCGTGCCGCTTGACGCCATCCCTGACCTTTCAGACACGCAGGTCATTGTCTATTCCCGCTGGGACAGATCCCCTGATATCATGGAAGATCAGGTCACCTATCCGATCGTAACCGCACTGCTCGGCGCCCCCCGCGTCAAGGCTGTGCGCGGTTTTTCCGATTTCGGTTTTTCCTATGTCTACGTCATATTTCAGGACGGCACTGATATTTACTGGGCGCGAAGCCGCACACTTGAATATCTTTCCAAGATACTCCCACAGCTTCCAGAAGGGGTGCGCACTGAACTCGGCCCTGACGCCACGGGAGTTGGATGGGTTTATCAGTATGCCCTTGTTGACAGGACGGGCCAACACAGTCTCGCCGACCTCAGATCGTTTCAGGACTGGTATATGAAATATTATCTCCAATCAGTGCCCGGCGTTGCGGAGGTGGCATCCATTGGCGGATTCCAGAAACAGTATCAGGTGAATATAGACCCGAACAGGCTGACCGCTTACAACATACCTTTAATGAAGGTTGTAAGCGCCATCCGCGACGGCAATAATGACGTGGGCGGAAGGCTCGTGGAATTCAGCGGCATGGAATACATGGTGAGGGGCAGAGGGTATATAAAGACGGTTAAAGACATAGAAGATATCGTCGTGGGCGTTGACAACAGAGGCACGCCTATAACAGTCCGGAATCTCGGCTCTGTGGCAATGGGCCCGGATATAAGGCGCGGTATCGCTGATCTTGACGGAGAAGGCGACACTGTCGGCGGCATTGTCATTATCCGGCACGGCGAAAACGCGCTGAATGTCATAGAGCGCGTCAAGGCCAAACTCGATGAAATAAAACCTTCGCTGCCAAAAGGCGCGGAGGTCATAACAACCTACGACCGTTCCGTATTGATACAGCAGTCAATCGACACCCTGAAGGCATCGCTTAAAGAGGAATTGATTTTGGTAAGTATAATCATCCTGATATTCCTCTGGCATATTCCATCAGCACTCATACCGATAATAACAATCCCTGTCTCAGTGGTAATCGCATTCATCCCCATGTATTTCATGGGGCTTACATCCAACATCATGTCTCTGACAGGCATAGCGATATCCATAGGCGTGCTCGTCGATGGCGCTATCGTGGAGGTGGAAAACGCCTATAAAAAACTCCAGTTGTGGGACGAAGGCGGACGTGTCGGAGATTATCACAGGATACGCCTTGACGCCCTTAAGGAGGTGGGGCCTGCGGTCTTTTTCTCTCTCCTTGTCATAGCGGTGGCTTTTCTGCCTGTGTTTACGCTGTTGGATCAGGAAGGGCGGCTGTTTAAACCGCTTGCATATACAAAAAATCTGTCCATGGCCATTGCGGCGATTCTGGCAGTCACCCTTGACCCGGCCATGCGGATGCTGTTTACAAGGATGGATTTCATGTATTTCAGGCCGAAGTGGCTGGCATGGACAACGAATCAGATTGTTGTTGGAAAATATTATCCTGAAGAAAAGCATCCGGTAAGCAAGATACTGTTCAGATTCTACGAACCTGTCTGCCGTCTTGTTTTGCGTTTTCCGAAGACAACGATTTTCATAGCTATCCTTCTGGTGGCCTCGACAGTTCCTGTCTATTTTAAGCTCGGCTCTGAATTCATGCCGCCGCTCTATGAAGGCTCTCTCCTGTACATGCCGACAACTCTGCCGGGGATTTCAATAACAGAGGCGCAGAAGCTCATGCAGACGCAGGACAGGATATTAAAGACCTTCCCCGAGGTGGAGAGGGTCTTCGGCAAGGCAGGCAGAGCGGAGACCTCAACCGATTCAGCGCCCATTTCCATGATGGAGACAACAGTCATCCTGAAGCCCAAGGAGCAGTGGCGCAGGAAAGTACAATGGTATTCAACATGGCCTGATCTCCTTCAGAAACCGCTCAGACTTATCCGGCCTGACACCATCTCAAAGGAAGAACTGATGAATGAGATGACATCTAAATTACAATTTGCCGGAGTAGTAAACGCGTGGACCATGCCTATAAAAAACCGCACTGACATGCTCTCCACGGGCATACGCACGCCGGTAGGAATCAAGATATTCGGCGCGAACCTGAAGGAGATCGAAAAGATAGGCTCTCATCTTGAAATGATACTGAAGGATGTCCCGGGCACGCGAAGCGTCTACGCAGAAAGGACAGCCGGCGGGTATTTTCTGGATTTCAATCTGAAGCGCGACCAACTGGCAAGATACGGCCTGACCGTTAAAGAGGCGCAGATGGTAATTATGTCGGCCATAGGCGGCGAGCCAGTAACTACCACAGTGGAAGGCAGGGAGCGCTACACGGTAAACGTCCGCTACGCCAGAGAGCTGCGCGACTCACTTCCAAAACTCCGCAGGGTTTTAGTCCCTGCAATGTCCGGCGGTCAGATTCCGCTTGAACAGCTCGCGGATATAAATCTTGTTTACGGCCCCGCAATGATAAGAAACGAAAACGGGATGCTCTCCGGATATGTATACGTTGATTTATCGGCAAACGACATAGGCGGATACGTGAAAGAGGCAAAAAAACTTGTTGCTGAAAAACTGCAACTTCCCGCGGGATACTCCATTGTCTGGAGCGGACAGTACGAAAACATGCTGCGCGTGTGGGAAAGGCTTAAAATCGTTATCCCGGTCACCATTGCGCTCATCTTTGCCCTTCTCTATATGAACACAAAATCCGCTGTGAAGGCCGGCATTGTCATGCTTGCCGTCCCCTTCTCGCTCATAGGCGCGGTCTGGTTTCTCTACCTGCTCGAATACAATGTCTCAATCGCCGTATGGGTCGGGATGATCGCGCTCATGGGGCTGGATGCCGAAACAGGCGTCTTCATGCTCTTATTCTTAGACCTGTCGTATAACGATGCGGTGAAAAGAGGGCGGATGAAGACATACGAAGACCTTCGGGATGCGATAATACACGGGGCGGTAAAGAGGATAAGGCCAAAGATGATGACCGTATGCGCGGCTGCCATCGGGCTTATCCCCATCATGTGGTCGCTCGGCACAGGCGCTGACATGATGAAGCGGATAGCCGCGCCGATGATAGGCGGATTGTTTACCAGCTTTATCCTTGAACTGTTGGTGTATCCGCCTATCTATGCGATCTGGAAATGGCGTTATGAAATGAAAAAGGGAACAGTGGATGTAAGTCAGTTACCCACGTCAGAGGTTCGCGGGCATTGACCCAAAAAGGCGGTAATCGGTAATGTAAAATTCCCTGCCGGGGTATTATGTCACATGGAGCGGCCAGTACGAGTACATGCAAAGGACGTACGCAACGTTAAAGTTCATAATACCTCTGACCCTGGCTATCATATTCCTGCTCCTTTATCTAAATTTCAGATCAATCACTGAGTGTCTAATAATATTTCTGGCTATTCCATTTTCACTCATCGGCGCCACGTGGATACTCTACATCCTGGGCTATAATCGGAGTATCGGCGTGGCGGTGGGTTTCATTGCGCTTGCTGGCCTCGCCGCCGAGATGGGCATAGTCATGCTCATCTATCTTGACCATGCCTATAACTAACGGGTCTCGCAGGGGAAGACGACTTCTTCAGCCGGCCTGCATGAGGCTGTGATCGAGGGGACGGTAATGAGGGTAAGGCCGAAGCTTATGACCGTTACCGCCATTATAGCCGGACTTCTCCCCATCATGTGGAGCAGCGGGACGGGCGCCGACGTCATGAAAAGGATAGCGGCCCCGATGGTTGGCGGTATGTTCACCTCGGCACTCCTTGAGCTATTGGTCCTGCCAGTTATTTACGCATTGTGGTAGGGTAGAAAAATACCTGCGGCCGTGGACAAATAGAAAATAGCGGATATACTGATTCCAAGACGTTAAATCATGCCGGAGGTTTATCATGAAAAAAAGAGTGTTTATTGCCGCGTTCCTATTCGCAATTTTACTTTTCACGGCTCCTGCCTTCTCTCAGGAAGGCATGGGCATGGATCCCATGTCCATGGACCACAGGCCTATGGGAGGCGCCGCGTTTCCAGGTTACAAGGAAATGATGATGAAGCGTCAAAAAATGACGCGGGACACGATGACGATGCTTAAGGATACGATGACGATATTGAGGGACTTAAAGCACACCCCGGCCAATGAGCAGAAGGAAAAGCTCGACGGCATGATAAAACGCATGGATGAGATCCTCAAGGAACAGGAAGAGATGACGAAGAAGACGCAGGATATGTGGGAAAAGAGAGAAAAGCCTAAGATGGAGAAAAAGAGAAATGATGGATAAGATGGACCAGGGCGGGTATTAAGTGATAGAATTTCGTTTTTTTGCGGGCTGCCGTTGGGGATCATACGGCAGCCCCCTTGATTTTAAGGCCGCGTCTTAGCTCAGGTAGAAAACCGGCTTTAAGTCCCGCTATAACCCCTCGAACTACGGCCACGAGACCTTTCGATTAACCGCTAAAGGCGTGGTTTAAAAAAAACCCCGGGGGGAATTGAAGCTCCCAGCGGCAAACAGCGGGGAAGCTTCCAAATGTAAGGAATTTTCAGTGTCCTTCATGGAGTTCCAAAAAATAAGCGGCGACAAGCGTAGGACTTTTTCAGAGTCCTTCATGGGGCGACTGACAAGGAGAGGCGGCTCGCGTAGGACTTTAAAAAACCTATTCGCTCGCTTGACCCGTTGCAAGCAGCAAGCAGCGGGCAGGGCGCTCGCGTTGCATTTTCAAAACGAGCGCACAATTAACTTAACAATGAAGCCTGGCATATGATAGCAATACTCTATTTAAGTCATAAAAAACCATTGAAAAAACAAATATATATTTGGACTGAACCATACGCTGTTATTCCAGGTCGTAGTCTTCTTTGTGCTTTTTTTATCCTCAACCGTTTCCTTTATCCCCCGCTCCTCAGGGTGCTAAAAAAAAGGAAAGAACTAAATGGAGGCCTCTGATGATCCCCGAAAAACTCCTCGAGATCCTTAAGAACGAAGGCGTTGTCGCCATAGCTACCATCGGTCAAGAAGGGCCGCATATGGTGAATACCTGGACGAGCCATGTCCAGGTCATTGACGGCCGTCTTCTTTTTCCCGCCGGAGGCATGAATAAGACCGAGGCGAATGTCTCAAAAAACAATAAAGTCCTTATTACCCTCGGAAGCCGGGATGTAGCTGGCCTCAGGGGTCCCGGAGCGGGTTTCCTTGTTAAAGGCGCCGCTTCTTTTATTAAATCCGGCCCTTACTTTGAAATGGTTAAAAAGAAGTTTCCCTGGGCAAGGGCGGCGGTCGCCGTATCGATTGATTCCATGACCCAGACATTATAATCAGGGTTTCGATGACTTTTTAGGCGTAATGGCGAGTTTTGCCTTATTGTCCTTTATGTAGACCTTTATCTCAATATCCCCGGTTTTGTACTTGTTTTCCACCTGCTTTTTATTCCGCTCAATCGTCCTCGCCAGCGCCTCAAAAGAAATCCCCTCTACCGGCTCGTTGCACTTTTTGCGCGCCTCGATGTAGCTCCTGTAAATATCTTCCAGATCTCCTTCCCCTGTCTTTTTTCCCTCTGCCTGACCGTCTCCTGCCCGGGGCGTTTCGGGTTCATACGAAGCCTCTTCAGGCGGACTATCTTCAAGGGCAGGATTACTATTCATAGGGCCGCCGGGCTTTAAGGCGTTGGACATCCCGGCATCCGCGCCCTCGGCCTTACGGACGTATGTCCCGTCTTCTATAGCCCTTAAGACCCTTGTCCAGTACTGCCTGTACGAGTTATATTTTGAAACAATGCTGTTGAATCTGAACTTGAGCGACGTGTTTGAGATATTCTTGTCGCTGTAAAGGAGTATCATTTTCTCTATCTCAGCCCTGAACTGGGCGGGTTCGCGCTTAAGGGCCTTCACGAAATACTGCTCGTACTCTATCCTGAGCCTTGCTATCTTCTTATCGAGGAGTTCGACAAAGGTTCTGGCATCCATGGGTTAATCCTAATTTAAAAAAAAATGTCAGTCTGTGATTTTAATCGGTTTCAGTTAACCTGCTAAAAAATAGCGGTCAAAAAAAACCTTATCTTTTCTTCTTCCCGGAAAGGCCTCTTAACTCAAGCTGGGTGAATACGTTGCTCAGGATATCATATCTCTCCGTGAGGCTGCCCGCCTTCGCCTCTTTTATTCCGTTTTCTTTTACAATATCATAGCGGGCGTCAAAAGAAACTCTGGAAAAGGACTTAAAGACCGCTTCAGCGACGTACTTATTAAGACCTTTTGCGTTCTCGAGTTATTTCCTGAAGTACCCGATGGTCACGAGAAGAGGGCCAGTATCCGATTCCAAAGCCACCCCGTATTTATTGTAACTGGAATCCGTCGCGCCTGTTTTCTCTTCCCCGCCTCCAAAGAAGCGGGTATGGCCGTTAAGTCCCCGGCCTCCTTCCGCTCGCCCTCGCCAGAGTTTTTTCATGACGCCCGACGCGAGTTTTAATTAGGGACCTTAACCGCCTTGATATCGGCCTCCGCCCCCAGACCTATGGTAAATGGGAAGGAGACATAGTGCCTTCTTTTCGCCGCGCCGTCTTCGTGGATCGCAAGCCCCGCGGATACGGCATCCCCGTTACTCATGGATACGCCGTGCGGGTCTTTTGACTTAAGTCTCACCTTGATTACGGTGGAATACCTTCCGTTCGACCAGCTTCCCGTAGATTCTATCGAGGGCTTTTCATCCCATATCCTGTCGTCGAAGATATGCCCGTTAAAAGGCTTCGCGGCGCCGTCGAGGAGTTCTACGGACCAGAGGTCGATAACTCCGCCGTCCTTGCGGAGTTTATTCAGTTCCGCCTCATTTTTTCTGCGGGACCATGAGTCCCTGGCGTAAAAGGCGTAGAGCCTGACATCGTCCCTGCCGAACGCCCTGTAATAGGGATTGCCGACGACCTCCTTTTTGGAAGGGCTTGCGGGCATGGTATTAAGGTCATTGTGGCAGGCTATGAAGCAGCCATATTTTCTGAAAACGAGCTCGGATTTATTGACCTGAAAGGAGACCCTGTCGGGAACGCCGTTAGAAGTCTTTTTCTGCCAACCCGTTCCTTTTGAGTCCCATTCAGTTCTTATATAAAGAAAATCGTCGTCATAAGCGGCCTGGACATTGGCGAAGGCCGTGCCCTTTTTACCCGGGATAGGTTCGGGCTCGAAAGGGTTATGGGACATTTTCATCCTTACGGTCCCGGAGGCTATCTCATCGGCCTTGAGGTCAAGTTCCCCCGCTCTGCTCAGGTGGCAGTACCGGCATTCTTTTTTGGTCTTCTTAATTTCCCTTCCGCCGAGGCGGTGGTCATCGCTTGTAAGAAATTCCCATGAGGCGACCCCCGGATAAAAAAGAACAATCTTATTCGCCTGGACCTTACCCCAGTCGATATCCCTGGCTCGGGCTGTAACGGGAATATTGTTCCAGAGGGCGATTAAGGAAACGAATACGGCTGTAAAGCTTTTCATGGTCCGGGCCTCCGTTTTCAGATTTTTCAGGTCCTGCTTCAGAAAAGCATTTTTTTGTGAAGCCTTCTGTAAAAAGCTTCCCCCACTTTTTGAAGCTCCCCGCGACAAGCCGCGCTTAATCTTCCAAATGTAAGTTTTTTCAAAGTCCTTTATGGAGAACCTGAAAATAAGCGGCGTTTCGCGAAGGACGTTAAAAATATCCTTCATTGGGCGCATGCAAAAGAGCGTCGTCTCGCGCAGGGCGTTAAAAATTCTATTCGCTCTTACCGCGCAGCTTTTCTTCAGGCAAGGTGAACGCTGTGCATTTTCAACAGCCCGTCAGGTTTTAAAATTCTCGACCGTGTTCCTCAGGGCGTCGGCCTGCTTATTCATCTCCTTGACCGTTTTTTCCAGCCTTACGGCAAGAGCGGCGTTATCCTCGGCCGCCGCTTTAACGGTATCTATCGCGGCTATTATCCTTTTTGAGAAGATCATCTGTTCGGATGTCGCGTCAGCGACGATTTTTATCTTTTCCGCGACCTTGAATATGGATTCAGAGACGCGCTTGCTTTCGCGCGCCTGTTCGATCGTTGATAGCTTCGCCTTCTCCATAAACTCCTTCATCTGAGCGGTGTCTTTTAATATCTCTTTCG
This sequence comes from uncultured delta proteobacterium, assembly GCA_963727865.1. Taxonomy (GTDB): domain Bacteria; phylum Desulfobacterota; class GWC2-55-46; order GWC2-55-46; family GWC2-55-46; genus CAVSHY01. The sequence continues at coordinate 23,318 of CAVSHY010000010.1, read as the reverse complement.
CGGCTGAGGACTGCTCGGTGGCCGCGCTTTTTATATCTCCGACCATGCTGCTTATCGTCTGTACGACATTTGTCACCTGACCCGTACCCTTTGCCTGCTCGATCGCGGCCTTCTCGATCAGCTTCGCCATTTCGAAGGAACGGCGGGCGGAGTCGAGTATCTTCGTAAGCGCCTCCTGAGCGTCCCTGGACAGCCTCACTCCGTCCTCGACCTTCTCGGAACTCCTCCTCATCGAATCAACGGCCGTGGAGACCTCGTTCTGGACATGCTTAATAAGCCCCGCTATCTCTTTCGTTGAGGCCGTGGTCTTGGCGGCGAGGTCTTTAACCTGCCTTGCCACGACCGCGAACCCTTTTCCGTGCTCCCCCGCCTGAGCCGCGAGTATGGTCGCGTTAAGGGCAAGCAGGTGTGTCGTGTCGGCGATATCGTTTATAACCGTAAGTATCTTCCCGATCTCCTTTGACCTTTCTCCGAGGCGGTTTACGATGAGAGCGGTTGAAGCGACTTCACTGCTGACCTTCTCAATCCCCTCTTTCGTCTTGACGACCGATGCCATACCAAGGTCTTCGGCGTCTTCCCTGACCTTTTCGGCAAGCTCGGCCTGGTACCTTGAGTAGGTCTCGACTTCCTTGACCTTCGACCCTATTTCCATGATGGATGATACCACTTCTTCGGTCTTTTTAAAGAGTTCGTCCACGTGGGACGCCACCTGGTTGATGGAGATCGCCATTTCATTTATCGATGATGTGCTTGACTGCGCTGAGAAGAAGACCTTGTCGATATTCCCCTTCACCTCGTCGACTGAACCGGACATAACATCGGCCGAATCAGAAACCTCTTTTAAAGAAAGGTTCAGGGTTTCAGCCTCCTCCGCGACAGTTTTTATGGACGCGTCCATCTCTTTTATTGACGCTGACGTGTCATCTACCGCCTTGAGCTGTTTCTGGACCGCTCCGATTATCTCCTGACGAGGACGCCTCTATCTCCTTTGAGGCGGAAAATACCCCGCTCGAGATCCCGAAAATCTCCTTGACCATGTGCTGCATCCCCTCGACAAACTTGTTGAACCACCTTCCCAGCATCCCTATCTCGTCATCGGAGGTTATCTCAAGCCTCTTCGTCAGGTCACCCTTTCCTTCCGCTATGGCCCTTAGCATAGCTACGGTCCTGTCTATGGGCCGTGTTATTACGCCGCTTACAAGTAGCCCCATGATCGCCGTCATCGCCCCCACCGTCCCCACACCGTAGAGTATCCATCTATTTCTGCTCGATGCTATTAAATCGTACATCTCATCCAGCGAGGTCGATATCATAAGCACTCCGCGCGCCGCTTCAGCGCGCGCATGACAGGAACTGCACTTGGGCCTTGCCACAATGGGCACAAGATATGTAAAAAGGCTCTTCCCGCCCTCTTTTTCTATGTAATAGACCGCTTCCCTTTTACCGGCGGTGAACCCCTGAAGCGCCTTCTTGAAATCCTGGTTCTGGATCCCCTGCGCGACGTTATTGAGTTTATTCGGGTGCTCGGCGATCCACTCCGGCTTTATTTCTCCGTATTCTTTTTTTACCGCGTTAAGGGTCTTATGGTCCTGGAAAGCCTCTTCTACCCCGTTGGCCCTTATGATCTGCACGCGTTCGACTTCTTTGATTGTCTTGAGGCCCTCGATGAGAAATCTCGGCATATCCGCCCTCTCATCGAGCATGTCCTTGTAAATGGTATGCAGTATCGGCTGGGCCATAAGCTCGCTGGCCCTCATCCTCTCCCTTAAAAGGCTCTTCTCCTCTTCCTTGACCACAAAAAACACAAGGATACTCAGGCCCAGGAGCGTAAGCCCTATGTTCAAATTAAGTATCTTCGATTTTAACCCATGGCGGAACATTCTCTAAAAATACCCCGATGGAATCCGTAAGATTAGCTTCAGGCCGTGAATGTATGGGATGGAATAATGCGCTAATTGTAACCGTTTTAAGGCATTAAAAGCTGGGAGAGGAACCCCAGGGGCCGCCGTGACCGCCGGGACTAAAGACGCAAAAAACAAAAGCGAAATTAATACGTTAGGATAAATTATACCTTAACATGTGAATTCTATTAAATAGAATCTTTTGTGTCAATAAAAAAGTCCCCGTTGCCTTGTTTGTAAAAAAGGCGACCCAAAAACATCAATATAAAAACCGGTACCGGGTTATAGCGGCTATGGAAGAGTCTGTCTCGCGGCTTGTCCAAAAAAAACCGCCTGCCGGGGAACCTCCAGGCAGGCGGTTATAACGTCATGACTTAAATGAACTGAGGAGCTTATTTCTTACCCTTTTTCTTGGCGGGCTTTGCGGCCTTTGCGGCTTTTCCGGGTTTTTTGCAGGCTTCGAGCTCTTTTCTTGCGGCGTCTCTTTCAGCCGTAATGTTTGATACCTGAGCCTTTAGATCATCACTTTCTTTCTGCAGGCTTGCGACCTGGTTCTTAAGATTATTGTTTTCTCCGGTCAGGCTTGATACCTGGCCCTTCAACTGCTCATTCTCCTGCTTTAACTGCTGGCCGCAGCCTGATACGAAAAGCAGGGTTGCCAGGACAATACTTAATAGACCGAGCTTCTTAACCATTTTCCCTCTCCTTATTATTTTATTTTTGGCCGCCGGACGGCGGAAAGATTAATAGTATATTTAACGCAATAAATATGCCAAATAAAAGAAGATCGCCGGCTTTTAAGGAAAACAAATGCTTATTGGCATCTCGCTATCACATGCCGGCATCATGATAAACCTTTTGGTCTAAATGATGCACCTTTTGGTGCAGAATAAGATTCTTTTATAATACTGAATTTGTTAAGCCTGTATTGAAGAGTCCTGTAGCTCATCCCGAGGAGCTGAGCCGCTTTGCCGAGTATGCCGTTCGATTTTACCATCGCCTTTATGAGCATCTCCTTTTCAAATTCCTCAAAAGATATCCCATCATCCGGCAATTCGAAATCTATCTTTCCCAGCATGACCGGCCTTGTCATTATCTCCATCGGGAGGGACTCCACCCCTATGATATCTCCTTCATGCAAAAGTACCGTCCTTTCTATCACCGCCTCAAGCTGTCTGACGTTGCCGGGCCAGTTGTAATTAAGAAGCATATTCATAGCCTCGTCGGAGACGCCTTTTATCCTCTTGTCGAAGGATGTATTGTATTTATTGATAAAATAAGTGACAAGCTCCGGGATATCGCTCTGTCTGTCGCGAAGAGGCGGAATTTTAAAAGCTATCACATTGAGCCTGTAAAAAAGATCTTCCCTGAAACGTCCTTTTTTTATCTCCTCTTCGATATCCTTATTGGTCGCGGCGATGAGCCTCACGTTCACCTTTATGCTACTATTTCCGCCGACCCTCCTGAGTTCCCTGTCCTGTATGACCCGCAGGAGTTTTGCCTGGAGCATCAGGTTCATATCGCCTATCTCGTCAAGGAAGATCGTGCCGTTATCGGCGGCCTCAAAAAGCCCCGTGCTCCTCGCGTAGGCCCCGGTAAAGGCCCCCTTCTCATACCCGAAGAGCTCGGTCTCAAGGAGCGTTTCAGGTATCGCGGCGCAGTTTATGGCCATGAATGGTTTTGAGGCCCTCGGGCCCGCGTAATGGAGCGCCCTCGCGACAAGTTCTTTTCCGGTTCCGCTCTCGCCGTAGATAAGCACCGTTGCCGAGCTCCCGGAGACCTTTTTAATCATCCTGAAAATCTCGCGCATCTTGTTGTCATTTCCTATTATGCCTTCCGGCCTGAACTGCTTTTCCAGCTGTTCCTTGAGCTGAATGTTCTCGCAGAGAAGCTGCGACTTCTCAACAGCCTTCTTCGCCACTATAAGGAGCTTTTCCCTGTCCAGAGGCTTTGTGAGATAATCGAAGACTCCGAGCCTTATGGCGTCCACGGCTGAATCTATGGTCCCGTGGGCTGTTATGACCACGACACTCATGCTGGGCCGCTCACGGAGGATATGTTTCATAAGTTCGTTGCCGTCCATCCCAGGCATCTTGAGGTCTGTTATAATAAGGTCGAAGCCGGTCTTCTGGATCGCGTCGAGCGCTTCCTTTCCCCCGCTCGCGGTCCCGACGTCGTAACCTTCGGCCTCAAGGATAGCTTTAAGAATCTCCCTCTGCCCCTTTTCGTCATCTACAACAAGAATCTTCCCTTTCATTTATGCCCCCGTACATGCCGGTAAACTCACCATTACGGTGGTGCCCCTGTTAAGAACGCTCGTGACGGCCAATTTCCCTCCGTGTTCTTCTATGATCCGCTTGGTAAAGGCAAGCCCGAGCCCTATGCCGATATCTTTTGTCGTAAAATAGGGGTCGAATATCTTTAACATGTTCTCGGGCGGTATCCCGCACCCCGTGTCCTCAATCCGTACGGTTACAGCCCCATCATTTGAGAACGACTCCACATTGAGTCTCCCACCCCCGGGCATGGCCTGTATCGCGTTTAAAAAGAGGTTTAAAAAACAGGTCTTTATATGCCGGTAGTCTACCATGACCCGGAGCGGATTCCGGGCAAACCTCACCTCGGTCGAGATCTTCTGTTCCGAACATCTGTCGCTTAAGAGAGCTATGGTCTCCCTGATAATCGGCTCAAGCTCGGCGCTTTTGAGATTGAGTAGCAGTGGCTTCCCGTAATTGAGGAAGTTACTTACCATGCCGTCGAGCCGCTCTATCTCGGATTTTATGTTAGCGATGGTTGAAACGAAGCTTTCCCTTTTCTCCATCTCATCAGGCATATGCGTGGCTCTCAAATGGTCAATCGACAGGTTTATCAGGTTTAGCGGGTTTCTGACCTCGTGGGCTATACCTGAAGCGAGGGAGCCGATCTTGGACATGTGCTCCGACTCTTTAAGCTTGGCCTGAAGATCCCTCGTCTCGCTCAGTTTTAAGACCATTTCGTTAAAGTTCCGTGTGAGCCTTCCGATCTCGTCATTCCCCTCCACCTTGAGCCTTACGGAAAGGTCCCCGCCGGCGACCTTATGCGCCGCATCGGCTATGCTCTGAATGGGCTCGGTATACTTGTTGGATAGATACAGGGCAAGGAGTATGCCCACGGAAAATATGGCTACCGTAGCGACGAGCCTGTTACGGTGGTTTCCCCTGACGATCGAAGTGAAATCATCGAACTGGGTCGCTATGTGGATGTAGCCGAGCCGGGTCTTTCCCGTTACCACCGGAAGCAGTATGTCATACCTTTTCTGCCCTTCCGTCGTGTTGGTGTATTCGGTGACGTTACCGATATTTTTTACGCTCTCTCCCTTTATGGAAAGCTTCTTCCCGATAAGGCTCGGGTTCGAGCTCGCTATGACTTCCCTTTCATTGTTTATGACCGATATCTCTTTTATCCCTTTCTTTTTAAGGTTCGTCAGTCTCCTGAACTTGTCAATGTCAACTTTTTCCTTTGAGTCGGGTATCTGCTCGATGCTCATCTGGATGGCCGTGGAAAGCTCCTCGGTATGATGTCTTACCTCATCTATCAGATCTTTTTCAGCCCTTGCGTAGATAATCATCAAAGACGCTATCGAAAGGAAGCATAATGAACCCATTATAAAGAGGAGTTTGGTCTTTAGGCTTAAACTCGAAAGGATATTGCGTATGGGTTTAATGATCATCGGGTTTTCCGGGAAATTACTTCTTCCGCCGCCCTCGGCGTATGGCGTATATATAAAAATATCGCATTTTCAGATACTAATCAACATGATATTGGAGAACAAAGTAATGGTTGACTCGATCCGGATCTTTTGTTAGTATCTGATTCATTTTTTGCAGTTCCCATAAAAACCCTTAATCATTTCTTTTAAATCTTCAATAACCCGCGGAGCGAAAAATGAAAGAAATTATCTGGAACAGAAGGTCCTTTATAAAGACCACGGTCTTCGGGGCGCTTTTATTTTTCAGCAACCCTTCGTTCGCCGCCGACATTTTCAAGGACGACTCCCCTCCCGCCACCCTCACCCTCCACAACACCCATACCGGGGAGAAGCTCGACGTGACATACAGGGATGAGTGCGGGGAATATGACCAGGAAGCCATCAAATCCATCAATCATATCCTCAGGTGCCCTTATAACGACGAAGAAATAAACATGGATATGCGGATGATCGAATTCCTTAACGCCGTCGATAAAAAACTCGGGAGCGGAGGCCATGAGATCAACGTCGTATCAGGCTACAGATCACCCGAATACAACGCGCTCCTCAGGAAAAGAAGCAGGCGCGTAGCCAGACACAGCCTTCATACGTTGGGAAAGGCGGTTGATTTCCGCATACCCGGCATAAGCGTTTCAAAAATAAGGCGCACCGCCCTTAACCTGGCGCAGGGTGGCGTTGGTTATTATCCGAGGAAAGGTTTCATCCATATCGACTCCGGAAGCTTCAGGTCCTGGCAGTAACAATGTCTTCAAGGCTTTTAGTCCTTCTCCTCGCCGGGTTTATGCTATTATCCTCGCCGGCAAGCCCTGTAGCCTCCCAGGAATTCCCAAAAGCAGATATAAATAGGTGCGAAAACCGCTTCCCGGGCGATGCCCTTATTGAGTGGGATTGCGTAAGGCTTAGAAAAGGCCAGACCCTTGAAAGCCTCTTCGGAGAAAGCTGGAAGGATATCGCGCGCTTCAACAGGATCGACAGGCGCCATCTTTCCTACGGGGCGTATATCAAGGTCCCGAGGGACATTTCGGCCGTAAAAAACTATACTCCCCTGCCTCGAATTTATCCCACTGCGGAGAAATACCCAAAGTTTATCCTTGTTCTCCTCTCTGAAGAGTTCCTCGGCGCTTATGAAAACGGGAAACTTGTCTTTTCCTCTCCCATAGCGACAGGAAAGGATACCAACAGGACCCCAAGGGGTCATTTCAGGATAACGGCGTACGACCCCAACCATACCTCTTCAAAATACTACATAGAAAATACCGATAAACTGTATCCGATGCGCTGGGCCCTTAGATTTTTCATAGACCGTGAAGGAACTTCCTTCTGGATGCACGGAAGGGACCTTCCCGGGCATCCGGCCTCGCACGGCTGCATAGGGCTTTATGACGAAGAAATGCAGAAAGAATACTACGGCTATCCCGGGGACCCCCGGCTTGAGGACGCGAAGGAACTTTACAGATGGGCGATAGGGGTAGCTCCTGATGACGGAAAGTTCCATGACCTTGAAGACGGCCCCCTGGTCTTTATCACGGATGAGATCCCCGGAGAAGCCCCTGAAAAAGCGGACCCAGCCGCCTATACACAAAAAACACGGTAAAATCTCTTAAAACCAGCGCTGCAAAAAGTTCATATCAGTTGACTCTTAAGACCCCCCTGTGATAATCTGAAATCTTATGAAAAAGCCCAATTATTTCCCTTCGTTAGAAGCTTTCAAAGAACTGGCGCTCTCCTCTAACATAGTCCCGGTTTACAGGGACATACTCGCCGATACCGACACGCCGGTTTCGGCCTTTATGAAGATAGACAACGGGGGAGACGCTTTTTTGCTGGAAAGCGTCGAAGGCGGAGAAAAATGGGGCAGGTATTCTTTCCTCGGGACCTCACCGAGACTTATAATAAGGAACAAGGGAAAAGTTACCGAAATAATTGAAAACGATAAAAGAAAGGTCAGGGAAGGCAACCCCGTTGACGCGCTCAAGGATATCATGTCAGGCTACAAGGCGGCGCCGGTTGACGGGATGCCAAGGTTTTACGGCGGCGCCATCGGCTATATGGGCTATGAGATCATCAGGCACATCGAAAGACTCCCCGATACAGCCCCGAAAGACCTGGACCTTTACGACCTTTTCTTTATTCTTACCGATACGCTCCTGGTCTTCGACAACGTGGAGCATAAGATAAAAATCATCTCAAACGCGTATATAAGCGGGGACGAGGACATGGACAAGGTCTATGAAAGGTCCATAAAAAAAATAGATTCCCTCATAAAGAGCCTCCGGACAAACCCCGCGCCAAATGTAAAGGAGACGGAGTTGAAGGCGCCGGAGGTAACTTCGAACTTCACGAAAAAAAACTTCCTCTCGGCCGTGGAAAAGACGAAGAAATACATAAAAGAAGGGGATATAATCCAGGCGGTTCTTTCGCAGAGATTCGAGACATCCCTTGAAGTCGGCCCTTTCGACATCTACAGGGCCCTGCGCGTGGTAAACCCCTCGCCCTACATGTTTTTTCTCAGGTTCGCGGACACGACTCTTGTAGGGTCCTCACCCGAGATACTGGTGAGGGTCGAGGGTACGGAAGTAAATGTCAAACCCATAGCCGGCACGAGAAAAAGGGGCCGTGACGATGAAGAAGATATTGAACTCGAAAAAGAACTCCTCGCGGACCCGAAAGAACGGGCCGAGCATATAATGCTTGTTGACCTCGGGCGTAACGATATCGGAAGGGTCTGCCGCCCCGGCACCGTGCGGGTCGATGAACTTATGGCCATAGAAAAATATTCTCATGTCATGCATATAGTATCCAACGTGGTCGGGGAACTCTCAAAAGGGCTGGGCCCGTTTGACGCCCTGAAGTCCTGCTTCCCGGCCGGCACTCTCACGGGCGCCCCTAAGGTCAGGGCCATGGAGATAATAGAGGAGCTCGAGCCCTGTAAGCGCGGGGTCTACGGAGGCTGCGTGGGCTACTTCGGCTACTCCGGCAACATGGACATGTGCATAGCCATAAGGACCATGGTTATCAAGGATGCCCGCGTCTACATACAGGCTGGCGCGGGCATTGTGGCGGATTCGATCCCCGAGAAAGAATTCGAAGAGACTGAAAACAAGGCGAAAGGGATGCTCAAGGCCGTACACATGGCCATGGACGGGCTTTTTTAGACCAGAATGCTTTTAATGATCGACAATTACGACTCCTTTACGTTTAACCTTGTCCAGTATTTTATGGAACTCGGCGAGGACGTGGCCGTTTACAGGAATGACGCCATCACGGTAAAGGAGATAGAAAAGCTCGGCCCCAGAAGGATAGTCGTTTCACCAGGGCCCTGCGACCCCACGAAGGCCGGAATTTCCGTGGAGGCGATAAAGCACTTCGCGGGAAAGGTCCCGATCTTCGGCGTCTGCCTCGGGCACCAGTCAATCGGCTATGCCTTCGGAGGAGAGGTTACCAGGGCAGCGCGCCTCATGCACGGCAAGACCTCGATGGTATACCACGATAACAGGACTCTCTTTGAAGGCATAGAAAACCCCTTCGAGGCTAACCGCTACCACTCGCTCATCGTAAGAAGAGAGAGCCTCCCGGAGTGCCTTGAAGTCTCCGCCTGGACCGACATCGGCGAGATAATGGCGCTCAGGCACAGGTCGTATCCGATAGAAGGGGTGCAGTTCCACCCGGAATCGATACTTACGAGGCCGGGTAAAGAGATACTAAATAATTTTCTTAAGGCGTACAGATAGGATTAAAAAAAACCCGGGGGAAAAAATGATTAAGGAAGCCATCGCCAGCGTCGTAAAAGGCTCTGACCTGTCGGAATCCGAGATGACCGCGGTGATGGAGGAGATCATGACCGGCGGGGCGAGCCCCGCGCAGATAGGCTCCTTCATAACGGCCCTCAGGATGAAGGGCGAGACCGTTGACGAGATAACAGGGGCCGCCAGGGTCATGCGGGCTAAGGTCACAAAGGTCGCCTGTCCACCGGACGCGGTTGACACATGCGGCACCGGCGGGGACGAGTCCATGACATTTAACATCTCCACCGCCTCGGCTTTTGTGGCCGCCGGGACAGGCCTCGTCGTGGCCAAGCACGGCAACCGCTCGGTATCGTCGAAGAGCGGGAGCGCCGACGTACTAAAGGCCCTGGGGGTTAATATCGAGGCCGAGGTGTCGAGGGTCGAGGAATGCCTGAAAGAGGCCGGGATAGGGTTTTTATTCGCCCCGATGCTGCACGGGGCCATGAAGTACGCCGCCCCTGTAAGAAGGGAGATAGGCATAAGAAGCATCTTTAATATCCTGGGCCCCCTTACAAACCCGGCCGGCGCGAAAAACCAGATAATAGGCGTATACGACCCGCCGCTTACAGACCTCGTCGCGAAGGTTCTCTTCAACCTGGGATCAAACCACGCGTTTATCGTCCGGGGCGAAGACGGGCTCGACGAGATAACGCTCACGTGCGAGACAAAGATAACGGAGCTTAAGGGCTCTTCCATCAGGTCCTATCACATAAAACCCGAGGACTTCGGGTTTACTCGCTGCAGCCCCGGCGAACTCAAGGGCGGAGACCCCGAAGAGAACGCCCGCATAATCATGGATGTGCTCAAGGGCGAAAACGGGCCCCGCAGGGAGATAGTGCTTCTTAACAGCGCCGCCGCGATAACGGCCGGCGGGAGGGCTAAAACGCTCGAAGAAGGGATAGCCGTGGCGAGAGGGTCTATAGATACGGGTTCCGCGCTAAAAAAACTTGAAGAACTGAGGGAAATAACGAACAGATGATACTTGATGAAATACTTAAAAACAAGAACACAGAGATCGAAAAACTCAAATCATACTTCTCAATCGAAGATTTAATGTTGAAGATAAGCGGCCTCAAGGCGGTCAGGGATTTTGAGAAGGCTCTCCGCAATGAAAAGAAAAACCCCGTAAGGATAATAGCGGAGGTAAAAAAAGCCTCTCCATCGAAGGGTGTTCTGCGGGAAGGTTACTTTTACCCTTTTGATATAGCGCGGGTCTATGAGACTTCCGGGGCGGCCGCGATCTCCGTTGTCACCGAGACGAAGTACTTCCAGGGGAACCTCGACTACCTGGTTCCTATCGCCGCGAACCTGAAGATCCCGGTCCTGAGGAAGGATTTTATAATAGACGCGCGCCAGGTATATGAATCGAGGGCCGCGGGAGCTGACGCCATCCTCCTCATAGCCGCGATACTGGAAAAAGAAAAATTATTGGAGCTTCTCGAAGTAAGCGCGGAACTCGGGATGTCCACGCTGGTGGAGGTCCATAACGAGGAGGAGCTTGAATTCGCGGTCACAAATAACGTTAAGATAATAGGGATAAATAACCGCGACCTTAAGACCTTTAAAACGGATATAAATACCACGGTGCGGCTCGCCCCGTATGTGCCGAAAGACAGGGTCCTTGTAAGCGAAAGCGGCATCAACACCTCTGATGATATCAGGCTTCTAAGGGAGAACGGCGTGGACGCGTTCCTTATCGGGGAGGCCCTCTTAAGGGAGCTAAATATAGGTCAGAAACTAAAGGAGCTTAGAGGCGTTGCTTAAAGTAAAGATCTGCGGCATCACCAATGTCGACGACGCGAGAGCGGCCGCCGACTGCGGGGCTGACGCCATAGGGTTTATTTTCTGCGAAAAGAGCCCGAGAAACGTCAGCCCAAAGGCAGCTTCGGGGATAGTAAGGGGGTTACCCCCTTTTGTAACCTCTGTTGGCGTTTTCGTAAACGAGCGGCCGGAAAGGATCAAGGCAATAGCCGAGGAAATAGGCCTCTCGTGCGTTCAGCTCCACGGAGAAGAAACCGCGGAAGAATGCGAACGGGTCTCGGGCCTGACCACCGCGAGGGTAATAAAGGCTGTAAGGGTCAGGGGTGGGAAAGATATAATAGGGCTTGAAAACTACCGGGTCTCGGCGTACCTCCTTGACACTTTCAGAAACGGCGTCCACGGCGGGACCGGAGGGGTCTTCGATTGGGATATAGCTATTGAAGCAAAGAAAAAAGGGCGTATAATACTCTCGGGCGGGCTTAACCCTGATAATATAGTTGAAGCCATAAGAAAGGTTGAACCTTACGGGGTAGACGTCTGCAGCGGCGTGGAACTGAGTCCTGGAAAAAAAGACCCGGCCAAACTTAAGAGTTTCATCGAGAAGGCGAAAAAGTCATGAGGAAACTTCCCGATAAAAAAGGGCACTTCGGCATTTACGGAGGCAGATACATCTCGGAAACCCTGATGCCCGCGGTCATCGAGCTTGAAGAGGCTTATCTCAAATGGAGGAACGATCCAGGGTTCAGGGATGAGTTCCGTTATTATTTAAGAGAATACGTGGGTCGGCCCACCCCGCTGTATTTCGCCGAGAGGCTCACGGAAAAAATAAAAGGGGCACGGATATACCTTAAAAGGGAAGACCTGTGCCACACCGGCGCGCATAAGATAAATAACACCATAGGCCAGATACTCCTCGCCAAGAGGATGGGCAAGACCCGCGTCATAGCCGAGACGGGCGCCGGCCAGCACGGTGTCGCCACGGCCACCGTCGCGGCGATGTTCGGTTTTGAATGCGAGATATACATGGGCGAAGACGACATAAAAAGGCAGTCGCCGAATGTTTTCAGGATGAAGCTCCTCGGGGCCAGGGTTACCCCGGTTTCATCGGGAAGCCGCACCCTTAAAGACGCGATGAACGAGGCCATGCGCGATTGGGTGACAAACGTACACAATACCTTTTACATAATAGGCACAGTAGCCGGCCCTCACCCTTACCCGATGATGGTCAGGGACTTCCAGTCCATAATAGGGACTGAAGCAAAAAGGCAGATAAAAGAACTTACGGGAAATTTGCCGGATCTATTGGTAGCGTGCGTAGGAGGGGGAAGTAATTCAATAGGGCTCTTCCATCCCTTTCTCGATGACCGCTCTGTTAAGATGACAGGGGTTGAGGCCGGCGGCCTTGGGCTTAAGACCGGCATGCACGCCGCTTCCATAAGCGGCGGAAGGCCGGGGGTGCTCCACGGGAATAAGACCTATCTCCTTCAGGATAAGGAAGGGCAGATAATAGACACCCACTCCATCTCAGCCGGGCTTGATTACCCTGGAGTCGGGCCAGAGCATTCATACCTGCATGATACCGGAAGGGTCAAGTATGTGACCATTACGGACAGGGAAGCTCTCGGCGGGTTTAAAACGCTAACCTTATGCGAGGGGATAATCCCGGCCCTCGAAAGCTCTCACGCGGTCGCCCACGCCATTAAAGCCGCTAAAGGCATGGACAGGAGGGCAACGCTAATCGTATGCCTATCAGGAAGGGGCGATAAGGACCTCGCTACCGTCTCCAGGGCGTTTAACTTCGAACTTTAACGCGCAAAATAAATCAAATATGACATCAAAAAAAATGCCTGATAGAATTTCAGAGACCTTTAAAAATTTGAAGAAAAGCGGCGAGAAGGCGCTTATCGCGTTCATTACGGCGGGAGACCCTGATCTGAAAACGACAAGGGACCTCATATTCGAGATCGAAAAGGCGGGGGCGGATATCATAGAGCTCGGCATACCATTCTCCGACCCCATGGCGGACGGCCCCACCATACAATTGTCATCGGAAAGGGCGCTTAAAAAAGGGGCCCGGCTCGGGCAAATCCTTACCCTCGTAAGAGAGGTCAGGGAAAAGAGCGGGATACCCATAATCCTTTTCGGCTATTATAACCCTATCCTTAACTATGGCCTCAAGAGGTTCGCGAAGGACGCGGGGCAATCCGGAGTCGACGGGACCCTTGTCGTGGACCTCCCCCCGGAAGAGGCGGACGAGCTTAAGAAGGAACTTGACAGGGAATCGATAGACCTTATATTCCTTCTCACGCCTACAAGCGATGAAAGGAGGATTAAGGTCGTAACGGACAAGGCCTCCGGGTTTATTTATTTCCGTAAGCGTTGCGGGGGTGACCGGCGCGCGTAAAGAACTTTCCTCGGGCATATCGGGATACATAAAGAAAGTAAGGCGGTTTACGGATCTGCCCCTTGGCGTGGGGTTCGGGATTTCGACGCCCGCGCAGGCAAGGGAGGTCTCGAGGTGCTCCGACGGGGTGATCGTCGGGAGCGCCATAGTAAACATAATAGCAGGGAATTCGGGTAAAACCCTCCTTAAAAAAGTTCATGCATTCGTCTCCGGATTAAAGCGCGGGATAAAGCCGTCGCAGAGGAAATACTGACGAGGTCATATGGTCTGGTTCAAGAAAGAGATATTTTCAAACGGCGATGACGGGAAAAGCGTCAAGGTGCCCTTTGGCCTCTGGGTCAAATGCGAGAACTGCGGGGAGATAATCTACAAGAAAGAAGTTGAAAGAAACCTCGACGTTTGCCCAAAGTGCAATTATCACTTCCGCATCTCCGCCCACTCCAGGATAAATATAATAGTTGACGAAGGGACTTTTAAGGAGCACGACTCCACGGTCGAGCCGGTGGACGCGCTCGATTTCAAGGATATCAGGAAGTACAAGGAAAGGATCAAGACCTCGCAGAAAGAAACAGGGCTTAAAGACGCCATCGTATCCGGAGAAGGGCTCATAAACGGCATAAAAACGATGCTCGCGGTATTTGAGTTCTCATTCATGGGCGGGTCGATGGGCTCTGTGGTCGGCGAAAAGATAGCAAGGGCCGTTGAAGGGGCGCTTGAAGCGGAGTGCCCTGTCGTCATATTCTCCTCTTCGGGAGGGGCGCGGATGCAGGAAGGGATACTCTCGCTGATGCAGATGGCTAAAACATCGGCGTGCCTCGCGAGGCTGAAGGACGCGGGGCTCCCGTACATATCGGTTCTGGCCGACCCGACCATGGGGGGGGTTACGGCAAGCTTTGCCATGCTCGGCGACATAATAATAGCCGAACCCAGGGCCCTTGTCGGATTCGCCGGCCCCAGGGTTATAGCCGAAACCATCAGGCAGAAACTCCCCGAAGGCTTCCAGAGGGCGGAATATCTCCTGGAGCACGGCATGCTCGACCTCATCGTCGAAAGGAAGATGATGAAGGATACCCTCTCGAGGATCCTTGCGATGCTTACCGAAGCCCGCGGTTAACGCCTTTTTCCATAACTCTTTTAAAATGCCTTCCTATAATAATGTCCTCGGATACATGTACGGCCTGCACAGGCTCGGGATACGGCCGGGCCTCGGCAGGATAAGGTCATTGCTGCGTCTCCTGGGGGACCCTCACAGGGGCTCTCCGGCCCTGCACGTGGCGGGCACTAACGGAAAGGGTTCGACCTCCGCGATGCTCGAATCCATTCTTATCGAGGCCGGCTATTCCGTGGGCCTTTACACTTCCCCGCACCTCATAAAATTTAACGAGCGCATACGGGTCAATAAAGAACCGGTAAGGGATAAAGACGTGGTAAGGCTCGCCTCGGTTGTAAAAAAGGCGGCCCCAAGGCTTAAAGACACCCCGACGTTCTTTGAATTCACGACCGCCATGGCTTTTCTTTATTTCAAGGAGAAAAAAACCGATATCGTTATCCTTGAAGTCGGCATGGGCGGAAGGCTTGACGCCACGAACGTTACTGCCCCGCTCGTATCGCTCATAACCAATGTCGGGTTCGACCATATGGAGTACCTTGGAAAGAGCATTAAAAAGATCGCACGTGAAAAGGCCGGCATCATTAAAAAAAATATACCGGTTGTAACGGCCTCCGGGGACGAAGGCGCGCTAAAGGAGTTCGCCCGGGCGTCAAGGGAAAAGGACGCGCCCATGTACTCTTTCGGTAAGGACTTTACCGTAAAGGCTACGGAAAGCGGGAGACAGTACGGACATTTTGACTATTACGGGATTAAAAAAAATTTTAAAGGGTTAAAGCTGAACATCCGGGGGGAACACCAGTATAAAAACGCGGCGTGCGCCCTTGCCGCGCTTGAACTCATCTCTTCCAGAGGATACCGTATCCATGAAAAAGCAGCCAGGGGAGGCCTTAAAAAAGTCGTATGGCCGGGAAGGTTCGAGATCGTAAAAAAAAGGCCTCTTGTAATACTGGATTGCGCCCACAACCCGGACGGGGCCCGGACACTCAGGGATGCCCTCGGGTATTTTCACACAGGTAATATTATTCTTGTCCTGGGAATAATGGCTGACAAGGATATCGAAGGGATTTTAAGGGAGCTTGCGCCGCTCTCCACAAGCGTCATCCTCACAAGGCCCGGAACCGAAAGGGCCGCGGACCCTCTTATTCTTGCGGAGAAGATTCTGCCTTACGGTAAAAAAACTGTGATTAAAAGGACTGTGCGGGAAGCCTGCGAAGAGGCTCTTAAAGAGGCGAAGCTGACTGATACGGTATGCGTCACAGGCTCGATCTTCACTGTCGGGGAGGCTAAAAAGCACTTCTCCCTGGTTTCCGGGAAATAATCTTATCCTTATAAATAAAACCGTAATTTAAAAAAATAATTCAAAGTTAAAAAAAATCCTGTATGCTTAGTTTCGGCATACGGTTTTTTAAAGTCATCCAAAAGAGAGATGAATATTAAATTACGGTTTTTTATAATCCTTGCGGCATTCCTTACCCTCTTACCCCTATGGGACGCCTCCGGGGCACCCCCCCCGGCCACCGTTGCCCCGCCTTCGCCGATACCTTTTAAAAAAAACATACCCATTTCGATCACGGCTGATTTCCTCAGCTATGACGAGGCCGCTAACACTTACTTCGCCAGAGGTAACGTCGTCGCGGTCCAGGACCAGACGACCCTTAAGGCCGACGCCATTGTGGCTGATATGGCATCAGGGATCGCCACAGCCTCGGGCAATATTGAGATCATCGATGAGGGCGGCACCAGCGTTAAGGGCGAAAATTTAGTTCTCAATATAAATACCGAGACCGCTGTGCTGGCCAGGGGCAGGCTTTTTTTCCCTAAAGAAAATATTTACATTACGGGCGAAACCATAAAAAAGGCGGGCCCCCAGACCTATGAGGCCGAAGATGTCTCATTTACGGCATGCGATTGTCCGGAAGGGGAAAACCCCGCATGGAGCTTTCGAGCCTCCTCCGCTTCCGTCAATCTGGGTGAGTTCCTGAGGGGCCATGACGCCTATTTTTACATCAAGGGGGTCCCGGTGTTCTACACACCCTATGTGTCCCTGCCCGTAAAGAGGGAGCGGCAGACAGGGTTCCTTGAGCCGCGGCCAGGATACTCGAAGCTCAGGGGGTTTGTCTTCGACAATTCGTTTTTCTGGGCGATAGCCGATAATATGGACGCGACTTTTTATCTGAATATTGAAACGTCCCGCGGGACAGGCGGGGCGGCCGAATACAGGTACATACGGACGATAAACAGCCTCGGGGAACTCTACTTCAATTACTACCACGAAAGGGACATAAACAGGGTCAGGGAATCCAGGGCGGGCCTCAACCTCTCGAGGCCCCTTAACGCCGGAAGCGAGAGATGGCAGTTTACGCTCCATCATACTGAGAACCTCGGCGACGGACTTGAGTTCAGGGCGAACGTAAACCAGGTCAGCGATAACGAATACTTCATAGACTTCGGGAGAGGCGCTAATGAACGCGCCATGGAAAGCACCGAAAGCAACATCTCCCTCTCGAAAAGATGGTCTTCCTATACGCTTGTCACGCAGTTCAGGCTTTTTAAGAACCTCCTTATCCAGGATAACTCGGTAACTATTCAAAAACTCCCTGAAGTGACATTTACCGCGGTAAACCAGAGGATACTGAATTCTCCGTTTTATATATCCGGGGAATCTTCCTTTGTGTACTTTTACAGGGAAAAAGGCGTTACCGCGCAAAGGGTCGATATTCACCCGAGGATTTCACTCCCTTTGAGCGCGGGCGGATATTTTGACATCACCCCTTCCTTCGCGCCGAGGGAAACGCTGTATCTCGTGAGAGATAGCCCCGACGGAGACTGGTTCCACAGGTACCTTTATGACGCCACCCTTGATCTGACAACGACCTTTTACCGCGTTTTCGATACCGGGTTCGAATCAATAAACGCGTTAAGGCACAGTATAAGGCCCCGGATTTCCTACACCTACATAACAGGTTTCAACGGGAGCTTGCCGCAATTCGACGCTATTGACGCCATACCCGCCACGAGCACAATAACATATTCCCTCAATAACATACTTACCGGCAAATACCTTGAAGAAGGGGTGGAGAAGTACCGGGATTACCTTTACCTCGACATAATCCAGAGCTATGATATAAACGAAGCAAGAAGGGCTTTAACATCCGACACCGACAGGAGGCGCCCCTTTTCGGCGATCACAAGCGAACTTACATTGAAACCAGCCGGGTGGTACACTCTTTTGGCGAAAGGCGCTTACGATGTCTACAAGGGGGATTTTACCAGCTACAACTCACAGCTTTCGTTATCCGATAAAAGGGGGGACAACCTTAGCCTCTCTTACAACTTCTTAGGCGCTGGAGCAACCGGAATAACAGCCATAACCGCGGTAACCGGCACAACAGGTCTAACTGTGATTACCGGGGCGACCCGTTACTTCGAAGGCTCCGTAAAAGTTCACGTAATACAACCCCTCGACTTTTCATACATCAAAAGGTACTCCTTTGATACGCACAGCTCCCTCGAGGCCGCGTATACCATAGATTACAGGCAGCAGTGCTGGGGCGCGACCATTTCCTATACCAGCAGACCCGGAGAAAAGCTTATAATGCTGACTTTTAGTCTTAAAGGCCTGGGCAGGGTCGCCGGCATAACAGGCTCTGTCGGAGCGCTTTAGCTCAAGAGCGGAGAATTATTGACACCCTTATTTTATTAGTGTTAAACTATGTACGGTTAAGCCTTAAACTGCGAAAACCCCGTGAGAGGCGCTCACCCGCATTTTTTCTAAAGAAACATCGGGACAGTTGTCATGGCGGTAAGGATGTTACAAAAGAAGCAAATGGCGCAGAAAAAAGAACCTGTCGAAATACATTGCCAGGAATGCGATGCCGGCTTCAGGCTCTGGATCCCGGCCGACGTCTTGCCCGAGTGGGGAAAGGGCGTAAGGATAAATTGCATAAAATGCGGCGCCCGGCATTTCGTTGAAAAAGGGGAAAACGGGTTTAGTGTCAGCGCCGTTAAGGATGCACCCATCGTCAAGGCCCCCGCGATAGCTGCGCCAGACGTTATGGCAGAGGAAGCGCCGCGGGGGGAGTTGCAGGCCAAAGATACGATCCTTCTCATAGAAGACGACACATTATCACGCAAGATGGCTGAAAATGCGATGAAGGACATTGACGTAAGGTTCCTGACTGTGAAAAACGCGACCGAGGCCATGAAGGTCATCAGGAAGGAAAAGATAAACCTAATAATAACCGATCTTTACCTTAAGAACTCCGATGATCCCGAGTCCAAGATGGACGGGGAAGACCTCCTTAAAAGAATCGTTGAAATGGGCTTCAAGATACCCGCCATAATAACCACCGGCAAAGCCATCATAGACGACCTGGAACTTGAGCCGAAGTGGTTTGACCTCCACGTGAAGGGCTTCATTCAGAAAGGGAACCCTTTCTGGGCCGACGAACTCAAGTTAAAGATGAAAGAGATCCTGTATAAGGATTAGCGGCTGAGAGCGTTTTTCTCAAGGAACGCGTACGCGCTGTGGTTGTGTATGGACTCCCAGTTTTCCACCTCGATCCTGAACCATCTTATCTTTCTCAACTTCCCGAGGTTTACGGCGACTTCCCTCACCACGTCCTCGACAAACATCGGATTGTCATAAGACTTTTCAGTTACGTACTTCTCATCGACCCTTTTTAGAAGGGAGTACACCGGGCTGCTGGAGGAATTTTCAATGGTCTTTATGATATCTTCTATCCATACGAAGCCGTCAAAGCGCACCGCCACCTTCACCATCCCCCGCTGATTGTGCGCCCCCCTGTCGCTTATCTCCTTTGAACAGGGGCAGAGCGTGGAGACCGGGACCATGACCTCGAGGACAAAATCCTGCATATCGCTCAAGCTTCCGGCATACCTGCAACGGTATTCCATAAGGCCTTTTGACTTCGACACGGGCGCGGGCTTTTCGATGAAATACGGGAACTCGACCTCGAGGTGGGCGGTCGTGGCGTTAAACCTCTTTTTCATCTTCTTAAGGATCTCCGGGAATTTTCTTATGGTAATCTCTCCCCTGTGTTCATTCAGTATCTCGACAAACCTGCTCATGTGAGTCCCCTTGAACTGGTGGGGAAGGTCCACGTACATATTGATGGACGCTATCGTATGCTGGAATTTATTCTTTTTATCGAGGACTATTATGGGGTAGCGGATATCCTTTACCCCTACCTTTCCTATATCTATCCGCCTGAAATCAGGCCCTCCCTGGACATCCCTTAATACTTTTTTTGCCATTTCGATTATTTACACCCTTTTTTGCGATAATAATGATCCGCTCCTTTAATGCGGCGGCTCCGTTATCCCCTATTCGGAATAGCTTGCGGCTGAGTTCTCAGACTCCCAGACTTTAACCCCGGAAACCTTCAAGTTTTCAGCGTTTAAAACCCCCGCAAGTTCCTTATAGATGAACCTCGCGAGATTCTCGGCCGTGGCGTTCTCCCTGTCAAACGGCGGCACTTCATTCAAGTATTTATGGTCAAGGGGATCGAGGATCTTATTCGTCTCGGCCTTAAGTTTCCTGAAATCCATTACCATGCCGAGCTTATCGACCCCTGGGGAGACTACGCGGACCTCGACCTTCCAGTTATGGCCGTGGAGGTTTTCGCAAGCCCCTTCATACCCCCTCAGGTTGTGCGCTGAAGAAAATGAGGAAATTACGGTAAGTTCGTACATAAACTCAGTTTATCACAATCCTTTGGTCTGAAATCAAGAGAAATGAGGGGTTTTTCTATTGATCTCTTTCTATTTATCTTTCCTGAGGAAAGATAAGGCTAAAACTCTTGACACAGGGCTTTGTCAACGGATATTCTTTAGTGTGATATTATGAATAAACTCTGGCGTTTCTTCTCTGCCATCTGGCTTACCGTAGCTCTCGCCCTTCTCATATGCCTGGACGCCGCCTGGGGTTCGCTTCTCTCCATGAAGGCCCCCGGATTCTACAGGTCTATTGACCATGCGGTCCTTTTCCAGTGGCTCCGTCAATACGGCCCGCACTACATGAGATTCACGCTCTGGATATACATACTCATATTTTTGACCGTCCTTTTCGCGATAAATACCGTTGTCTGCACTATAGACAGGGTCTATTCCATAATTAAATCAGGGAGGCCCTGGCGGTCCTTTTTCCCTCATATCGTTCATATAGGATTCCTGATAGCGCTCCTGGGGCACCTCTGCGGGTCCCTATGGGGCTTCAGAAGCCCCGAGAACTTTCTTTTCAAGGGTAAATTAAAACCGGTCCCGAACGAACCCGGGCTTTTCATGCGCTTTGACGGTATCGATCTCAAAACCACGCCCGAGGGAGAAATCGATTCGCTTAAGACAACGGTCACTATTCTCAAGGATAATTCCGCTGTTCTGACAAAAGAGATCGAGTTAAATAGCCCCCTCATATATAAAGGCATCGCGTTCTACTACCAGGACCAGGGACAGGCCCCGTCAGGCCTGATCCTCGACATAAATGGGGAAAAAATCAAGGTAAACTTTGACAATTCATTTAAAACCCAGGACGGGACCTCCTATAAACTCGGCAATATTTACCCGAATTTCGCCCTCGATGCCGAAGGCCGTCCTTACACGCGCTCCGGAGAATTCCTTAACCCCCATATAGAAGTGATCTCCGGGGGCGGCCATGCCTTTTACCTTGACATCTCGGGCCGTGGGAAAGAAACCCGTCTGGGAGGTAAAACCTTCAAACTCGAAGATTATCTTTTCTCCCGGTTTGTCGTGCTTACGATAAATAAGGACCCCGGCATACTTCTTATAATAATCGGCTCTTCCATTATAGTTGCGGGCATGGCGCTTCTCCTTCTCCTCAGGGGTGAACGGGGAGAGCTCGTAAGGAAATAACATCTCACCTGTTTAAGGCCGAACATTGACGCATGGAATACTTATTCTAATCTTTTATCTGGCGCTGATAGTTACGGCGAGCGAAATCTTCACAAACGCCGTCGAATCGATCGGCAAGGCCCTCAATTTATCCGAGGGCGTAAGCAGTTCGATATTCGCTGCCGTTGGCACCGCGCTCCCAGAGACCGTGGTGCCTCTCGTCGCCATCCTCGGCGGTAAAAGTGGAAAAATCAGTCAAGAAGTCGGGGTCGGCGCTATCCTTGGCGCTCCGTTCATGCTCTCAACGCTCGCGCTCTTCCTCACGGGGATAGCCGCCTGGCACTTTAGCGCCCGAAGAAAGACATTGACCATAAACCCTGAACGGAGCGGGCTGAAACGGGACCTCAGGTTTTTTCTTTTCGCCTTTACCCTCGCCTTTCTTGTGGCGTTTACGCCCTATGAACTCAGGGTCTTACGGATCTGCGTGGCCCTGACCCTAATTTCGACTTACTTCTATTACGTGCACAAAACCATTAAGGCGAGCGCAGGGCTTGTAAAAAACGGGCACGCTACGGAAGCGCGCAAGGCGCTCTATCTGTCCTTCATATTCCGTGAGCATATGATCTTCGTCTTTGTACAGTTGATGCTCGCCCTCGCCCTCATTATCATAGGCGCGAGGGGATTTGTCCACGGGGTTGAAATCCTGGGCGAACTGCTGCATATGCCGGTCGTGGCGCTGTCGCTCTTGATTATCCCGGTAGCGACGGAACTTCCGGAAAAGATCAATAGCGTTATCTGGATAAGGCACGGCAAAGACACGATGGCGGTGGGCAATATTACCGGGGCCATGGTATTTCAGGGTAGTTTACTCCCGGCTATCGGGATATTCCTTACGCCCTGGACGATGGAATTTACAGTTTTAACGAACAGCTTAATTACAATCATCGCTTCAGTCTGGATGATTTTTCTGGCGTACAGGATAAAAAATATCTCGCCAAGGCACCTTATATTAAACGGATTTCTCTATGCCGTATTCCTGGTTATAATATTATCGGTAACATCGCGTCTTCATATATGAATAAGTATCCCCCAAGCCGTGAGAGCCTATACCAAAAGATACATTCAAGACACCAAAAGGGTTAATAAAAGCTGTTTTGAAAGCGCTTTAGGCTATTATCTTTTTGATTTCTAAGGTTTTTTTAATTGGCATATATTTTGCTAATATATACTATAAAATTCTAAAGGAGGTCTTTAACCCGATGAAAAGAACTTTTATTACCGCGGCAGCCCTGTTTTTAACCCTGACTTTTGGCGGCATGATCATGGCTAACGCCGAGGAAAAGGCCGCTGAGCCGGCTAAGACAGAAGCGGCAGCGCCTGAAAAGGCAGAGAAGAAGATGGAAAAGAAGATGGAAAAGAAGGAAATGAAGAAGAAGCACAAGAAGGCTAAGAAGGCCAAGAAGGAAGAAAAGAAGGAAGAGAAGAAAGAAGAGAAGAAGGAAGCAGCTCCGGCAGCTCCGATGGCTCCCGCAAAGTAAATTATTACTTTGAATAGCTCAAATAAAGGCATTGCCAAAGGCAATGCCTTTATTTTTTCCCTAAAATCATGGCATACGTTAACTCAGGATGACAAACCTGTAAAACCAGCTACGATTTAAAATATGAGAAGAATCAAGATTTTCTTCCTTTCTACCCGTCCGCAGTTCTTTCCGGCCGTAATTATCGGCGTTCTCCTCGG
>CAVSHY010000009.1:0-7726 GCA_963727865.1 uncultured delta proteobacterium | reverse complement strand
GTTCTGTCATCTCTCCTCTCGTTCGTTACGTGTTTCCGTCACTATATCGGCCCCCTCCGTTATATCGAGCATTACCTCCCGGACGGCCTCATCGGAATTGCCGGTGTCCATCTGATAGGTTCTTCTATCCCCGAACTTAGGGGTTGATTCGGCGGCGTCCCTGAAGGGCCCGTAAAACGCGCTCGCGTACTTCACCGCGTAGCTCATTATCGGGACATGGGTAAAGCCGCTGCCATCGAGCGTCGCCCTTATGGCGCTTACCCTTCCGTCCATCATATCCGAGGGCGCGACTATATCGGCCCCGGCCTCGGCGTGGGATAACGCCTCCCTGCTCAACAGCTCAAGCGTGGCGTCGTTATCCACATCGTTATTTTTTATGATACCACAATGGCCGTGGGAAGTATATTCGCACGCGCATACGTCGGTCATCACGATGACCTCCGGGACCCTGGACTTTATCTCGGCTATAGCCGTCTGTACCGGGCCCTTCGGGTCATAGGCTGAACTGCCTTCCTCGTCCTTGTACCCGGGGATGCCGAAAAGTATGACCGCGGATATGCCGAGGTCTTTGACCTCCTTCGCCTCTTTCCTGATATTGTCGACCGACATCTGAAAGTGGCCCGGCATCGTCTTTATCGGCTTTTTAACGCCTTTACCGGGGGTTACAAAGAGCGGGAGTATGAAGTCATCCGGCGCGAGGGCCGTCTCCTTACGAGCCTCCGTATCGCTTCTCCCTTCCTAAGCCTTCTCGGACGGTATAATATGCTCATCTTATATATTTCCTCTCAAGAGATTTTTATGCTTTCGCAGCGCCTTTTTTAAAAACTCCGCCATGGATTCCGTAAGGGCCGGGATCGTATAGGACTTCGGCATTATATCGGCCTTTATGCCGTTCTCCCCGGCGGTCTCAGCGGTAATCGGCCCTATACAGGCCACATAAGCCGATTTTAAAAGCTCCGCCCCTTCCCCCTTTTTAAACATGCCTAAAAAGTTGCGTGACAGTTGACGAGGAGGTGAATGTTACGACGTCAACCTCGCGGTCCTTTAGAAGTCTCCTGATCTCCTCCGCTTCTTTCCGGGGCCGCACTGTCTTATAGGCCGGGACAACGTCTATTTTTCCTCCGAACTTCTTTATCTCAACAGGCAGGACTTCGCGCGCCTTTAAGGCCCTTGGGAGTAAAAACTTCCTGCCCTTTATATTCCTTTTCCCGAGGGCTTCGATTATCGCCTCAGCCCTGAACTCCCCGGGGACAAGGTCTACCCTGATGCCGAGCTTTTTTACCGCCTCGGCCGTCCTCGGGCCTATGGCGCAGATCTTTACCCCTTTTAGCTCCCTTAAGTCCAGGCCGAGCTTATCGATCCTCTCAAAAAAATATTTTACGCCATTTACGCTTGTAAAAATAGCCCAGTCATACCCTGAGAGCCTTTTTATCGCCCGGTCGAGGGGACCCTGGTCCGGTGGCGGGGACGTCTTTATGGTGGGAAAGGTTATCGGCTCCGCGCCGTTTTTTTCCAGAAGCGCCGTAAACTCCCCGGCCTGCTCAAGCGCCCTCGTGACCAGGACGCGCTTGCCGAAAAGGGGTTTTGTCTCGAACCAGTTAAGTTTTTCCCTCAGATGAACGACTTCTCCGACAACGGTTATGACGGGCGGCCTTATCCCGGATTGCCGGACAAGTTCTACGATATTATCGAGCCTCCCTGAGACGGTCTTCTGCCTTGTCATCGTCCCCCATCTTATAAGGGCAATAGGGGTCTCTCCGCCCCAGCCGTTTTCCATCAGTTTTTGCGCTATAAAAGGGAGGTTCTTCCAGCCCATGAGGAATACGAGGGTCCCTCTTCCAACGGTAAGCCTGTCCCATGCTATGTTGGGCCTTTGCTTCAGGGGGTCTTCGTGGCCTGTTATGAAGGTGACTGAAGAGGCGAGGTCCCTGTGTGTGAGGGGTATGCCGGCGTAGGCGGGAGCGGCTACGGCGGATGTTACCCCGGGGATTATCTCGAAGGTAAGCCCGGCATTCGCTATCTCTTCGGCCTCCTCACCGCCTCTGCCGAAGATAAAAGGGTCTCCGCCTTTAAGCCTTACGACGGTTTTCCCCCCTCTCGCCTTATCAAGGATGAGCCTGTTTATATCTTCCTGGGAGATCGTCTCAGCGCCTCCCTTTTTACCGACATAAATAGTCTCGGCGCCCTCTTTCGCATACTCGAGGATACGGGCGTTGGCCAGAAAATCATAGATAACGCAATCCGCCTCCCTGACCGCCTCAATACCTTTAACGGTAATAAGTCCGGGGTCTCCGGGGCCAGCGCCTACCAGATATATCTTCCCAACGCCCATATTTATGAAAAGGTTTCTAACCAGCCTTAATATACCACGGGAATATTAAGGCTTTTTTAAGTACTCGATTAAAAAAAATTAACTATAAGGCATTATAACAAATCTTCGGTTTCTTATCAAATACGCGTTTTTGCCATCCGCCAAAATTACCCTTCATCAAAAGGCCTCAACACGGCGAGGATGAATACCGCCGGCACCGCGAGAATTAGTATTACCGCCGAAAATACCATGAACCTGTCGTAGAGCGCTATGGCTTCCGCTATCCCCTTCCCGCTTAAAAAGGCCTTATCCACGATAAAGTGATAGATGTAAAGCTGCGACAGTTCAAGTGGGATAAATACCGGGAAAACTATCCTTAATTTATACCTGAGCCACGCGGCCCTTTTAAGGGCCGGGGCGAGAGAGCGCATCGTAACCCCGCTTAATACAAGGATTAATAACCCGATCGCTTCTATTTCTATAAGCCTTATGTATTCTTTAAAGAGCCATAACGCGACTGTTTCCTGTCCCCGGAGCCTCGCGGACAGAAGAACTAAAAAACCCCCTGTTGAAGGTCCGAGCCAGAGTATAAGCCCCGTGAGATGAAAGATTTTGGCTATTTTATAGAGCATTGATAGAGTATGCCATTAAAAGGCGCGAAGGGCGAAAGAACCAATTATTAAAGTTAACTACCGCGGGCTGAAGTCCGCGGTTTCTGACCTGCTGGCATAATCTGGCCATGGCAAGATTATGCCGAATTTACCTCCGCACAGCCAGAAAAACTTGGCTTCATGAAACGGCCGTTTTTCTAAAATACTTTTATTTTTACATTATTTTTACAAAATTTATGACAAAAAATGTCAATTCTATGGAAATTATTTCGTAGCAGCGTACTCACAAAAATAGCAAAACACTGTTAAATCACTTAGTTACACAATTGGTACACCTTTTGCATCCTAAAACAACCGAAAAACAGAACTGAAATAAATAAAAATAGATTGGAGGAAATGACCTTAGCTCGATACTCGAAATTTTTTCTTATAAGGATTCGTAAATCTGAAAATAAAAAAACAGTTTAAAAAAAGGAGGATTTAAAAAACATGAAAAGACTTATAGTAACGGTTGCGGCGCTCGCCTTATTTGCCGTAGAGGGATCTGCCTTCGCGTTAAGCACGAACACCATCTCAGTTTCAGCGACTGTAAATGGGACGTGCAAGTTCAGCTCGGGGACATCGACGCTTGCTTTTGGCCTCCTTGACCCTGCCGTGGCAACCGATGCCATCGGTACCGTCAACCCTACTTTCTGGTGCACGAAAGGAGCGGCTTATTCAATAGCAAATGACCTCGGCGCTCACGCTTCGGGGACTGCCATCAGGATGCAGCACGCAACAATCCTCACTGAGTTTATACCGTATACCCTGGCTTATACAGGCGCCGGAAGCGGACTCGGAAAAAGTACGCCGGTAACTTTAGCTGTAACAGGCACCATACTGAACGCGAATTATGTCAACGCCGCCGCCGGCAACTATACCGACACCGTAGTGCTTACAATAACACCTTAATAAGATATGTGTTCCGCGCCTGTTTCGAAGACTTGAATAAAAAAGGGGCAGCCTGAGGTTGCCCCTTTTTTTTAATCATTCTAACAGGGCGTCTTTAAAGAAATTTTTATTGTCCGGGCAACACATTGACTGTATAATGCGGAAGAATTTCGCGTGGTCTCTCCCGCGATTCGAAAATACTCCCGGGAACATAATGACGGACAGGATCGAAAAGGAAAATATCAAGGAGCGTCTAAGGCTTACCAAGCGGCCTCTCGGCCAGATATTGGTTGAGGGCCGGTTCATCTCTACCCAGGACCTCGACGCCGCGCTTGAAGAACAGAAGTCGACCGGCGAACCCCTCGGCGAGATCCTGGTCCGAATGGGGACGCTTGACCCCACGGACCTCTGGGCGGTGCTTACCGCCCAGAAGGCCCTCGCCTCCCTCGAAGACGCCGTTAAAGCCGTGGCCGGGATAAGGCAACCCCTCGGCGAGCTGCTGCTGCGGGCCAATCGCATAACAAAGGCCCAGTTCGAACTCGTCTACGGCGAACACAAGCGCTCAGGAATCCGGCTCGGGGAGATTCTGGTACGCCTTGGATATATCACGTCGAGAGAACTTGAAGCGCTCCTGGAATTTCAAAAATACCAGGGTAATTTTTCCCATGGTTCGACAAAATTCAGGCTCGGCGATATACTTGTCGCCACTAAAAGGATAACTCAGGCGCAGCTTGAGGACGCGCTCGAAAGGCAAAAGCTTTCAAAAAAGAAACTCGGAGACGTACTTGTTGAAGCCGGCTACGTCAAACCGCGCCACGTAGATCACTGTCTGAGGCTCCAGGACAAACTCCTTACCGCGGCCCTTGTCGCCGTATTGTCGCTCGCCAGCGCTTCAGGCGCCTACGCCGTTCAAGGCGCCGGTGCCATTGAATCATCGAGCGCTTCGGTGACCGTGTCCGCGTTTGTAATGCCTCACGCGAATCTTAAGGTCGTCCGCCAGGCCCATGAGCTGATGATTACAAACGCGGACATCTTGCGGGGCTATGTCGATGTTAACGCCGCTTCTTTATTCCAGATAAAGAATAACAGCCCGAAAGGTTATATGCTCGCGTTTGAAAGCGTTGGGACGACTTTTAAAGAGGTGCACATAAAAGGTTCCGGCATAGACGTCGTCCTCACGTACGGAACAGGGCTCATCGCCAGGCCGTACGCCGGCAAATCACCCGTGACGCTTGAGCTGAGCTACAGGTTCATACTTTCAGATGAAATCGCGCCCGGGACATACGCGTGGCCGCTAACGGCGTCGATAAATCAATTATAAAGAAGACAGACGAAAAAGGGCCGAGCTTCTTTAACGGCGCCGCGCATGGCAACCGGTTAACGTACCAGGCGGGCTTAAACTTCGCCTTGCCGCAATGGACGGCGAAACCATCGCCAGCAGCGCGGCGCGCCGTAAAAATACAGGAGGTCCATCGGAGTTTATGAAAAACCAGAGGGACAGGCTTTTCAGGCACATCCTCATAATTACGCTGTTATTATTCTTCCCGATAAAGACGCTTGCCGGAGAATTCAGCGTTACTCCGATAAGGATGGATTTTGACAGGGATGTAAAAACAGGCGTAGTCGCCATAATCTCCGAGGGGGAAAAACTGAACCTTCAGATGAAGGCCTTTGAATGGACGCAGGATTCCGAGGGGAAAGACGTCTACACCGAGACCTCCGATCTGATTTTCTTCCCTAAGATAATGACCCTTTCAAAGGGTGAGAAAAAGACGTTAAGGGCGGGGATAGAATCGCCCCCGGCCGCGAGGGAAAAAACCTACAGGCTTTTTGTCGAAGAGATACCGGCCCCTAAAAAGGCCGAAGGGGTCAACGTGTCCATAACTTTAAGGTTCGGCATACCCGTTTTCTCAAAACCCCTGAAGGAAGAGGCGGGCGCCGAGATAGAAAAAATTGAATTTTCAAAAGGGGTCATAGGGGTTATCGTTAAAAATACGGGAAACGTCCACCTGGTGATAAATTCGATAGAAGTAAAAGGGAAAAACGTTAAGGGAACAGAGATGTTCTCTCAGGAGCTTTCGGGCTGGTACCTTCTTAGCGGCGTAACGAGACGCCACGCGGCGACTATCCCCGCAGGGGTATGCAGGGATTTATCAAAGCTCGCTATTGAGGTCAAGACCGACAGGATTAACCTTAAAAAAGATTTTGACGTCAAAAGCGGCATGTGCGGTCCATAGGAAAGCTTCATACTTCAAGTCTAACCGGGATTAAGCCCGTAATGCATAAATGCGCGTCTATCAGCCTGGCCCTTTTCACTCTTATCATCTGCTTCCTATTTCTTCCCGCGATTTCATCCGCAGTCGAGACGATTGTAGTCAGCGTAACGCTTAACCACAGGCCAAAAGGGGATTTCTTCGTAAAGTCCGCCCCCGGCGGAGACTTTCTTTTAAAGGCGGCGGACATTAAGTCGATCGGGCTTAAGGCAGAGGGAGAAAAAACAGAGATCAACGGCGAGGAGTATCTGTCGCTTAAATCAATCCGCGGGGTCCGGTTTTCATATAACGAAAGCGCCCTTTTACTCGAGATAAACGCCGACCCGTCGCTTCTGCCGAAGTCAACGATAGATTATTCGCCTCAGCGCGACCAGCGCGTCTACTATACAGGGACGGATGACAGCGTTTTTTTAAACTACAGGTTCGATTATACCGGGGGCGATTCCCTGAGTCTTCAGAATTTCAACCTGACGAACGAACTGGGCCTGCGCACGCATGAGCTCCTTTTCCTCGCGAACACCTCGTATACCAAAACGCCGGAGAGTGAACGGTTCGTCAGGCTTACAAGCGACATAATCTACGACAGCCGGCGCAATTTGCAAAGGACGCTCGCCGGGGATTTCTTTGCCTCATCCGATGACCTCGGGAGCACTTTAAACCTGGGCGGTCTCAGTTTTTCGAAGATCTACAGGATAGACCCTTACTTTATTAAACAGCCTCTCTTCAATACCACAGGGCTCGTTTCCGCCCCTTCGGAAGCGGACATATACATTAACGGGATGCTTATAAAAAGAGAAAAACTTTCTCCGGGGGGGTTTGAGCTTAAAAATATCTCTTCATACAGCGGCGCTGGAAATGTCGAGGTCGTGATACGGGACCCCTTCGGCAGGGAAGAGCGGCTCAGGTACCCGTTTTATTTCACCGACGTCCTCTTAAAAGAAGGGCTCCATGAATACAGTTACAATATCGGCTTTCTCAGGAACGATTTCGGCGGGAAGAGCGACAGTTACGGGAGGCCAGCTTTTTCCCTTTTCCACAGGTACGGCTTTCTGGACAATTTTAGCGCCGCAATTTCGGCTGAGGGCGAAGGCGGGCTTCTAAATTTCGGCCCCCAGGCCGCGTATCTTAATAAAACCGCCGGAATAACAAGTCTATCCCTGGCAACCAGTTTCGATAGGGACAGAGGGACGGGACTGGCCGGCTCTTTAAGCCATATATACCAGGGGCCGAGCTTCGGGGCGCAGTTCCTTTTCAAAGGCTATTCAAAGGAATACTCGACCATAGACAACATCTTATCGGGTAAAAGGATTCAATATGAGGCGGGCGCCGGCATAAGCTACGGGTCAAAGGATTTTGGCTCCGCGGCCCTTGATTATACGGCCGCAAAAAATTACAATGAACCCGGCAGACTTACCGTCTCCGCCACTTATTCGATAAGCCTGTTCCGCGATTCAACCGCTTACGTCAGTTTCAGCAATACAAAGGAAAACGGGACGACAAACAATATGATATTAGCGAGCCTTACATACTACCCATGGAAGGACGCCTCGGCCTCCGCAAGCTTTATGAAAGGTAAAGGTACTGATTCTGAAACCCTTCAG
>CAVSHY010000008.1:0-8400 GCA_963727865.1 uncultured delta proteobacterium | reverse complement strand
ATTACCCTTCGGCGGCGCGTGAATTCGCGAGATTGATCGAGAATTTTCCTGGAAGCCCATATATAGCAGAGGCCCAGTTCCGCATGGCAGAGGCTTATTTCAAGGCGGGCCGTTACCATGACGCTGAAGAGGAGTATAAATTATTCCTCTCGAATTTTGGGGAGAACCCTTTTTCGGCGGAAGCGAAAAAAAAGATGCTTGAAGCCTCGAAAATGTCCGTAAAGGAAGAGCCTGAAAATCTCCCCCTCGTGCCTTTGCCCGAAGAGAAGCCTTCCGTACCGGGCATGAGGGCGGTACAGGTGGCGCTCTTTGAAGGGAGGAACTATGATGAGGTGGAAAAAGAGATAAGGCATCTTAAGGACTCGGGCATCGATACCATAATCGTACGGGTATTCCATAACATGGGCGATAGGTTCTACCCGTTCGTAGCCGGGAGGGAAAGAGCGGGCGTATATTTTAAGACCTCTCATTCGCCGGTGGTTGAGGATATCCTTACCAATCTCGCCGCCATAGCCCATAGAAACGGCCTTAAGATCTTCGCCTGGATGACCACAAGGTACGCGGACTACGGGGTTGAGGCGGACGCCGGCCTTGCCTGCAAAGGCTACGACCTCTTATTTAAAAAGCTCTTCAGGTGCAGAGGGCTCGACCTTTTCAATGAAAAGGCCGTAAAGAGGCTTGAGGCGATATACGGAGACCTTGCGGATTACGATATCGACGGGATTCTTTTCCAGGATGACCTATTTTTGAGGCATAACGAAGGTTTCGGCACGCACATGGAGGCGCTCTACAGGAATGATTACGGGGATTATGTTGACCCCGAATCATTTTATCTGCACGCTGAAAATAATTCCGTTCATTATACCCAGCCTTTCTGGGAATGGGCCTCATGGAAGAATAAACGCCTCCTTGAAGTGGCCGGGAGGCTCAGAAAAACGGTAAGAAAGAAAAGGCCCGATGTAAAGTTCGCCATTAACCTCATGTACGAGAGCGTCACTAACCCCCCCTTCGCCCTGGCATGGCTTTCCCAGAATCTCGCCGCGTCGTATAAAATGGGTTTTGATTATTATTCCATAATGGCGTATCACAGGCAGATGGAACAGGAACTCAAGCTGGACCCGGAAGAAGTAAGGGGCCTTATAGAGAGGCTGGTTAAGGACGCCGTAAAAATTGTCGGAGAGCCGCGGAGGGTCCTGATAAAGCTTCAGACGATCGACTGGAAGACCGGTAAACCGCTATCCAACGGCGAAGTTGTAAGCCTTATAAGGGACGTTAAATCCATTAAGGACGTAAGCCTTGCCGTCGTCCCGTACCGCGGGGATTTCCCGTTCCATGAGCTTACGTTGAAAAGCGGGGTGGCTTCTTTTAATTGAGGTGCTTTTAATGACGGATTGGTTTATAATAATAAAATGGTAAGAAGATCATGACTGTTGTAATGAATAAAGAATCGGTATGCTCTCTCTGCAGCTGCTATATCAGGGAGAACGCGCTCTTTACTGGCCTCAACGCCCGGCAGCTCGATGTCTTCAAGGATGCGGTGGCCATATCCTCCCACCGTAAGCGTGAGGTCATATTCATGGAAGGCGATGACTGCACCGGACTTTACATTATCCGCACCGGCAGGGTCAAGATCCTGAGGTCCTCGAGCACCGGCAAGGAGCAGATTATTAAGATATTAAACCCCGGAGACCTTCTCGGTTTCGAGGTCTTTTATGACGGCAAGTTCTACAAGAATACCGCCGTAGCCATGGAAGACTGCGAGCTTTGCTATATCGACAAGAATATTTTCTTTCAGATACTCGAAAAAGAGCCTTCGGTGGCCAGGAAGCTCATACTCGCGATGGGTGAGGAATTGAATCATGCCTATGAGAATATCGGGAACCTGGGGCTTTTAAACGCCAGGGAAAAACTGGCGCACCTCCTCTATACTCTCGGGAATGAATACGGGGTTAAGTTCGACGGCGGCATTAAGCTCAACCTTAAGATGTCGCGCCTTGAGATAGCCGAACTACTCGGCATAACCCAGGAGACGTCGATAAGGCTTCTTAAGAGCTTCAAGGAGGACGGGATCCTTGAGATAAAAAGAAAAGAGATTATCATAAAATCCCTCAACAGGCTCAAGCAGCTCGGCGAATGATACCGGGCCCCACCGGGGCCGGTTAATGCGTCATGCGTAAAAAGACATAAAATCCCTATCATGAGATTTTCCATCCGAACACGGCTCACTTTCTGGTATGTAACGCTTCTAACGGTGAGCCTTATAGCCTTCGGCACAATATTTTCCTATTCCCTTTTCAGGATTTTCATGCACCGCGTGGACAGCCAGATAAGTTCCGTGGCGAATATGATGGTCCATACGGTGATAAGGCCGTCCGGCCAGCTATTCCTTCCCGAAGACTTTGATATCATACTCGAGAGATTTTTCGGGATTCGTACCGCCGGAAACTACATACAGGTCCTCGACCAGAGCGGGCATGTCGTGGCCAAGTCGTCGAACCTCGAAAGTCTTATCCTGCCGATGTCGAAGGATACGTACCTGAGCGCCCTCAAGGGAGAAACCACTTTTGAAGTCGTGCGTTCGGTCGGAAGGTATCCCGTAAGGGTCGTCACGAAGCCGATTATCATCAAGGAAAAAGGCCACGTGGCGATAGTACAGGTGGCGACTTCCCTCGAAGTCATGGACGAGATATTCCATTCCCTCGCGTACATATTCATCTTCGGGATAATCGCCTCGGTCGTGATCGCTTCACTGGTAGGATGGTTCCTGGCCAGGAAGGCCCTGGAGCCGGTCGCCGAGATAACGAAAACCGCGAGAAGGATCAATGCCGAGAACCTGAACGAGAGGATCAACGTCTCCGTCCCCGACGAGATAGGGAGGCTCGCCTCCACGATAAACGAAATGATAGGGAGGCTCGAGAAGTCCTTTAAGCAGATAAAGCAGTTCACCGCGGACGCTTCACATGAATTAAAGACGCCTCTGACGATCCTTAAGGGCGAGATGGAGATAGCCCTGCGGTCGAAAGACAACCCCGGGTACATGAGAGAGGTCGTCGAAAGCTCTCTGGAAGAGATCGACAGGATGAGCTATATAGTAAGAAACCTGCTCGACCTCGCGAAGATGGACGTGGAAAGGGAGGCGGCTCCGAAGGAAAGCGTAAGCCTTGACACGGTTTTAAGCGAGAGGTTCGAACATTTCAGGAGGTTCGCGCTTGACAGGGGCGTCAGGATGGATATCCTAAGGAATAGTCCCGCGATAGTTTATGGAGATCCGGTAAGGCTGGGCCAGCTATTCTATAACCTGATAGATAACGCCCTCAAGTATACGCAGGGAACGGGATATGTTGAGCTTTCCCTTGATCACGAGGGAGGGTCGGCCGTATTTAAGGTCAAGGACTCGGGTATCGGCATTTCAAAAGAGGATATCCCTTATATATTCGACCGTTTTTACAGGGTCGATAAGGCCCGGTCGAGGGAGATGGGCGGGGCGGGCCTCGGCTTAAGCATATGTAAAGAGATAGTCGAGTCGCACAAGGGGTTGATCGAGGTATTAAGCGAGGAAGGGCAAGGTTCGACCTTTATCGTGAAACTGCCGCTGGCTTCTCAGGGCATATAAAATCCGCGGTTAAAAAGGAGATCAATGTCATGAATGTAGGGATACTTACAGGAGGCGGAGACTGTCCGGGGCTTAACGCTGTCATAAGGGCTATAGTAAGGAGGGGCTTTCAATTCGGTTACGAGTTTACGGGCATAAAAGACGGCTGGCGGGGGCTCGTAAACCCTTCTTCCGTGAAACTTACCGCTGACGCTGTTTCAGGGATACTGCCGCTTGGGGGCACCATCCTCGGCACTTCCAGGACAAACCCTTTAAAATCGGCGGCTGATACCGAGAGCGTCAAGAAAAACATCAAGGCCCTCGGGCTTGACGCCCTGATATGCATCGGCGGGGACGATACCCTCGGGGTCGCTTCAAAGCTTTTTTCCATGGGGATAAAGACGGTGGGCGTGCCCAAGACCATTGATAACGACCTTTCAGGAACCGATTTCACGTTCGGTTTTGATACCGCCGTAAGCATAGTTACGGAAGCGATGGACAGGCTCCATTCCACGGCGGAGGCGCACCACAGGGTTATGGTTGTCGAGGTCATGGGAAGGCATGCCGGCTGGATAGCCGTTTACGGGGGTTTGGCAGGAGGGGCGGACGCGATACTTATACCCGAGAAGCCTTTTGATATAGACGAGGTATGCGGCTATATAAATAAAAGGAAAGAAGCGGGAAAATTATTCAGTCTTGTCGTTGCCGCCGAGGGGGCGTATCCGAAAGAAGCCAGCGGGATGATTACCAAGGAGAAGGAACTCGATGCCTTCGGGCATGTGAGGCTGGGCGGCATAGGTGAATTCCTCGCCCGGGAGATCGAAAAAAGGACAGGCCACGAGTCGCGCTACGTGGTGCTGGGACACCTCCAGAGGGGCGGCACCCCGACCGCGTACGATAGGGTCCTCGCGACCCGGTACGGGATAAGGGCCATAGAGATGGTCCACGAGGGCAAGTTCGGCAGAATGGTCGCTCTTCAGGGGAATAAGACCGTTGACGTCACCCTTGAAGAGGCTACAAGCAAGACCAAGACAGTCGACATGGAGCTCTACAGGATAGCCGGCGTATTTTTCGGATAATCTTTTTTATCCCGGGCAGCGCGTGAGGGCCCGGCGTACTCGACCGCCCCCCGGGAATAACCTGAAATATGAAATGCGTAATTTCTCTTCTGATATAAAACCCCCCATGGAGGTCAAACCCGGTATCAATGAAGAAGGAGAAGGCGGGGAAGAAAGATTCCTCGCCGACTCCATGCTCGGAAAACTCGCCCGGTGGATGAGGACCCTCGGCTACGATGTGGAATATGATAATGATATCGACGATTCCTCGCTCATACAAAGGGCTATTACCGAAGGCCGCGTAATTCTTACAAGGGATACTCTTCTTACAAAGAGGCGGAGGGTGAGAGGAAGATATCTTTTCATCGAAAGCGGCTCGATAGGGGATCAGCTCAGGCAGGTTACCGGGATGTTCAAGATAAGGCCTGACCGGATACTCTCAAGGTGTCTAAGGTGCAACGCCATCCTTGAAGAAGCCGATAAAACCATGGTAAAGGAGAAAGTTCCTCCTTATGTGTACACAACACAGGAAAGATTCGTAGTCTGCCCGGGCTGCTCCAGGATTTATTGGGCCGGCACGCACAAGGGAAAGATGCTCAAGGATTTATCAAGGCTTATTGAAAGGGATATTGAAGGCGATTAAAGTCTTCAGGGAGGTTTAAATGAAGGACAGGCACATAGTGGTATTTTCCACCGCATCCAGCGCTGAAGAGGCGGCCAGTATAGGTAAAACCATCGTGGAGGAGGGCCTCGCCGCCTGCTGTAATATCGTCCAGGGGATAAGGTCGATCTATACCTGGAAAGGGAAGCTATACGATGAGTTCGAGGCGCTCGCCATCTATAAGACGAGGGGCGCGCTTTTCGAAAGGCTTAAAATCAGGATTAAGGAGCTTCACAGCTATGAGGCGCCGGAGGTTATAGCCGTAAATATCGAGGCTGGCTTACCGGAATACCTGGGCTGGATAGATGATGTTACCGGGAAAGTTAGGGGCTAATACGTCCAGGGTAGTATTTTCGCAGTCCTTCCTGCCAGTAAGTATTTTTTTCATAAAAGCCCCTTGGGGGCTTTTCTTTTGACAAACCCGCACCAATTATTTACAATATAATATTAATGTAAATATACAGAAAAAACTACGCATAACCGTGGTTTAAGCAGGGATTTTTTTAAAAAACGTCAAATAAAGGTAAAAGTGATAGATAAAAGCAGGATTCGCAATTTTTCGATTATAGCGCATATAGACCACGGAAAATCAACGCTCTCGGACAGGCTCCTTGAATACACCGGCGCCCTTACGAAAAGGGAGATGGTCAGCCAGTTCCTCGATAAGATGGAACTGGAAAGGGAGCGCGGGATAACCATCAAGGCGCAGACAGCGAGGCTCACCTACAAGGCCGACGACGGTAATGTTTATATCCTGAACCTTATAGATACGCCGGGGCATGTTGACTTCAGTTACGAGGTCAGCCGCTCGCTTTCAGCGTGCGAGGGCGCCGTGCTTATCGTAGACGCCTCTCAGGGGGTGGAGGCGCAGACCCTTGCCCACCTCTATGCCGCGGTCGATGTCGGGCTTGAGATCGTCCCAGTGCTTAATAAGATAGACCTTCCGCAGGCTGACCCCGAGAGGATAAGGGCCGAGATAGAAGAGGTGCTTGGCATAGACGCGTCCGACGCGGTACTTGCGAGCGCCAAGGAAGGGATCGGGATAAAAGAAACGCTTGAGGCTATCGTAAAGCTGATACCGCCCCCCGATGGTAACGCGGAGAAGGCCCTGAAGGCGCTTGTCTTTGACAGCTGGTATGATACCTACCAGGGCGTTGTCGTCCAGATAAGGGTCATAGACGGAGTTATAAAAAAAGGCACGAAGATAAAATTTATCGCCACAGGTAAGGTCTTCGACGTGGATAAGGTAGGCGTCTTCTCGCCTCATCCCGTGGAGATAGACGCGCTGGGGCCGGGAGAAGTAGGTTTCGTGATATC
Source organism: uncultured delta proteobacterium (assembly GCA_963727865.1). Classification (GTDB taxonomy): domain Bacteria; phylum Desulfobacterota; class GWC2-55-46; order GWC2-55-46; family GWC2-55-46; genus CAVSHY01. The sequence continues at coordinate 1,772 of CAVSHY010000008.1, read as the reverse complement.
TGGCATAAAGGAAGTAAGGGATACCAAGGTGGGTGATACCATTACCGACGCGGAGAACCCAACTGACAGCCCTCTTCCGGGGTACAAGGCGGCCCAATCGATGGTCTTTAGCGGCTTATACCCGGTCGACTCCGCCCAGTACGAGAACCTCAAAGAGGCTATGATAAAGCTCCGCCTCAATGACGCGTCATTTACATTCGAGCCCGAGACTTCCATGGCGCTCGGGTTCGGTTTCCGGTGCGGTTTCCTTGGCCTCTTCCACATGGAGATAATCCAGGAGAGGCTCGAGAGGGAATACGGACTTGAGCTTATAACAACGGCCCCTACGGTCGAATACAGGGTTACGAAGACGGACGGTGCGGTCATTATCATAGACAACCCCGCTAACCTGCCTCCTCCCCAGCATATAGAAAAGATCGAGGAGCCTTTCATACAGGCGACGATCCATCTCCCTTCGGAGTATCTCGGTTCCATACTTGGTCTCTGCGAGGCTAAAAGAGGGGTTCAGAGGGATATAAAGTATCTGAGCCGGTCACGGGTAATGGTGATATATGAGATACCCTTAAATGAGGTTGTCCTCGATTTTTACGATAAATTGAAGACTCTCACAAAGGGTTACGCTTCGATGGACTACGAGTACCTTGACTTCAGGAAAGCCGACCTCGTCAAGCTCGATATCCTTATAAACGGGGAGGGCGTTGACGCGCTTTCCCTTATCGTCCCGAGGGAAAGGGCGTACTTAAGGGGTAAAGATCTCGCGGAGAAGATGAAGGAAATAATACCGAGGCAGATGTTCGAGGTCATAATCCAGGCGGCCATAGGCAGCAAGATCATAGCGAGGGAGACGATAAAGGCGCTCCGCAAAAATGTAACGGCGAAATGCTACGGCGGGGATATAACGAGAAAAAGAAAGCTCCTTGAGAAGCAGAAAGAGGGGAAAAAGAGAATGAAGCAGGTCGGCAGGGTCGAGCTTCCGCAGGAGGCCTTCTTAGCCGTGCTTAAGGTAAGTTAGATAAAAAGGGCGGAGCCCTTAATAAATAAAAACACGGAGAAAGAAGAATTGGAGACACAGTCAACGAAAGACGTGGCGGTACGCAAAAAAAAGCAGGTGAGGGAGATAGCAGAGGCTATCGTAATAGCCCTTGTGCTCGCGCTCGTAATCAGGACCTTTGTGATGCAGGCCTTCAAAATACCTTCCGGCTCGATGGAAGATACCCTTCTTGTGGGTGACCATATCATCGTGAGCAAGTTCGCGTACGGACTGCAGATCCCAAAGTCCGCGGAGGTAAATATTTTAGGCCTTAACGTGCCATTCCTTGAAACAAAGCTTATCCGCACCTGGGGCGATATAAAAAGGGGAGATGTGGTGGTATTCCGTTTCCCCGGCGACAGGTCAAAGGATTACATAAAAAGGGTAATAGGGCTCCCCGGTGATAAGGTGGAAATGAGGGACAAGGTGATATACATAAACGGCGAGAAGTTGTCTGACCCTCACAGCATATACAAAGGAAGGCTTTTTGGAGAGGACCCGGAAAAAACCGTGAACTTCGGGCCTTATACGGTCCCTGACGGCTTTGTTTTCGCCATGGGCGATAACAGGGACAGGAGCTACGATTCGAGGTACTGGGGGCCGGTGCCTATCTATGACATCAAAGGCAGGGCTATAATAATATACTGGTCATGGGACAAGGAAGACCACTGGGTAAGGTTCGGAAGGCTCGGTAAGATCATACATTAATACTTTTTTCGCTGGCGGTGCCGGAGGTTACCGT
>CAVSHY010000007.1:0-62645 GCA_963727865.1 uncultured delta proteobacterium | reverse complement strand
AACAAGGAAAAATTGGTGCCATTCTCATCGGGCGTCGCTCCCAGGGGATACTGGCGTCCTACCCGCACTTCATAATTATTAGCCGTTGCCGGTTCAAGCTTGTTCACCATAATAAATTATCTCCAGAGTATGTTGCGTTAACCGCCGAACCCCCGGCAAACGTTGCATGAGTCCGCCGGATGGAGTCTATCCCTTGTGACCTGCCCCTCATCCGTCGTACAACCCTCAAAGTGAATGTTTCATCCGTTGATGACCTATAGAGGTAAAATTATAGCATGGCGCCTGAACATAGACCAACTGAAAAAACAATTACCAATAAGAGCGCTTCAGGCTACTATCCCCAAAAAATACCCGTTGAATCCCTGTCTATAGCCTCAAACACTTTATCCATGTCTCCCACAGGTGGAAGCACCTTATACGCCCGCCATTTACTGTTTCTATCAGCGCAATATAATGTCCAGGTGTTTTTCTTTCCGTTATATCTAAATTGGGCAATCTTACTGTGCGTCCATTCCGTCAACTCTTTACGCCACGGCGGCCTGTTCTCGGTGATAGTAATGCTGTTGCCTCTTACCTTATAGGAGAGGTTTACTTTATGGCGCACATGCAGAGGAACCCTTTTTTCGCAAAACTCTCCAACCTTTTTTTCCGCAAGTGCCTTTATGAAGTCAGGGAGGGGCATATATTAAAACCCTGCTCGTTAATTCTATTTGACCATTACAGGTCTATCGGTGTATGGGTGAAGGGAGGGTATCGTTATTCTTTCTCATCCGCCTTGCCTCCTCTACGGATTATGGCGGGCTATCATGCACCGAGTACACTTTGTCTAAATTTTGGGGGGATTACAGGCCGGTTACTTTCTCAGGCGATTTATGAACAAAAGATTTTTTAATTGCTCAGGATATCCGTAACTGCTTTCTTTATGTCTTTAATTCGTGAAGGCTTCGGAAGATATTTGAGATCGTTTATCGTAAAAAAGGAGAGATGCTCCGCGGAATGCCCTGTGTAAAACAGGAATCTTCTTTTGACATTCGGGTACTTCTCGATCGCCTTATGGTAAAATTCTATGCCGTTCATAACAGGCCTATCAATATCCACAATAATAACGGTATAGTACTTCTCATCAAGCTTTTTAAGCGCTTCTTCGCCGTTAGCGGCGCTTTGACATTACCGTCCTTCGCGAGACATATTTTAAGCACATTGATTATGATGTTTTCATCATCTACGATGAGAATATTTTCCTGCGCTTCTTTCATAGTGATTTATCCTTAACCGCGTATGTAAAAAGAATATATTCTTTTTTTAAAAATTAATCAACGAATTTAGAAAAGAATATTCCTGCCTGACTTTCAATGGTACCATTGCACTGTATTCATCCAATGTAACCTTAGCTCTTTTATCATACTGCTTCAATCTTTTAACCTCTGCCGCTACAAAACTTTCTAAAATTGCCTGCTCGTCCCCGGATATGGAAGTAAACATCACTCCGCCTCCGTAAAACCTTGTATTAATTGAACTACCATCGGTTGTCCATCTTGACAACACCTTCAAGATCAAACTCATGATCCGCTCCTGGCAAATTAAGCTTAAGCCGAAGTACCATCCCTTTAAAAGATCGAATTGAGTGTGCAAAAAAACCCTGTTTTACTCAGATTCAACAAAAACCCTTTTTGGACTTTCTTCTCAATAGAAAAATCGACAGGAATGGATACGGGAACGCGCTCCATTTGGTTTATACCTCCCCAGCTTTCTTCTGAAAAACGATGCTGTCATCCGGAGGATGAGTTGTTGTGGAGCAAAATCCTTGGTAAGAAGTTCTGCGGCGCCGAGTTCCTTAATGCGATCTATTACACTCCAAGATGTCTTCTCTTAACGAAAATATTTAATCCTTATCAAACACAGCGAAGCGAGATCGCCTGCCAGGCCGTAGCCTCTTTCCATTTTTCATATCCACCCTGCTGAAGTTTTATATCAGCTCCCCTTACGCTTCAGCGGGATCGACACGGTTAAGTTAACCAACCACCTCTTCGAATATCTCGTCCAGCCTGGACGCGGAGTCGATAAATGTTTTTAGTACATTTGGATCGAAATGTTCAGGGCATTAATTACGTCCATCCCCTTCGGTAATGATTTTATAAACCTCTTGATGCGACCTGGCTGGTTTATAGGGTCTTTTACTGCGCAGGGCGTCGTATTGATCTACCAGCATGACTATCCTGCCCTCAATAGGTGTCTCCTCACCCTTTAGCCCGTTTGGGTATCCTGTCCCGTCAAATCTCTCGTGATGAGACAATGCGATACCGGCAGCCATTTGCAGGTCTTGATACCTGGAACCTGAAAGCATCTTTGAGCCTATGGAGGAATGCGTCTTCATTATGTTCATCTCTTCGTTGGTCAATGAGCCGGGCTTTAAAAGTATGCTGTCCGGTATTCCTATCTTGCCGATATCATGCATCTGGCTTGAGAAGATAATTTTTTCCGTAAAGTCCGAGGGCATATTTAAGACATCTGCGATTACACCGGAATACAGGCCGATTCTTTTAATATGCTCCCCGGTGTCGGTGTCCCTGAATTCCGAAATGGTTACCAGGCGCTGAACCATCTCGTTGCTCATTCCTTTTATGTCTTCAAAAGACTCGACCAATTCCCGGGTCCTCTCCATGACTTCCTTTTCAAGCATGGTTTTGTAGTTCTTTTCTCCCTTTATTAATCTGCTGTATCTCGTCGCTTTATCAACTACATCCCAGAGATACTCCGGCTTATACGGCTTTAAAATGAAGTCAAAGGCGCCCTTATGCATCGCTTCAACCGCACTTTCAAGCTCCGCGAACGCACTCATGAGCACAACTGATATATCCTTATTTAGCGCATGCAGCTTCTCAAGCAGCTCCAACCCTGTCATTTTCGGGCATCTTTATATCGGAAAGCACCGTATCGTAACTGATTCTTTTGAAATAAGCTTAAAGCTTCCTCAGGGTTATCACACGCATCGACGATAAAACCTTTTATTTTCAGCAAGGCGGTAGTCGCGGTTAGAACAGAACTGTTATCATCAACAACCAAAATTTTTCTTTCAGCCGTATCAACCATACCGACCCTCCGGAATTCTTCGGTTAAGTGAGGCATTAAAATGGCATCAGCGACGGCGCTGGTACCACATCGGTCCGCAATATTAAGCGGCCCTGTAAATCATTTATCCAATATCATTCTAATGGTTCTGAGAAGCTCTGTGGGTATGAATGGCTTGGAGATGAGATTCAATCCTTCCTCAATGATCCCCCTCTTGTGGATAATCTCTTCGTTGTAGCCGCTTGTAAACAAGGTTCTTATACTTGGTTTAACGGCAATAACGCTGTCGTAGACCTCTTTACCGGTTTTCCTGGGCATTATGACGTCAAGGATAAGAAGTTTGATTTTATCCTTATTGGCCATGAACTTGTCAATAGCGTCCTCACCATCTACCGCCTCAATGACCGAGTAACCGAATTCCTCAAGTATGGTCTTAACAAACTGTCTGACCTCCGCGGTATCCTCTGCCAGAAGGACCGTCTCGGTGCCGCCTTTAGGCGAAAGACTTCCTTGGCTTCCAAGACTTCGGCGCGCGCTTCAATGACAGGCAGATATATCTTAAAGGCAGTTCCCTTGCCCGGCTCGCTGTAAACATTGATATAGCCTTCATGCTGTTTTATGATCCCATACACGGTTGAAAGTCCAAGCCCTGTGCCCTTGCCGACCTCTTTCGTGGTAAAGAACGGCTCAAATATCTTCTCCTTTGTGGCCGCATCCATGCCTATACCCGTATCCGAGACGGTTAGAAGCGCGTATGTGCCCGGTTTTCCATTACCCATGCCTCTTAACAAATCCATTATCCACGCTCACGATCCTGGTCGATATTGATAAATGCCCCCCATCCGGCATGGCGTCTCTCGCGTTCGTAGCTAAATTCATAAGGACCTGTTCGATTTGCCCGGCATCGGCTCTTATTATAATGGGTTCGCTATCTAATGTTACCTTTAGCTCAATATCTTCACCGATAACCCGTGAAAGGAGTTTCCCAACGCTCTTTATTAGCTCATTTAAGTCTACGGTCTTCATATCTATGATCTGTTTTCTGCTGAATGCGAGAAGGCCTCTGGTGAGATTAGCGGCCCTTTCGGACGCGGCAAGGATCTGTTCTATAAAATTCATTAATTTGGAACTCTTATCTATCTGCATATAGAGAAGCGTGGCATTGCCGATTATCGCGGTAAGCATATTGTTAAAATCATGCGCTATGCCTCCTGTAAGCCGCCCTATCGCCTCCATCTGCTGCATATGCCTTACCTGGGCTTCCAATTTAGCCTTTTCCTCCTCAGACTTCTTTAGCTCCGTGATATCCCAGAAGATGCCCAATACGCCGGTTACACCATCATACCTTAGCGGGACTTTTACCGTATGAATATGGAACTCTTTCCCGCCATGGACATAACTCTCTTCAATATCCGTAATAACGCCGGACTCCATGACCTTTTTATCATCGGCCCGGTACTGCTCGGCTAATGCCTTGGGATGAAATTCATAATCCGTCTTGCCTTTTATCTCTTCGGGTTTGATATTCAGGTCACGCGCATAGTTTGTATTGCACGATATGTATACCGAATCCTTGTCTTTGAGGAATATCCTCTGGGGGAGATTCTCCAGGAGTATCCGGTATTTTTCTTCGCTCTCCATCAAGGCGTCTTCCGCAAGCTTTCGCCTGATCACGGAGCCGAGTTGCGCCGCTACGGTTGAAACCAGATTGACATGCCGTTCATCCTCTTTGCCCGGCTCTGACATATAGAAGACCAGTACCGCAAGCACCTCATCGTTTTCCGTTATCGGGATTCCCAGCGCAGCATGCAGACCCGCATCCATCGCGGCTTTTGCACGGGGGTATGTTAATCCATTAACGCTGACATCCCTTATCCATTCCGGTTTTTTTGTCGTCCAAACGCGCCCCGGGAGGCCCATACCCGGAAGAAAAGCATATTCTTCACTAATCCTATCGAATTCTTTCGACTCTTCCGTATCCTTAACGCAATAACATGCGGTACCGAATACAAGATTTTTTCTGTCCGGGGCAGAAAGCCATGATTCTCCATAGACCCATTTGGTAGCATCACATATCTTCTTAAGCGCGATCTCTATGGCTGAATGCAGGTCTTCAGCCTCCGCTATGGACATTGTTACCGATTGCAACAACTTGACTTCATCTTCAGCCTGCTCGCGCAGCTGCTCTTTATCGCTAAACTCTATCGCATAAGAGATGTCCCCTGTCATCCGTTCGAGAAGTCCGATGTTTTCTCCCTCAAAATAATTTGGAGTGTTTGAATAGCAACAAAAGAGACCTACAACGCCTTTGTCGGTCTCAAGGGGAAAGGCCGCCGAAGAACGGTATCCGCGTTTTATGGCTTCCTCGCGCCACGGCTCCATCCTCGGGTCATGTTCTATATCGTTACATATATCGTATCTCCCTTCCCGCATCGCTGTGCCAACAGGACCAAATCCTTCCGGGATTTCCTTTATCGACATTTTGATGTTATCCAAATACCCCATCTTCCATCCCATATCTGGCAACTGGCCTAATCAGAGAAGTCTCCTTATCTGCCAAACCGACCCAGACAAACTTGAAAAGCCCTTCATCAACGCATATGCGGCATGCCTCCTCGAAAAGTTTTTCCGGCTCGCGGAACCTTACGATGGCTTCGTTTATCCTCATAAGGACGGAGTAAAACCTGTTACGGATAGACAATCTTTCTTCCCTCTCCGTAAGACTGTCGATAGTACCCTGCAGATTTATGGCCATTTCATTAAAGGCATTTCCGACATCCGCAATCTCGTCCTTTTTGCCCTTAACGCTTACGCGCTCTTCGAAATGTCCAAACGCGATACGGGTAGCTGCGCGCGAAACCTCCGAGAGCGAGCCTGTAATCCTTTTTGTAAGGAATACTGTTATTGATATGACCAATATTACGCCGCTTAAGATAAGTAAAAATGCGGTATAGAAAAGATTGTCGAGGGGAGCGAGCATATGTTTCTTTGAAGCCGAGGCTATCACCACCCATCCGGGTTCTTGAAGATACATGGACGCCCCGATCCTTGTATCTCCATGAATGCCGGCAAACTCTGCCATGGTCTCCTTCCTGGCCGAAAGGGTCTTTCTTACAATCTCCGTGTCTGCCTTTTTGCCAAGCAGTTCCTTGTCCCCTGAGGCGATTACGTTTTTCCCGGCGTCGACTATATATATGCCCATCATTGCTGAAATTCCCAAAAACCGTCTCCGCCCCAAGCGTCTTGCTGTCTCACCGGTAAGGATGTTGTCAATAGCCGTTGCTTTAATACGCACCGCGATAACGCCAAGAAAATCGTTTTCTCCGCGGCGTATCGGCATTGATATACGAAGAATGCCGTTCCGTAAACAGGCTCTCCATGGTGCCTATAAATAATCCGTCCTTGCCATTCAGAAAATACTCCGCCTCTATCTCGCCGCGCCTCAGGCGCTCCTCGTTGGTAGAGGCTACCGATTTCCCCTGTTTGTTGAATATGAAAATGTCCAGGATGTCTTTATCGAGGGAGGCCTTATTTTTAAGGTGAAGGTTTAATGCTTTTATGGTTTGGGTATCGCGGGGCTGTTCATTGATTTTTTTCAGGCTGGACTGGATAAACCCATCGGAAGTGAAATCCGTTATCCGGCTTTTCTTGGAATCAAGGAAGTTTAATATTTGAGCTTCTACGCTGTCCGCGGTTACATTAAGAATAGTATATATCTGTGCTTTTACAATCTCCCTTGCCCTGGCGATAGACCATAAAACTAATAAGCCCAAGAGGCAGTATGACCATGATAACGACCCAGAAAAGTATCCTTTTCCCAAATCGGCTGATCATAATTACACCTCTCAGGCTTCTTGATGCTTTAATGTATTTTATTTTCTACAGCATAAACCGGATCGGAAATTAAAAAATCTTGTAACAGGCGGATTCTTAATCTGTTCCCTAAAATTTCCCTTTCTTAGTTAACCGTTGTCTGGCGTTCAGGAATTCAAAAAGAACCTCTCTCATTATATCGCACGCCTCTATAACCTTTGGATTGGCAAGCGAGTAATAGACGCTTAATCCATCCTTTCTGCATTTAAGGATGCCCTTATTGCGCATAATCGAGAGATGCTGAGACATGTTAGACTTGGAAATTCCAACCTTCTCCGCAAGTTCGGTCACAACCATCTCTTTATTACGCAGAGTGTTGATAACCTCAAGACGCTTGGGGTTTGCCAGACATTGACAGATGCTTGCGTGAATTTCGTATATTTCCTTCTCTTTCATTAAAAAAGGCCTCATATGACTTTATACATTATAAGTTTATAAACTATGAACATTTTAGCACAATATCTGAAAAAGACAAACATTATCAAGGTGCGTTGGGAGCAGGGCTTGATCTCAGGAATGGAACTGCTTGGGAGTGCTTTCTGATTGATATCTTCTTCTACTTCTCTCCTTCTTTTTAAATCCCGGTTTAGAATTCTACACTTTCCTCCTATAATAAAAATAAAGGTAATTTAAGTATCCAGAGTTATCATGCCAACGTCTCCTTCCGATGAAAAATACGAACAACACATTTTCCAGTCCCTAAACCTCTCCTCTGCCACAAGGCTTGCCCGGGCTGGTGTAGACTTTTACAAAATAGGCAAGCTTTTAGGCCACAAGGATATCAGGATGACTCAGCGGTACTCCCACCATTATCCTGAAAGTTTCAGGGAAAGTGTCGAGGTGTCGGATAATTACTTCACAATTACTATACAATCTCAACGAAAAAGGGGTTGCTGGACTATGAAAAAATCCGCTAACCCCTTGATTTTGTTTGGTGGAGGGTACCGGGATCGAACCGGTGGCCTGCTGATTGCGAACCAGCCGCTCTCCCATCTGAGCTAACCCCCCGAATGCCGCCTCACAACAGACTAATCCAAATTGATAACAGAAAAAACGAATATTCGCAAGCGATTTTATTTAACTTTTATTTGCCGGAAAGAAAACAAAGAAAACTGGAAGAGAGCTAATGGAGGTAGGTCTTCATCCCTTCGACAAAACCCGTAGGCTGGATGCCGAATACACCTGTAAGGGCGTTTTCAGAGGTTATACTATCCTCTTCAAGCATCAGAAGCTGGTCTCCTGTGAGAGGCGGCCTCGAAAGAATAGACTCCATAAGTTTAGCGCTCATACGCATAAAAGGCATGGGGATATGCGCCTTAAAACGTTTTTTCCCGAGAAGAGCGGCTATTCGATCGATAATTTCATCGAAAGTATAAATCCGAGTGCCCGCCACTTCATAAACCTTCTTCTTTGTCTCACCTTTCTTAAGGCTCAAAGACATCGCTCTTACAAGGTCCTTCACAAACACGGGCTGCATCCTGTTTTTCCCGTCCCCGGGGACCATGATGACAGGAGAAAGCCTTATTATTCGCGCGAAAAGGTTCGTGAACTTATCCTCTTTGCCAAAGATGACGGAGGGCCTGAAGATGGTGTATTCAAGGCCTGACCCCCTTACGATCTCCTCTGCTTCCCATTTTGTCCTGTAATAGACGCTTCTTGCGCCGGGCCGGGTCCCAAGGGCGCTTATGTGCAGGTACCTTTTTACGCCCATCCTTTTACACGCGCCGATAACGTTACGGGTCCCTTCGACATGTATGGACTGGAAGGTTACGCCTTTTGATTCGGCGAGTATGCCGACGAGGTGGAATACGGCTTCAACGCCGCCGCCAAACGCATCAGGAAGAGACTGCTTTTCGGTTATGTCGCCCCGGACAAGTTCGCAGCCGGCGTCCCTTAATTCCCCGGCGTGGTCGGGGTTTCTCACAAGGCAACGGACCTTATAGTCTTTTATCAGTTCCCTTACAAGGTTCCGCCCTACAAAACCCGTCCCCCCGGTAACGAGGATCATGATTTTTTGCCGAGGATATCTCTTACGGTTTGCTTGAGTTCGGTTAAATCGGATGATTTTATGATGTAGGCGTCTGACGCCCAGGTGCCGAATTCATGCTTGTAGTGGGGGTACGCGGTGCAGAGTATGACGGGAAGGTCTTTCCATTTTTCCTTGACCCTTCTTAACACCTCTATGCCGTCCATACCCGGCATCTTGATGTCAAGCAACACCAGGTCGATGCGGCCGTTTCTGAGCTTCTCAAGGGCCTCCTCTCCTGATGACGCGAGTTCAACATCCCATCCCTCGTCTTCCAGCTCCTCCTTGTAAAGAAGCCTGAGGCCTTCTTCATCATCCACTACGAGAATCCGCTTTTTCATATAAAACCCCATAATTCGACGGCATCTTTACCGGCCCTGCACACCCTGCACCCCCTCCCCCTGCGGCGCTGACCTGATGAATTTTAATACGCCTGGCTAATTATAGCATATTCCGAAAAAAAATCTTGAGCTGGCGCTTCAGGGCTTGCCGGCGAAAAAACTTATTTCGAAAAACAGGCTAAACCTTAGCGTCCCTCAGGAATTTGGCGGCTTCTTCGGGCGGGGTGGGGTTTATATAGAAACCAGAACCCCATTCAAACCCGGCCACTTTAGTCAGCTTCGGTATCAGCTCAAAATGCCAATGGTAGAACTGGGTCGCGCTGTTTTTCATGGGAGCCGCGTGGAGAATGAAATTATACGGAGGATAATTTAAAACCTTATCCATCCTTCTGAGGACGTCGGAGAATATCATTGAGAGGTTTTCATAGTGATGTTTCTGGCAGTTTTCGAAATTCGATTCATGCACCTTCGGCAAGATCCATATCTCAAAGGGGGACTTCGGCGCGTACGGGGTCACGGCGATAAAATCGCGGTTCTCAACCACGACCCTTACGCCCTGCATTATTTCCTGGCGGATTATATCGCAGAAAATGCATCTCTCCTTGAAGTTATAATACTCAAGCGACCCGTCAAGTTCTTCAGCCACCCTCTTTGGTATGATAGGGAGCGCTATAAGCTGGGAATGAGTATGCTCAAGAGAAGCCCCGGCGGCCTCGCCGTGGTTTTTGAATATCAATATGTAGTGGAGCCTCATGTCCTTTTTAAGATCGATTATCCGGTCTCTATAGGCCCAGAGAACCTCCTCAAGCTGGCCAGGCGTCATGTTCGAGAGGGTGTCTTTATGGTCGGGGGACTCTATTATTATCTCGTGAGCCCCAACCCCGTTCATCTTGTCATACACGCCGTCGCCTTCCCTGTTAAGGTCGCCTTCCACCTTCAGCGCAGGGTATTTGTTGGGGACGACCCTTATATGCCAGCCGGAGGTGTTGGGAAGCCCGCCGTTTTTTCGGTAAGCTAACACCTCATTGGGCGTTTTGGATTCATTCCCGGGGCAGAACGGGCAAAATCCGGACTTTGAAGGCGGCTGATAAAATTCAAACTCCGAAGGGCGCTTTCCCCGCTCTGTGGAGATTATCACCCATCTGCCGACTATAGGGTCTTTCCTTAATTCAGGCATTATTAAACCTTCTTTGATGTTGAAACTGACGGCAGAAAAAGAGATCTTTATATGATGATTTACAGCCGGTTGGAAACCGGGGATTGGCTACGCGTTATTTCTTCCCTTTTCCTGCTCTTCTTCTTCCTTTTTACACTCTATGCAGCAGGTAGTCATCGGCCTCGCCTCGAGCCTTTTTTCAGATATCTCCTCGCCGCAAAGCTCGCAGATGCCGTAGGCGCCGTCGTCTATTCTTTTAATGGCCTCCTGGACCTTGGTGATAAGCTTTCGTTCCCTGTCCTTGACCCTTAACAGGAAGTTCCTGTCGGTCTCAAGGGAGGCCCGGTCTGTCGGGTCAGGGAAGTTCTCGTCACGGGCGCCGCTCATCCCGCTTACGGCTCTTTCGGCGCCGTACAGGAGTTCTTCAAACTTTCCAATGAGTAACGCTCGAAAATGCTCGAGCCTTTCCCTGTCCATATCTAAATATTATAACCGAAACATGCTGCCCGTGTAAATAATAAATTTAAAGGCTTTTGCCGGATATATTGAGGTTAATCTCTCGTAAATGTCCCGCTTTTCCCCCCGGTCTTTTTGACAAGCCTTATGTCGGTTAGCGTCATCCCCTTATCAACGGCCTTGCACATATCGTAAACCGTAAGGGCGGCTACCGTCACGGCGGTGAGCGCCTCCATCTCCACGCCTGTCTTTGATGATACTTTTGCCGTCGCGGTTATGTCCACGCACGGGACCTCTTTTTTCGGCTCAAACTCAACCTCGACGCTCGTGATATTCAGGGGATGGCAGAGCGGCACGAGTTCTCCGGTCTTTTTCGCGGCCATTATCCCGGCTACCCTCGCGACCCCCAGCACATCCCCTTTTTTGACCTCGTTGGCGAGAATGAGATCAAGGGTCTCCGCCTTCATAATGACCCTCCCCTTCGCTACCGCCTCCCTTTCGGTAACGACCTTACCGGTTACATCAACCATCCTGGCCTTGCCGCGTTTATCTATATGCGTAAGTCCCATAAGTTCCTTTATCCTGTTCTATTATGGTTTAAATTCCCGGAGCCTCTATTATGCGCCCGCCGGAGACCGTCAGAATAAAAAGCTGTTTTGTGGCTTCCCTGTTTGCTCCGAAAGATAAGTTTCCCGCCGCCCCATGGAAGTCCTTTATGCCGTTCAGTCTGCGTCTTAAAGCCTCCCTGTCGGGTCTATCCCCAACGCCTTCCCCCGAGGCCGCGATTAAAGCTACAGCCGCGTCGTATGCCTGCGCCTCAAGGACCCCCGGGTCCCTGCCGTAGACTTCCCTGAACCTCCTGGTAAACTCCTCAGCCCCCGGCCTTGCGCTTCCGGGAAAGAACCCGTCGACGAAAACCGCGCCTTCAACGTCTTTTCCGGCGAGTTCCACGAGCTTTGGAGAGTTCCATCCGTTGGAGCCAAGGAACTGCACCCCCTTTATGTTGTAGTACCCGAGATACGGGGCTATAAGGCTTACTGATTCGTGAAAGTCGGGTATGTACAGGGCGTCGATATTCGCGGTGGGGGTGTATTCCTTTATCCGCCTCCTCCCTTCCCTGTGTTCCTTGACCTGTATGCCGAAAAGGCGCTTTATTTCCGCGCTGAAATCCGTATTCCCCTGTTCGTAAGATACCTCTCTAACGACCTCCCCTCCCCTTTTTTTGACCTCTTTCTCAAAAAGCCTGGCGAGATCTGTGCCGTAATTGTTCCGAGGGAAGAGGACCGCGAACCTCCTGCGGCCAAGCTGCCTTACGGCATAATCGGCTATGGCGGAGGCCTGGTCCCCCGGGGTAAGGAAATTCCTGAAAACGTAGTCCCCCGCCGCGGTAACCCCTTCTTTCTGGGATAGCGATATTACGGGGATCTTCTTTTTCTGCGCGTAGGCAGCCGCTTCATACGCCGTTGAACTTAAAAGAGGCCCGATGAGGCCCGCCACCCTCTGGTTACCCGAAAGTTCGATGACCGCGTTTACGGCGGTCACGGGGTCAGCCCCCACGTTTCTTACGATCACCTCGACCGAAACCGCCCTATCGCCGAACGCCCCGGCGGCAAGAAGTATCCCTTTTAACGCGTCCTCTCCGAACTGCTTATAGTCCCCCTTCAGAGGAAGAAGCGCTCCAATAGCCGGCCCCCCAGGCCCCCCCGCCCCCCATTCAGGACCGGCGTCAAAGGAAAGGGAATTTATGTCTTTAAGCAGCCTTGAGGCCTTAACCTTCAGCGATACCGTCGCCGAGCTGTCGGCCGAGACAGGTTCCAGAATCAATTTAGCGTCCTTAAGCCTGCCGTCCCTGTACCAGATGTATCCAAGTTCGTACATGGAATCGAGCTTAAACCTGCTGGCCGGGAAATCTTCAATTATCTTCTGATAGGCTATTTCCGCTTTCCTGAAATCTTTTTTATCGGCGTAGATGCGCCCGAGCCTTAAAAGCGCCTCATCTACCGATTCCCCTCTCGGGTTTCTGTCAACGTAATCCTCAAGTTCCCGAACGGTATTATCATCCGGCCCGTTGACATCAAGGCTCTCGAATATCCTGACGAGGCCGCTATTAGTCTTCGGGGAGAAGAGTCCTCCGTAAGAGTAAGACGCGAGGACTGGAGCGAGGATGAAAGTTAGAAGAATTACCGGCACCTTGATTTTCATTCGAATATTTCCTTAACCTTGGAGAAAAAGTTCTTCCTTAGAGGCGTCGTATCATCCCCGCTTATGTTAGCGAACTCCTCAAGGAGCTCCCTTTGTCTTTTATTAAGTTTGGCGGGCGTTTCCACCCTTATAATCACCTGGGCGTCGCCGCGCCTGCCGGTCTGAAGCGAGGCTATCCCTTTTCCCTTCAGGCGCAGCACCTTCCCGGACTGGGTGCCGGGCGGGATCTTGAGCTTTACCGGGCCATCAAGGGTCGGCACGTCTATTTCAGCGCCAAGAGCCGCCTGCGGAAAACTTATCGGCACTTCAAGTATGATATCGTCATTCTCTCTTCTGAAGAGCGGGTGAGGCTCCACATTGAGGAATATGTAAAGATCACCCGGGCCCCCGCCTCTTTCGCCAGGTTCGCCTTCACCCGGTATCCGTAATCTGGAGCCCGTATCCACTCCGGGCGGCACCTTTACCGTAATGGTCTTTATTGACTTAACCTTGCCGGCCCCTCTGCACGCGCCGCAGGGGTCTTTTATGACAGCGCCGGCGCCGCCGCAGGCGGAGCACGGCCTTGAAATACTGAAGAACCCCTGCTGATACCTCACCTGCCCCGCGCCCCTGCACGTGGAGCATACTGTGGGAGAAGTGCCCGGTTTTGCCCCCGAGCCCCCGCATGCGGAGCAGTTTATCGTCTTCGGGATATTTACGGACTTTCCCGCGCCGAAGGCCGCCTCTTCGAAGGTGATGTCTATATCATATCTAAGGTCAGACCCGCGTTCCGGCGCGGCGCGCCTTCTGCCGGCGCCGAAGAAATCCGAAAAAACCTCGCTGAAAAGGTCCTGGAAATCCGTTCCAAAATCCCTGTAAGCGCCCGGTCCCGGCCCGGGGCCAGCGCCGACGTAACCGAAACGGTCATACTGAGCCCTTTTTTCCGGGTCCTTCAAGGTATCATACGCCTCGTTTATAAGCTTGAATTTCTCCTCAACCTCTTTATTCCCATGGTGCTTATCAGGGTGCAATTCCTGGGCGAGCTTTCTGTACGCCCTTTTTATCTCTTCGTCGCCCGCCCCCCGGTCAACGCCGAGTATCTTATAAAGGTCTTTTTCTTCCATAATAAAAAATTAACCGCCCGCTATTATTTTTTTCGTCCTGCCTATGCCCCGGGATAGATAAATAGCGATATGAAACCGAAGTTTTTAGCGGGACAACCCGCGTCTTATCGATCGCCTGATATTAAACATTAAGAGATTATTTCGAGGGAGTTTTCGCTACAGAGACCATCGCGGGCCTTAGAAGCCGCCCGCGGAGGAAGTACCCCTTCTGGAATTCCTGTATAACCGTCCCCGGCTCTTTGTCTTCGCTCTCCTCATGGCTTATGGCATGATGGATAACGGGGTCAAACCTCTCTCCTGTTGACTTTATCTCCTCAAGGCCATACTTCTTAAGTGACGAATATATCTGATCGACGGTAAGTTTAACCCCCTGCTTCAGAGAATCGGCGTTCTCTTCATTCGCGTGAGCGAGCGCCCTTTCAAAGTTATCCATAACAGAGAGGACTTCGGCTATCAAGGTTTCGTTGGCAAAGTTTTTTATATCGGCCTTTTCCTTCTCCGCCCTTTTCTTGTAGTTTTCAAGGTCAGCGCAGGCCCTCAAGTACCTGGAGTAGATGTCTTCGGTCTCTTTTGTTTTTGCGTCCAGCTCACTTTGAAGGCGGAGTATCTCTTCTGCGGGAAGCTCCTGGATCTGGCTCCTTCCCTCTACCATTTCTTCTTCGTTATCAAGATCTTCATTCTCTTTCATATCATTCATGTCAGTCACCATTTTATATTTTTAGAAATCAAAATACGGCCTCAAACCGGACGGCGAAGGCTATGGGAGGACGTCTTCAGAAATCCCCCACCCCCCACCACCCCCCGGTGCGGCATAATCCGCGGAGTTTAATTTAAGCTAAATAACTTTACTCAGGAGTCCGGCGGTGTAATCGACCAGGGGAATAATTTTAGAGTAATTCATCCTGACCGGCCCGATAACCCCGAGTGTGCCGAGTATCTCGCCTTCGGCTCCGTAAGGCGATGTTACGAAGCTCAGGCCTTCGAATTCCCTGATCATGCTTTCAGAGCCCAGGAATATGTGGATGCCGCTTTCTTCCAGGCTCTTATCGAGCATCTTAACGAGGAGGCCCTTCTGCTCAAAGGCGGCGAAGAGCTTTTTCATCCTCTCAAAATCGTCGCGGAACTCCGGCTGATCGAGGATATTCACCCTGCCTTCCACGTAGAGGTTATTTTCCTCAAAACGGCTGTCAAGCTGGAAGACCATGACGCCCAGGGAAAGCGCCTTCTTAAGGAGTTCGTCATACTGGTTCTTTTCCTTATTCATCTCTTCAACGATCCTGGCCCTCAGTTCACGAACCGTCAGTCCGCACGCGACCGAGCTCAGGTAGTTTGAAATCTTATCAAGGTCGAGTTTATCAGCCTCTATCCCCATCTTTATAAGCTTTGTCTGCGCAATGCCGTGGTTGGATACCAGAAGCGCCATGAGGCTTGTCTTATCAATCGGTATGAAGCTTATATGTTTGATTATAAAATTGTCTTTTCTTGGAAGGAACATCAGGCCGGCGCAGCCTGTAAGGAGAGAAAGCGCCTTCGTGGTTTCCATCAATATGTTTTCTACCGTAAGCTCCCCCTCGCAACTCCTCTTTAACAGGTCTTTATCCCCCTCGCGCGGCTCCTCCAGCCTGAGAAGGCTGTCGACGTAGAAACGGAAGCCTTTATCCGTAGGGACCCTCCCTGCTGACGTATGAGGCTGAACGAGGAAACCCTCGCTTTCCAGTTCAGCCATTATGTTACGGATAGTGGCCGGGCTTATCCCGAGGGAATACCCTGTGGCTATGGCCTTTGAGCTCACCGGTTCAGCCGTGGAAATATAGTCCTGTACCACGGCCCTCAGTATCTCTTTTGTACGTTCCGAAAAAATGCGCATATATCTGATACTCTTCAATATTTACAATTTTTTAGTCCACTTTAAAAGATACCAGCGGTCAAAATCATTGTCAAGGGATTCTAAGAACCGGCTACCGGCAATATTTCATCGGCTATAAGAATACCCTTATGGGTGAGAAGAAGATCTTCTCCGCGGGAGTATAAATAGCCGTCTTTTTCAAGTTTTACCCAATTCTTAAAGATCTCTTTAGGATATGAGCCGAATCTTTTCCTGAACCCTGTTCCATTTAACCCCTCTTCGATCATCCTGATGCCCAGTAAAAGGCTCTCCTCGATCGCCTCATCCCTTTTAAGCGTTTCATACCCCGCCGTTGCGTCTCCATGCGAATCTATCATTTCCATGTATCTGGAGGGTACCGGGTCGTTCCACCACCGCCTTCCCCAGCCCGGATAAGAAAGGTATGAATGGGCGCTCACGCCGAGCCCTATATAATCTTTACCAAGCCAATATCTTCTATTGTGCACGCTTAAAAATCCTGGAAGCGCGAAGTTCGATATCTCGTAGTGGCGAAAGCCTCCCTCTGACAAAAGCGAGATCGCGGTCTCGTACATTTCAAGCTCTTCTTCCTCGTGAGGAAGTTCCTGGAGCGCGGCCTTGCCATTTTCATACGTCCTCCAGAAAGGCGTGCCTTCCTCCAAAGTAAGGCCGTATAATGAAATGTGTTCGGGTCTCAGGTCAATTACCCTGAGTAAAGTATCCCGCCAGTCTTCTGGCTTCTGTCCCGGAACCCCGAAGATGAGGTCTACCCCTATGTTTTCAAAACCCTCTTCCCTCGCGTCATAAAAGGCCTCTATCGCCTTCTCCGCAGAGTGGGTTCTCCCTAGTATTTTGAGCTCCCAACCGTTTAAGGACTGCACGCCAAGGCTTACCCTGTTGACCCCTGCTTTTTTAAACCCTTTAAGCTTGCTTCTATCGATCGTGTCAGGGTTTATTTCGATAGTGACCTCACAGCCATCCAGGGGAGGAAATTCCATTTTTAAAGCCTTTATCAGGAACGAAATGGATGGCGGAGAAAATAACGAGGGAGTCCCTCCGCCTATATAGATAGACTCGAGGGGAGACCTTTTAACCCCCTCTTTTTTGATTATAAAAGAGAGCTCCTTAAGCAGACAAGCGATATACTCTTTCTCAGGTACGCTACGATTTACAACGGATCTGAAGTCACAGTAAGGGCACTTACTGATACAAAAGGGTATATGGACGTAAATCCCTATAGCGCTGTTTTTTTCTTCTCTAAGTATTCCCACAGTCTTTTAAATACATCCGGGGGAGATATCATCCCCAGAAGCCTTTTATGGTCATCTACAACGAGTATGCTGTCGACAGGCGTTTTGGAATCGGCAAATAAAACGGCGATTTCAGAGGCGCGCGTCTCAGGCATAACGCTCAAAAAACCCTTATCCATGAGGCCTTCAACCGTTTGAGCGGCTAACCCTTCAAAATCGTCGAGAAGGCCTTTCGGCCCATTGGGGCCTTTGGCGGAGTCTTGCGGCGATGACCCGGCGAGCAAGACCTTTAAAACTATCCCTGGCGTTATAACACCCAGGACCTTATTCTCACCGTCGACAACGGGTATCTGGCGCACTGCATTTTTCCCCGCGAGCCTTACGGCGTCAAGTAAGGTGTTATTCGGAGTAAAAGTAAGAACGTCCGTTGTCATTATATTGGCTGCGATCATCGGCCGGGCCCTCTTTTTTTTGCAGCCTTTGATTACCCCTAAACCGGTACGGGCTGGTGCGACTTAAAGAATGCAATATTATACCAAAAAACACCTTAAATACATATATAGAACGTTTGTATTCACTTTATCCCTGAGGAAGACCACCATTAAATATCTCGGCCCTTGATGATACGGAATTTCTTCACGAAGCCGCTCGGCTGGTAGCTCATCTTTGATTTTCTGAGCCCCGCGTCCCCCAGGTCCTGCTCTCTGTTCATAAACTCGTACTTCTCGGGCAGCGTCATCGCGAAGCTCCGGTTTACATACTGAAGAAGCCCTTTATATTCTCCAACCCCCTTCTCGAAATGCATGACGAAAGTCCTGGGGTTAAGCTCTTCGCCCAGCGCGTAAGCCGCTGGTTTTCCTTCCACGTAATAGATGGCGCCGCAGAGCTCGAGTTCGGTAAATCTCTCCAGCGCCTCTTTTGCCGCGGGATAATCTCCCGCGGTATCGCGGCCCTTCCTCCACTCTTCGAGTATCCAAAAAGCATCCTTTATATTCGCCTCCACGAGCGGCCTACCGTCGCACGAGTATCTTCCAATGAAAAAGTTTACAAGGTTTTTCTTTCTATGGAAGCGCCTCCCGGCGAAGCCCGCCATCTCGCTGCGCAGGTAAAGGTAATCGAAATTATCCCTGTCCGGAGTCGCCTTGAACCCCGTTCCAGAGAGCGCTTGCGCCTGTTTTTCTGAAGCGCTTTTCATAAATGAAAACTTTTCGAATAGTTCATCAAGCGACTTTTTCCCGGGAAGCCCGGAAGGGAGCATAAAGAAGCTGCCTTCCTTATCCGTGCCGGAGATTATAAGGAGGTTTTCCAAAATGGATATCTTATAATTATGGGTCTCCCGAAAGAGATAAATATTGGCAAAAGTGAATTCAGAGATACCTTCCATAAG
Organism: uncultured delta proteobacterium; assembly: GCA_963727865.1. Lineage (GTDB taxonomy): Bacteria > Desulfobacterota > GWC2-55-46 > GWC2-55-46 > GWC2-55-46 > CAVSHY01. The sequence goes on along the minus strand of CAVSHY010000007.1, from coordinate 43,918 downwards.
CCTCTTAAACATGGGATGGAGAAGAGGACGAATGTCAAGGGTAATTTCTGAGAATTCAGGATAATCCGGCGCTGCTTTCCCGGTCAATAGCGTCTCCATGGAATAAAAGCGTATCTTTAAAAATGGAACTGTCGGGATTATACCAGTTTTTTATCCGTTCAGCTTATCATTGAGATCAGGGAGACCAAGCCTTGATGTTTCTCTTCTTTCTTCAATAGAACTATTCGTAACTTATATCACTGAATGTTTTTTATCGTTGATATAAAATTAATCAGACAAGCCGGGTAAGCCTGAAAAAACTCGCTCTTATTTGCTCCGCATGACTTATCCTGCCGTTTCTTCGAGCTTAAGACCGCTCCCTGCCAAGAATCAGCCTCCGACCAGGTCTCGCATTTCCAAACAACCGGCTAAACGCGGGACCTGGCCCTCCTTTTTTTACATCTTAAAAATCTGACAGCCCACTGAAAAATATTCTGGAGAAAATAACTGCGGAAAGGTTTCCCCCTCATTATAAAGACTTTCTGCGCTTCCAAGGGAATTAGAAATTTTGGGATGGCAAGTAACGAATATGGCGCACTTGGCACAGAGAGGGGGTGCACAAGTGGTAAAGAGACGGGTGGGACAGCTATGCGGAGAGTGATTCGCTGCGGCTACGTCGACTTCAATTATGTTTCAATCAGGCTACAGTGACGTTAAACCGTGCCGGACCCCCTTTTACAAAAAATTCTCACAGGAAAACTCCTTTAGCGGCCGCAAATAAAAAACCCTGCCTGGCGGCCAGACAGGGTAAAATGTTTTTAATCTTATTGAAGGGCTAAAAGAAGGAAGCTTTTCCTGAAAGCACGCCGCCAAAGAATTTATTGAGGGCGTTTTCCCTGGGGAGGAACGGAATGAAAGGCTTACGCCTTAAGCCGAGGCTTCTTATCTCGCTTAATATCTCGTTATTTGAATCATCGAACTTAAGGCCTTTCCTGAAGGCTTTGATCGCCGATGATTTCTGGCTGTTCAGCAGAAGAATTCTACCAAGGTTCAGGTATATTTCAGGATTATAGAACTCTCTTTCCGCCGCTGTAAGGCATAAGGAAATCGCTTTATCGTAATTACCTTCGGTACGCGCCAGGCAAACGGCGTAGTATGACATGGCCGAAGGGTCCCGCGTAAAGCAAATCTCTTCATCAAAAATCCTTAATGCTTCAGCGAACTGGCCTCTCCTGGCAAGGCTTATGCCTTTTTCTAACGCCTCATCACGTTCCATGCGCACCTCCAAACCGATTTTTTCTTTTTTATGCGTTTCTGCGTTCCGGGAAGTAAACGGTGTCAGCTTTTTAGAAATCTTCACTGCGGAATCTATTAACGCTCAGTATATACCCATGGGTGGTTAATTTAATGTGACCGTGGTCACGTCGTGAGGATTTTTCTACAGGGGAATGTTATGAGGCGGCCGGGAGAATTACTGCAGGCGTAATCCGGCTTCTAAGACCTTGTTTTCATTACCATATTTGATAATAAGATGACCTGTTTCATTAACGCAAAATGTTACTGGAACGTCCTCGTTCAGGGGTTCATTAAACGGCAACGTTATTGTTTTGAGGCCGTTCAGGGCAATGTCGTTTGTCTGTTTGAGTTCCTGCTTTATGAACTCTATCCCGGATTCCATTACCCATCTCCTCACGATAAGGCTCTCAGGGACCTCGAAAAGCTCGATGAATACCTCGTTCTGTACGCTCAGTTTCTTTGCGGGGGCTACTCTAAAAGTCTTCTCCAGAGGCAACTGTTCCCCCTTCTCCAGCAGAATGCTGTATGAAAAAGGCGCGTCGTTGTCTTTTGTCGCGTAACGTACGGCGTAAGCCATACCCAGGTGCCTGTCGGTTATATCCCTGGAGCCATACATCGCGGCGCCGTATCCGACCGCCGAGAGCGGGCTGTGGTCAAAGATAAGGTTCTTGCTTCTTAAGGCCGGGAAGATATGGCCGACCTTGTCCTTAAAAGAAGGTATCTGTGAAGACCCTCCCGTAAGGAGGACCGCCTCGATGGCGTTTTTCTTTACGCCGACCTTTTCCGCCCTCCTGAGCACATTGGATAATGTCCGGTCAACGGTCCTGTAGAAGTCGTGTTTATCAAGCACTTCTTCCAGCTCTTCCCTTGTTATTCTTGAGACCTCCTTCCCGTCCCATTTAAAGGGCGCGTCCTTACTTCTCGATAGTTCTATCTTTATTTCCTCCGCGGTTGAGATAAGTTTATATGGCGCGTCCCCGGGGGTCAGCCCTACCCTCAAAGCCAGATACTCCGCCACCCACACATCTATGTCATGGCCTCCGATTACCTGGGCCTTGTCCGGCTTGGATACGATATGCACCTCGTTTATATTCAGCCTCAGGACCATGGTATTCAGAGTGCTTCCCCCGAAGTCGATTATCATGACGACCTTATCCCTCTCATCGGCAACCTGGTAGCCGATGGCGGCGGCGAGCGGCTCCTCGATGAATTCGGTCTTCATGCCCTTAAAGGTTTTCTCAACTATATCTTTAAGCGTATTTTTATAATCCATATAGCCTATGGGGACCGTAATATAGAGGTAATCGGAGACGCTCTTCATCGAGGAAAACCAGCCTGTACCCACGGTCGCTTTCTTTATGTGCTGGAAGAGGTCCCGGAAAAACCTCTCCATGTGAGCCCTCGCCTTAGGGTTCCCGTCAAAAAACATCTGTTTTATATTCGTAATCGGGTTCTCCCCGACAACCTCGGCTCCGATCGTATTGGTCTCAGGGCTTATGACCGTCGGTATCACGTAAGTATTGCCGTATTTTTTTGAAATCGCGGGAAGACCGAGGAAATCGGGCTGCGAGCCCGCCCTTTTCCTCATGACGACCGTGTTCGTGGCCCCGAAGTCGATCGCGACGCATTCCTTTACTTCATCCACTTTTTTATGAATATAATTGAGGTTGACCCCGGTGGGGTGGAATTCTTTTACGAAAACAGGCCTTTCTATCTCTTTGCCGTGGAATTTATCTTTAAGCGACTCAAGCCTGTCTATGACTTTTTTTACGGTGTCCCTCAGGGTCTTAGGCTGTACCCAGATGTGGCTGAACGGCCTTAATGTTTCGATAAAGCGCGTATCGTTTAACTGTTCCCCGAACTTTTCCAGTTCCCCGGTCAATATTTTCGCGTATTTTCCCCTGGAAAATCTCTTCTTTTTCGTTTCGTTTATACCGAGGTCCTCGGCGGAAAGTATATAATCAACGACGTCGAAGACCTCGATATCCCCCATCCATTTTTTTACGGTAAAAAATGTGAGGGCCTGTTCCACAAGCTCCTGCAAATATTCCAGGAACTCATGGGTCTTCGGCATCGCCTGAAGTATATCTATTAAGGCATGCTGCCTCGCGAAGGGGTCGTTTATCTCTTTTGCCGCGCTGTAAGCCTCCTTCAACGCAAGCCTGTAGAGGTCGAAGAATTCTTCGCTTTTCGGAAGGTCGTTCGCGATAAACATGAGGGCGTATTTCCTGTAATACGGTTCTTCTGCCACTCCGGAGGCTCTTATGGCGAGCTGGATCGCCTCCCTGTAAAGGCTCCGGAAGGCGCCGTCCTTGGGCATTTCCCTGGCTACGCCCATAAGAGTGTAACTCCTGTAGAACGGCTCATCCACGTTCTTCGGCAATTCCCTCACTATTTTCTTTATATCGAATTCCCTGGACCCGGGTTTATCCGGAAGTCCAAGGGCCAGCCTCCAGGCGTAAAGGCGGAGAGTTACAAATTCATCTGACCCGGGGATTTCATTCGCAAGACGCAGAAGCTCCGTGATCCTGCGGTGATTCTCGTCTATCTCTCCCGCGGCTGCGATAGCCGCTCCCATGGCCGTTGAATAAAGTTGAGTGAATACGCCCGTAGAGGGGAGTTCTTTTACGAAATCAATCGTCGCGGCCCTCTTATCGGACGGATCATGGATCTTATCAAGAAGATCAAAACCAAATCTGAAAAGTTCCAGGTATTCATCGGTCTTCGGGATCTCCCTTACCGCGCTTAAAAGGGAAGGCCTTACCGCTGACGGGTCCTTTGAATCGCGTATGGCGTAAAGCAGATGTCTCAGGTGGCTTTCTGTATTTATAATCACGGGTTTTCCGCTCTTAAGGTAATTCTGCTGAAGCCGGTCTCGATAACGGCTCCATCGCTTTGTATCACAACCTCGACTTTGCCAGGCATATAAAAATCGGTCATATCATAGCGGCCTGTAAAAAACTTGAACCTCTGGTTTGTGGAGCCCCTCGCTAAAAGCGACGGCTCCTTATTCTCTTCCTCATAACTTCCATCCACGAGGACATCGATAAACGGAAGGCATCCGCGGCAGGCGGTCTTCTCCTCAAGCCCCTCGAGTTTAAACCCCGTATAGACTACCGTGGTAAGGCCAAGCCCGCGGGCCTTTCTCAAAAGCGCAATTAAACCCTCGGGCTGCATGAAAGGCTCTCCCCCGCTTACAGTTACGCCTTCTGTGGTCTTACGGAGTTTTGAGAAGATCTCTTCTACGGTACAAAGTTTTCTTACTTCGAATGGATGGGTATCGGGGTTAAAACACCCGGCGCACCCCCTCGAACAACCCTGGAAAAATATAACCATCCTGTTGCCGGGGCCATTTACCCTTGAGTAAGGCAATACGGCGTGTATGTTTATTAAGACTTCTTCCGCCATTTTCTTGATTTCAGGATTTACTTTGATTAAGGGGGCGAAGCTAATCGCTCTTTTTAACGCTCTGTTCGATCTTTATCCTGACTTCGCTGTCGAGCTCGTCCTTTTCGACAAAACTTTCGATCTTGCCGAGCGCCCTGGAGAGATGCTCGGCGATCTCCTTACAGTCCTTGAATACGCTCGAATCTATCTCAACCTTGCCGTCCGGAGTGATCCTGATCCTTATCTGTCTGTCCATCGGGGCTTTTCTCCTATAAAAGGATGTTAAAAAAATACAGGCAGGACTTTTTTATCCAAGATCTGGCCGGGATGAATCCATACATGAATTAGGCCTCCGAGGCTCCTTTATAAAGAGCGTTCCCAAGAAAAACTTCTCAACCCTTTAGAAGTATCTGTATCTCCCCGGCCGTCTCGTTCTCGGTCGTTATCTCGAAATCCAGGGGCAGGTTGTCCTTGATCGATTCAAGGGCATACATTTGCTTAAGCCTGTTTGAAAAAGTCCTGGCGACCCTGTTGTCAGCCCCTATCTCGTAATTCCCGGTCTTTTCCTTCGCGATATTTATTATGTCGCCGTCCCGGTCCACCTCTATAGTCTCTTTTTTTTCGTTTTTGACAAAACTTCTTATCTCGCCCCTTTTCTTAAGCTCCTCAAGCGCGCATATTATATATTTTTTACTGGATAATTCGGTTTTGATAACGGTATAGAAAGACATCTTTACCCCCCTTTCTTAAATTGTTTTGCCTCGCGCGGGCACTTAGGCTGCCGGCGCTACGCTAAAGGGTTTTCATTGAAGAACTTTGTAAGGTTGTCACCGTTCAATAACACATCCTTTACGAGCCTGTCAACAAGACGCAGTAACACGTCCTTATTCCTTGATATGACCACGGCGGACGTTTCCTTAGCGCTATCCAGTATCTTCTGGATATCATCGAGCACTTCCGCGCCGGATGTAAGGGCGAAGTCCTGTAATACCACAAGGCTTTTATTTCTCATTATGTCGCCGAACCCGTACTCAACGACCATTCTCCGCGCTATTCCTGTGGCGGCTAAGAGGTCCTGCGAGGCGCCGACCGTCTTAGAGTCGCTCCCGCTTATCTCATCCTCGGCGACCATGCCACCGAGTATCACCGCTATCTCTTTTTCGAGGGCCTTTTTGGTATAGGTGCTCCTTATCGCCTCATCGAAAGGCACAAAGGCGGTATAGCTCTTATAATTGTCGACGCTTACGAAGGCGGGCGCTTTGTTGAAAAGCTGCTTCATCATGATGGCATGCCCGGCTTCATGGACGGCTATATTCCTCTTCTCGGCGTCCGTAAGCATCTCGGCTCTCTGGAGGAAGAGCGAACGGGAGGCGGGCCTGGCCCTCTGATGGCTCCACCGCCTTAACTCCTCTATTTCTTCTTTCTTGAGAACCGAGAGCGGCGTGATGTTCCTTATCGAGACGAGGAGCGTTTCCTGGGTTACGTCGAGGGAGAGCAGTCCGTCGATAGCGTCGTCAACTTCTTTTGAACTCTCGCCTCCGTGGACGCCGTTGAAAGTGGTTACGACCGCGTCCTTTACGGCCTGCTCTATCTCAGCGCCCGTGAAGCCCTGGCTGTTCTGCGCCATTTCCCGCAGACTCAGCCTGTTCAAATTCTGAACCCTTCTCTCAAGGTGGATCCTGAAGATCTCCTCCCTCTCCTCCTCGCTTGGAAGGTCCACGAAAAAGACCTCATCATACCGGCCTTTTCTCCATAATTCCGGCGGGAGGTTTTTAGGCTCGTTCGCGGTCGAGATCACGAAGACCGGGTCTTCCTTCTCCTGGAGCCATGTAATAAAGGTTCCGAAGACCCTGAGCTGGGTGCCGGAGTCGCCCTGATAGCCGCCTATCCCGCCAAAGGCCTTGTCTATCTCGTCTATCCAGAGTATGCAGGGGCTGACGGCCTCGGCGAGCTGTATGCACCTCCTGATATTTTTTTCCGATTCGCCGACGGTCGAGCCGAAGAGCCTGCCCACGTCAAGCCGCAGGAGCGGGAGGTTCCAGATCCCGGCCAGAGCCTTGCAGCAGAGGCTTTTACCGGAACCCGGCACCCCTATAAGAAGAAGCCCCTTCGGCACGTCGAGCCCGAGGGTTTCTATCTTGTCCCTGCTTAAACGGAACACGTGTTCCCTTTCGACAAACCACTTTTTTATTTCGCTTAAGCCGCCGATACTCTCCATGGCTTCTTTATGCGGGTAATAGTCGAGTATCTTCTGCTTCTTTATTATCTGCTGCTTTTCATCCTGGATATAGGAGATGCAGTCTTCGTTAAGGGCGCCGTTATTAAGGCTTATCGCCTTTCTTATAACGCGCCTTATATTGTCCATGGAAAGCCCCTGGAGGGATTTATACAGTATCGACCTTGTAGAGGCATGCCATTTGTCGGGGATCAGGTGTCCGTAGGTTTTTGAGACCATCTCGGCTATCTCGTCGTAATCAGGGAGACTGAGTTCCAGAACCACTATGTCTTCCTCGAGTTCAGGCGGGATTTCGCTTAACGTCGGGGAAAGTATGCAGATTGAGTTTACAGGACGGCGTTCGTCCAGGAGCGCCGGGAGGTCCCTGAACTTTCTTAAGAACTCATGGGAGCCGAAATAATTGATGATATCCTTTAATAAAAAGAGGTTATTCGTATCTTCATCTTTTGATATCTTTTCTTCGATGGTGGCGAGGATCTTTTCCTTGCCCATTACCTCCCTTTTCTTCTTCTCCCCGCCGTAAAGACCTCTGGATACGGACCAGGACCAGAAATTGAACTTCATGGATTCGCAGATATCCTCCACGATCCGCTCAACCCTCCGCTCTTCAAAGGATACCAGCCATAATATAGGATATCTGGCCTCTATGTGAATTCTCAACTCATTTTCAAAGTCTTTTGTTTTCATACTCACCTTATAAGATGCAATTTTTTATTATAACATAATGGAATTAATCTTTAAAACCGTTTATTGAAGCTCCCCGCGGCAAGCCGCGGGGAATCTTCCAAATGTAAGGAATTTTCAGAGTCCTTCATGGGGAACCTGAAAATCAGCGGCGACTCGCGTAGGACTTTAAAAATTCTATTCGCTCGCTTGACCCCGCTGCAAGCAGCGGGGAACGCGCTCGCGTTGCATTTTCAAAAAGAATCGCCGGTTTTTTTAAGCAAATTCAAATTGTTGCGCATATACTAATTTTAACATAATTTTTTAAAAGTCAATAAGAAAAAGTGTTACGTCAAGGTAACGTTTCTTAAAACCTTACAGGAAAGACAGAAAACGGGTAAACCATCATTTTTATCAGGTATTCCATTAATTCTTTGACTTTTTATCACAGATCGCTAAAGACTGTGCGGAAACATATATTGACTCGCAATACAGAGATAAATTATAGTATTAAGTTGAAGCCCCGGATTAAGCCCTTCAAAGAAGAGCACCGCAACTTATAAATATAAAAGAGGTATTTATGGAATATTTAAAGGATTTTATCGAGATACTCATGCACCTCGATAAACATCTAACTTTAATAATACAGAATTACGGCGTCTGGACATATCTGATACTTTTTTTAATCATCTTCTGCGAGACCGGACTGGTGGTGACTCCGGTACTGCCCGGGGATTCCCTTCTTTTTGCCATAGGCAACCTCGCCGCGCTCGGTTCGCTTGAAGTGGGGCCGCTGTTCATACTTTTGAGCGTTGCCGCCATTTCAGGGGATACCGTAAATTACTGGATAGGGCATTTTGTGGGCCCCAGGGTATTCCAGGGCGGCGGCAGGCTTCTTAAGAAGGAGTACCTCGACCGGACCCATGCCTTCTATGAAAAATACGGCGGAAAGACCATTATACTGGCGCGGTTTGTCCCCATTATCCGCACATTCGCGCCCTTTGTGGCAGGCGTCGGAAGCATGTCCTACGGAAAATTTTTCGTTTACAATATCCTCGGCGGAATTTCATGGATAGCCCTTTTTGTATTCGCCGGGTATTACTTCGGTAATCTGCCAGTGGTAAAGCACAACTTCACTATCGTAATCTTCGCGATCATATTCATCTCAATACTCCCCGGAATGGTCGAATTCATCCGCCACCGCGGTCAGACTGAATAACTCCTATTATCTTCAAGATATTTTTTCAAACAAAAAAGGCGCCGAATTAACATTCGGCGCCTTTTTTTATAAAATAACCCGGGACTTTATATCTATGAAAAGAGTAGCACACCGAAGAGCACGGCTACAAGGTTTACGACCTTTATCATCGGGTTTATCGCGGGGCCGGCGGTGTCTTTAAACGGGTCGCCTACGGTATCGCCCGTGACAGCGGCCTGATGCGCCGGCGAGTGCTTGCCGCCGTAATGGCCCTCTTCTATGTATTTTTTGGCGTTATCCCACGCAGCTCCGCCAGAGGTCATGGATATCGCTACAAATAGTCCCGTAACGATGCTTCCCACGAGCATCCCGCCGAGGGTCTTTGGGCCCAATAAAAGGCCGACGATTATAGGGGCGAGCACCGGTATAAGCGACGGCACTATCATCTTCCGTATCGCCGCCGTTGTGACTATGTCAACGCACTTTCCGTACTCTGGTTTTCCGGTCCCTTCCATTATCCCCTTTATCTCCCTGAACTGCCTCCTTACCTCGTCAACGATAGAGCCGGCGGCCTCTCCAACGGCCTTAAGAAGAAATGAGGCGAAAAGAAACGGGAGCATGCCTCCCAAAAAAAGCCCGACGAGGACCCGGGGGTCGGAGATGTCAAAACTCATCGGGTCGCCGACCTTTGAAACCGACCGGGTGTACTCTGAAAAGAGGACTATCGCGGCGAGGGCCGCGGAGCCTATGGCATAACCCTTGGTTACGGCCTTTGTCGTATTGCCTACGGCGTCGAGCGGGTCGGTGACATCGCGGACAGATTTACCCATGTTTGCCATCTCCGCGATACCGCCCGCGTTATCCGTAATAGGCCCGAAGGAATCTATGGCTACCACAATCCCGGCCATCGTAAGCATCGCTTCCGCGGCGACCGCGACTCCTAAAAGGCCGGCAAGCGCGTAGCTCCCGAGGATCGCGGCCCCTATGACGACGACCGGCGCCGCCGTGGATTGGTTGCCTATGGCAAGCCCGGCTATTATGTTTGTCGCGTGCCCGGACAAAGACGCTCTGGCTATCTCCTGAACGGGGCTGTACTGTTTCGCCGTGAAATAATCGGTTATGACAACAAGGCACAGGGTCACAAGGAGCCCTATTAAAGCCGTTATATAATACGCTACCCAGGAAACACCCCCGACCCCGTCCATCAGATAATACGTGACGGGATAGAACGCTATCGCTGAAAGAACCCCGGTAGCTATGAACCCTTTATAGAGAGCCGCCATAATCCCGCCCCCCGGGCCCAAGCCTTACGAACCAGCTTCCTATTATAGTCATCAAGATCGCAGCCCCCCCGAGGACAAGGGGAAATAACATCGCGTTTTTGGCGGAGGGATAAAGCATATGGGCCAGCGCCATTGAAGCGACCGTTGTAACGGCGTAGGTTTCAAAAAGGTCCGCCGCCATCCCGGCGCAGTCGCCGACGTTATCGCCGACATTATCGGCTATAACCGCGGGGTTTCGAGGATCATCTTCGGGGATCCCGGCCTCCACTTTTCCGACGAGGTCCGCACCCACGTCGGCGGCCTTGGTATATATGCCTCCGCCGACCCTGGCAAAAAGAGATATTAAACTGCCGCCCAAGCCCAAAGAAAGCAAGGAGGAAACGGCTTTGGCTTCGCCCGCGAACCTTATGGCTACGGCATAGAACCCCGTTACCGCGAAGAGGCCCAGCCCGATTAAGAGGAGCCCCGTAACGGCGCCGCCGCGAAAGGCAACCTGAAGGGCGGAATTCAGCCCGTTGTGAGCGGCCTGCGCGGTCTTGGCGTTCGCCCTCACGGCGACCATCATCCCGACGTAGCCCGAGATGGCCGAGGCCACCCCTCCGACAAGAAACCCGGCCGCGGTTAAAAGGCCGAAGTGTTCAGACCATCCGCCCGCGGCCCATAAAAGGGCGAAAATAGCGGCCCCGACCACGGCGACAGTCTTGTATTGCCGCGCCATGTACGCGTGCGCGCCCTCGTGTATAGCGGCCTGTATCCTTTTCATCTCAGGGGTCCCGCTATCGAGCCCGCTCACCCAGAAAGCGAGATAGGCGGCGTATAGTATCCCCACGCCCGCGGCGCATAAGGCAAAAATAATAGTTAACGAAGTGCTGTCCATTAATCCTCATTTCTCCTTTACCTAATCGACTGTATTACGCATCAAGACCGCCGCCATGGAATGGCGGCGGTCTTTCATCTCCAGAAAAGGTTAGGGCGGCTGTGAGCCTTACGTGAACTACGCGCCGAGATTCTGCACTATCTTCGTGATGGAATCTTTCGCGTCTCCGAAGAGCATCCGGGTGTTCGGCTGAACATATAGTTCGTTATCTATACCCGCGAAACCGGGCGCCATGCTCCTCTTGCAGACGATCACGACCTTTGCCTTGTCCACATCGAGTATGGGCATTCCGTATATCGGGCTTCCCGTATCGTGGCGGGCGGCAGGGTTTGTGGTGTCGTTAGCGCCTATTACGATAGCGACGTCCGCGTGCGGAAATTCGTGGTTTATCTCCTCCATCTCGATAAGGTCCGTATACGGCACGCCGGCTTCAGCCAGAAGCACGTTCATATGCCCGGGCATCCTTCCGGCGACCGGGTGTATGGCGAACTTCACCGAAATGCTCTTGGATTTAAGTAGCTCCGCGAACTCGCCTACGGCGTGCTGCGCCTGGGCGGCTGCCATACCATACCCCGGAACCACGATTACATTCTTGGACTTCTTGAAGAGATTGGCCGCTTCATCCGGCGTTATCTTTTTAACCGCCGGAGCGCCCCCTGCGGGAACCGCCTCTTCAGCGGGCGCGACCGGCGCCACAGCCTTGAGGTTGGGGTCTTTTACGCCGCTTATGACCTTCGTGATGGAATCCTTCGCGTCGCCGAATAGCATCCATGTCTTTTTGTCCAGATAGAGTTCGTTATCTATGCCGGCAAACCCGGGGGCCATTCCGCGCTTACAGACTATAACGCGCTTTGCCGCGTCCACGTCGAGTATCGGCATGCCGTAGATCGGGCTGCTCTTGTCGTGGCGCGCGGCCGGGTTAGTGGTGTCGTTCGCGCCGATTACGAGGGCGATATCCGTATCCTCGAATTCAGGGTTAATCTCCTCCATCTCGATAAGGTCCGTATAAGGCACACCCGCCTCGGCCAAAAGCACGTTCATATGGCCGGGCATTCTGCCGGCGACAGGATGTATGGCAAACTTAAGGTGTACGTCCCGCCCCTTGAGCATGGAAGCGAACTCGCCCACCACGTGCTGCGCCTGAGCGGCGGCCATACCGTACCCGGGGACTATGATTACCTTTTTCGCGTCCCTGAAAAGGACAGCCGCCTCCTCGGGGGTTATCTTCTTTACTACGGGCTTTGCTTCCTCCGCATTAACAACCGCGGCGGCAACCGGCATGTGTTTTGCTCCGGAAGAGGGGGCGATCTTTCCAAATGCGCCGAAAAGGACGTTAAGCATGGAACGGTTCATGGCCCTGCACATCAGTACGGAGAGGATGAAGCCAGAGGCCCCGTCAAGCGCGCCGGTGATGATATGGATCATGTTACTAAGCATGAACCCCATGGCCGCGTCCGTGAGACCCGCGTAAGAGTTCAAAAGAGTGATGACCACCGGCATATCGGCCGCGCCTATCGGCAGGACCAGAAGCAGCCCGAAGAGGAAGGCCGTTCCCAGCAAGACATAGAAGATTATGCTCATGGCCGGCACAAAGACGAGGGCGACTATCAATCCAATCATGACCGCAATGATACTGACATTGAAAAAGTTTTGACCCTTGAATGTGATGGGACGCCCCGGCAAAAGCTCCTGTAACTTGGCGGCGGCTATCACGCTCCCCGTAACCGTAAGAGCCCCGATCATGATCTCGATGCAGACCATCGCGATCTTGACCGAACCAAGGCCGGCCCCGTAGCGGTAGTATTCCGCAACGCCGATAAGTGTGGCGGCCATGGCCCCGCCGGTATGCGACAGGGCGGTTCTCTGGGGCACGGCGATCATCGGGATCCATAACGAATATAAAGTCCCGATTGTGCCGCCTACCACGAGGGCGATAATTATCAATCTGTAAGAAACAATCTCCTGATGCAGGAGCGTGCCGGCAATGGCGATGACCATGCCAAGCGCCGCGAGGTTCATACCGCGCCTGGCGGACTCCACAAAGCCCATGCTCTTTATCCCAAGGATGAATAGTGCGGCGGACAGAAGATAAATTAACAGAATATATATTGTCATCGCTCTTCCTAACCCTTTCTAAACATCTTCAATATGCGGTCGGTAATCAAAAACCCGCCCACCACGTTGATACTGGAGCAGACCACCGCGATGAACCCGAGTATGTTGCTTACAGTGCTGTGATTTTCCCCCAGGACAACCAAAGACCCGATGAGCGAGATGCCTGATATCGCATTGGTCGCCGACATGAGCGGCGTGTGCAAAAGCGGCGGCACCTTCGAGATCAACTGGTATCCGAGGAATCCGGCCAGCATAAATATATACAGCCCTACTATCCAAGTTATTTGATACATCTGGGATTACCTCCGTTCAAGATTTAGTTTTCAGCTTAATATTTTTACCATGCGTTAACTTTACAATGCCTTTCACCAGTGGCTCCTCGTATTATTTCCGCTCGGGTAAGAAATATTATTTTTTTTTACGGCTTCTTTTACCCCTGGATGCGTGATCTCGCCGTTATGGGTGATCATGGAGCCCTTGATTATCTCGTCATTCATGTCAAGCTTGATCTCTTTTTTGTCAGGGGCGAGGAGATTCAGGAAATTCAGGACATTTTTAGCGTAAAGCTGGCTCGCGTGCACAGGGAGCATGCCCGGCAGGTTCAGCGTGCCCAGGATGGTCACATCGTGCTTTACCACGGCCTTACCGGCCTCCGATAACGCGCAGTTGCCGCCCTGCTCCACGACAAGATCGACTATGACCGAACCGGGCTTCATCTCCTTAACCATCTCTTCGGTTATGAGCGTGGGGGCGGGTTTACCCGGCACAAGGGCCGTTGAGATAACGATGTCAGCGTCCCTGGTCTGCTTCCTTATGATTTCCTGTTCCTCTTTATAGAAGTCAGCGGACATCTCTTTTGCGTATCCTCCGGCATCCTCGGCCTGGGAGTGGTCGACATTGAGGGGCACGAATTCCCCTCCGAGGCTTTTTATCTGCTCTCCAACGGCAGGCCTCGTATCAAAGGCCACAACGACCGACCCAAGCCTCTTTGCCGTGGCGATGGCCTGAAGCCCGGCAACCCCGGCGCCGATTATAACGGTCTTTGCGGGATAAACCGTTCCGGCGGCTGTCGAGAGCATCGGCATGAATTTCCTGAGGCTGTTGGCCGCCATAAGAACAGCCTTGTATCCCGCGCAGGTGCTCATGGAGCTCAGGGCGTCCATCATCTGCGCCCTTGATATCCTCGGGACCGCGTCCATGGAGAAGGCGGTTATCTTCCTTTCAGCCAGCTTAACGACGACCTCAAGATTGGCATAAGGCTGAACGAAAGTTATCAGTATAGCCCCCTCTTTCATCATGTCGACTTCGTGTTTCTTGGCTTTATCGTTCATAGCGGGCTTTTGAACCTTAAGTATAACATCAGATGTTCCAAAAAGTTCTTCTGCATTGGAAACTATCCTGGCCCCCGCCTTTATATATTCCTCATCTTTAATAAGGGACTCCGCCCCGGCCCCGGCCTCCACCAGAACCTCCATTCCGCCCTTTGTCATCCTTGAAACGGTATCGGGCACAGCGGCTACTCTGGTTTCATTTAAAATTATCTCTTTCGGAACACCAACCTTCATGGTTTTTTCTCCTTATTAAGTTAATAATTCAATCCGTCGAACGTTAAAAAAGCCGTAACCTTAATAAACACGTATGCACCGGTCTCTTAATTAAAGAGGCGCAGATGGCAGGGACAGGAGATTTTACGGGCTTTCAACGAAGAGATTTAGAAAAATCCAAAAACATGCCCGCTTACCCGCTACTGCTAACTTCCTCTCAGGACACCTCTTCAACCGTATAATTATTTGTTTTTATTCAGTTTTAAAATATTTTGAACGAGTAAAAATTAATTTATACTACTATTCCACGGGTAAATCAATGTATATTTTTAAAGCTTTTGTGTCAATCAGTCGTAAGGGGTAATCTTTGTAAAAAAAAGCCCTATTCCTGAGGCCGTCGAATAGGCCTAAAGGCCTATTCTTTTACTTTAACATCAATCAATCCGTTCTTTAAAGCGTAGATCGCGGCCTGGGTACGGTCGAACACGTTGAGCTTGCTGAAAATATTACGGATGTGATTTTTCACGGTCTTTTCGCTTAAGTTTAACGTATTGGCGATCTCCTTATTGGTCTTTCCCTCAGCCACATGCCTTAAGACCGTGACCTCCCGGCCTGAAAGATTGTGCGGGACCGCCTTCGTCCTTGCGTTATCTACGGCTCTTCCTCCGGAAAGGTGGGAAAATTCGGTAAGTATCTTTCTTGCTATAACAGGGTGTATCATAGACTCTCCCCTTGAGACCGCCTTTATCGCCTTGGCGATCTGGGCGGAGCTCGGCGTCCTTCAAGAGATAACCGGCAGCCCCCCGCCCGCACGAGGTCGAATATATACTCCTCCTCCGCGTACATCGTGAGGACCACTACCCCTATCTGAGGATTTTCTTTTTTAATCTGTCGCGTCGCCTCGACCCCGTCCATGCGCGGCATGCTTATGTCCATAAGGACGACATCCGGCATGAGTTTACGGGCTTTCTCCACGGCGTCCTTTCCGTCCTCGGCGAGCCCCACAACCTCGATATCGTCCTTGCTACTCAAGATGGCGGAAAGCCCCTCGCGGACGACATGGTGGTCGTCGACGATGAGGACCCTGATCTTATTTGAAACCTCGCTCATAGCCGGAAATCCTTATAGCGGCGGGGGACGCGTTTTTTAAGTTTGAAATTATATAATACGTCTTCCCTCTCCTCCAACGGCATGGTAACGGAAACAGTCGTGCCGCCTCCCGGCACCGACCTTATGGAGGCCACGCCTCCGAGAAGCCTGGCCCGTTCCTCAATGCCCCGCACCCCGAAAGACGCCCACTTCTCGGGTCCTTCTTGACCTTCCTGAGGTTAAAACCTATTCCATCGTCACGGATTATCGCAAACAGGTCTTTTGCCTTGACCCGTATCTCCACATGGACATGCTTCGCCTGCGCGTGTCTCAACACATTTGACAATGACTCCTGCACAATGCGAAAAAGAAAGACCTTTGCCCTCGGCGGGATACGCACCTCCTCTCCCACGACCTTCAATGAAGTATCGATCCCCGACTGCTTCTCATAGCTTTTAAGGTAACTCCGGAGCGCCGGCATGAGGTCCATCTTCTCGAAATAGATCGGTTTCAGGTTGAAGACAACATAGCGCGCCTCCTCGATCGCCTTTTTAAGCTGACCGCGTACCTCACACAACAGAGGCTCAAGAGTCCTTGCCCGGCCAGCTTCGGAGACCTGCTCGAGGATATCCATTTTGTAATTGAGCCCGACAAGGGTCTGGACCAGGCCGTCGTGGAGGTCAAGGGCTATCCTGGTGCGCTCCTCAACGACGGCGTGCCTTGCGTCGCGCAGATACAGCCTCACGAGGTCCTGGTATTCGCTGAGATGCATCTCCAATTCGTTTTTGCTTTTTATCTTCGCCTCTATGAGCCGCCACATGAATTTGGCTTCCAGCCCCCCTATGACCGCGACCCCGGGAGGCTGAAGCCGCTTAAGTTCCCTTTCGACCTCCGGGCTTCCCGTAACGTCAATAAGGGTATCAAGGTTCCCGAGGGTAAGGAGCTTGCGGAACTCCGTCGTGGTCGGGATCTTAAGGTCTTTCGCCAGCTTCATGCCCGGGGCCTTGGGGTCCTCGTCGGCTATCTTTACGATCTTGACCAGCGGGTCTTTATTAAAGATCTTTATAAGAGCCGTTCCGCCACTGCCAGCCCCTATAATCGCTATACGCTTCATACTGGATATTCTATAGAAAACGCGGTAAATGGTCAAGGCAAGTTGATATCCCCCCTTAAAAATGAGCTTGCATAGGGATACGGGAAGGCTTATAATACGCGTCGAATAAAATCTCTTTAGCCCTCAAGGCATACATGGAAAACATGGAAAACCTCTATCCATCCGGCGGACCGAAGAAACACCCGGCGGTCATTTTAATCAATAAAATCCTTATTGTCCTCGACGATTTTATTCTTTTCCTTGTAGCCCTCGGGATCATCGGAGTAGCGGCGCTCCTTTTATTCGAGGCGGCGACGGATTTTATATTCTACACCCAGCATTCGATATCCCATATCATAAGCGACCTGATGTTCGTCCTTATAATCATGGAGCTATTCAGGCAGGTTATCCGGCAGATAAACCGCCACGCGTTTTCACTCAACCCTTTTATCTTTATCGGGGTCATCGCAAGCGTAAGGGGCATGCTTCTTACCCAGATGAAACTGGGGATGGGCGAAGAGGAGTGGGAAAAGGGCGTAGTACAGCTTGGAGTGCACGCGTTTATAGTCCTCGTCCTTATCCTCGGACTCTACTTGTATTCCAAGCGCAAACATAAGGAAGAGGATTAGCGGGTGGCTAAAAAGTGTTTCGAGAGAGCCTTTTGTAAAAGGCGCTGCGCACGGCTTGTTTAACATAGTTTCCCGGTAAGAACGCCTCTGCGGCTGATACGCTGAATGTAAATTACCGTCCGCACGGACCCTAAACCCTCTCCAAAAACTTTGAAATTGTAACTTCCAAATATAAGGAAGTTTCAGAGTCCTTCATGGGGCGCCTGAAAAAGAGCGGCGTCTCGTGTAGGACTTTAAAAGTTTGATTCGCCCGCTAAACATTTTCTAGTTCTTCGAAAAATGAAAAAGTTTCTTATACTGATATTCATAATATATATTTTAATCTTATCTTTCGGGTACGTTGTCGAGTACCTGAATTTGAGACGCTTAAGAAAACTCACCTCTTACATGCCTCAGGAATTTGCGGGTAAAATAGATGCGGATTTTCTTACAAGGGCGCGGGAGTATACGATCGAAAATACCAGATTCGGATTTATACGCTCCATTTTCAGCAACGCCGTTATTTTACTTTTTCTTTTCACAGGTTTGGGTATCTATAACTCATGGGTGAGCCGCCTGGATCTGCCTTTTATCGCCTCGGGGGTTGTATTTTTTATCGTCCTCTATCTCGCGGATACCGTTCTCTCGATACCCTTCAGCCTTTACAGGACTTTCAGGATAGAAAGGGCCCACGGGTTCAACGCCATGACGATCGGGTTATGGGTAAAAGACTTTGTTAGATCATCGGCGATATCCGCAATCCTTTTGATTATAGTTATTTCAGCGGGCCTTTTTTTTGTTGAAACAGGCCAAGGGTTATGGTGGCTCTGGGTGTGGTTCTTTTTCCTGATCTTCAGCGTCTTCATGATGTATGTCTCTCCTTACCTCATAGAGCCGCTCTTTAACAGGTTCGACCCTGTCGACAATGAGGAGCTTAACGAAAGGATCGGGGAGCTTGTGCAAAAAGTCGGCGTGAAGGCCGGGAAGGTATTCAAGATGGACGCCTCAAAAAGGACCAGGCACACTAACGCTTATTTTACGGGGATCGGAAGGGTTAAAAGGATCGTCCTCTACGATACCCTGCTTGAGAGGCTCGACAACAGTGAAATACTCTCGGTTCTCGCCCATGAAATAGGCCACTGGAAAAAGAGGCATGTTTTAAAACATATAATATTCACCGAAGCCGCGGCGCTGGGCGCTCTTTTTATATCCTCCAAGCTCCTTCAGGGGGAGATGCTCAATTATCTTTTCCATATAAAAGAAGGAACTTTCTTTACGAAGGTCATCATCCTCGGTTTTCTCGGCGCGATAATAAGTTTCCCATTCGAGCCTCTGGTGCTTTATCTCTCCAGAAGGCATGAGACCGAAGCGGATCTATACGCGTATAAACTTACCGGGAACGCGGGGGCCCTTATGGATTCTCTTATAAAACTCGCCGGAGATAACCTTTCAAACCTCCATCCCCATCCGCTCTATGTGGCATTTCATTATTCCCATCCCCCTGTGACCGAAAGGGTAAGACGCATAAGAGAAGTGTCAGGGCCCGGTTAAATCCGCAACCGCCTTAAATTCCGTCACTTCCCATCTGCCTTTACCGCTGCTCTTTTTTTCCACGGCTAAAATATATTTCTTTCTCGAATCCGCTCCTCCCTTACCCGCCGCGGCAACCTCGACTGAATATTCGATGCGGGGAGTGACGTCTTCATAATAATATTTGCCGTTTTCTTCAAAGAGCTTAAACATATTTATTGAATCGGCCCGCCATACATCATAAGTCATCAGGTGATTTCTCAAATACTCCGAAGGCACTTTTTCTATGGAATGCACCTGGTAAAGATCCAGGGCGGATTTAATGTCCCTTTTATAAGACTCCAGCGACAGATCATACTCTTTCTTTCGCGTGGATATTCTTCTTTCATCGATAAATCTTCCATTCGGCCAGGTCAGTCAGCCCCTTATTCGATATTTCGTTCCAATGAGTCGGGTATGAAAGCTTTTTGAGTTTTTCCATATCGCGGAGCCTGACGGCCTTTAGATATTCCTTGGCGATTCTCCCGGGCGCGTCTTTGTAATAAAAATAAGCCGCTGAAAAAGAGAGTAAAATAAGAAATATAATACCGACTCTGAAAGATATTTTTTTATTCATTTTTCCCTTGAGGCTTCTTGAGGGTTCAGGGTTATACCATGAACCCTCTAAAAAAATCCAAAAGCGGATTTTAACAGATTAATTCGGAGAAAGGCGACTTTATCTGAATGCAGGTATTGATGGGCCCGGCCCTTTCTAAAAAGCCCTCGGCGTCGCGTTCAACTTGCTGAATTCGGCGTTAACATAATAATTCAGCTCTTCCTGATCTTTACGTGATATTGTTTCGAACTGCACTCCGTACCCGCCGAAAAGGGACTTTCTTCCGACCTCTTTAGTACACCATCTAACCGCCCCCTCAACGCCCAGGACACTGTCAATGCCCGGCAGAGAAAACTCAAACCCGATGGTTGTCCCTTTGTCAAGAATAGCTTCTGTATGCAAAAACGCCCCGGATTTGCTTATATTGAGGAGATAGCCGGTTTTCTCTGACGCTCCCGGACATAAAGTCAACGGGAACGGATATTGGGATGCGAATGCTGTAACGCAGTTCGCCGCACTTTTCAGGAAAAAGCGCCTTATTTATACGGTAGATTATCTGCCCGGGGGTGAGGCTCTTTGAAATGACCGCTGAGGCTCCGTACTTGATCAGATTTTCTATGATAAGATTTAATTCGTGCTCCTCAGTTATTACGAATATAGGGAATTTGCCGGAGTTATTCTCGCTTATCCACTTCAATACCCCGAAGGCATCCATGTCCGGCATAAAAAAATCGAGCATTAGAAGGTCTATGTTTCCGGAGCCGGTCTTTATCGCGTTTATTACCTCGCTGCCGCTCTCAACCAGCATGACCTCGTGCCCTGCCTCAGCAAGGGTATTCTTCAGCACTGCCTTGAAAAAGAGGCTGTCTTTCGCTACGAGGATCTTTTTCGAGTCAGCTGTAGTCATAATTTGGCTTATCAACCTTTTTTATGGTTTTTCCCCGGGTCTCATCGCGCCCGAGCTATTGTAATATTACCAAAAACCCTGGATCATGTCATCTAAAAAACTCTGTATACTATTCATAACTTACCTCCTTGTTCATTACCTTTTACCAACGCTACCCTATTTGCCCGTTGTCCTCGAACGTATCCATACAAATAAGCAGTAAACCAAGGTCCAAATGGTCCTAATTGACTGTATATTATCCATAACCAAGGCGGTTTATCAGTTTCTTCCGCCATCCTATATATCCATCTCAAATAAAAATATTCTATTATGGCCCATATGGCCAATATAGTTATTAACGGTGTAAACTGCCAATCATTTGACATAGCTACCTCCTATTATTTCTTGTTAAAATGACCACGGATGAGCCGCTATAAACTTTGCAAGGGGAAAGCGGAGAGCGCCTGTTTTATATGCTACTCCATAGACAGGTCAGTCTTTAGAAAATCTGGAGGGACAAGATCGTGCCGTGAAGCGCCGCCTTACGCCGAGAGATGGATACAATCCTATTTTTTACAATTTGAAGATCCCCCGCGGCAAGCCGCGGGCAGGGTGAACGCTATGCATTTTCAGAGTATGCTTATTTTCGGTTAGAAACGGAATTTTTCAGAAAAAAGCTCCTCAAGCTCTTCGAGCTTTATCCCTTCCACCTTGACCCTTTTTTCTCTTGATTTGAGCCCGGCTTCGATACTTAAGGCGCTCTTTCTTAATCTGAGAATGTCTGAAAGGAAATCAAGGAGGGCCCTATTAGCTTCACCTTCGACGGGAGGCGCGGTAAGCCTTACCTTAAGCGCGCCGTTCTGAACGCCGTCCACCTGGTTTCTGGAGGCCCTCGGCTGGATCTTAAGGATGATGAAAAGCCCCTTCGGGGTTGAGCTTATGAAGGGGTATTTACTTCGGGAGGAACTTGAGCTTTTCAGTCTCACTGTCGGCTTTTTTTGATTCATCCCCTTCCATCACAAGTATGCTTGAATGGTAATCCAGTATCGCTTTTATGGAGGTCTCTATCTCCACTCTCTGTTTTCTGAGTCTGAAGATCTCTTCCTGAAGCTCTCTGGAGCGCGTCTGCGCCTGTCTTACGATATCCTCGCCCTGAAGCCTGGCTTCGGCGATGAGCAGCTCCGCTTCTTTCCTCGCGTTATTCTTGAGGTCCTCGACCATGCTGTGGGCGGTAGTTATGGCGTCTTTAAGCGTATTTTCCAGCGTTATGTGCTCGCCGATCCGCTCGTTCGCTTCCCTGAGTTTTTCCTCGAGTATGGCATTTGTCCTCTGCGCCTCTTCAAGCGTATCCGAGGCGAGCTCTTTTAATCTCTCAACCTCTCCTGTGTCGTAGCCTTTAAAGCTTTTTTTAAAATGGAAGCCGCGTATCTCAAGGGGTGTTATTTTCATAATCCTCCTCCTGTCCTCAGTCTTAAGGCGAAATCCAAGAGTGTCGCGATAACAAACCTCTGGAAGAATACTATTATAAGGAGCGCGATAAGCGGCGAGATGTCAATGCCTCCTAAAAACGGTAGCAGCCTTCTGATCCTCCCGAGGGACCGGCTCAGTCGCCTGATAAAGAAACCTTACGACGGGGTTATAGGGGTCGGGGTTTACCCATGATATAAGGGCCCTTACCACGATAATCCAGAAGTATATATTAAGGCCTATTTCAAGTATCTTTGCGACGGCTTCAAGAAGGTTCGCTAAAATAAACATCCACCGGCTCCTTTATGGTTCATTTTGAGGTTTTCGTATTTACTTTATTCGACCCGGAAAGCTCCCCGGCGCGCTTTGTGGCGGCCTTAACCGCCTTTATTACGGCGCCCTTAAAGTCAGCCTCTTCCAATTTCTTCAACCCTTCGATAGTCGTCCCGCCGGGAGAGGTTACCATGCGCCTTAATTCCGCGAGGCTCTTCGGGCTTTCCAGCGCGAGTCTGGAAGCCCCCAGGGTCGTCTGGACGGCGAGCGTGCGCGCGCTATCTTCGGGCAGCCCCACATTAACACCCGCCTCGACAAGGGCCTCCATAAAAAGAAAAACATACGCGGGTCCGCTCCCGCTGAGCCCTGTCACGGCGTCCATGAGCTTTTCTTCTTCGACTATTATGACTTTCCCCACAGCCTCGAACACGGCTTTCGCCAGCTTCAGATCGCGCTCTCCAGCCCCCATCCCCGCGCATAACCCAACCGCCGCTTCATTAACGATGGCGGGCGTATTCGGCATGGCCCTTATGACGGGGATAAAGCCGCCGAGCCCGTAAGTCTTTAATGATTCAAGTATCGATGTGGTGGTTATGCCGGCGGCGGCGGAGATCAAAAGTTTATCCCGGCCGATTTCCGGGGCGATTTCCTTAAGCGCTTCCTCTACATCGTTAGGCTTTACGGTGAGAAATATTATATCAGCGTTTTTTACTACTTCGTAATTTTTGCTGTAGACCTTTATCTCATAAGTCTCGGCCAGATGTATTAAACGTTCATTTATCCTGTCGCTTGCCACTATCTGACCGGCTTTTACGCTCTTTGAGGCAAGGAGCCCTTTTATAAGGGCCTCGGCCAGATTGCCCGCGCCAAGAAAACCTATGGTTTTTTTTGTCAGCATTCTATAGGTTGTAATAGAAAAATGAACGGGCAGGAAGTCCCATTTTAAAAAACAGTTTTATTATCTTCTAAACAAATTGAGCTTGTCAGTTCTCACTTCCCGGCGGATTTCCCGGCTTTTTTCTCGAACGCCTCTTTCCTGGGCCCGAATATGGCTGTCCCTATTCTTACCATCGTCGCGCCTTCTTCCACCGCCACCTCGAAATCATTGGACATGCCCATGGACAGGTCGCGCAGGAATACCCCTGGGACGCGTTCCTTGTTTATGCGCTCCGCAAGCCTTCGTAAAGTAACGAAATAGGGCCTTGACGCCTCCGGGCTTTCGGAAAAAGGAGGGATTGTCATAAGGCCCTTCAATTTCAAGTTCTGAAGCGTCCGGAATTCTCTCGCTAATTCTACAGCCCCCTCGGCGTCGACGCCTGTCTTTGTTTTTTCCCTCGCTATATTTACTTCGATAAGGACATCGAGAGGCTCTTTGGCCCTTTTATTCAATTCGACGGCAAGTTCCAGGCTGTCTACGGTCTGGACACAGTCAAAAAGTTCAACCGCGAGTTTGGCCTTATTTTTCTGCAGATGGCCGATAAAATGCCATTTAACTGTCCCGTCTTTTATCTTTAATATCTTTTCTTCGGCCTCCTGCGCGTAATTTTCGCCGAAGACCCTGGCGCCGCCCGAGATCGCCTCTTTTATTTTCTTGGCTTCAACGCCTTTGGTAACGACGACGAGCGTTACCTCCTCGGGATCACGTCCAGCTTTTCGAGCGGCCTTCGTAATGCGGTCCGTAACACTTGATAGGTTTTCAGAGATCGTACCTGCCATCGATAGCCCGAAGTATCGTATTTTATCAATCTTTAAGAGAGGTTACAGGCCTTAAGCCCCTGAACATGGAATCTTCCAGGCGTTTCAGACGGCTTTTAAACTATAACTAACTCATTGTTTACCCTATATAGCATAACTCAACGGTACACTCCAAGCGAAATCTTTTCCAAAATGCTAATTATTACAGGTTTTTTTACGGGCCCAGCATAGCCGCCTTATTAAAAACCGCTATTTTATGAATTTATCGGGTTTTATCAACGGGCCGAAATACTGAAGCCATGTTATCTCCCAGATAGCCCCAAGGATAAGTATCAAGATTATAAGTATATACAGCTTTGTGCCGTTACGAACAGCCTTCAAAAACGCCTCTTTACGCGACCTCGTGCCCTTTCTTGAAGGCCATAGGATAGCGAGGCCGACATCGGTCCCAACGGCGGAGGAAAGACAATACCCGCCGAATTCGAGGATAAAAGTCCCGTAAAAAACTATCGTCATACCGGGGCTTATATCCTGCCCGTAAAATAATATCCCGATGATAAAACTTCTCCACACGGCGATAAGGTACGGTAGAAAGAATAGCATTCCCGTCAACGTAGTCGATAAAAAGGCCCCGAAAATAAGGTTAAAAAAGAAGGTGTAGAGTATTTTTAACGTCAGACTGTCAGCGAGAACTCCAGTAAGGGGTTTTAGATACCCGAGTTTTTCTATCTCCTTAAGCTGCTCTGCCCGAAGGTCGAGGACCCCGGGATTTTTCTCGCTACAGTCCACTGCCCGAAGATTAAAAATACTATGTGCGTCAGCGTAAAGAAGATTATCAGGTTTTTAAGTCTTTTCGCGGCTTCTAAAGGTTCTTTCAGGATCTCTTTTAAACTCATTAATACCTCATTTCGATGCAGTGCGGCTCCAGGTAAAGTCAAAACCCATTAATTATATTATGATTCCGGATTAATGTCATTCCATTTTTTAATGCGTCGCCGCGCCCTTTTCTTGATTCCAGAAGAAAGCTAAGGGTTCTGAAAAATATTATCAAAATCACGCCCGCGACCATGATAACGCTGCCGAGGAGCCGATCCCTTATATGCTCTTCGTTAAAGATCAGTTTCCCATATATGACGCTAAAGATAAGGCTCGTCCTCTTTACCGAGATCATATAGGCTACCTGGGTCCTGCTCAAGGCTATGTAATGCGATATTACCATGGTCGCCGTGCAAAGGCCTATTAAAAGAAATATTGCCGGGCTTGAGGCGACGCTATTTAATTTGCCCCTCGCGCCTATAAAAACCGTAAGCACGGCCGTCAGTATGAAGGGATAAAAGAACCCGAAGAATAAAGGGCTTGAGTGCTCGATCGCGATCTTGCCGAGAGTGGAAGTTATGCTGTAGATAAACGCCACGATTATCATTAAAACCGCCCCGCGCTCGCTGGCTACCGCCTTTATGGGCCCGAGTATGCCGTATCTTGACGCGCGCGCGTTTAATAGATACGCGCCCAGAGCTATCATGATTATTCCAAGGCACCCCCTGCAGCCCGGGAAGCTCGCCGAGAAGTACAAAGGCGATTATTATGATGAACACGGGGCTTAACGCCATAAATGGTATGCAAAGCGAAAGAGGCGAAAGCCTTATCGCCTTCATGTAGAGGAGGAGCGCCGTTATCTCGAGGGGCAGCAGAAGGGCCAGAGTCTTCCAAAAAGTCAGATCGAGGGGAGGTATCGGGATAAAAAAGAAAACAAGAGCGAGAAAAGGCAGGGCATATCCTTCCCTGACCCATGCGATGGTGAGGTCTTCGCTTTTACCGAGCGCCTTTTTACTTAACGCGTCGGCGGTGGAGAGGGATACCGCGGTAAGGAGCGCGAAGGGCAGCCAGTACATTTTTAGAACCTGCCCCCGGGCCGCGATTTACTACCCTTTTCTTTTATATGGCACGCGTCGTATTTTCCAACGATCTTTTTGATCTTTTTGCAAAAAAGCCCCCCCGTCTTATAGCATATCGCCTTCTTCGGGTCCAGAAAGCCCGCCTCAGGGCATTTTATGCAGACGCGTTCACTCACAGGCATATTCTAAAACTAATATACCCATCTCTCAAGGGAAAAACGATGCGCGGTGTGATAGAACTTTTTTGTAAACGGGTTTACGGGTCTCTGATTGTTTACACGAAGTTTCCTGGGGAAACTAACCAAAAAAACCCTCAAGTTCATATCTGATGAGGCCAATAGCGATAATCGAAGCGGTCTCTGTCCTCATGATCCTTCTTCCGAGGCTTACCGGGATAAAGCCTGTTGCCAGGGATTTTTCTATCTCTTCTTCTTCAAGACCGCCCTCCGGGCCGGTAAGCACCGCCGCTTTTTCGACTTTACCGCCCTCTCTTGCCTCGGTTAAGGCCTCTTTAATGCGTTTGATCCCTTGCCTCTCCCAGAGGACGATCTTCAGATCGGCGTCTTTTGATATTTTAAGCGCGTCATCGAATGAACAGTACGGGCGCACCTCTGTTATGAAGCCGCTCCTCGATTGTTTGGATGCCTTGAGAGCCACCTCCTGCCACCTGTGCGCTTTTTTCTGCCCCGACTCCCGCTCTTCCAGGCTTATTGATTTTTTTGATTTGAAAGGTACGATCCGGCCTACCCCAAGCTCCGTGGTTTTCTGGATTATAAGCTCCATCCTTTCTTTCTCGGGGAGCGCCTGAAGGAGTGTTATGTCAAAGGAAGATTTCCTCGCGCCGGCGTTTTCTTCAAAAACAAGCAGCTCGGCATGCGTACGGCTCATTTCCATAACCCTCGCGCGAAAGAGCCGCCCCAATTCGTCTGATACCGTTACCGCGTCTCCTGCCTTGAGCTTCCAGAGTTGGAGCTGAGAGAGCGCTTCTTTACTTAGAGAATAACTTTCCTGTAAGAAAGCCCTGCGGTCTAATCTGATCTCCCCAAAATCAGCCATGTCTCATAACTTTCTTGATAAGGACGCTTACAAAAAATAAAAACCCGGGGTTTTATTTATAAACCCCTTGCCTGACCCTTGAATTTATTATAACCTTAAAGTGATTTTCCTGCGGCTCTGCGGGATAGTCTTGAAAGAACGGTGAGGCGGATTTTCTTCGAAAAGTTACGCATGGCATTGACACATTTTAACGTTACTTGATGGCTGAATCAATGAAAAAAAGAGCAAAACCGGTAATGGTCCAGGGGACTTCCTCCCACGTCGGGAAAAGCCTCCTTACGGCGGCCCTTTGCAGGATCTTTAATAGCAGGGGCTTTAGTGTCGCCCCTTTCAAGGCCCAGAATATGGCCCTTAATTCCTCCGTCGCCTCGGATGGCGGAGAGATAGGCAGGGCGCAAGCGTTTCAGGCCGAGGCGGCGGGCGTTTCCCCGACGGTGGATATGAACCCGATACTTTTGAAGCCCTCTAACGACTCATTATCGCAGGTAATAATACACGGGAAGGTCTTCGGCGTCATGTCCGCCCGGGAATACCATGGTTTTAAAAAAGAAGCGAAGAGGTTTGTCCTTGAGAGCTACTTACGGCTCGCCGGGGAATATGATATCGTTGTAATCGAAGGGGCCGGAAGCCCGGCCGAGGTGAACCTGAGGGAAAACGACATCGCTAACATGGGCATCGCGGAGATGGCGGAAAGTCCGGTACTCATGGTAGGCGATATCGACCGCGGCGGCGTATTCGCCTCCATAGTGGGGACCATGGAGCTTTTAACCGAGAAAGAGAGGGAGCGGGTCAAGGGGTTTATTATAAATAAATTCAGGGGCGATATCGGGCTTTTGACCCCGGGACTCGAATTTCTTACAAAACGGACCGGCCGCCCCATCCTCGGGGTAGTACCTTATATGAGGGATATAAGGCTGCCTGACGAGGACGGGGTTTCCCTTGACGGCAGCAGCGCCAGGGCATTTTCAGAAGATAAGATAAGAATTGCCGTCATAAGGCTCCCGAGGATTTCGAACTTTACGGACTTCGACCCTTTTAAGTGCGACCCCTCCGTTGAACTGAATTTCATCGAAAGGCCTGAAGGGATTTACGACTCCGATATGGTCGTGATACCCGGGACAAAAAATACGATCGATGACCTCTCGTGGTTGAAGGGAAAGGGCTTTACAGAAGCGCTTAAAAGATTCCACCTGGAAAATAGAGGGACGATAATCGGTATCTGCGGAGGTTTTCAGATGCTGGGCCGGATTATCAAAGACCCCTTCTCCGTTGAATCCGATAAAAAAGTCATTGAAGGGCTCTCTTTCCTCGATACCGAAACGATACTCAGGAAAAAGAAAAATACATTCCGGGTGACCGCGGAAGCGAAATTCATCGGTAACGAGGTCTTCGATATCGAAGGCTATGAGATACATATGGGAGAAACAACGGGCGGCTCAAGGCCTTTCTCAAAGATAACGGAAAGGAATAAAAAGCCCGTTGAAGTAAGCGATGGGGGGGTATCGGAAGACGCCAGGGTCTGGGGCACCTATATCCACGGCATTTTTGATAACGACCTTTTCAGAGAGACCCTTATAAAAGATTTAAGAAAGAAGAAGGGCCTTAAGGGTGACATTTGTAAAAGATCATACAGGGAGATGAAGGAAAGAGACCTGTCTTCTTTCGCCACGCTTGTGGAGGAGAGGCTCCGGATCGAAGAGATTCTTGGCATCATGGGTTTATGTTAAAAGTTCTCAATACAGTCCCTTTCCCGCCGGTAATAATCATATTCGCCTATATATTGGACCTTGCGATCGGCGACCCTGAATGGTTTCCTCATCCGGTGAGATGGATAGGTAAAGCCATAACTTTTCTGGAGGGCCTCCTCAGGAAGAACTCTGATACCGGGGCCGGGGGAAAATTTCTCGGCGGCGTTCTCGCCCTTTTTATAACAGGGGCCGCGTACGGGATAGTTCTCGCGCTTCTTTATTTCTCATTCCGTTTTTCCAGGGTTTTATTTTTCATCCTTTCAACCTATTTCGTATGGGCATCGATCTCGATAAAATCACTTAAAAAAGAAGCTAAAGCGGTGGTGTCGGTTTTAAACAGCGACGGCCTGGCAAAGGCTCGCAAAAAATTATCCCGCATAGTGGGCAGAGACACTTCAGACCTGCCGGCCGAAGGCGTTTTAAAGGCCGTTGTCGAGACGGTCTCCGAAAATACCTCGGACGGCATAGTGGCCCCGCTATTCTATCTCGCCATAGGCGGCCCCCCCCTCGCGTTCGCTTATAAGGCCGTAAATACCCTCGATTCCATGGTGGGATACAGGAACGAAAGGTATATAAACTTCGGACTCGTTTCAGCAAGGCTCGATGACCTTGTAAACTTCATCCCGGCAAGGTTTACCGCGTTCCTTATGGTCTGCGCGTCATTTATTTTGGGCTATAATTGGAAAGGCTCGCTTAAGATATTGAAACGGGACAGAAGGAACCATCCCAGCCCTAATTCGGGCTGTCCCGAAGCAGCTGTGGCCGGGGCCTTGGGCGTAAGGCTGGGAGGCCCCATGAGCTACGGAGGGTTACTGTGCGAAAAACCCTTTATAGGCGATAATTCCTATAAAATCGACGCCTCAACCGTTAATTCAAGCGTCAGGATAATGAACGTTACGGCCTTCCTTATGGTGGCCTTGACCCTTGTTATCAGGGTCATAATTATATTTTTATTGTGAAAAACACCGTCATAGTGTATATAAGTCGTTGAAATACTTTTAAAAATTCTATCAAAATATTAAAAAAGGGGATAATATGGATAAAATTTACAAAAAGATCGAGCTCATAGGGACTTCATCGAAAAGCTTTGAAGACGCGGTTAATACCGCCGTGGAAAAGGCGTCCAAGAGTCTTCACGGGCTCTCATGGTTCGAGGTTACGGAACAGCACGGAAGGATCGTGGAAGGAAAGGTCGTGGAGTACCAGGTCATTTTAAAAGTAGCTTTTAAGCTCGATTGATTTAATTGAAAAGGGGTTGAGAGAACTTTTTAAAAAAGATTCTGCGCACGGCTAATTGGTTAGCGTTGCATGCGGGCTTAAACTTCGCCTCGCCGGAATGGTCGGTGTAACAATTGTCCGCCGCAGGCGCGCGCGTCAGCGGGGAATTTTTTCGGCGTGTCAAATTTAGCTTTGCGCCATCTGAAAAGTAAAAATCCATTTAAAAGCACCTGAGCCGCGAATATACGTTGAAAAGGCATAGCGCGCGGCTTGCCGCGGGGAGCTTCAAAAAACGGAAAGTTTTCCCATAGAAGACTTTTTCAAAACTTGACAGGAAAGAAGGCTCAGGGAGCAGGCTGTTAATGGCAGAAAGTAAAGGTTTAGACCTGTTTTTTAATCCCCGGTCAATCGCTATTGTCGGGGCGTCTGAAAAACCAGGGAAGCTTTCCGGCAAGATCCTGCAAAGTCTTAGATCGTCAGGTTTCAAGGGCAAGATCTATCCCGTAAACCCAAGGTACAGGTCAGTCGGCGGCGAGAAGTGCTTCCAAACGGTATCAGATATAAAAGAAGGGGTCGATCTGGCGGTCTTTGCCGTCCCGGCGCCTTCCACGGTGGAAGCTCTTAAACAGGTCGGAGGCAAGACGCACGCCGCGATTATCGTAAGCGGCGGGTTTTCGGAGGTTGGCGAAGAAGGTAAGGCGCTCGAGAAAGAGATAAAAGAGATCAGTAAGACCGCGGGTATACGGGTAATCGGGCCTAACTGCATGGGGATATATGATAACTTCTCAAAGCTCGATACCTTTTTTATCACCGGTGAAAGGATAAAAAGGCCCGGAGAGGGGACGCTCTCGATCATATCCCAGAGCGGATCTTTCGCCCTCACGGCCATGGACGAACTTGCCGCGGAAGGGGTCGGGGTGGCGAGGGTAATAAGCTACGGCAACAAGGCGGACGTTAATGAATCGGACTGTCTGGAGTTTCTGGCCGAGGACGACCGCACGAAAGCCGTCGCCGTTTATATAGAATCGGTTGATGATGGCAGAAGGTTCGTGGAGGCCGCCTCGAAATGTTCGGCAAAAAAGCCCGTAATGGCCGTAAAGGTCGGAAAGATGGGGGCCGGCGTAAAGGCGGCTCATTCACATACCGGCGCTATCGCGGGAAGGTACGAAGTCTATAAGGCTGCCTTCAGAAAGGCCCGCATAATAGAGCTTGAGGGTTACGAGGATTTTATAGGCGCGTGCAAGGTCTTCGGCATGCAAAAGTCCGCGCGCGGGAACAGGGTTATAATAATAACCGACGGGGGCGGCATAGGCGTGGGCCTCGCTGACGCGTGCGCGAAGATGTGCCTCGATGTGGCGCCTTTAAATGAAGATGTGAGAGAGGATCTTCAGGCGCTCTTTCCAAAGTATTTTGCCGTCAGTAACCCCCTTGACCTGACCGGCAGCGCGACCGATGAGATGTACTCCGAAGCGCTCGAAAAGACCATGGAAGGGGATTCGTATGATATCGCCATAGTGGCGGCGATGTGGGGGCCTCCGGCGTTGACGGATGACCTCGCGGAACTCCTTGCCGATAAGACAAGCGTGATTAAAAAGCCTGTGATCATCTGTTCTCCGGGGGAGAATACACGCGAAAGAGGATAGGCCTTTTCCAGAAGGCCGGGTTACCCGTCTTCCCGACCCCTGAGAGTGCGGCGAGAGCCGCGGCGGCGCTTTCAAGGGGAGCGGCCGCGTTAAATACCGTCAAAACAGGGATGCATGGATAAGAAGGAGATAGAAAGGATAGTCAAGGAGGCGTTCAGTCTGGGCAGAAAAACCCTTGTCGAACCGGAGGCTATGGAGGTCTTAAGGTTAAGCTCCATACCCGTGCCTGAGTTTACGGTCGTAAAAGACGTGGCCGGCGCGATAGAAACGGCCGAGAAGATGGGCTACCCCATTGTCCTTAAACTCGTTTCCCCTGATATAATTCATAAAAGCGACTTGGGAGGGGTCGCCGTAGGCATAAGGGACAGCGAAGACCTCCAGAATAAATGGGCCCATATGATACTGAACGCCGCGTTCGCAAACCCCACCGCGATGATAGAGGGTTTTATTATAGAGAAGATGGTGCCTGTGGGGTTCGAGGTCATAGTGGGGGCGATAAAGGACGAACAGTTCGGCCCTGTTGTGATGTTCGGCTTGGGGGGGGTGACGGCGGAACTGATAAAAGACGTAACCTTCAGGCTCGCCCCTGTCGACAGGAATGAGGCTTTTGAGATGATGCGCGAGATAAAAGGGTATCCCCTTCTTACAGGCTACCGCGGGGAAACGGTAAAGGACCTGGGGGCGATAGCGGATGTGATAGTAAAACTCCCCGAAATTCTCGAGGAGACGGACGGTCTGAAGGAACTCGAGATAAACCCGCTTATGGTTTACGATAAAGGTGCTATCGCCGTTGACGCGAGGGCTATCCTCGGATAACCCTGCCTTGAAAATGTATCGCTCGCTTACCCGCAGCTTGCTGCGGGTAAGCGAGCGAATAGAACTTTTAAAGTCCTACGCGAGACGCCGCTCTTTTTCAGGCGACCCATGAAAGACTCTGAAAATTCCTTACATTTGGAAGATTCCCGCGGCCTGCCTCGGTGAGCTTCAAATATTTTAAGTGTTTTGTCCTTTTTGATCTTAGAGGATTTTTAAATAAATGGAAGACATTCACGGGGGTAATATCTGGAAGGCTTCGAGAGAAGCCGGTTTGCCCGTTCAGGATATAATGGATTTCAGTGCGAGCGTAAACCCTCTCGGATTATCTCCAAAAGCGGCCGCCGCGATAAAAAATTCGTTAAAGCTCATCGCCGCGTATCCTGACCCTGAATCAGAAAAGCTCATAAAAGCGCTCTCTAAGTACCATCGCGTCTCTCAGGAGGAAATTCTCGCCGGGAACGGCTCAACCGAATTTATCTATCTTATACCCAATGTTTTCAGGCCAAAAACCGCTCTCATCGTTGAACCCGCCTTCAGCGAATACCGTGCCTCTCTAAAGAGAAATGGATGCATGATTGAAGATTTTTTTCTCAGGGAAGAAGAAGGTTTTGAGCTTAATATCGGGGGACTCAAAAAACGCATAAGTAAGGGCTACGGCCTTCTTTATATCTCAAACCCCGTAACCCCCGCCGGAACAGTCATAAAAAAAGAAACGCTTCTGGAAGTCGCCCGGCTCTGTAAAAGGACACAAACAGTTTTCATCGTGGATGAGGCGTTTGTTGATTTCTGCGAAGATGAGTCGATAAAGAAGGAAGCCGTGAATTTCAGAAACGTCGTTGTCCTGAGGTCGATGACGAAATTTTTTTCTATCGCCGGTCTCAGGCTCGGATATATCGTCGCGCACAGGGATACCATCAAGAAATTCTCAAGGCTGATCCCTCCATGGTCCGTAAATACGGTAGCTTCTGTCGCGGCTATCGGGTCTATCGAAGACACCGGCTACGTTGAAAAAACCCGCAAATGGCTCCTGAATGAAAAAAAATTTTTATCAAGAGGGTTAAGCTCCGTAGAAGGGCTAAAGGTATTTGGCTCAGCGGCTAATTTTTTTATGGTAAAAATCAATGACGCATCGTCATTAACATCCCCTTTACTTAAAGAGATATTATTTAGAAAGGGCATCCTTATCAGGGACTTGAACTCGTTTAGAGGCCTCGGGCCCAAATACTTCCGCGTAGCAATAAAAAAGAGGAAGGAGAACGAGATTTTAATTAACGCCTTGAAAGGGATATTAAGAGGCGGGCCTTCGCGTAAGAAGATAAAGAAGCCTTAAACTGCAAGAGATAGGATTGTATCAATTGGCCGACGTTAGATGAAGCGCTGCTTTTTCCTTACGGCCATCCGGCCCCGTAAAAATTTGACACCGCATGTTATCGATATATAAATTTCAATAAAAAGAGAGGTTTGAACCGATGACCACGCCGGAACGGAACTTAAGCTTTCGAGCCGTAATAGCCGCCATTTTTATAGTCCTCCTTTGCGTGACCTCCGGTACGGCTCAAGCCGGAGACGACGCGGCAAGGGAGAATAAAAGGATCGTGCTGGATTTCTACGCGATGCTCTTTGAGAAGCATCTGGTCAAGGATGCCTTCGCCATGTTCGTCAGCGAAAAATACATTCAGCACAACCCGAACTTGCCCGACGGAATTGAGCCGGACATAAAGTTTCTGACCGAAAGGTTTAGAGATTATCCGGAAGCGGCGAACGAGGTGAAGCGCGCAGTCGCCGAGGGCGACCTCGTAGTCCTCCACGTCCACTCAAGGCTCGGTCCAAAGGACAGGGGCAGGGCGATAGTCGATATCTTCAGGGTTACTAACGGGAAGATCGTCGAGCACTGGGACGTAATCCAGCCCGTTCCGGAAAAGGCCGCGAACAATAACACCATGTTCTGACCCGCGCGGCCGGAGGTTCCGCGAAAGGATAGAGTAAAGCCATGCAGATGCCCGTGCTTTTCATAGGCCATGGTTCGCCCATGAATATCATCCTGAAGAACGATTTTACGGAGAGCCTCGCCAAATTGGGAGAGGACCTCCCGAGGCCGAAGGCGATAATGGTTATTTCAGCGCACTGGCTGACATCCGGCACTTATGTCGGATGCATGGCAAAGCCGAGGACGATCCATGATTTTTATGGGTTCCCTGATGAGCTCTATAAAATGGACTATCCAGGCCCGGGTTCGCCGGATGAGGCCGGATTTGTCACGGACCTCGTCATGAAGGCGCCGGTAAGGTGCGATAGTTCGTGGGGTCTTGATCACGCCTCATGGGCGATCCTTAAACATATTTACCCCAGGGCGGAGGTCCCCGTATTCGAGATGAGCCTCGACTACTCCTTTAATGAATGGCATCCGAAGCCGATGGAGTATCATTATGAACTGGCGGGTGAACTTCTTGAGCTCAGGAAACGGGGGGTCCTCATCATAGGGAGCGGAAATATCGCGCACAACCTTAATTTAATGGATTTCCGGCATATCGGGGCTAAACCCTTTGACTGGGCCGTTGAGTTCGACGAACACGTAAAATCAAACCTCCTTGAAGGCAACCACAAGGACCTCGTCGACTACCGTAGCATGGGCAGGGCCGCCTCGCTGGCGGTCCCCACGCCTGACCATTATCTCCCCATGATATACGCGATAGCCTTGCGGGAAAAAAACGAACCCTTGAAGTTCATCTTCGAGGGGTTTCAATACGCGTCAATATCCATGAGATGTTTTCAGATCGGATAGGCGGGGTTAAAAATCCATCAGGCTTTTATATTGAAGCGACATGCGGCATCCGCAGCGCCTTTTTCCTGTAAGCTATATTCATGGCGAGCCTGTACGTGAGCCCTCTGGGCCTTTTTAAGCTCCTTTTAAGGATGTTCTTGATCGCGTAGGTGTTGCGGAATATCCAGTAATACCCGTTCTGGAGATCCTCTATCGTCATCCCCTTTGGCTGGAAGACGACTTCGCCCGTATGGTATTTTCCCCAGTCCCTGTCGATGATCCTGCCTTCCTTTTCAAGAACTCCGTAGGTTACCGTTCCCGGCAGCGGCGTAAGTATATGGAACTGCGCCGCGTCCATGCCCGTTTCCATTATGAAGTCAAAGGTATTCCTGAAGACGTCCTTATCGTCCTCATCGAGTCCGAAGACAAAACTTCCGAGGATATTTATCCCCGCGTCGTGTATCTTTTTTATCGCCTCTTTGTAGCCCTTTGCCGAGTTCCAGCCCTTGTGCATCTTCTCGAGGTTTTTCTGCGACAGGCTCTCGAAGCCTATGAACACGTACTTCCCGCCGCTCTTCGCGTAGAGGTCGAGCAGCTCTGCGTCCTTCGCCAGCGTGATGGACGCCTGGCTTCCCCATTTGACCTTGAGAGGTATCAGCCGCTCAAAAAGCTCCCTGGCGTACCTGGGCCTTCCTACGATATTGTCGTCGACGAAGAAGAAATCCTTCGTGTCAAAGCGCTTTATCTCCTCGATTACCTGATCAACGGGCCTTACCCTGAACTCTTTTCCGAAAAACGAGGTCACCGCGCAGTAGTCGCAGTTAAACGGGCAGCCGCGGGTAGCCTGAAGGGTATTAAAGCCGGAGACGTACATCTTTCTATCGAGAAGGTCTCTGCGGGGGATCGCCATGTTCCCCATATCGCAGAGGCGCGGGGCCCTGTATTTCGGTTTTAATTCCCCTTTTTTAAAATCCTCAAGGGCCTCTTGCCAGACGGGTTCCGCCTCTCCGATAACGACGGAGTCCGCGTGGAGAAGGGCCTCATCGGGCACCGCCGAGACATGGACCCCTCCCATAATGACCTTAACGCCCTTCTTCCTGAACCGGTCGGCTATATCGTAGGCGCTCGGCATTTCCGCCGTGAACCCGGTTATGCCGACGAGATCCGCCTTCGCGCCGTAATCGACAGGCTTCGCCCTCGCGTCGAGTATCTCCACATCCCATTCTTCCGGGGTGAGGGCCGCGATGGTCGGGAGGTTCAGGCGGACAAACCCGGTCTTCCCTTTTTTGGAGACCTTGCCCCAAAAACCTCTTTCGTTTTTCGGCAGGACCAGGAGTAATTTCATATATATACGGTAACAGCTCTCACTCTCTATAGCAAGGCGTGATTTGGCCGCCTCCCGCCCCTTTATCCTCGGTCAATTTATTTTCATCGGTATAATGAATTTTTTCAAAAATAACCCTTGACCTTCCGTGAATATGTGTTATACTTCTTTCAACTGAAGTTTCGGATGCTCTTGTCGCTAACGGCCGCAAAGAGAAACTCAAACTCTTTGGGGCTTTTTTTATGCCTTGCCTCCGCAACCTTCAAATACTCAAAAAGGAGGTAAACGATCATGACAAAAGGTACAGTTAAGTGGTTCAACGATTCCAAGGGCTTCGGTTTTATAACCAAAGAAGACGGCGGAGATGTGTTTGTTCACTATGCTGACATTCAGGACCAGGGGTTTAAGTCCCTTGCCGAAGGTCAGGCAGTAAGCTTTGAAGTCGTTGACGGCCCCAAAGGGCCGAAGGCTTCAAACGTAGTAAAGCTCTAAAACATAAGAAGGCGGGCCCTGAGGAGACTCAGGGCCCGCCTTTTCTATTTCCCGATGGAAAATTTTTGTCGAATTAAACACGGCGTCATAAATAATTGCGCATACAGGGCGTCAGAACAAAGCAGACCGAGGCGTGACGATGGCGAGGAGTGAGGCGCACTTTTGCCTTGCGCCGCAGCGACGAGCCGAGGAACAACGAAGGTATGCACAGTTATGACGCCCTGTATAGATTCATCTTTTTACGGCCCTCACATCCACGGAATGTATCCCCTTCGCCCCGTCCGGAAAAGTCCCGAAGACTTTTCCAAGTAGAGTGCCTGACTCCTGCGCCTTTCCCGAAGAATCTATCCCTCTTACCTTGAGCGTATAAGTCTCCGCCTTTTCGGGCTTCCAGTCGTAGCGCCATAAGGTCCATGCCCATCTTGAAAGAGGCTTTTTCGTCTCCGTCTCATTCCATGTCTTCCCGCCGTCAAGGGAAACTTCCACCCTGCTTATGCCGTAACGCCCGGCGAAGGCTGTCCCGCCGACCACATAATTGCCGGGGGGTACGGTCTTGCCTTCCATGGGCATGAGTATCTGTGATTTAATCGGTATCACGGCCTCGTCAGACCAGCCCTTCTTTTCCCAGTAGCCCTTGAAGTTGTAATTAACGAGCTCTATCTTTGATATCCACTTCGCGTTCTTCATCCCGTATATGCCTGGGACTATCGCGCGGAGCGGATAGCCGTGGACGGGAGGCAGAGGCTCTCCGTTCATCCTCCATGCGAGGAACACGTCATCAGAGACTGAGAGGTCAAATGGGATGCTGTCCGAGTATCCGTCTTCCGCGAAAAAGACGGTCTTCACTATGCCTTTTTTCGGCTGTGCGCGTTCAAGGACCTTTTTCAGGGTGACCCCTTCCCATAAGGCGTTGCTTATCGAATCCCCGCCCACCGGGTTCCCGATGCACTCCAGGGTCACGTACTCGGTCTTGTCCTTCATCGACTCTAATTCCTTCAAGGATATCGTATAGGGCCTTTCGACCATCCCCTCGACGCGGAGAGTGAACCGGGAAGCGTCTATGCGAGGCGTTTTATCGGAATACGTCGTTATGTAGAACCTCTCGTTCGGGGTAATCTCGGCAGCCTTGAACCCCTTGAAGTTCACGGTCCCCTTCGTAAGAAGCGAATGCCTCTCATCCTCGGTTATCGCCGTGGCCAGGGTGTCAAACGCCCCGGCATAGTGGAAAATACTGTCAAATATGGAAACCCCGAAGCCGAGTCCGAGGGTCCCGAGGCCAATGTCTCTAAAGAATTCCCTTCTCGTATATTTGCAGTCCATTTTTCCTCCTGTTCACTTTCTGTAAAAAAGGCGGGGAACTTGAGTTCTTAACCGCACCCGCGAACCCTGATATCGCAGAGCCCAAGAAAAGTGTATATCGGATTCCCACCCTGTCAAGGGAGCCGATAAGCATGCTTGAACTTGGCGCTTCCCGGTGCTACAATACATACCATGCCGAAAAAGAAATACCTCATTTTTTATATATTATTCCCGGTCTACTTCCTCATATACGCCGCGTCCCCTCTTATCTATACCGCCATGGCCGACGCGGGTACCCGCGAATATGAGAACGCTGATAACCGGACAGAAAGCGCTCGTCTGGAATTGTTTGTCGTTGACCTCCTCCTGTCAAATCTGACTCACCACGATCATAAAAGCGATAGCCGCGCTTTCCATATGTTATTCAAGAAAAACCGGGCTGCTCTGTCATCCGATAATTTAAACACAATCGAGAAACCGGAAATAAACACCGGGATTTCGCGGGATCCCGTCACTCCGCCTGAAATACGTCACGCCACTGTGACTCGGGACCCGAAGGAATCCAGTAAAGTTTTTCAAAAGTTACATTCAGGTCCTTCACCGCCTTCCGCATAGCCCCCCAACACCAGACCATTTCCAGATAGGAATCCTATAACGACCGGGGGTTTTTCCTTTGAGGAGATCTCCGGCTGGAGCCCTCTTATCATGCGATAGAGAGAAAAAAGGTTGCGTAACTCCAATAATAATTGCGCGAATCCGGGTGAGAAAAATCAGGATCAACGCCATAATTTATCTATAACAATACGAAAGGAAGAAAACGATATGAAGAGAATAATCCCGGTAACGCTCGCCTTGATATTCGCCGCGGCAGGATTCACCGGATGCACGAAGAAAATGGTAAAGAGCGATATGAGCGTGGCCGCCGAGAATAAGCCCGCCGCCGCGGAAAAATCCGCTCCAGCTTCATCCACGTCCGAAAAGAAACCCGCGGAAGAAACTGTTTCCGGAAAATCGATCCCCTCAGGGCCTCAATCAGGGGTCTCCCTGTCAAAGGCCTCTACTCATGACAACCTGTTAGAGGACGTATATTTTGACTTTGACCGCTACACCATAAGGGGGGACTCCAAAAAGGCCCTTGAAGACGACGGGGCGATACTGAAGGCCAATAGCAACATGAAGATAACGATAGAAGGCCACTGCGACGAACGAGGGCCCGCGGAATACAACCTCGCCCTCGGCCAGAAAAGGGCCGATTCGGCAAAAAGATACCTTAAAGACCTCGGGATCGACCAATCGCGCATAGCGACCATAAGCTTCGGGAACGAAAAGCCCTTCTGCACCGAACATAACGAGGCTTGCTGGCAGAAAAACAGGACCGACCACTTCGTAAAGAACTGATGCCTTATCCGGAAATAATGAAGCGGCCGGGGGCGCCCCCGGCCGCTTCGCGTTTAAAGGAACTCTCCCCGCGGTAGGCATCCTTTTTTTAAAGTTCCCTACTCCTCCGTCTCTTCCGCCTGCTTCTTCCTCTTCTTCCCGAATATGAAGGCGACGATTATGCCGACTATATATAAGACAAGAAGCGGGCCTGCCATGAGAAGCGTGCTGAAGATGTCGGGCGTGGGGGTAAGGATGGCCGCGACGATTGTTATGAGGACTATCGCGTACCTCCACCATGAGATGAGCTGTCTGGCGGTCACGATGCCGAAGCGGGCAAGGACGAGTATCAAAAGCGGCATCTGGAAGACGACCCCGAAGGCGATGAGGAGCTTCGTGACCATGGAGAAATAGAGCGACATCGAGACCATGGGCCTGAGGCCCGGGCCTGAAAAAGTGAGGAGATACTTGAAGGCGAAGGGCAGCACCAGAAAATAGGCGAAGAGCGTCCCGCTTATGAACATGACGAGCGAGAAGAATACCAGGAAAAGGAACCACTTCTTCTCGTGCCTGAGTAAACCCGGGGCGATGAACGCCCATATCTGATGCAGGATTACGGGGCTCGCGAGTATTATGCCTCCGAAGACGCCGACCTTTACGTAGATGATGAAGGGCTCGACGACGTTGATAAAGACCATGTACTCCTCGCCCTTCGGGAGCGCCTGGATGAGGGGTAGCGCCAGTATGTTGTACAACCTGTCCGAATAATAATACGCGAAGCCGAAGCCTATGGCGGTGGCGACGGCGCAGTTGACGATGCGCTTACGCAGCTCTCTCAGGTGCTCGACAAAAGAAAGGTTTTTTTCCCTGTCCGGCTGTTCGACGGCTAATTTTTCGGCGCGGGTCTCTTCAGCCATCATGTCGCCTTTTTGGAAGTCCCGTCGGGGGCGGCCTCATGAGAGGCTTCATCTTTAGGGGCGTTTTCTTCCGCAGAGTTTTGGGCTGTTACGTCCGGCGCTTTTTCCGGCGCCTTTTTAGCCTTCCCGGCGGCTTCGTCCCCGCGGTCTTCCGCCGGGCCGGTGCGGGTGGCGGGAGGGTTAATGTCCTCGGAGATACTCCTCTGGATCTCCTCCCCCGCGCGCCTGAACTCGATAAAGGCCTTCCCGAGGGCCTTTGCCATGCCGGGAAATTTATCAGGCTCTATGAAGATGACCGCTATTATTACTATGAGAAGGATTTCGGTAAACCCGATTCCGAACATATGATGTACCCGTATCGCTGCTTAAAAGAACCTGTTAATGCGCCTCTGTTGAGGCCTTTCATAGTCGGCCGCAAGGGCGGCCTCTCTGGAAAAGTCGGTTGGAAAGAGTATCTTCTCAAGACTTCCTGGTTTTTTCTTCACTCCCATACAGCCTCCTCTTTCGATTTATATTTTGCGCAGAGATATTAATTTTATACCGATAGCCGTGATTTTTCAACAGAATTTAAATTGTAATGGCTCTGGTCTTTTTATAATGCCTGGGTAAATCGAGTCCGGTCCCGCGGTGAATTGGCATATCATGCATAATGAAGGCGTCACTGCCCTTCAGCAACTGTGCGTTGATTTGGTAAGGCATCATGAGTTTGATGCGTTTTTCCTTTTCCAAAGCAAACTTGGGGTCAGTAAAAAACTCCATATCAATCCAAGTGTCAGTGTAGACGAAATCTGCATCGTCAAGAGCTTTCTTTAAGTCTAGAGTTGATTGCCAAAGTCCCGTTTTCTTAGCTTCAGTCAAAAGCTCCTCATCTCTTGCTGATTCGTTAAAAATCGGCGTAACCGTGGTTAATTTCACGCCTGTCTTGGTGCAGCCTTCGATCAGAGAGTTGGTGACATTGTTATGGACGCCAATGTAGACTAGTTTGGCGCCTTTTAATTTGCCATGCTTCTCTTTTATTGTGATCAGGTCTGCTAAGGCTTGGCTGGGGTGATACATCTCGTCGCAACCGTTAATGACTGGAACGCGGGAAGCCTTGGCCATTTTCTGTAGGTCCGAATCGCATAGGAGCCGTGCCATGATGCATTCGACATTTCGCGACAGATACTGCAACTCGTCGGTTATGTCAGCGAGTGCGAAGTTGGTGGTTCGCCAATCAATGTATAATGCATGGCCGCCCAGCTGGGTCATTGCAACCTCAAAGGAAACCCTCGTGCGTGTTGATGTCTTCTGGAAAATCAACGCTGC
Organism: uncultured delta proteobacterium; assembly: GCA_963727865.1. Lineage (GTDB taxonomy): Bacteria > Desulfobacterota > GWC2-55-46 > GWC2-55-46 > GWC2-55-46 > CAVSHY01. The sequence goes on along the minus strand of CAVSHY010000007.1, from coordinate 2,253 downwards.
CGATTTGCCCTCAAAGGTTTTGAGGTATTTTTTAGGGTTGCCTTTAACTTCAATGCCTAAGTCAACTAAGCTGTTTAGCTCTTGACCTGACAGTTCTTTGAAATTAATCAGATGCATCTTTTCTGAGCCTTCAGTAAACGCTGAACCAAGCATGCAATAATAAGCTTTATGCAAAAGCTTTTTCCGCAACAAACATGAACCACAATAAGGGAACCCTGATGATTCTGCTAGTTGCCTCAAGCAAGGATGTTGCCAGCCTAAATATAAAAGAGCAAATCCTAAAAAACTACCCCTTCCACAAAACCGCTAAAGAATTTCAAGGGAACCTCCCTATTTGACGCAGATATCGAAGGTAGAAAAGTAACTTTGGTTACTTTAAGTGAAGAATCTGTAGAAGCCCAAGACCTGCCTGAAAAATTTCCCAATGCAAAATTGGTCGTTTTTATCTCGAGGCACAGCAGCCAGAGCGGCAAACCTACCCTGTCCGTTCATACGCCTGGAAACTTTGGCGATGCGGAACTTGGTGGATTGCCCAAAACACTTTCGGTTTCTCCTGCCTCAGCAATGCAAAATGCCCTAAGAGCGCTAATGCATTACAAAGGAGCCTTAAATCTTGACTATGAGGTATCCTTCGAGTGCACACATCATGGTCCAAGCCTAAACGTTCCTGCTATGTTTGTTGAGTTAGGCAGTTCTCCTGCGCAATGGTGTGATTTAAGGGCTGCAGAAGCTGTCGCTCACTCTGCAATGTCAGCCATATCCAGCTTCTCAGCGCCCCAAACTTCGGCTGTTCTAGGTATAGGCGGAACACACTACAACCAAAGGTTCACCATTATGGCTCTGAAGGGCGAAGCAACTTTTAGCCACATGATACCCAAATACGCTATCCATCTAGTCGATGCTGAAATGTTGAAGCAATGTGTCCAGAAAACTTTGGAGAAGGTATCTTTGGCGGTTCTCGATTGGAAAGGCATCAGAGGTGAAGACAAACCAAATCTGATATCTGCCTTGGAAACAGCTGGGTTGCCCTTCAAGAAAGTATAAAATACCCGAGTTAAAGGAACCTTTAAAAGTCTTGTTACAGTAATTTTTTAAACTAAAAAGTTACAGTAACGTTTATTATATAATAGTGAAATCTTGAGTGTGCGGTAAAATATGGGTATAAAATCTTGGCTACAACAGGCAGCAAGAACCTTGAAGCTAGCCGTAAAACCGGGGCGCGAAGAGCTTTGGCTCTCCATAAAAATCAGCCTCTTAGGTATAGGTGCAGTTGGCTTGATCGGATTCGTAATTAAGCTATTGTCATATGCAGTCGGCGGCGCAACGTCAGGTACATCAACAGCTTAGAAGGAAACTTGACCATGGACAAAAAAGAAGAGCTAAACCCAGTAAAAATTTTCGTTGTCAAAACAACGACAGGGCAAGAACGCAATGTGGCGCGTTTAATCGCTTCAAAAGTGGAGATGGCCCATATTCCAATAAAAGCTCTTCTTGTTCCAGACACACTCAAAGGCTATGTGTTCATTGAAGCAGATGGACCCCACCTTGTGGAGGAAGCCATCACAGGCGTCAGGCACGTACGCTCCAGAATCCCCGGGCTTGTAAGCTTCGCAGAAATTGAACGTTATATTGTGCGTAAGCCAGTCATGGAAGACCTAAACGAAGACGACGTTGTAGAAATCACTGGTGGGCCTTTCAAAGGTATGCGCGCTAAAATCACAAGACTCGACAAGTCAAAAGGCGAAGTTACCCTCGAACTCTTGGAGGCAACATTCACTTTGCCAATCACAGTACATTCAGACTATGTAAAACTAGTTGAAAAAGCAAAAGTAAGGTGAAACAAAATGGCAGATAAAAAAGTTGTAGAATTGATTGTCAACGGCGGACAAGCCAACGCAGGTCCTCCACTTGGTCCAGCTCTTGGTCCATTAGGCGTCAACATAGTGGCTATTGTCAACAAAATCAACGAAATCACAAAAGAATATGCTGGAATGAAGGTTCCAGTAAAAATCAGCGTTGACACTGAAGAAAAAACCTTTGAAGTTACAGTTGGTACACCTACAGCATCCGCACTCATTGTTGCTGAACTTAAAGTTGAGAAGGGATCAGGCACACCAAACTCGGTTAAAATTGGCAATCTAACCATGGAGCAGATGGTGAAGATAGCAAAAATCAAAGGTCCTCAACTGCTAGCCCCAACAGTCAAGAAGGCAACAAAAGAGTTACTTGGCACCTGCGTAAGTTTAGGTGTAA
>CAVSHY010000006.1:0-23811 GCA_963727865.1 uncultured delta proteobacterium | reverse complement strand
GCCTGGAAGCCAGGAAATCGAGCAAGAAATTGGGGCCCGGCAAGCCATCGGGAAGCGGGCCGCGGAGGAGGCACTTCGTGGGTGGGAATGATCGGAGGGGATTGATCCTGCAGGAGCGCGACCGCCACCTGTTGCGAGAGCTTGTGGACATGCGCGTGATTGACCGCGAGCAAGCGAAATTGGTCGCAGGTTTCAGTTCGACGACGCGCGTCAACGTACGGCTCCTCGCGCTCGTGAGGGCCGGACTCCTTAAACGGTTTTTCCTTGGGACGTTCGCTGGCGGCAAGAAGGCACTCTACGCGCTATCACTCCACGGTGCGAGACTCCTCAATCTCCCGTATCGAGCTCCACGGCGGAAACACGATGAGATGTTGGTCGCCGACTTCTTTGTCGCGCACCAACTCGCCATCAACGAAATCTTTTGCACGCTGAAGTATCGGCCAATCCCAGTCCCCGACGCGAGATTCGTCCGTTGGGTGAGCTTCTCCAAACCAATTGATGCAGGCCAGTCACTCATCCCTGACGGTTACATTGAGATTTTCGCCGGCAAGTCCATCGCGGCATTTTAGAGGATGATTTTTATGCCGGATTGGTTTACCAAAACAGAAGAGAAAATGTATGGAGTTTTTTAGGAGATATCAATTGTGGTTGTTCATAACCTTTATTATATTTTATTGCTTGATTTAATGGTATTTGAATGGTTGAGGCACATTGGGGTGATTAATTATGACCCGTCAATTCTTTAAATTTGTCTTGATAATGAGATCATTTTGATTGGTGTTAAAAAAACAGAAGGATTGTGGAAAAAAAAGTGTTTAAAACGATCGGTTTGGCATCAGACCATGCGGGTTTTTACATGAAGGAATTTTTGCGGAATTGGTTGATCGGGGAAGGCTATCCTGTAATGGATTTTGGATGCCATTCAGGGGAGAGCTGTGATTATGCCGATTTTGCACACCCACTGGCAGATGCTGTTTCAGAGGGTGTCTGTGACTGCGGAATCAGTCTGTGTGGCAGTGGAAACGGGATCAACATGACGGTGAACAAACACCCGAATATTCGTTCGGCATTATGCTGGAACAAGGAAATTGCCAGTCTCGCCCGACGTCATAATGATGCCAATATCTGTGCTTTACCGGCCAGATTCCTGGATGATCCGGGTGCGAGGAGATTGTGACTGGGTTTCCGATACTGGATTCGAGGGAGGCCGTCACAAGATAAGGATCGATAAAATCCCGTTAAACTGCTGACCGGGCATGGTAAACAAGGAGAAAATTTTCCATTCTAAATCGGAAAGAGGGCCCTGTGGCGTTCGACCGGGATCACCGGCAGATACTGGCACATAATATCGGCAACAACCATAAGGCAGTCAGCAGAGGTCGGCAGTTTTTTCGAGACATGGACAATGCCCGGGAACAAGCATCGAAGATCAAGGAATATTGCCTTCAGGAATTTGAGCAGTTGCTGGTCAAATTTGAAAAAAAAAATGCACGTGGAAACGGCTGCGAAGTTGAGTGGCCCTCTTCCGTGCGGAGGAAAGCGCGTAGTGGGCAGCCATAGTGAGCGCCAGGCGTTGGGCTCGTGGTGATCGGACTGAAGGAAAAACCCACGGCACAAGTTCGGTGCCGTGGCTACTCTCTGCGTCGCCCAGCCGGTCGGAGTGCTAGGCACAGTGCTGGAACAGCGAAAGGAGTATATGACCTCCACTTTTAAAGGGACCAGTTCCGAGAAAGTTTCGGCGGGTGAGGGGTTTTCCAGAAAGGTGGAGACGCCTACAGACTGGGCTCGTTGATGCGGTCAGGACACGAGGCGTACCGAATGGACTGATAGAGAGCTGTTTATCACCTTGTCGGCGGCGCCCTCCCATTCCACTAACCTCGTTAAGGATGTCTTCAAATCTCCGAAGCAAGAGACTTTGTTTGTGCTGGGATTGGCATGGCTTTGCCTCGGAGCGAGTATAGTTGCGATACTGGTGTCGCTACTCACCGGCGTCTCAGCTCTGCGACGGGCCGTTGAGCAAGTCGATAAAGGGACTATCGAACACCAGGTGCCGGGCGGGCGGTATACCACGGCGACAGGAATCTTGAACCACCGCGTGCGTAGGTTTTCTGTGCTTGGAGTTTTCTTCCTCGCGTGGTTCGCGATTTCAAATATGGTTGGAGCGCAAGTCAAATAACCGGTCGTTCAAACCTAGGAAGGAGGTCATGTGGAGCACGGGGACGTTCAGTTAAACAGCGATACGATTAGACTGGAGGAGCGGCCATTAAGGGAAGGGGTGGTCCCGCTGCCCTTACCAGCACGATATTTGGGCAAAGGGGCCAAGAGAGGGGGGATTGTTCCGCCGCCTCCACCCCGGAAGACTCCGCCGCCACCTCCACCACCGAAGAAGAAAGGGTGACAGCCAGGTAGTGCCTCCATTTGTGGGGTCTGCGGCTTTCCGCGGGTGGCGCAGACATCGATTCATGATGTCTGCGATGCACGATTGTGCCGGGCGGCCCCACACCCCTGGATTGCCAAAGCATGGCCCCCTCTCCCAAGCGGGAGAGGGGGAAGGAAGCCAGGTAGCGCAGACCTGTTCGGAAGGTCTGCGGCTTTTCGAGCGCAAGGCGGACTTGGCCTTGCGCCCTTCCGCCGGTCACCACCCCCTGGCCCCCTCCTCTCTATCCGGCGCCCTACCTGGAGGCGCGCCCCTTGCGGGAGATAGTGGAGCGCTGGGTGCGCGCACTGGGCGTGCACCTGATACTGGCCAGCCAGGACGATCGCTTCCGGCGCGAGCCGGACGGGAAGCTCGACCTGGCTGCCCTTTGGCGCGGCCATCCACGTCTCGCCAGACGGCTCGCCCCCGGAGGTGTACCACAAGATCACGCTGATTCCTTTCGGAGAAACCATCCCGTTCGCCACACGGTCCCGGAGCTGGGCCGGCTGCTGCGCGCATGGGTGCCCCGCATGTCCCAGTTCGCGGCTGGAGATCAGACCACCGTGTTCACCATTGCGCCCGGCGTTCGCATCGCGCCCATGATCTGCTTTGACGCGACCAACTATCATGTGGCCCAGGGCATGGCGTACAACGGAGCCAACCTGGGGCTGGTGCTGGCCAATCTGGCCTGGTTCGGGCCCAGCACGGCCAGCGTGCAGTTCGAAGCGCTTCGTGCGCTTCCGGGCCATCGAGAATCGCATTCCCATCCTCATGCTTTCCCAGAACGGGCAGAGCGTGCTGATTGACAACGCGGGCCGCGCCGCCTCACCGCACCTAGGCCTGTTCAAGGTCGGGGCCCTGTCCGTGGATGTGGTCGATATCTTCCAGGAGATTCTGCTTGACCGACTGCAGGTTCTTTTTATCCGGGGCGCCCAGAAAGAGGGTGTTTTCCAAGGTGCCGATGTATTTCAGGGGTTCGATCCATTTCTTTATCGTGGGCTCATCCAGAACGCTTTTCAGGTAGGTTTTCAACTTTTGCAGATTGTCCATCGCCTTCACCATTTTCCACAAAAATTTTAACAAATGTGGAAAAAAACATTGTTTCCATCTCGTTGGATCTTGTTTACCGCATAATCTTAGAAGAAAAGCCACTAGCTGTCAAGCCTTGACAAAAAAAATTTTTTTGGGTATATGGCAGGAATGAACGAAAAAAACATGCTGGGCGTCACGCAACGAAAACTGAAGGATATGCAGGTCGAGTTCATTGATCTGAAAATGCACCGGCTTGAGCCCGTCCCTTGCATCGGGAAGCGCCCTTCCCACGATGACGGACATCGCGTAGGCCAGATAGGACTTTTTCATTTCATCTTCGATATATACCGGTATCTGTTCCTGAGCCATTTTTCCTCTCTTTATTTAAATTATTTCATTATTTCCGGCATTTTTTAACGATTACTCCGCCGCTTCGGGAAATTCTGTGTATAATAAACGGAGAATTGGGCATCAAATATAATATGAAGGATTTGGATAGCTGTCAAGGGCATAAAAGCGCCGCGCGCGGCTAATTGTTTAGCATAGGTTTCGGCAAAAACGCATGCAGCGGGCAATCCGTTGGAGTGAGAAGTTGCTGTCCGCACGGAAACTTTCAGCAACCTGACAGTGGACTTTCTCTCTATTTTTTGTTAATCTTTCTCTTCTCGGCGTACGGAAGCAAGCGAGAGAATGAGAATTCTCTCTTTTTGTTATCATAAGCAAGTGTCTTTAAAAATAATAGATAATTCGCTGGAGGTTTATTATTTATGGCAAGAAAGTATATTTATTTCTTCGGCTCAGGCAAGGCCGAAGGCAACGGGAATATGAAGGAGCTCCTCGGGGGAAAGGGGGCGGGGCTTGCGGAGATGACTAATATCGGGCTCCCGGTCCCGGCGGGATTTACGATTACAACCGAGGTTTGCGATTATTATTATAAAAACCATAGAAAGCGCCCTGCCGGATTCGCCAATGAGCTTGCCAAAAACCGTGCCCGTCTGGAAACACTCGTGGGGAAAAAGCTCGGCGACCCGTCTGACCCGCTCCTCGTATCCGTACGGTCCGGGGCGGCAAGGTCGATGCCTGGCATGATGGAGACGATCCTCAACCTGGGGCTGAATGACAGGACCGTTGAAGGACTTGCGAAAAAGACCAATAACAGGAGGTTCGCCCTCGACGCGTACAGGCGCTTCATCATCATGTTCGGGTCGACCGCCATGGGGATACCGAGGAGAAAGTTCGACGAAGAGTTCGATGAGATAAAGGAAAGAAGAACCCGCGTCAGGCTGAATACCCGGCGCCCCATCCTTGATACCGACGTCATCGAGGAGGAACTCGAAGAGCTGATACCTAAGCTGAAAGGGGTATACAGGGAATTTACGAAAAAAGATTTTCCCCAGGACCCGGAGGAGCAGCTCTCGGGAGCTATCGACGCCGTTATAAGGTCATGGATGGCGGAAAAGGCCGTTACTTACAGAAGGGTTGAGAAAATATCCGAACTGCTCGGCACCGCGGTAAGCGTGGTGCAGATGGTCTTCGGGAACATGGGAGAGAGCTCGGGCACGGGAGTCTGCTTTACCCGCGACCCCAATACGGGGGAGAACATATTTTACGGCGATCTTCTTATGAACGCGCAGGGAGAGGATGTCGTAGCCGGCATACGCACCCCCATCCACCTGAGCGATCTCAAAACCTTCATGCCTAAGATATACAGGGAGCTCTGCGATGTAAGGACAAAACTTGAGAGACATTACAGGGACATGCAGGATATAGAGTTTACCATCGAGAAAGGGAAACTCTACATACTTCAGTGCAGGGCCGGGAAACGTTCCCCCATGGCCGCCTTCAGCATCGCCGTCGATATGGTCAAGGAAAAGCTTATAACCAGAGAACAGGCCCTCATGCGGATAACCGATAAAGAGATAGAGGGGATATTCTACCCCGTAATAGACCCCCATATACCGGCGGATGAACTTCAAAGGACGCTTTTCGCCACAGGCATAGCGGCTGTGCCGGGCGCGGCTTCAGGCGAAGTCGTATTTTCCGCGAAGGACGCCGAGGACAGTACCTCGCATGGCAAAAACGTAATCCTTGTCAGAAAAGAGACCAGCCCTGAGGACGTGGGGGGGATGCACGCCGCTAAGGGCATACTTACCGCTACTGGCGGCAAGACATCCCATGCCGCAGTCGTTGCCAGGGGATGGGGCAAGTGCTGCATAGTAGGCTGCGAGGACCTTACCATAGATTACGACAAAAAAACCGTCTCTGTCGGGGATACGGTAATAAAGGAAGGCGACGAGATAACCATTAACGGCTCAACTGGCGAGGTATTCAGGGGCGCGCTCAACCTTATAAAACCTGAACTCCCCAAGGCATATTACGCGCTCATGAAATGGGCCGATGCTATAAAGGTTCTTAAGGTCAGGGCCAACGTCGATACCCCGTATGACGCTGAAAACGCCCTGCGACTTGGCGCGGAAGGCATCGGGCTTTGCAGAACCGAGCACATGTTCTTCGATACCGACGTGAGAAGGATCGCCATACAGAGGATGATAATAGCCGAGGACGAGGAGACAAGGAAGAAATCCCTCGATGAGCTCCTGCCTTTCCAGAGGAAGGATTTTATCGGCATCTTCAGGGTCATGGCCGGTAAACCCGTTACAATACGGCTCCTGGACCCGCCGCTTCATGAATTCGTCCCACACACCGAAAACGAGCAAAAGCACCTCGCCCATATGCTCGGGCTACCCTTCCACCATGTTAAAAGGAGGATCGACAGGCTCCATGAGGCTAATCCGATGCTCGGCTTGAGGGGATGCCGTTTATGCATAGCTTATCCCGAGATACTCGATATGCAGGTTCGCGCGATAATGGAGGCAGCCTGCGAATGCAAAAAAAAGGGCATCAAGGTCGAGCCCGAGATCATGCATCCCCTCATAATAGACGCGAAGGAGCTGAGTATCCTTGTAACACGGACAAGGGCCGTGGCTGACGCGGTTATGAAGGAGCATCAGGTAAAGCTGAAATACCTTGTCGGCACGATGATAGAGGTCCCGCGGGCGGCGCTCCTTGCCGACGAGATCGCCTCAGTCGCCGAGTTCTTCTCCTTCGGCACAAACGACCTTACGCAGATGACCCTCGGGATGTCAAGAGATGACGCCGGAAGGTTTCTGCCTGATTATGTGGATGAAAAAAAGGCCGGTATACTTAAAAACGACCCTTTTCAGTCGCTGGACAGGGACGGCGTCGGGCTTCTTATAAAACTTGCTATCGAGAAAGGGCGTAAGACTAAACCGGACCTTAAGATCGGCATATGCGGGGAACACGGCGGAGACCCGTCATCGGTTGAGTTCTGCCATATAAACGCTTTTGACTACGTTTCCTGCTCCCCTTTCAGGGTGCCGATCGCAAGATTATCGGCGGCGCAGGCAGAAATGAAATATCCCAGAAAAAAACAAAAAAAGAAAAATAAAATCAAAAAAGGGTCGTATCGTCGTTGATCCTAAACTGGACGATCCTTTCCTCATGACCAAATAACCACGGAACCTGCGTATCAGCTTTCATGCCATTAAAACCAATAGAGGACTATCCTTTTATAAGATTTTTTTGATGGGTTTTTCGGCCACCGCGGAAACATAATATTTCGTTTTAAAAAAACGCAAAACAAGATTTTTTTTGCGCATAAGGTGGACGCAATAGATAGTTTCCATGTTCTTAACAAGCCCCTACATGTAGTATTATAGATTTAATCTTTATACTTTCTATTGTATTTTTTTCCTTTACAAAGGTGTAAAACTTTGCTACGATTTTTGACCATAAATACAGAGAAAGCCGATGCGGATAAAAAAACTTACAATCCACGGGTTTAAATCATTTGTCGATAAAGTAACCATTAACCTTCCTACGGGCACTTCCGGGATCATCGGGCCTAACGGGTGCGGCAAAAGTAATATTGTCGATGCCATAAGATGGGTGCTCGGAGAGCAGAACGCGAGGCATCTGCGCGGAAGGCACATGGAGGATGTAATATTTAACGGGAGCGAAACAAGAAAGCCCCTCGGCATGGCGGATGTCTCCCTCACCTTCCTGAACGAGCAGGGACTCGGCGGGGCGATGTTCTCGAATTTTACGGAGATAGAGGTCTCAAGACGCCTTTACAGGTCCGGGGAGAGCGAGTACTACATAAACAAGGTCCCCTCCCGGCTCCGCGATATCGTGGATCTTTTTACCGATACGGGTATCGGCACCAGGGCTTATTCAATAATTGAGCAGGGTCAGGTCGGCTGGCTCATAAACGCGAAACCCGAAGACCGGAGGGTTATCTTCGAGGAAGCGGCCGGGGTAGGTAAGTTCAAGCACAAAAAAGAAGCAGCCTTAAGAAAGCTCGAGGCCACAAAGGAAAACCTCACAAGGGTCAATGATATTATAAGCGAGGTAAAAAGGCAGCTTAATTCCCTTAACAGGCAGGCTAAAAAGGCCGAGAGATACAAGGTACTTAAAGACGAACTTAAATCCATAGAACTCCTCCTTTCCTCCATGGAGTTGCGCCAGCTCAAGGACGCCCTTGATTCCACGGCGAGGAAACTCGATGAGGTCAAGGACCAGGAGATGGCGCTTTCCACGCTTACGAGCGGGAAGGAGGCTCTCGTAGAGGGGATCAGGGTCGATTATCTCAACGAGGAAAACGATTACAAGATCATAAGAGAAAAAGCCTTTGAGCTCGAAAGCCTTATACAAAAAGAGGAGCGCGAAAGCGCGCTCGCAAAGATGCGGTTGGAAGAGCTCAGGCGGGACGAAGAGCGGCTCTGCCGGGAGATAGAGGAGATCAAGTCTTACAGGGTAAGCGCTGAGGAAGAGATCCAAAAGCTCGGCGCCGAGATGAACCTGATCGATACCCTTATAAAGACCGAAACTCAAAAGCTCGACTCGGGGTTAGCCCGGCTTGAAGCCCTAACCTCCGTCCTGAAGGAAAAAGAAGAGATAGAAAGGGCTCTTTCCGCCGAGTCGCTAAATATAACCGCAAGGCTTTCTGACATACGCCACTCCATACAGGCGCTCCTTAAAGACGAAGAAAACCTCCGTGTTAAAGAGTCAAAGGCCTCCTCCGAAAGGGAGGAAATCATAAGGGCTCTCTCATCAAAGGAGGGGCCTCTTGCGTCTTTAAAAGAAGATCTGATAAATTCCGCCGGGAAGAAGGAAACGATTGAAACCGAGTTCCGGAATATAAAAAACAGGCTCGATGCCCTTGAGAAAGAAAAGGTTTTCGGGGATACGGAGCTTAAAATCCTCAAGGACGAGTACAGCAGGGCCGCGGCAAGGCTATCGACGCTTGAGGAGATGGAGCGGACCTTCGAAAACCTCAAGGACGGGGCAAAGGCGATAATGCTTAAGAAAGGCCCCGGGGTCTACGGCCTCATCGCCGATGTGATAGAGACGAACGCGGGCTATGAAAAGGCCGTAGAGGCGGTAATGGGCGACAGACTCCAGTACATTATTGTCGAGAGCCACAGGGAAGGGGTCGAGGCGATAGAATATCTCAAATCCAGCTCCGCGGGCAGAGGGAGTTTTATCCCTGTCAAGGAAGCCAGGGCATTAAGAAGCCCCGTGCCGGTCGAGGTCGGCGCGTTCAATTACAATGGAGCCAAGGAACTTATAAACGAGATCAAAATAAAGGAAGGATACGGTAACGTAGTAAATTGCATACTTGGAGACGTACTTGTCGTAGAAAACCTGGAAGTAGCGCTTGAAATCTGGAAGCAGAACGGCATGTATAAAACCATCGTCACGCTTGATGGCGAGATCGTAGACCCGCAGGGCATCATAACCGGAGGCGCATCCAAGGGCGGGGAAGCGGGGATACTGCAGAAAAGAAGCGAGATAAAAAAGATAAATCTCAGGACCATGGAACTCGAAGAGAGTATCGCAGGGAAGGAAGCCTCGATAAAAGAGATCGAGGACGCCGTTGCCTCCTTAAAACCGCTCCTCGAGGACGCGAGAGAAAAGCTTCACGCCGCCGACATCAGCAAGGTCAACCTTGAGAGCGAGCTCAAGATACAGGAAGAGGAGATGGGGAGGCTCACGGGGATAAGTACGGCGCTAAAGAGTGAAATTCTCGAATCCGGCGAGAAGCTCGCCCAGATAGCACTCAAGAAGGCGTCCCTTTCCGCCGAAAGGGACGGGCTTGAAAAGGAGAGGGCCGAAAAAGAAGCGGGAAGAAGGGCTCTTTCCGACGAGATCTCCGTTATTGCCGCTGAGAAAGAAGAGCTTACCCAGACGGTCACGGAAATAAAGGTTTCCCTCGCGCAGGCTAAGGAGCGTTACGAGTCATTCGGAAAACAGAGAGCCGAGAAGGAAAAGTCTATCGAAGAGACATCCGGAAGGATGAGAACAAAATCCGATGAGATCCTGCGCGGTAAAGAGGAAACGGACACTAAGCTTTCTCAGATCGAGTCCCTGAAGGCCAGACTCGAAGGACTCCTTGCGCAGACGGATGCCATAAAGAAAGAAGGCGTTGAAAAGACCGAACAAATGTCGGCGCTCAATAGCCGCATTAAAGAGATCGAGACGGAGATAAGGGAGATAAAGTCGAAGTCCTCCGAACTTCAGAAACTCAAGGGAGAGCTTTCCATAGAATTAAAAGAGACGGAGCTCGGCGCCCGGAACATCAGGGAAAGGATCCTTGAGAAGTACGGAACGGACATAGAAGCCTTCAAGCCAGGGTCCATGGAGTCCGGCGAGCCCCGGGAACCAGTCAATATCGAATCCCTCGAGGCTAAAAAAGAGGAACTCAGGGAAAAGATAACCTCTCTCGGGGAGGTGAGCCTTTCAGCCCTTGAAGAATACAATGACCTTGAGAGGAGGCACCAGTTCCTCCTTGACCAGCAGGCTGACCTTAATAGATCGGTAGAGAGCCTGCATGCCGCCATCACCAGGATCAACAGAACCACCCGCGAGAAGTTCAGGAATACCTTTGAAGAGATAAACGCCAAGTTCCAGGAGACCTTCCCCAGATTCTTTAATGGAGGGAAGGCGGAACTCAGGCTCGCCGATGACGGCGACATACTTGAGGCCGGCATTGAGATCGCCGCTCAGCCGCCGGGTAAAAGGCTGCAGAATATATCGCTCCTTTCAGGCGGCGAAAAAGCCCTTACCGCGACTTCTCTCATATTCTCGATTTTTCTTATAAAACCGAGCCCGTTCTGCCTCCTTGACGAGGTCGACGCCCCGCTCGATGACGCGAACATCGACAGGTTCAATATGTTCGTCCGCGATATGTCAAAGATAAGCCAGTTCGTGCTTATCACCCACAATAAAAAGACTATGGAGATGGCTGACGCCCTTTACGGCATAACCATGGAAGAACCGGGAATTTCAAAGATAATCTCAGTTAGATTCTAAAACGCTCACCCCGTTCTTCAGTGACATGAAAACGGCCTGAAGGTTTTTCTATCAGCAGGCTGCCGCAATCAGTGAAAAACCTTTCTAAACAGCGGTTAGGTTAAAATGGCTTTTAACTCCATATTAAAAGACCTTGCGAAAAGGGCGGGAGGCACCGGGGCGGCGCTCCTCAGCATGGATGGGGAAGTGGTGGCCTCCTTCTCGGAGTCTCCCGCTATCGAGATCGACCTTATCGGAGCGCACCACGGCATAATACTCAATATCATAAAAGAATCCGCGGCCAGTCAGAAGGAGTCCGCGGCGGTAAAAACAGTCTCCATCTCCACCGGTAATGCCAGACTTGCCATTTCCACCTTAAAAGATGGTTTTTACCTCGTACTTGCCATGGATAAGTCAAGGTATCTCGGCAAGGCCCTCTCGGAATCCGCGAGAGCCGTGAAAAAATTGGAAAAAGAGATCGGGTAGTGCCCGATACAACCTTCCTCGGGAAATATTTTTTTGAAAATGCAACGCTCGTCACCTGCCCGCTCTTTTGCGGCATGGTCAAGCGAGCGAATAAAACGTTTAAAGTCCTACGCGAGATGCCGCTGATTTTCAGACAACCCATGAAGGACTCTGAAACTTCCTTACGTTTCGAAGATTCCCCGTAGCATTGCTGTGAGGAGCTTTAATATCTTTGAAGAGTAAAAAAACGGCTGGATGGGGGGGTTGGGAATTTATTTGTTAAAAAAAGCCCCGGACATTTCGACGGAATTGAAGCCTTTAAGAAGCACATTCGTGACGGTGTTTTTAAGTTCATCCGGGCCATCGAATAAAACGGGTATATAGTTCCTGGCCCTGCCCCTAAGAAAACGGGTCTTTTTATCCCTGGCTAATTCCACGAGCACCTCGGCGTTCTTATCTATAAAACCCTTATAGAACCCCTCTCGCTTTGCCTTATCGAGTTCTTGAAGCCTCCCGCACCTCTCATTTATGACATTCGGGGCGACCTGGCCTTCGGCCGCGGCCGCGGCGGTCCCGCGCCTTTTTGAGAACGGGAATATATGAATGTAGGATACCGGAAGGTCCCTTAACAGGGTAAAAGTATTCTCAAACTCCCTTTCCCCTTCACCCGGAAATCCCGCGATAACGTCGACCCCGATGGAAACTTCCGGCACTTCCCTGGAGACCCGTAAGACTTTCTCGGCGAATAAGGCCCCGGTATAGGGCCTTCTCATCTTTTTTATTATCGTATCGTCGCCGCTCTGGAGAGGAAGATGGAGGTGATTACATATTTTTTTCGCCCCCTTGAGTATTTCAGTAAGCTCTTCAGTAACCTCATCGGGATCAAGTGAGCTTAATCTGAACCTGCACGGGTAATCTTTCTTCTCGATCAGATGAAGTATGGATGACAGCCTTAACTCCGAAGCAAGGTCCTCCCCGTATGCCCCGAGGTGTATGCCCGTAAGCACGACCTCCTTAAAGCCCTTTTCAACAAGTGAATCTATCTCGCGCTCAACCTCTTCGAGCCTCACGCTCTTTGATATCCCCCGCGCCTTGGGGATTATGCAGTACGAGCAGCTCCTGTTGCACCCCTCCTGCACCTTAAGATTCGCCCTGGTGCGGCCCGAAGAGCTCCTGGCCTTCAAGGTAAGGGGAGTGCCGTCTTCGTAAGGGCCTACAAACGTCTTAACTTCCTTTTGTCTGCCCATACGGAGGTATTCAAGCACTTCGGCCTTTTGCGGGTTCCCGAGTACATAGTCAACGCCTTCGATACTTTTTATCTCTTCCGGCGAGACCTGGGCATAGCAACCCGTTACGATAATAATGGCGCCGGGGTTCAATTTGCGGACCCGGCGTATAAGCTGGCGGGAATGGTAGTCTGTCCTGCCGGTAACCGTGCAGGTATTGATGATATAGGCGTCCGCGGGCCCGGGGAACGGCACGACCTCGAGATTACCCCTGTCCCTCAGGAGGTCCTCAAGCGCGGAGGAGTCATACTGGTTTGATCTGCACCCAAGCGTAGAGATCGCCACAAACCGCGTCTCTTTTATATAGTCCCCGGCCTTCACTTTTTAATAGCCTCTTCTATCCAGCCGCCTCCGATGACCTCAACGCCGCTGTAAAATACAACAGCCTGCCCGGGGGTTACGGCCTTCTCCGGGGTTTTGAAAATCACCTTTACCCTTCCGTCATCCATCGGGGTCACGATGGAATCCACCCCTGGGTGACGGTAGCGGATCTTCGACGTAACTCCATTAAGCTCTCCCCGGCTGACCCGGTTTTTTGCATCGGGTCTGATCCAGTTAATATCCTTAGCTATGAGCCCCTCCGAGTAAAGCTCATCGATTGAGCCTACTATGAGGCGGTTATTTTCAGTATCGATGCCGGAGACATATAACGGCGCTCCGCCGCCTGGAAGGTTAAGTCCCTTTCTCTGCCCTATGGTGTAATTAAACAGCCCCATATGCGTCCCGATGACATTACCCTTTGTATCGGCAATCTCTCCCTTTTTACTTGATACCCTTGAAGAGAGGAACTCCGCGTAGCTCGGCTCTTCCACAAAGCATATTTCCTGGCTTTCTTTCTTATCCGATGTCCGAAGCCCCGCTCTCCTCGCGTACGCCCTCACGTCGTTCTTGGTAAGATCACCTACCGGGAAAAGGACCCTCGAGAGCTGCTCACCGGTCATGGTAAAGAGAAAATAACTCTGGTCCTTATCTTTATCCGCTCCCTTTAAAAGCCTGTAACCGGTTTCAGCGCTCTCTATCATCGCGTAGTGGCCTGTTGCGAGATAGTCGGCCTCAAGGGCGATAGCTTTTTTCAATAATACCTCGAACTTAAGCGCCTGGTTGCACTTTATGCATGGGTTCGGGGTCTCCCCGCTCATGTAGCTCTTCACAAAATAATCTACAACCTCTTTGGAAAAAACCTCTTCGACGTTTACGGTATAAAAAGGCACGTCGAGCTTATCCGCGACGCTCCTCGCGTCATAGAGATCGTCAAGGGAACAGCAGCTTCCTCCCGTAGCCCCTGAGCCGTCTTCCTTCTCTGAATAGTCCCATAACCGCATCGACACGCCGATACAGTCATATCCCTTTTCTTTCAATATCGCGAGCGCGACCGAGGAATCCACCCCGCCGCTCATCGCGACCACTACCCGCTTACCCTGCATAGTTACTTTCCTTCTTTAAAAATAGTTATATTAGATTTTAATAGAGATTTTTTGATTAATCCATTATTTTTTGAAGTCCCTGGCCAAAAAAACCGTACTCTTTGCAGAGAGCTTCAAACGGTGTTTTTCTTTTGCAAGGTTTTCGCGTCAATGAACCTGCTTAAATTTATCGCCACGGTAAATATCGCGAGCGGGACAAGCTGTAAGGCCAGGCGGTCAAAGGAGGTCTTAAGATGAAAGTCCAGGTCCAGGAAGGTGATGATGTATATGAATATATAAACCGATATCTGGCCAATAATGATCATGTTTACAAAGAGTAGCGGCCTTCTAAAGGCCCCGCGCCAGTTGACGATATTTGCCGCGACGTACGCGTACCATGTAAAATTGTAAAGAGCCACTTTTTCGAAGAGTATAAATTTCATGAACCTTAATATTGCGGGCAGCCTCTTAAGGTTACTCGTGAATGTCGCCAGAGTCACCGACCGCTCATATTCACCCGGGATTTTAAAAACCATTTTATAAATAACCCATGGCCCCATCACGGCGGCAAGTATGAGAGCAAATGAAAACCCCTTTTTAAACGGCGTTTTTCCGCTTGAGATGAGATGCGCGATAAACACAGCGCCTCCAAGAAGGGCGAATACAAACCCTTCATCCTTTGTCCACGCTCCAAGGCCGAGGAATAAGGCCGTAAGCACGAGCTGCGGCGTCTTCCCTTCAATGACATATAAATAGAAAAAACCTCCCGCGGCGACGAAATATGCCGACAGCGCGAGGTCCGCGTATCCGACGAAGTCCCCCGTATAAAGTTCCCCTACCCTTACGGGAAGCCCCGCCGCATGCACCATAAGGATGGGGGTTATGGAAAGCAGGGCCGTAAAAAGAAGGCCGCTGCGGGTTGAAGCGGCCTTCTTTACGAGATAATAAAATATTATAAGGAGCGACAGGTACTGCAGAGGATAGATAACCCTTACGAGTTCGTCGTTAATATGGCCGAGACATGTATAAACCCAGGCGGCCGAAAGCGGTATAAGGAGAGGATAGTCGGGATGCGCCAGCGGGATATTAAAGAATGAGGCCGTTACCCCCTTATCTTTAAAAAAGGCGTTAGCCTTGAAAAACCATGTCTGAAAAGAATCCCAGGCGCTTATGGTCGGCATAGCCCCGTAGAGAAATGCGTAAATAACCTGTGAGGCGATAACCGCGAGCAGGAAGATGCCGACAAAGCCGGCTTCGCTCAAAAAATCATTTCTCTCCCTTTTCGAAGGTTTAATAGCTTTTCCTGATAAGAGCGCGTAAGCTGAAAGCAGGACCCACGGCGCTATTATGTAGGGGATATTAAAGGGTATCGATATAACCGAATAAATGAACATCTGCAGGGAGATGGCGCCGAGGCCCAGCATGAAGGAAATGGCCGCGCCCTGGAAGAGGCCCAACCCAAGTTCGTCTTCCCTGTCTATGAAATGGACGAATACCCGGCCGGAGATGAAGAAGAACGCGATTGCAAGGGATAATAAAAAAAGATCTCTCATTTTTTATTTTTTTGATTTTATCCTGAAAAGATGGTTTTACTTAACGTACGGTATACCGGAAATCTATTTTACCACCCTGTATATGGCCATGTAGCCTTCCACCTCGCCGTATTCGAAAACCTTTTTTAGAAAGGGAAGCCTCTCTATGGCACTTACTTTATCTATGGCACTTACCTGAGCGGTCCCAGTATCGCGCAATATATAAAACATAAGGTAATCGCTCTTCATAATACTCTTGATATCGATCTCTTCTCTTGCGTCAATTACTTTTCTGGGATAAAGGCTGTACCTCGTCTTGAAATAGAAATATGTGGCAGCTTCCTTATATATATTAGGGTTATAATATATAGCAGGATTATAAAGATATATGACGCTATTTTCAGGTGTTATCTGCTGGGCTTCATAGGAAAGTCTATAGATCGGACCGTCGTAGGAATACTTCTTTTCGTCGTAGCTCAGGGTAAGGAGTTCCGGGATTTCCCTGAGCCCCTGGACCTCGGCCATGAGATATCCGATGGAGCCCGCGGCCCAGAGGAGGAGTAGAAACGCAGGCAGTATGAATTCCGCGGCTAAGTCCTTAAAGTTTTCAAAAATCCCTTTTTTCAAACGAGCTGATGACTCAAAAAATTATTTTAACCCCTGACATATCATATTAAGGCTTAAAAAACCCGCGGATTTTATGGGAACCCGCTAAGAAGGTTATTTGCCTTCTTCCTGTTTTTTCTTCTTATAATCCTCTATGGCCGCATGGAGCGCGTCCGCGGCGAGGTTGGAGCAGTGCATCTTTACCGGCGGAAGCCCGTCAAGCGCCTCGGCAACGGTCTGATTCGAGATCTTATCGGCCTCGTTAAGGTCCTTGCCCTTCACCAGCTCCGTTACCATGGAACTTGTGGCTATCGCGGCGCCGCACCCGAAGGTCTTGAACTTGACGTCGGTTATCCTGTCGTTTTCTATCTTTATCGTCAGCTTCATTATGTCCCCGCACGCCGGGTTCCCGACCATGCCCGTACCGCTCGCGTTTTCTATCTCGCCAACGTTCCTCGGGTTTGAGAAATGATCCATCACCTTCTCGCTATACATATTTTTCTCCTCTTTATTTTTCGATTTCCATATTAGCTTATTTTTTATTTTATCAGGATATATCTATTTAGCCCCGGCATACAGCGGCGACATGCTCCTCATCCTCTCGACTATCGGGGGCATTACTTCTATGAGGTATTCGACCTCCTCCATCGTATTCGATTTTCCGAGGCTGAACCTCACCGAGCCGTGCGAAAGCTCGTGGGTTAGCCCCATCGATACCAATACATGGGACGGCTCAAGGCTCCCGGAGGTGCAGGCCGAGCCGCTTGAGGCGGCTATGCCTTTCATATCGAGGTTTAAAAGGAGGGATTCGCCCTCAACGAACTCGAAGCTTATATTCGCGGTATTGGGCAATCTCTTTTCCAGATGCCCGTTTATCTTTACATGGGGAACCTTCTCGGATATCCCTTTTTCGAGCCTTTCCTTGAGCGCCTTAAGATGCGCCGCCTCTTTATCCATATCCCTCCGCGCCACCTCGCAGGCCTTTCCAAGGGCCGCTATCCCGGCTACGTTCTCTGTCCCTCCGCGCCTGTTCCTTTCGTGGTGTCCCCCGTGGATGAGAGGAACAAGCCTCACTCCCCGTCTGACGAACAGCGCGCCTATGCCCTTCGGCCCGTAAAGCTTGTGTCCGGAAATGGTCAAAAGGTCGACATTCAGCTTCGTCAGGTCGATAGGCACTTTTCCGGCGGCCTGTACGGCGTCGGTATGGAATGTGACGCCGCGCTCCCTGGCGATGTCGCCTATTTCCTTAACGGGGAATATTACGCCCGTCTCGTTATTGGCGAACATTATTGTAATCAGGATCGTCTTTGGCGTGATGCTTTTTTTAAGCTGTTCAAGATCGATCATCCCGTCGGGGTCAACGTCGAGGTACGTGACCTCAAAACCCTCTTTGGCGAGGTGCTTGCAGGTATTGAGCACAGCCGGGTGCTCGACTTTCGTCGTGATTATGTGGTTACCCCTGTCCTTCTTCGCGTAGGCGAGCCCTTTTATGGCGTGGTTGTCGCCCTCGCTACCGGAACCCGTGAAGATAAGCTCAAGGGGGGTGCAGTTGAGGAGCTTGCATACTTTATCGCGGGCCTCTTCAACCGCCTTTCTCGGGCCTCTGCCGGCCCAGTGTATACTCGACGGGTTGCCCCATTCCTCTTTCAGGTACGGGACCATGGCCTGAAAAACCTCGTCGATTACCGGGGTTGTGGCATTATGGTCAAAATAGATTCTATTCAAGGAAAAAACCTCCCCTTATTTTTATATTTTTGGATTTGAAGCTCCCCGCAGCAAGCTGCAGGGAATCTTCAAAATGTACGGAAACTATTTCCATTCGCTCGCTTGACCCCGCTGCAAGCAGCGGGCAGGGCGCTCGCGTTGCATTTTCAGTTTTTTAGAACTTTATAAGCGTACGCCCGGACGCTTTTCTTCCGGCTCCATTCACTTTAAGTCGGTTACTCCGCAGACGACCGCTTTGGAAGGACCTTCCTCTCCGGCCTTCTTGCCGTTATCCAACGACTTTACCTCGCGGCTCAAATCTTCGATCGTTACGGAATTCAGGAACTCGGCAATCTTTTCAGCAAGACCCTTCCATACACGCTGAGTTATGCACCGTTCAGACCTCTCGCAGCCCGTGAAACCCCCGTCAAGACAGGCGACCGGGTTAAGTGGCTCCTCAACTACTGATATGACCTCGCCCACGCTGATTTTGCCAGCTGGTTTGGCGAGCACATAGCCTCCGCCAGGCCCCCTTACGCTCTTTACTATCTTCCCCTTACGGAGTTTTACAAAAAGCTGTTCAAGATAAGATAGCGAAATACCCTCCTCCGTCGATATATCCCTCAGATTTACGGGCTTATCTTCGGAGTTGGCGAAGTTGGCGTGACAGGCGAGGGTTACCATAGCCCTGACCGCGTATTGTCCTTTAGTAGATAGTCTCATCTAAATCCTTTTAATAAGCAAAAAAACTCCCGATATTTTAATACGCCCAGTTTTCCCAATATGATAAATCGTAATATACCTTATCAAATTTGTCAAGTATTGTTTTTAGAAAAACAACGCCACATTTAACCATAAGTTAAGCAAATCGGATTTTTTTACATCTTGGAGGGTGCCTCTACGCCGAGGAGTTTTAGCCCGTTCGCTACGACATTACCGACAGCGTTACATAAAAGGATGCGCGCGGCGGTCAAATTAAGGTCGTCGGTTACGACCCTGTTACGGTTATAATAAGGGTGGAAAAGGCCGGCGAGGTCCATCAAATAAAAAGTTATCCTGTGAGGCTCCATGGTAATGGCGCTTTTCTCCACGACCTCTTCGAATAAGCCGAGGTGCTTTATGATACCGATCTCTTCCTTGAGGCTTAAGGCTTCGAGGGCTTCTCTTCCGAAGGACTCAGGCATTTTTATCCCTTTTTCCGCGGCGAAACCGATGATGCTTTTTATCCTGGCGTGGCAGTACTGGACATAGTAGACCGGATTTTCAGGGGCCTGGCTTTTCGCCAGCTCCAGGTCAAAATCCAGGTGCGCGTCCGATTTCCTCATAAGGAAAAAGAACCTGCACGCGTCCTTTCCGACCTCGTCCATGACCTGTCTCAGCGTTACAAACTCCCCTTCCCTTTTCCCCATGGGTACCGGCACACCCTTCCTTAAAAGAGCCACAAGCTGGATGAATATGATCTTAAGTATGCTGTCATCGGCGCCGAGGGCCTTGAAAAGCGCCCTTATCCGCGCCTCATATCCGTGGTGGTCGGCCCCCCAGACATCCACTATGGCCGAAAAACCCCTGTCGATCTTATCCCTGTGGTAGGCGACGTCGGAGGCGAAGTACGTCATCGACCTGTCAGCCTTTATGAGAACCCTGTCCTTATCGTCCCCGAACTCGGATGTCCTGAACCAGAGCGCCCCTTCGGATTCAAAGATGAAGCCCCTTTTACGGAGATCTTCTATGGTATTCATGACGCGCCCATTATCATGGAGGCTCTTTTCACTGTACCATACGTCAAACTCTATGCCAAAGTCCTTGAGGTCTATCTTTATGCATTCGAGCATCGATTCCATGGCGAAGTCCTGAAACGTCGGGACTGAAGCCGCTTTTTCGAGGCTGTTGTATTTTTTCCTATAATCTTTTGCTATCTCTTTGACATACTCGCCTTTGTAATGGTCTTCCGGAAACGCTATTTCCTTGCCCTGGAGTTCTAACCAGCGCAGACGCACGGATTCGCCGAGCGTATAGACCTGTCTGCCGACGTCGTTTATATAGTATTCCTTTGTCACCTCGAACCCGGCGGCCTTAAGGACATTCGCGAGAGAATCCCCAACCGCCGCGTTCCTGCCGTGGCCTATGTGGAGCGGCCCTGTCGGGTTAGCGCTTACGAATTCGACCTGGACTCTTCTCCCCCCTCCGATATCGCTTCCGCCGAAGGCCCCGCCTTTCCTGATGATCTCTTCAAGGATCGAAAACCAGTAAGCCTTCTCAAGGAATATGTTTATAAAGCCGGGGCCCGCGACCTCGCATTTTGCCGCAGGCGGTATTATTGCTATTTTTTTAGCCAGTACACCCGCCACATCCCTCGGCGGCCTCTTTTGAAGAGGCGCGAGTATCATCGCTATATTGGTCGAAAAATCGCCAAACTCATCCTTTTTAGACCTTTCGACGATAATATCCGGCAGAGGGACTTCCTTCAAAAGCCCTTCCCTGAAGGCTTCAAGGAGCGCGTCTCTTATTATTTGAACGACCCCTTTCCTCATCCCTTGATCTCCAGGATCTCTTTATACTCCTCGGGCCTTCTGTCCTTTAAGAAGACCCATTCATTCCTCATCCTGGTTACCTCGCCAAGGTCGAGCTCCGTGAGGACGACCCCCGGGGAAGCACCGCTCGGGTTATTTACAAACTCGCCGTCCGGGCCCGCGCAGAAACTCCTCCCGTAAAACTCCTGGCGTTCTTCCTTGCCGATCCTATTGACCCTCAGGATAAAAACCCCGTTAGCGTGCGCGGCGGCCATTATCGCCCTCTCCCACTTCCTCTGTGAATGTTCGAAGGCTGAGGCCGTGGGGACGAATATGACCTCGGCGCCCTTGAGCGCGAGGATCCTGAAGCCCTCCGGGAAGAACACATCCCAGCAGATCTGCACCCCGATTGCAGCGAAAGGCGTTTTGAACACCGGGAAGCCGAGGTCTCCGGGCTTAAAGTACGCCTTTTCTTCCCAGAGCGGGATCTGAGGCACGTGGACCTTCCTGTATCTTCCGATAATTTCACCCTTAGCGCCTATGACAAAGGCCGTATTGAAATAATTCCCCGCTTCTTTTTCAAATATCGCGCTGCCCTCTTTTGTGCCGTGAAAAAACTGGCCAGTGAAACGGATGCCCTGATCACCAGCGGGGGGGCCTGGACAGGAGACCACGACCTCATGGCTCATGTCCTTGAAGAAATCGGATGGCAGAAGGTGTTTCACCGTATCCGGATTGGGCCAGGTAAGGCGGTAGGTTTCGGTATGCTGGGTAAAAAACCCATATTCGTCCTGGCCGGTGGACCGCCTTCCAACCTGATGGGGTTCCTGCAGATCGCTTTGCCCGGCCTCCTTGCCCTTTCCGGTCATACTAACCCGGGCCTGCCCAGGATTACGGCCAGGCTTGCCTCTGAAATCAGTGGAGGCAAATCAGACTGGACGGATTTTTTCTTCGGCACACTGGACTGGAATGACGGGTTGCCTGATTTTTACCCCATGACAAAACGCAGCCGCTTATACTCCCTGGCCGAAGCAACCGCAGTGGCCTCCATACCTGAAGGTCAGGATTCTCTTCCGTTGGGATCGATCATTTCTGTTCAATGGTTAAAATAGGGCATTTATGACTGATTTCAAGGTAACCCGTAAAGAATAATAATTTCTCCGGGGGCCAACTGGTGAATCGACCCTGATTGTCTGGTTTATGCTAAATTCAGGGGGGTGAGAAAATGAGGTTTTTTTAGATTATCCCGTTGTTTGCTTAATTAGGTTAACTAAGATGTAACTACAATTGTTTTTATTTACACACAACAAATACTGTTGATTAAGATTTCCTGTATTGAAAACGGAGCCGGATTTACTATGAAGGGGATAACGGGTATCGAATCCATAGATAAGAAAAAATGTATAGCCCGTTTTCATATGGACATTTTTCGGATATTCTCCCCGGTTCTATTATTAATATCCCCGATCCCTGGCATACTGACGACCTTTTTTATTGTATTCATAAAAGGACGACTCGTAACCTCAACCACGTCACCGGGAGAAAATCAGGGGGAGTTATCTGACAGGGTTTCTGATTCGAAATCCGGGAATTTTGGAGGTATTGCTCCATGGTGAAGCGATATCTCTCTCTGATTTCTCTTGAACGGGCAGTCGAAATTACCCTTACCTCCTTTGAAAAGCCTCACCGGAACGTAACAATTCCCGTGATCAATTCCGCAGGAAGAGTAGCAGCCGCTTCGGTTTATGCAAAATACTCCGTTCCTGAAGTAAACCTCTCCGCAATGGACGGATTTGCCGTCAGAAGCAGGGACACCGTGGGTGCGAGTGATCAGTCTCCCGTAATCATCGAGGATTTCACCCAGGTAAATACCGGTAACATTGTCCCGCCCGGGTTCGATGCGGTCATCATGATCGAAGATACGTGGAAAAAGGGAGATTATATCCAGATCCGGAAATCTGCATCACTCTGGCAGCACATTCGCCCTGCCGGTGAAGATGTACGGGATGGACAACTCGTGCTGCCCGAGGGACATCGAATCCGTCCATTTGACATCGGAGCCCTGGCCACGTACGGTATTGTCAATGTTGATGTCAGGGAGGTGAACATAGGTCTGATACCAACAGGCAGTGAACTGGTTAATCTTGGTATCCGCCCCGGACCGGGCCAGGTTGTGGAAAGTAACACCATTATGGCACAGGTTTTTCTTGGCGAAATGGGCGCGAACTGCACCCGGTATCCCATAGCCCGTGATGATCCAAAGATCATTGAAGAAAGCCTCTGCAAGGCCGTCGAAGAAAACGACCTCGTGCTTATTTCTGCCGGATCATCTGCAGGTACCCGTGACTATACTGCTGAAGTCATTGAATCTGTTGGTGAGTTGCTCTTCCATGGTGTTGCCATGAAACCTGGAAAACCCGCGATGCTGGGGAAGATTAATGGTAAACCAGTGATTGGATTACCGGGTTATCCACTTGCTGCACAGACGGTACTCCGGGAATTTGCAGGACCCTTACTCAAATCGTGGGGATTACCTGAACCATTGTATCACACATTCAGGGTACAGTCTATCAGGGAGCCTGGTATCTGATCTCGGGTTTGACGAGTTCATCCCCGTTTCTGTTGGGCATATAGGGAGTAAATTCTTCGCAATTCCCCATTCCCGTGGATCAGGGATCCAGATGGCGACGGTTAAAGCCAATGGAATTGTCCATATACCTGCATTTACAGAAGGTTGTGATTCAGATACCGAGATGGACGCAGTATTGACAACAGATCCAGGCAATATTGAACGGACCCTTCTTCTTTCAGGGGCATACGACCCTGCTCTTGATGAACTTGCACATTTTGTCAGAAATAAGGGCATCTTCATGCAGGTCAGGAGTGCCGGTAATATCGGTGCGGTACTCTCACTCAGACACAATTCCTGCCATGCAGCGCCATTAAGTCTGCCGGATTTTTCATTACTGCCGAATTGTCGGGAAATAATGCAATTATTACCCCTGTCTGACCTGAGGTTTATCCATATCGCAACAACATCTCTTGGAATTGCATCACGGAGGGGTATGATTTTGACGGTCTCATTCATACGCGGTTTATTAACAGGCGGAAAGGTACCTCAGCACGGATGATTTTTGACTCAATTCTAAAATCCAGGGGTATTGATCAGGCACAAATCGATGGGTACGGGCATGAAGTGGAGACACACAAGGCCGTGGCCGAGGCCATACGAAACGGGTTTGCCGATACGGGTATATGCACTTCCGGGGTTGCAGAAGATAACGGGCTTTTATTTGTACCCCTGGTTGGCGAACAACTGGAACTTGCAATAAGAAAGGATCTTATGAAAGAACCGAACCTGTGTTCCCTGGTCTCAACAATTCAATCAGATTCTTTTAAATTGGCCCTGGAAGAAAAGGGGGATATAATCTGGCACAAACCGGATTAATCAGGTGCCTTTCCAAAGAATTTGAGGTAAAAGAA
>CAVSHY010000005.1:0-19090 GCA_963727865.1 uncultured delta proteobacterium | reverse complement strand
TGGGCAGCATCACCGGGGCGGAACCCGTCGCTATGATAAACCTCCTGCCGCGGAGTTTTTCACCGTTGATCTCGAAGGTACGGGGGTCGATGAACCGCCCTTCCCCGAATATCACCTCAACGCCCATCTTCCTGAATCTCCCGGGGTCGTCATTTTCCCCGATCTTTCTCTGGACTTCCCTCATGCCCTCCATCACTCTGTAAAAATCGACTTTCACGTCCCCGCCCTCAATGCCAAACTCTCCGGCCCTTCTCACAAGCGAGGCGACCTTGGCGGAATAGAGCAGACGTTTTGTCGGAACGCACCCGTACCTCAGACAATCCCCTCCCAGAGACTCCTTCTCTATAAGGGCGACACGCGCTCCGAACTGCGCCGCCCCGCTCGCGGATACGAGCCCGGCGACCCCTCCGCCTATTATCACAAGGTCAAATTCTTTCATTGCTTATACCGCGCCATTATTAAGCGACGGCACCCGTACAGCTCGATCCGGCGCCAGCCGCGCAACCGTAGCAATGGAGCCCGGTAACCTACCCGAGTCATCAGTTTCAACGGCCCGGTAAAAAAAGGGGAACTTGGAATATACAGCCCACATGAACCGTTCGACCGATGATCTTCATTTTTTAAGGTTTCCAGCGAGCGCTATCTTCATCTCCTTCATGTCCATGGGGTTTCCGGTAGGGTGATCGGCGATTTCTATCATCCGCCACTTTTCAAGATCAGAGGCTGAAACTTTCGCTGTGTAGTGTCCCTCTCCCTTATCATCGCTTTTAAAGAAATAATCCCCCGCGCCAAGGCCGGCCATATCCATCTTGGGTTTCATGTTTACAAACCAGGCCGTGTAGACCCCGTTCTTTTTAAGCCCCTTCGCGTCGATCGTTATCTCTTTTTGTCCCGCCTCAGCGTCTTTTACGACCGCTTCCCCGCTTGCCTTCTTCCAGATGCCTTTGCCCATAAGCGATATCTTTACTTCAGCCGCCCGGGCTATCGTAATGAATATCGCCAGAGCTAAAAACAGGACTAACGCCACCACCCTCTTTTGCTTGAACATAATGCGCCTCCGTTTTTTATTCGGCTATATACACCGGCCCACAGATGTCAAATCAGAGGCAAGATATCTAACGGGCTTCCTTTCCCGGCGCCGGAAAATCCATATTTACTATCCTTCGGATTAAAGATTCCCCGCAGAAAGCTGAGGGGAATGCGCTCGCGTTGCGTTTTCAAAAGCCCCCCTCCCTTTATCCGAGGGAAGGGGGGCTTTATCTGTCTATCAATCTATTTCTTCTTAAAGCAGCATTCGGCGACTTTTTTGCCCGAGCCGCATGGGCAGGCTTCGTTCCTTCCGCAGCACTCGCCGTATTTTTTCCCGGAGCCGCATGAACATGCGGCGTTAAACTTGTCCTTTTTTGTCTGTTCTGCCATGGTCTTCACCTCCCTTCAAGTATAGATGTTTGAAACTTAAAATCCAGCGCTTGCGCCATGCCCGCCGCTTGCGGCGGGGTCAAGCGGACCCCTTCAACATGATGCGTTCATCTTTTTTAAGAGTTATACAGGCATCCTTCCATCCCTTTACGGCTCTGCCGAATTTCGGGAAAGTTGCACCCTTATTTTTTTTCATGGACGAATTATATCAGAAAAACGAGTCGAATGATGTAAGGCGGCTTACGAATACGGAAAATTGAGGATTAAGCGCGGCAAACCGCGGGCAGGGTGAACGCCATGCATTTTCAGGATAGATGTTTTGACGGCAGGATAAAATATTTCCCATCCATCAGGATGTCGCCGGTTCTTTTAAGGTTGTTCAATTCAAGCAAAATGGGTTCTGACTTTTTCAAACAAACACCACCAGAAAAATCAAGGGGTTATGATGTTAAAGTCCTGCCCCTTTCTTTTAAAAAACTTACTGCTAAAATCACTACATATCATTAATACGGGCTCCCCTAAGTTACCCCTTTTTCTTTTCCCGACTTGTCGGTGACTGGCATTTTCCGGTTTCAAGAATTATTTTTTTATTGAATGAGACATCGGCTTTATTGTCTAAAAAATTATCTTCAAAAAGAGCGTGAATGCAAAGTGGATCTTTGCATTCCCTTACAAAACAAAAGATGCCGTTAAGACTTTTGTGCCTTATGGATAAAACATAGCTATTTTTGTCGAGTACCGCCTCAGGCGCGGTTGGTCCGAAGATCCCGATTGAATTTATTCCCAAGGCGCTTGCTATGTGAAGCGGTCCAGAGTCAACGCCTATGAACAAATCAGAAGCAAGAAGCAGGTCTTTGAATTCTTCGGATTTCTTTGGATCTTTTTCGTATATGAATTTGTCGACATCAATTTCAAGGCCATTCAGTGCATTTTTTTGGACAGCTACCGTAATCTTTGAATCAGGGAAGCGATCCTTTACCTGGCGGATCAACGCTGCCACATCGTTAAGGCTTAGATTTTTCGTCAAATCAGTAGAAAATGGCGATACAACTATATTACGAATATTCTTTAATTGAAGCGTCTTTATTGAGGCGTCTTTCGGTTTCAATAAAAGGTATTCCCTGACTCTGTCGTAAAGATTATATTCCTTCGGATAGCTTGAGGATTTGTCGTAAAAAGAAAATTTTCTCGCAAATGTTAAAAAAAATTTCGATTCTTCTCCATGGCTCCATGGATTAAATCCCAGATCAATCTGCGCTTTCTTTAATCCGCTTATTATCCTCAGCAATTCAAAGGGGCTTTTCCTTTTGTTTATTCCATATAATTCCGTTTTGCCTGTAATAATTTTTTCAGCATAAGGCAGGGCATGATAAGTCGTCAATATGATATATTTTTTCAGTGGATTGGCCAGGATGAACTCGTTTATGGCCTTGAAAGCCATAACGCTATCACCGTAGCGGCTAAAGACAGAAAAAAGTATTACCGAAGATTCCCTTATGTCGGCAACTGTTATTACCGACGATTTCAGGGCATATCGTTTCAATCTATTTCGAATTAAAAGTCCCCACATTTGCGGATACCGTAAATTACTTTAGTAAACGTTTTGATGTTTCTCGCTTTTATTTTCCGCTTTTTTTGCTTTCATATCTCCACTTTTCCTTTTATTGTTAAAACAATTAACAGGCTTGTTATAAACATGAATTGCTGCAGCATATGGTCTAATATGGAATCCACCACCATTCTTGAGCCAAAGCTTATCAATACCAATAGCAGCCAAAATCCAATAAAATCCTGATATTTTTTGAAATAAGCAATAGCGATCCAAAACAAATTCAGGTAAATTAAAATTCCTAAGATTCCTCCGATCAATCCAGTCCCGATAAATATATCCAAAACTGTGCTGTCGGCGTTCAAGCCCGTGGCCTTATCGTATTTGGCCTTCAAACCATGACCAAATGCATTTCGCCCGAAACCTATACCTAAAGGATTATCCTTTATGATATTTATACTATCCTTATATTTTTCAAACCTTATATAATTTGACCTGCTGACCTGTTCACCTTTTACAGGTTCCATCAAATAATCACCTTCAGATTTTTGATTCCAGTTGTAATCTGTATTCCAGGCCAATTCAACGCTTTTTGTCAATGTCGTCCATCTCGAATCACTCTTAAAGAAACCGATAAAAATAAAGGAAAGTAAAAAAATGGAAAATGAGATAAGCAAAATTTTATCCTTAAAGCTTTTGCTTAACAGCAGAATAAAAACGCTCAATGTAGCAACAGACATAATCTCCACTATGTTTCTCATACCGCAAAAGAAAGAAGCTGTAATCGAGAGGAAAAGACCGGATATAAGCAGAAAGTAATCAATAGGCAAATATGCCTTTTTGTAAACAACCCTGAGAAATAACTCGGCAAGAAGCATCGTTATCAAAAAGTTGACTACTACGCTACCGCCGATAGGACCTATCGTCAGTCCTTTTACATTGCGTGTCAAAAATGTCAATCCCATGTAATTGTCTCTATTTTTAATAACCGTATATATGCCGTCCGCATTTATAAAAACAACATGGCCTAAAAGAGTCAGAAACAAAATCAAAAAAATTTTTGTTGAGCTTAAAATACCATTGCTTATTAATAAAGCTAATTCAATCCCCAATACAATTACCAGTGAACCCATTATCCATTGGACTTTTATTTCCCTTAATGACCATAAGGCATCAGGGGAAATAAAAATCGCCACGATAAATGCCCAGACAATAAATAAAATATATAACAGGGTTAATGTTTTTAATTTTATTAATTTTCCAAAGGATATTTTATTTTTATAGATTAAGGATGTGGCGAGACATAGAGAGATGACAAGGGAAATCTCTCGAATCATTGTTGTACGCGGTATAGGCCAAACAAAAAATATAACAGACAAAAAGAATAACAATAAATTTTTTGTAATTTTCACTATTTCTTCTTCCTTTACTCATGTCTGTGTTGGCGGATCAGGTCTTACGGTTATTAAGGAAAACTTGCATGACCGCTTTCACTTTAAAATATCATGCGAGGCTGCCAAAAGCTGACTGCTTTGGTTGGGGAAGTTTCCTGAGGTTGGGGCTAAAGAATACCATAACAAGCCAAAAAAAGGATCTCGATCAGAACAAAAAACGCCTTTGACATATATGAAACAAATTTTAAGATGAACGCAACGAAAGGTTTAAAGCGGAATTATTAAATCATTACCTTGCTTGAAAATCAAGTGTAAAGGGCTGGCATATCCCCGGAAGTAATGACGTGTCAATTGACCTCAGTATTCCCATGGAACATCTTAATGCTGCCGGTGCTCCTTGGAAAATCGTAGAAAGCAACCATCCGTCCAAATCAATTGAAGCTCCCCGCAGCTTTTCTCCGGGGAATCTTCCAAATGTAATGTAAGGAAACTATTTCTATTCGTTCGCATTCCCCGTAGCAAGCTACGGGGAATGCGCTCGCTATGCATTTTCAATAAATGGTTTTATTTTCCTGATAGATAGGCTTTTTATCTTGACAATCCAGGGGTGCGCTTATTATAGTACTTTAAGACGGCGGCGTACCCAAGTGGCTAAGGGAGCAGTCTGCAAAACTGCCATTCAGCGGTTCGAATCCGCTCGCCGCCTCCAATTTCGACCTTCCGTAACTGATTACAAAACCTTATTTATACTTTGTTTTCATTATTTTCCGCGGTTAATATAGATCCCCCCCCTTAAAAAAATAGGCGGCCTTCACATACAGCATAAAACCCGCTAAAATTGAACTTAAAATTTGCGGTATACTCTAACCCTATCTAATCTTAAAAAAGTGGGAACGTTACCATGGAACTAACCCGGCGTTTGTTCAAACCTAAAAAGATAGAGACCGTTAAAGACCTCATAGTACAGCCGTAAAAAACATTATCCGGCACCGGGATTACCCCCATCAAATACGAACTTCCGAAGGAAATCAAATCGGTCGGTGAGGAAGGTTCGGGACGCTTCTACAATAGCGTCTTCATAGCCGGCATGCACTTTATGGACGCGTACAACTTTAGCGTGGAAAGGGTTAAAAGGCGCGTGATACATTACCCTGACCCGAAAGGCCGCCTCTATCCATTCTGCGCGTATAACGGGGCGCCCGTGCACAGAAAACGGGTCTAAAGCAGGTTTAAACTCACGCCAGAAGAGCTCAAAGAAAAAATAATCGCCGAAGGGAGACCTGAAGAGCTTGAGCTTATCGCGAAGAAAATGGGGACATAAGAAATCTATCTGGAAGGCCGCTCAAGCGGCCTTCCAGCCAGAGGGAAATAAAATATTACCCGGCGCGGCTAAAAAACCGTGAACTATCAATCGGCCGTTATCTGCGAAGGGGACATCACTACAATCTCTGCCCTGCCCTTGTACTTCTGCACAACCCCGGAAACGGTTACGACCTTACCTTTATAATTTAACGGGTTAATCCCCTTCGCGTCAAAGTCCTTGAAATTACCCTTGAAAATAACAGCCGTAAAATCGCTATTAATATCTTTCCCGAAGTTCATGAATACCGCTTTCGGGCTCTTATGAACATCCAGTACCTTCCCCCTTACCCTGACCATCCGGCCAGTGTATTTTTCAGCGTTTTGAGGCTGAACTACGGTCAGCGACCTCGCCGGTCTTTCGGCGCCGTAGAGGCTTTCGGGATATACCTGAAATACAAAGAAAGATATAAAGAGACATAAGGAGAATTTAAAAATAACGGTATTTAAGCGCTTCAATGTCATCCCTCCGGAGTTTATTTGCGTATTACCATTTTTCCCTGAACTCTCTAATCACTTTCTGAAGCTCCTCAATCTCCCCCTTGACCCTGCCGCAATCCAAGCTCTCTTTTGAAAACTCTTGAGAGAGGTGACTCATTTTGGTGGAGATCGCGCTATTAAGCTTATTATATTCCAGGCTCATCTCTTCAAAATTTGAGATGAAAACATTGGCGAACCTGACGAAGTTTTTAACATGGAGGTCATCCCCGCCCCTTACCGAAAGCCTTCTGTCGAGCTCTCCGTTTGATATGAGCTTCATCTCGTACTCGATTCTCTTAAAGGGACCTACAAGCCTGTCCGCGAAGAATAACGAAAGTATGGTGACAATCGCCCCATAGCCGATTATAAGGAGTATTCCAGTAATAACTGGGTTAAGACCAAAATCATTGAGAAGCCAGAACGAAAGGATCTGAAGGAATATCCCTCCCAGGAGGGATATTACGATCAAGACGGCAAGAGAGATATGAATATCCCGCGTGGCGAAAAACCTCTGAGACCTATGCGCCGGCTTCCTGTCGAATTTCAGGGAATCTTCATTTGTCATGACAGACCTTTCCCATTAAGACTGATATAGTATACTTTTAAATTTTTGTCAAGGTGAACGGCTGCCTGGAAATATTAAATACCTTGACTACCACCTTCCCAGAACTTAAAATATCTTCATTCTGAATTTTCATTTTTGATTCCGCGCAAACAAGGCCTGTAAAGGGAGACCCCTTATGAAGGAAAAGATTATTCGTATCAGTCAGGGTAAGGAAGGTGTGGAGCTGCCGGAGGAGTACCTGAGGTATCTTGACCTTATACCCGGCTCCGAGATCGAGCTTCGTCTCGATAAAAAGAATAAATGGATAATCCTGAGGCCGATGCACGGCACTGATTTTGTAGACCACTTCAGGGACACGATGGAATCGATGGCATGAAGATATACAGGTTGCCTCAACTCGCGGAGTCAAACCCTGGAAGCAGTGAATATTACCTCGGGCCTGGAGAGATTGAGACGGACGCTCTCTATCTCATTTACGGAAGGCTCAGGCCCAGGGAGACCGGCCGCAAAATCACGACCGCCGAGGGAGCCGAAGAGATACTCTGCGTCATTAAAGGCGCCATCAAGGTAAAGTGCGGAAACAACTCCTTTACGGTGACGGCGGGCGAGGCGTTTCTTTCAAAAAAAGCGCAGACGATTTCCCTCGATAACCCCGGCGCTGAAGAAGCCATCTATATATCCGCTGGATCACGGCCTAAAGCCGAAGAAAAAAAGGAAAAAACGGCTCCCGCGGTTGAAAAATCCGAAGATCAAGGCCAGGGAGCCGTCGAACATAGAGAAGAGCCGCCCCCTTCAAAGATTGAGGAAGAGGATGAATACCTGATAGTGGCTGATGAGACCCTTGAAGGAGAAGCCGCGGAGAAAAAGGACTAAGGACCTGGATAAAGGCGGGACTACCCGTTAAAATAGTCACATAACCGCTTTGTTTTTTTTAAACCGCCCCCCCTTACCTGTAAAAACCTGCTTCGTAAAAGTCTCTCATTAAGCCGCTTCTATGATCTTTAAAACGCTTTCTTCCTGCCCTATCGCCATAATGTGAACTCCGTGGCAAAAACTCCTGAGCTCGCGGAGCTGTCTGGCCGCTATCTCTATGCCTTTTTCAAGCTGGTCGCTTGCGCCCTCGATCTCATCTATGATGCCCTGCGGGACTTTGACGCCCGGTACGTTCTCATTGAGATATGTCGCCATCTTCGCGGACTTCAAGAGCAGTATGCCGCCGAAGTATCTTGACATTGCGCGGTTCCGCGGACTCGAAAAACCTTTTAAACCTTTCCATGTCGTATATCGCCTGAGTCTGGAAGAACCGCGCCCCGGCGCTTATCTTCTTTTCGAACTTTATCTCCTCAGGCTCCCAGGGGTTTGCCTCCGGCGCCACGGCGGCCCCTATGAGGAAATCCGTCTTCCCCCGGAGTTCCTTGTCCTTTATGTTTCTGCCGTGGTTGAGCCTGTTTATAAGATCGACGAGCTGGACGGAATCTATGTCGAAAACCGCCTTCGCTTCCCTGTGGTCGCCGGAAGAGACGTGATCCCCGGTGAGGGCGAGTATGTTCCTTACACCGAGGGTCCACGCGCCCAGGATATCGGACTGGAGCGCTATACGGTTCCTGTCCCTGCAAGTCATCTGGAATACGGGGTCGATGCCTTCCCTTAAAAGCAGAACCGAGCACGCAAGGGAAGAAAGCCGCATTACGGCGCGCTGGTTATCGGTGACGTTTGCCGCAATGATTTTACCCTTTAAAAGCCGCGCCTTTTCCAGAAACTCTCTGGTGTCCGTGCCTCTCGGAGGACATATCTCAGCCGTTATTACAAACCTGCCTGATTCGATCTCTTCCCTAAGTCCCATCAAAAACTCCGCTTATGGAAATGCACCGCGAGCGCCATGCCCGCTGCTTGCAGCGGGGTCAAGCGAGCGAATAGAACTTTTAAAGTCCTACGCGAGCCGCCGCTCCTTGTCAGTCGCCCCATGACGGACTCTGAAAAAGTCCTACGCGAGCCGCCGCTGATTTTTTGGAACTCCATGAAGGACACTGAAAACTCCTTACATTTGGAAGATTCCCCGAAGAAAAGCTGCGGGGAGCTTCAATTAAGCCGCCGTCCGCGGCAATACGGAAAATTTACCTTAAGAATCCCTTTATAATCGATTCGAAGACGCCTCTGCCGCCGGTGGAGCCCAGAAGAGACTCGCAGGCCCTTTCCGGATGCGGCATCGTGCCCATGACATTGCCGTTTTCGTTAAGAATGCCGGCGATATTCGACCTTGAGCCGTTAGGGTTGGCGTCGGTGGAAGTCATCCCGTCAGGGGTGGAGTACCGGTAGACGATCCTCTCCGTATCTTCAAGCCTTTTTACGGTATCATCGTCGGCAAAATAATTCCCGTCCGCATGCGCTATGGGGATACTGAGGATCTCCCCCTTTTTATAAGCCCGAGTAAAGACCGAGGAGTTATTCTCGACCTTCAGGTATACGTGGCTGCAGATGAACTTGAGGTCCCTGTTCCTCATGAGTACGCCGGGCAGGAGCCCCGCCTCCGTAAGTATCTGAAACCCGTTACAGATGCCGAGCACAGGCCCGCCTTTTCCGGCAAATCTTACGACCTCGCTCATGACCGGCGAAAAGCGGGCGATCGCCCCGGTCCGAAGATAATCGCCGTAGGAAAAACCGCCGGGGAGTATTAAACAATCGAACCCCTTTAACGCGGTCTCCT
The DNA here is from genome assembly GCA_963727865.1 of uncultured delta proteobacterium. GTDB lineage: Bacteria > Desulfobacterota > GWC2-55-46 > GWC2-55-46 > GWC2-55-46 > CAVSHY01. The sequence goes on along the minus strand of CAVSHY010000005.1, from coordinate 9,620 downwards.
TATGCCATACATATTCCGCTTCCACGCCGAAGAGATGTTTTAGGGCATGATAGCAGTCATGGTCGCAATTGGATCCCGGAAAAACAATTATCCCGAACTTCACTCTATCTCAACCCTGTAATTTTCTATGACGGTATTGGCCAGGAGCCTTTCGCACATCTCCTTAAGCCGGGTCTCTTCTTCTTTTTTCGATTTCCCGTCAAGCTCAAGTTCCATGAATTTCCCGATCCTTACGTCCCGGACCTCGTCAAAGTTCATGGACTTAAGGGCCCCCATTACCGCCTTGCCCTGCGGATCCAGCACCCCTTTTTTCAAAGTCACGTAGACTTTTGCCTTCATAGTTAATTCCTTTTTTTAATATCGGCGCTTCCGGAAAACTTCTACTCAAGCACCTTCCTCAAGACCTCCTGATACGCCTCTTCCACTTTACCGAGGTCCCGCCTGAACCTGTCCTTGTCCATCTTTTCCTTTGTCGTCTTGTCCCAGAGCCTGCAACCGTCCGGGGTTATTTCATCTCCGAGGAGAATCTTGCCCTGATGGGCGCCGAACTCAAGCTTGAAATCAACCAGCATTATACCCCGTTCATCAAAAAAATCCGAAAGGAATTTATTGATTTTCAACGCCAGGACCTCTATCCTCCTGAATTCATCCGCCCCGGCGAGCCCGAACGCCTTTACATGATACTCGTTTATCATCGGATCTCCGAGGGCGTCGCTTTTGTAATAAAATTCGAGGACCGTCTCCTTTAGAGGAGTCCCCTCCTCCACACCCATCCTCTTTGCGAGGCTCCCGGCGGCTATATTCCTTACGACAACCTCTATGGGGATTATCTTAAGCCGCTTTACAAGCATCTCGCGATCCGAGAGGATTTCGACAAAATGAGTTTTTATCCCTCTTTCTTCAAGGTATTTGAATATCCTGGATGAAATCTTGTTGTTAAGTACGCCTTTCCCCTGGATAATACCCTTTTTCTTGCCGTCAAAGGCCGTTGCCTCGTCTTTAAAATATTGTATAATTAGGTTCGGGTCCTCTGTCGAGTAAAGTACCTTGGCCTTCCCCTCGTAAATTTTTTCAAGCATTTTCATTTTTTCAGGTAATCCTCCCGATATCCCGGCTTTTTACGTCTTTCTTCCATGGGCCTTCTTGAAGGCCCTCTTAAATATATAATCGACGTTTTTAAGGTACGGTTTCACTTCAAAACACGACTCTATCTCCTTTACCGAAAGCTCATTCATAACCTCGTCGTCGCTCAGGAGGAGCGTCTTGAAATCTCCCCTGCCCGTCCAGACCTTCATCGCGTTTCTCTGGATGATGGAGTACGCCTCTTCTCTTGTAACGCCCTTTTCAACGAGCCTTAAAAGGACTTTCTGGGAAAAGACCGCGCCCTTCAGTTTATCCATGTTCGCCAGCATGTTTTCGGGATATACGACGAGGTCGCGTATCAGGGCGGCGGCCCTTACGAGCATGAAGTCAACGAGTATCGTTGAATCCGGTCCGATGACCCTTTCAACGGATGAATGGCTTATATCGCGCTCATGCCAGAGAGCGACGTTCTCCATGGCGCTCACCGCGTATCCCCGCACAAGCCTGGCGAGCCCCGTAAGATTCTCGGAGAGCACCGGGTTTCTCTTGTGGGGCATGGCTGAAGAGCCTTTCTGCCCGGCGGTAAACGGCTCCTCGGCTTCCAGCACCTCTGTTCTCTGAAGGTGCCTTATCTCTACCGCGAATTTTTCCACTGACGAGGCGACGATAGCGAGGGTGGCAAAGAACTCGGCGTGCCTGTCCCTCTGAACAACCTGGGTCGCAACCCTCTCGGGCTTTAGATCGAGTTTCCCCAGGACATACTCCTCTATAAAAGGTTCTATGCTGGAAAATGTCCCCACCGCGCCGGAAAGCTTTCCGCAAGAAATAGCGTCTTTCGCCCTCTCCATCCGATCGAGGTTCCTTTCCATCTCCCCGTGCCAGAGCGCCATCTTAAGTCCGAATGTGGTCGGCTCGGCGTGTATCCCGTGGGAGCGGCCCATCATGACGGTATACTTATGTTCAAAAGCCTTTTTCTCAAGGACGGCTAAAAGGGCTTTAATGTCATCCATGATGAGCGTTGAGGCCTGCCTCAGCTGAAGGGCAAACGCCGTATCGAGAATGTCTGAAGATGTGAGGCCCATGTGGATATAGCGTGAGTCCGGGCCAACATGTTCGGCTACAGAGGTTAAAAAAGAGATGACGTCGTGCTTTACGGTCTTTTCAATCTCATCTATCCTTTTGATGTCAAAAGCGGCCTTCTTTTTTATGTTTTTAAGGGCGCTCGCGGGGATACGGCCAAGTTTATTCCACGCCTCGCAGGCACGGATTTCAATATCGAGCCAATGTTTAAACTTGGTCTCAGGCTCCCAAACGCGGGCCATCTCTTCCCTTGTGTAACGCCCTATCACTGTCTCGTCTCCAGGAAATGAACGATTTTAACGCGGGGATTAAGCACTCATATATACCAGAACGTAAACCCATAATACAAGAAAGATATTTTTACCTTAACCCCATCGCCTTCTCAAGGGCCGCGTGAGCTATCCTGAAATCGCCGAGGGCCGTATTATAAGTTGCCCTGGCGTTAGTGTAAGAGACCTGGGCATCGGTGACCTCGACCGGGCTGCCCACTCCTGTCGCGTATCTTCCATTTGCGAGGTCAAGGTTCTCCCGGGCCTGTCTTACGGTAAGCTCCGCCGCCGGGACCCTCTCCTCAGCCGCTTTAAGGTTAAGGTACGCCTGCTTCACATCGGAAAAGACAGTCTGCCTGATAAGCTCTTCGTTGGCGCTTGAGACATTAAGGTTGGCCTTTGCCTCCTCAACCTGGTATTTTGTCAAAAAACCGCTGAAAATGGGTATAGTAATGGCGGCTCCGACGCTCCAGCCCCTATCCATCGACGAAACACTTTCGCCTGACCAGTCGTATTCGGCGTTGCCGGTCAAGGCGGGGTAGTAGCCGGTTTTTGCCACCCCTATCGACTCTTCGGCAGACCTTCTTTTCGAGACGGCGGATTTGAGATCGGGCCTGGCGCCATAGGCCTTCTGCAGGGCCTCATCCAGCGTAATCCCGTATTTCTGGAAGGAAAGGTTATCCTCGATGGAATAGTCAGGGGCGTTCGGCACACCCATGGCGTTATTCAGATTTACAATGTCTATTTGAAGGGCGTTTTCCGCCACTATAAGGTTAACCTTGCCGTTACTCAGGTTGACCTCCGCCGTAGTCACATCGAACTTTGGCTTTGTGCCCACCTCAAAAAACCCCTTCGCCTGTTCGAGGTGCTGTTCTAACTGCCTGACGGTCTCCCGGGCCACGTCGAGCTGTTTTTGCGCCACCAGGACGGTATAATAGGCCTGCCTCACATTGAAAACAATCTGGGTCTGCGCGTTTTCATAGTCCGCGGTGGTGGAGTCGAGATTATATTTCTGGACGCCGACCTGAGCATAGGTCTTTCCGAAGTCATAGATATTCTGCGATAGCTTTGCGCTCGCGGTGTACTGGTCGAAGGATGAAGGCCCTGTCCCCGCGGTTGTTGGAACCCCTGAAAAGGTCGCGGCGCGTCCTGTTACTGGAGAGATACGGCTGTAGCCCGAAGAAAGATTTACCTGCGGATAATAATTCGCCTCAGCCTCTCCGACCCGGCTTCTGCCGGCTACGACATTATTTATCGCGGCTATCACGTTTGGCTGGTTCTTAAGGGCTATCTCGATACACCGGATCAGGTTAAGGGTCTCGTCTTTTTTAATCAGGCCCTGAGCATCCTTTAAGGGATAAGGATTCCCCCCGGCTCTCGCGGCTGAAGACACAATAAGCAGGGCTAAAACCGGGATAAGAAATATTCTTTTCACCATATACTTTTACCTTTTTAGTTTCCTGCGGTTTTTTTTATGATCACGGCCATTCGTATTATTCATGCCTCAAAGCCTCTATCGGGTCAAGCAGCGAGGCCTTGTATGCCGGATAGAACCCGAAAAATATCCCCACCATCCCGGAAAACCCGAAGGCAAGTATTATGGAGAAGACCGATACGATCGTAGACCAGCCCGCTATCATCGATAAGAGTTTTGACCCGGAGATACCGAGGATGATGCCGACTATACCCCCTATGAGAGAAAGGGTAAGAGCCTCCACTATGAACTGAAGCCTTATATCCCAGGTCTTTGCCCCTACCGCCATCCTGATCCCTATCTCCCTCGTCCTTTCCGTTACGGAAACGAGCATGATATTCATTATGCCTATTCCCCCGACAAGGAGCGACACCGAGGCCACGGCCCCGAGGAGAAGGGTCATTACCATTGTCGCCTGTTGCGCCACCTGCATCATCTGCGTCAGGTTCCTCACGGTAAAGTCGTCGTCCTGCTTCGGCCCTATATGATGCCTCTGACGAAGAAGGGAAGTCATCTGTTTTTCGGCCTGGGACAGGTCTTCCGCGCTCCCTGCCTTTACCATTATTATCCTTACCATGCCCGGAAATGACGTGCCAAAGAGCTTTTTCTGCGCCGTTGTCACGGGGATATATATGATATCGTCCTGGTCCTGTCCGAGCATGGACTGGCCTTTGACTGAAAGGACTCCTATGACCGTAAAGGGGATGTTCCTTATCCTTACTATCCGGCCGACAGGGTCAGTGCTTCCAAAAAGGTTATTTACCACGGTCTGTCCGACAAGGCAGACTTTAGCGGCGCTCCTTACGTCGTCGTCGGTAAAAGGCCTGCCTTCGGCAAGGGGCCAATCCCTCACATCGAGCATGCTTGGCGTGGTGCCTGTAACGCCCGTAGACCAGTTCTGGGTTCCGTAGACAACCTGCGCGACGCCGTTGAGCACCGGAGCCGCATACGCGACCGCCTGGCATTCCCTGAGTATCGCGTCGGCATCCCCCGTGGAAAGCGTTGGCTGCGTGCCCGCCCCCATCCTTACCCCGCCCGCGGTTGTGGCCCCTGGAAGCACTATCAAAAGGTTGCTCCCCATGCTTGCTATCTGCTCGTCTATCCTTTTCCGCGCTCCGCCGCCTACCGCGAGCATGGTGATGACGGCTCCAACGCCTATTATAATGCCGAGCATGGTGAGAGCCGAGCGCATCTTATTGACGCGCAGAGCCCGCAGGGAAATTTTAACCGTGGACCGGACATTAATCATGAGCTTTTCCCGTCGGGGCCGGAACCGGGATAGTATCGCTTAAAACCTTGCCGTCAAGGAACCTTATAATCCGCCTGCTGAATGCCGCTATGTCAGGCTCATGGGTAACAAGTATTATGGTTATTTTTGATTCGACGTTAAGGCTTACTAAAAGTTCCATTATCTCGGCGCTTGTCTTTGTATCGAGGTTTCCCGTCGGCTCATCGGCGAGTATTATCGGCGCGTTGTTCACAAGTGCCCTCGCTATGGCGACCCTCTGCTGCTGACCGCCTGAAAGCTGGTTCGGGTGGTGAGCCTCCCTTCCCGCGAGCCCCACCTTCCTGAGCGCTTCCATCGCCATCTGCCTTCTCTCCTTCGACGGCAGTCCGTTATAGAGCATGGGAAGCTCGACGTTTTCGAGGGCCGAAGTTCTCGGAAGAAGGTTAAAGCCCTGGAATACAAACCCCAGCTTCTTATTCCTTATCGCCGCGAGTTCGTCTCTTGTAAGCCTTCCGACACCCGCCCCTTCCAGAAAGTATTCTCCGCCCGTAGGCTTATCGAGGCAGCCGAGAACATTCATGAAGGTCGATTTGCCTGACCCGGACGGGCCCATTACCGCGACAAACTCCCCTTTCTCAATCGTCAGAGACACCCCGTCAAGGGCCTTGAGCGAAACGTCGCCGAGGCTGTAGACTTTGGAAACATTCCTTACTTCAATAAGGGCCATTCTTAGAAGAACCTTGGACCGGCCGGCCCGGACTGTTTGGATTTTGAGGTCATTTCCACCACTAATTCCTGCCCTTCTTTGAGGTCGCCCGATACGAGTTCCGTAAAGTTTCCGTCGGTTATCCCGGTCGTAATCTTTATCCTCTTAAGCTCGCCGTTCTCGTTTACCCATACGCCCACGCCCTTCTGCTCAGCGGTAGGCTTAAACCCTTCCGGCCTGAAGCGGAGCGCCGAGTTGGGTATCCTCAGGATATCTTTTTTACTCGAAATGATTATGGAAACATTAGCGGTCATGCCGGGCATAAGTTTGAGATCGGGATTGCTTACTCCCACCACCACGTCATAGGTAACGACATTTTGCACGATTATCGGGGCGTTCCTGACCTGTACAACAGAGCCTTTAAATGTAATTTCAGGATAAGCGTCAACGGTAAAATCAACGGTCTGGCCTACCTTGACCTTGCCTATATCGGCCTCGACAATGGAGCTGTCTATCTGCATCTTGGTGAGGTCCTCGGCTATGGTGAATAAAGTGGGGGTCTGGAAGCTCGCCGCGACCGTCTGGCCCACGTCTACATTTCTCGATACCACGATGCCATCAACCGGCGAGACGATCTTCGTATACTGAAAGTTTGTCTCGGCGGACTTCAGTGACGCTTCCGCCTGCGAGACAGCCGCCTTTGCCGAGGCTATCTGAGCCTTATCGGTATCATAAGCCGTTTCAGAGGTATCGAGATCGCTCCTTGCGATAAGGTTACGCGCAAAAAGTTCCTTATTTCTTCCGTATGTCCTCTTCGCGTCCACGAGGGCGGTTTCGGCCTTTTCAAGGTTGGCCTGGGCCGAAAGCAGGTTTGCCTTCGCCTGATCGACCTCGGCCTGGAAGATGGTCGGGTCTATCTGGGCTATTTGCTGGCCCTTTCTTACCGGTGAATTGAAGTCGACGTATAGATTTTTTATCGTCCCGGAGACCTGGGTTCCAACAAGGACGGTAGTAACGGCGTTGACCGTGCCGGTAGCCGTGACTGTAGATACGATATTGCCCTTCGTAACCTTATCGGTCCTGAATTTTGGGGCATTTTCGTTGCTCTTTAACAACCAGAAAGCGGAACCTCCAAGGATGAGGACGATTACAATAGCCAAAAGTATTTTTTTCATTATCCGCCCGCGGGCTCCTTTCCAAAAGTCAGGTCTCTTTTCGCCGAAATCCCATGCGAATTAGAGGGTTATAAATAGCCGATTTAAGGTCAATTATAGACGATCAGGCATAAAATGCCATTTTATTTCGTAGTGTGCCCGCAGTTTATCAAGGCCGTATTGGAAGCTCCCCGCAGCTTTTCTTCGGGGAGCTTCCAAATGTAAGTTTTTTCAGAGTCCTTTATGGAGAACCTGAAAATAAGCGGCGTCTCGCGCAGGACTTTAAAAATTCTATTCGCTCGCTTGACCCCGCTGCACGCAGCGGGCAGGGCGCACGCGTTGCATTTTCCTTACTTCCAGGGCCCGCGGTGTCCATGCCTTCTTTCACTTATGGACCTCTCAAGGAGGTCAAAAAATTGTTTTTGCTGGTCTCTGTCGAGCAAGGATTTTTCTTCAAGGATATGCGCCGCAGCCGCCCTTTGAATATCCTCCTGGACATTGCTTATCCTGGAGATCTCCCCGTCGATCGCCTCTTTACCGGCGGAGTCGTCCCTCAAGAGGGAAAGAAGCGCCTTCCTTTCACGCATAATCTCGTCCCGTTTTTTTTCAATTTCAGCGGAAAACGCCGCCGATTTCTCATTCAACGCTTTTATCTGGTCGGGCCTCAGAGAAATCTTTTCAAATATGAACCTCTCTCTTTTTGACATTTCGCTCAACCGTGAACCACTTAATCTATGCTTATAGACTATGTATCCGGCGGTGGCTATTATGGAAATATTAAAAATTATAGAGATAATAAAGACAAATCTTAAGAAACTACTTTTCATTTCTATCCTCCGTTGAAAGAAATGCCGCCCCCGCGGAATCAGGGGGCGCAGAGTCGAATACTTCGACTGAATACGCTAAGAACGTCTCTGATGGACTGCGGCCCTCTATCGCGGCGGCATTGTTCGTTGATCCGATGGGGAAAAAGTCAGCCGCCAGAAAATTCCCCGAGATTATCCCGGCAGCGATAACAAGCAGTATAAGAGCCGCTTCGAGGGTCCCGGTAAGCAACTGACCGGGCATCCACGCCTTACGCGCCGCCGGGATACTCCCGTTGTTTATATTTTTCATTACCCGTGCGCTCAACCCGTCCGGGGCCCTGAATTTAGGGGCCGGCGTGAATAGACCGCGGGTCTTGAGCGTTTCTCCGTACTCCCGGCGGCATTTGGCGCATGTCTTAAGGTGAGCCTCCAGCATACCCTTGCCCGCGGCAAGCTCGCCGTCAATATATCCCGAAATTAACCTTCCTGCCCTCGCACACGCAAACCACATGTCTCCTCCTGTAAATAAAACGTACCAGCCATCATTTTTGTTCCAAAGATTTTTTGAGCCTTCTCCTGAGTTCTTCCCTGGCCCTCGATATCCTTGACTTTACAGTCCCGGTGGATACGTTAAGGACGTCCGCGATCTCTTCATATGAAAGGCCCTCTATTTCATTTAAAACGATAACCGTTCTCAGTTTATGAGACAAAAAGGATAAGCACCTCTCTATCGCGGCCCCTGTCTGCTTCGATTCCAGGGATTCCTCGGGTGACGGGGTATTTGACTCCGTCTCGATTGTAAATTCCTTACCGTCGGCAGACCTGAACAAGGACTCAAAAACCTTTTTTCTCCTGTAATCGATACATGTATTTACCGCTATCCGGTACAGCCATGAGAAAAAAGACCCCGAGTCCCTGAATTTTTCAAGGCTTCGATACACCTTAATAAACGCATCCTGTGCCGCGTCTTCCGCATCCCTCGCGCTCCCTGTCATGTATCTGCAGAGGTTATATACCCTGTGCCGGTATTTGGTTACTATTTCCTCAAATGCCTGTATATCGCCGGCCCTGATACGGTTTATGATATTCAAATCGCTGACGTCAGCCCTGTGACCATTGGCCTCAGCATTCGTTCCGTTAAGATTGGCAGCCTTGTATTTTGGGGTCGTCATAAATAAAAAATTACCGGTTTATCCTTTAAATCACAGATATTTGAGAGAACCTTTTTGTAAAAATCAAGTTTTATTAGTAAGTACTTACTAATAAAACTATAGCCTTAAAACCCGAGAAACGGGGATTTTTTAATTCCTGGATCCGTCGATCCCGGCTTGATTGTTTCCGGCCTGCCTTGCCGCATCTTTCTTCGTCTTATTCAGGGTGATAAGGTTTCGGATCCTGTCAAGTTTGACTTTACCGATCCACTTTACTTCCTCCAGGTCATCTATTGACTTAAAACCGCCGAGCTCAGTCCTTTTTTCGATTATCCTTTGAGCGGTCTTTTCCCCTATGCCGGGGAGCATCCTGAGCTCCTCGCTTGTAGCGGTGTTGATATCGACTGGAAAGACCGGAATGGATCCTTCCCCCTGCCTCCCCTCTTCAGGCGTACCCGTCTTTTCCGCGGAAGGGTCCACTCTGGCCTTTCCAAAGGATTCGGATTTATGCTTATTATTAAATGACGGTTTGGCGGGACGCGGATTAAATGACCTTGAAACGCTGATAAAAAATATGCCCAGGAAGATAACGGAAAGGATGAAAAAGGCTCCGTATCTCTTATCGGGTTTCATTTGACCTTCTTGCCGGTTTTTCTGTCCTTAAAGAGC
>CAVSHY010000004.1:0-22665 GCA_963727865.1 uncultured delta proteobacterium | reverse complement strand
TAATGCCCAGGCTCAAGGTGACGGCAAAGCCTTTTATCGGGCCGCTCCCGAACTGAAATAATACCGCCGCCGTAATAAGGGTCGTCACGTGCGAGTCCACTATCGTCCACCATGCCCTGTCAAAGCCCGCGTTAACCGCGGAGCGCGGGGTCCTGCCGCCTTTAAGTTCCTCTTTTATCCTCTCGAATATAAGGACGTTCGAATCGACCCCCATACCCATGGTGAGGACTATGCCGGCGATACCCGGCAGGGTAAGCGTCGAATTAAGCCACGCCATCGCGCCAAGGAGCATTATTATATTGAGGCCCATGGCAAAGTCCGCGATGAGGCCGGAAACCTTATAGTATACGAACATGAATAGAAGCACAAAAAGGCCCCCTAAAACGCCGGCCCTTACGCCCGACCTGACCGAATCCTGCCCCACGGACGGGCCTACCGTTACGTTCTGTATGATATTAACCGGCGCAGGCAAGGCCCCGGCCCTTAATACTATCGCAAGGTCGGTCGCCTCGTCATAGGTGAACCCTCCGGAGATCTGAGCCCTTCCGCCGCTTATCGCCTCCCTTATCGTGGGGGCCGAGTGGACATTTCCGTCAAGGACTATGGCGAGCCTTTTACCGACGTTCTGGCTCGTTATCCTCTCGAATATGCGCGCCCCGTTAGGATCAAACGTCAGGGCGACATAGGGCTCGTTAAACTGGCTTTCGATAGCAACCCTCGCGTCCGATAGGAAATCCCCCGTTAAAAGCACTTCCTTCTTTACGAGAAATGGTACCTTCTCAACGGCGCTGTCCTTACCGCGCTTTGACTCATAAAGCACCTCATCATCCGGAGGAGGGCCGAATTTCAGGGCCCTCACGACGTCAGTAGATTCGTCGAGAAGCCTGAATTCAAGGACCGCGGTCTTTCCGATAAGCTGTATCGCCCTTTCCGGGTCCTTCAGCCCCGGGAGCTGTATGACTATCTCCCTGTCGCCCTGTTTCTGTATGACCGGCTCGGATACCCCGAACTTATCTATCCTGTTGCGAATGGTCTCAAGCGCCTGGGAGAGCGCGGCGTCCTTAAGCCTTGAGACCTCTTTATCGCTGAGTTTATAGATCATCTTCCCGTCCTGTATGGACGGGGAGCTAAAAACCGGGAACTCGTCCTGAATAACTTTATTAGTATCTCCCCTGGTCTTTTCGTCGGGATATGAGATCGCCACCCCAGCTATCCCGTCCGCCGCCGCAGAGGTGTAGGGGATATTCTTTTTCTTTAACTCGTCCGAGATAGAGCTTATGACCCTCTGCATGTGGTTCTCGATCGCCTTGTTCTGATCGACATCAAGGACCAGATGCATCCCGCCCTGAAGGTCGAGACCAAGGACTATCTTGGGGATTTTTTGAACCCAGAAAGACGGCAACTTATCCGCCAGAGGCGTTGAAGGCAGGAAAAGCGCCACCGCAAGCACGGTGAACGCCCCCAAGAGTATTATTCGCCAGAAAATACTTCTCATAGAAAAAACTCCGTTTCAATTTTCAAGAATTTTAAGACGCCGCGCCCCCACGCGGGTTGCATTCTATCCTACCCCTGAGGCTTCCTGCCTGAAATAGCTTCCTTGGAGACCTTCACCCTTACGTTTTCGGCTATTTCCACGGTCACGGAATCCTCCGCTACGGAAGTTACCCGGCCGTGAAGCCCGCCGCTCGTTATGATGTTATCGCCTTTTTGCACGCTTCTGAGCATTTCCTTGTGTTCCTTCGCCCTTTTCTGCTGCGGACGGATGAGAAGGAAATAAAAGATCACAAAAAGCATGATAAGGGGCGCGATATTAAGTAGCCCCCCTATCCCCGGAATCGCTAAACCTCCTCCGGCTTCTTCCGCAAAAGCTAACGCAACCGGACTCACAAATAACACAGTATACCTCCTTGTCTTAAACGACCGTTTTATAATATTCTCAGCGCGCGATATCAGAAGTCTGTTGAAAAAGTCTTTTTTGGAGAAACCTTTCCATATAAAGGGCTCCCCCCGGTTCCCAGGATTTACGGGAAGATTCTCTCAAAATAGTTTTTTAATACCCTGTCAAAAAATCGGAATCCCGCACTCCCCGATAAACCTTTTTTTAAAATCGCCGAACCTGTCGGAGCTGATCGCGTCCCGCATCTCACGCATCAGGCCGGAATAGAAAAAGAGGTTATCGATCGTATTAAGCCTCGAAGCGAGGATCTCTCCGTTCATAAAAAGATGCCTTAGATAAGCCCTCGAGTAGTTCTTGCACGTGTAGCAGGCGCAGCTCTCTTCCACGGGTGAGGGGTCCCGCTCGTATTGAGCATTCTTTATAACCAATTTTCCCCGTCTTGTAAAGAGAGTTCCGTTTCTGGCATTTCTGGTCGGCATTACGCAGTCGAACATGTCTATGCCCATCTCGACCCCGAATACAAGGTCCTCCGGAGTTCCCACGCCCATGAGATAGCGCGGACTTTCCCCCGGCAGGAACTCAACCGTGGAAGCGACCATATCCCGCATCACGGCCTTCTCCTCCCCCACGCTTAATCCTCCTATGGCGTAGCCGTCAAAGCCGATCTCCACGAGCTTGCCCGCGCTCTCCTCCCTCAAATCCCTGTACATCCCGCCCTGGACGATCCCGAACAGCGCCTGTGAGTCCCTGGTTTTAGCGTCCTTGCATCTTTTGGCCCACCTGTGCGTGAGGTTCATGGAATTTACCGTATATTCGCGGTCAGCGGGATATGGGGTGCATTCATCAAGTGGCATTATTATATCCGCCCCGAGCGCCTCCTGTATCTCTACGGCGCTTTCAGGGGTCAAGGAGCATTTTGAGCCGTCAAGATGGGAGTTGAACCTACCCCCTCCTCGTCTATCTTACGGAGATTGCAGAGGCTAAAAACCTGGAAACCGCCGCTATCGGTAAGGATGGGGCCGTTCCAGTTCATGAACCTGTGGAGCCCTCCGAGAGACTTTATGAGCCCGTGCCCCGGCCTCAGGTAAAGATGGTAGGTATTGGCGAGTATGATTTCGACCCCTATATCTTTAAGGTCCTCGGGAGTAAGCCCCTTTACAGACCCCTTTGTGCCGACGGGCATGAATACCGGGGTCGTTACTTCACCGTGAGGGGTTTTAATCCTGCCGAGCCGCGCCCCGGTCGATTTTTCTTTTTTTAAAAGCTCAAAACCGTATTTCATCTATTATCCTGTAAGGTATGCCCCACGTTTTTATAGAATCAGCATGCAGTCACCGTAGCTGAAAAACCTGTACCTCTCTTTTACCGCCTCATTATAAGCATGCATGATAATTTTCAGGCCCGCGAACGCGGCTACGAGCATGATTAGCGTTGAGCCAGGGAGATGAAAGTTCGTGAGAAGCCCGTCTATCAGCCTGAACTTAAACCCCGGATATATGAAAAGGCCGGTCTCACCGGCGAGCGCAGGCTCTTCAAAACCATTTAAGACAGACGCCTCAAGCGCCCTTGTGGAGGTGGATCCGACCGCTATGACCCTCCTTTTTTCATCCTTTGCCTTTAATACCGCCTTAAATACGCCCCCGTCGATACTGTAGCGCTCCTTAAGAACCCTGTGTCTTCTTATATCATCGACCCGTACAGGCATGAAGGTGCCGGGGCCTGTGTGAAGCGTCAGATAATGAATTTCAACGCCCTTATTTCTTATCTCATTTAGAAGCTCCTCTGTGAAATGGAGCCCGGCCGTAGGGGCCGCGACAGCCCCGGGCTTTCCGGCGAATACGGTCTGGTAACGGGACCTATCCGTGCCGTTAGCTTCCCTTTTTATATACGGAGGGAGCGGCGTTTTACCTAACCTTTCGAGCGAGTCCTTATCCAGGGAATTGAATTCACATTCCCAGAGCCCCTCGTCGTCTTTCCTGATAACCTCCGCCTCGACCCCTTCGTCAAAAAAAAGCTTGAGGCCTTTCGCAACCCCCTTTGAAGGTTTAACGAGGCACTTCCAGGCTTCTTTTCTTCCAGCGCCTTCGCGGCGGGTATCCTTACGGCAGAGAAGGACCTCGACCTTGCCTCCCGTCGACTTCCTGCCCGAAAGCCTTGCGGGTATCACCCTTGTATCGTTAAGGATAAGGAGATCCCCTTCCCTCAGATACCCTATTATATCCCGAAAGGTCCCGTGTTTAATCCCGCCCGTGGTGGGGTCGAGGAACATAAGCCTTGAAGAATCCCTTTCTTTAAGAGGATACTGGGCGATCAGTTCTTCGGGTAAAGAATAATCGAAATCCTTGAGTTCCATAAACTCTTATATAACAGGCGTTATTTTTACGTGGGCATGATATCAGGGGATCCAAGGGATACTTTTTGGGAAGGCAACCTTCGGTTTCTAAAATCCGTAAATTCCTTACATAACCCGGCATCAATACGCCTTATCAAGGGTTGTGCCCGGGTAGTAGTGGCTCAGTATCTCCCTGTATGAATATCCGTTCTCGGCCATGCCTTTAGCCCCCCATTGTGAAAGACCGACCCCATGGCCTGAACCTCTTCCCTTGAAGGTAAAGAGGTCTCTATTTTTACTCACCCCGAAAATGGCGCTTTTCAAAGTGCTGTAACCGATAATTTTTCTTAAGTCCTCGCCAGAGAGCTTTAGCGTTCTATTATTACTGTCTTTGATAATAAGGGTTTTAACCCTGCCTGAGGCTGTTACATCCTCAAGGTATATAGCCTCGGGTCTTTCAATATTATAACCGGAGGAAGACAGGATGTCTTTTAATGAGCCTGAGGCGAGAGTAAATTCCCAGTTAAACCCAGGGGCCGACGCGTCGTAGGGGCTTTTAACGGCGTTCAGATAAGGGTAATAGTGCGACCAGATATCTTTTGACGAGTCGGTCATCCCGCCGGCGTTGGAATGATACACCGTAAGCGCCGGCTCTCCGCCGTACGTAAGGATCTCTCCAGCCGTCTCTTTTACAGCCCGCGCCGCCGACGAATCTTCCGTAGTAACACCGTTATACACCTGCCCCATCACAGACCCTTCGATATTATAAGGGTCTTTAAGCCTCCTTTTCTTCTGATAAACGGCGTAGGTCCTGGCGATCACGGCCTGGGACTTTATGACTTCCTTCGGCCATTTTGAGGATATCTCATTATTAATTATACCTATCAGGTATAATTCGAGGAAAAGCTCGTTTACTACGAGAAGGCCCTTTTTGCCGTCCAAGACCTCTATGGCCCCGCGGTAGGGCCTGCCGTTCAAATAAATAAATTCTTTATCGGGATAGAACCGCAGCGGAAGTGATTTTTCCCTGCCGTTGACAAGAACAGTTCCCGGGACTTCTTTTCTTATTTTTAGAGTATCCGTACCGTTTTTTATATTTAATGAACTGATGCCGTTCAAGACCAGAACCCTTATCTTATCCCCGTAGCCGGCCTGCCCGGAGGGAACCCTTATGCACCCTGACGCGCACAAAAATACAAGAATGACCAACCACCACGGCTTTCTTCTCATGTTCCGAAAAATCCGACTTTCTCTCTAAAAAACAATTTTCACAAGGTATAGGATGAGCAACCCGGACGCCATGGTGATAAGACCTATACCCCTCAGGTTCTTATCGGGTATTTCCTGTAAAAGAAGGGCCCACTCCTTGACCTTTTTTGGAAAGGCGAAATACGGTATCCCTTCAACGACCAGTAAGGCCCCCAGGACGATCAGAATAAAGCTAAGGCTCATTTTAAAAGGCTCGCGGATTCGTGACAACGGTAATCGTAACCATCGGCCGGTTGATTGTCAAGGATTTACTCTTACGGATAAGGGTTAGTAAAAAAGCGGTCTTCACAGAACACTTTTTAAAAAATATCGGAATAAAAATTAAGAAAATCGCCCGCGGAAAGCTAATCAGAGTATCTCATACCGTTCCTGATGGAACCGCTCAACCGGCTTTATAATAACCTTCTTGCCGAACCTTCTCTCCAGGTCCTCCATTATGGCCTTCTCCGAATTAAACCTTTCGGCCACCGCCGGGCTTACATAAAGGGTCGCCTTTTTTTTCCTGACGCGAAGCTCCCTCGCGAGTTCCCTGTATATCTCCATTACTATGTAATCCCGGGATTTAACAAGGCTGTTTCCGTCGCAATAAGGACAGGGTTCACAAAGAGATTGCGAAAGGCTTTCCCTGACCCTTTTCCTCGTCATCTCCACAATGCCGAGTTCGGAGATCTTCAGGATATTAGTCCTTGCCTTGTCAGCCTTGAGCGCTTCCTTCAGCGTGTTATAGACTTTTTCGCGATCAGCGGCCTTCGCCATATCTATGAAGTCTATTACTATGATGCCGCCGATATTTCGAAGCCTGAGCTGGTATACGACCTCGTTTACGGCCTCAAGGTTTGTCTTTACTATCGTCTCCTCGGAACTTTTTTTGCCGACATATTTGCCCGTGTTTACGTCGATAGCGGTCAGGGCCTCCATCTGGTCTATTACTATATGGCCCCCGGAGCGGAGCCATACTTTCTTTTCCAGCGCGTCGGCAAGCTCTATTTCTATGCCGTAGGCGTCGAAAATATCCTCTTCGCCCTCGTAGAGCTCAACCCTTCCGGAAAGGGAAGGCATGAATTCCTCGATAAACTTCAGCGCCCTCTCATACTCGGGCCTTGAATATATAACGAGCCTGTCTATATCCCTGGAAAAGAGGTCCCTTATGGTCCTTAAAGTCAGGTCCAGCTCCTCGTAGAGGACGCTCGGCGTGGGGGATTTCTCCTTCTTTTTATATATGCTCTGCCAGAGTTTTATCAGGAAATCCATATCCGATAGGATATCCTCTTTATTCATGCCGTCGCAGACGGTCCTTATGATAAATCCGTAACCCGGCGGGCGGGCGCTTGAGACTATCTCCCTCAGCCTCCTTCTTTCCTTCTCGCTCGGTATCCTTCTTGAAATAGCGACCTTGTCATACGTGGGCATGAGAACAAGGTACCTTCCAGCAAGCGATATATACGAGGTTACCCTCGCTCCCTTCGTCCCTATCGGCTCTTTCGCCGCCTGGACTACCATCTCATGACCTTCTTTAAGGATATCCTGGATGCGCGTAAACGTTTGATGCCCTTGAACCTGCCGGTCTTCCTCCTTATCCATTTCTTCATCCATGCCGGCAAAGGGCTCCTGGATATCCGAGACGTGGAGGAAAGCCGTTCTCTGAAGCCCCACATCCAGAAACGCCGACTGCATGCCGGGAAGCACCCGCACAACCTTTCCTTTGTAGATGTTGCCGGTTATGCCCCTGTCTTTAACCCTTTCGACATAAAACTCCACAAGCTTCCCCTGCTCCAGGAGCGTAACCCGCGTCTCAAAGGGATTCGCGTCAATCAATATCTCATTTTTATTGGTTTTCATTTGGCCTGATAAAGCGTCTTTTAAAATTATTTTTTATCGCGGTCAGATGGAGCAGGAGACTGTGCCGCGCATATTACGGCAATAAAAAATAAAGACGCTTGTTTTTATTTGCTTAACCGCGAACAGATTTGCTTATTGAACGGCCTTTGTTTTTAGTACGGGGATGAGGGATGCATCTTCCCTGGAAAGGTTAAGAAGACTTTTCACGACATCATGAGGCCTTACGCTTTTCCCGGAGCTCTTTCTGAGAATAAGCCTTAAGGTCATATCCCCTGTAAGAGAGAGTTCCGAAACCAACGGTTTGATGTCTATGTCAGCTGTCTTATCCTCCCTTTCGATGCGTATAATGACTTTGTCTTTACTACGGAAGTCCCTTAAAATCCCTTCAATATTTTCTATATTTAAGCCCGGGGGGCCGTTCTTCAAAAAGATGAGGTACTCAGCAATCATAGCAGAGGGAGGGGAAAGTTTCAAGGGAATCACGCTCCCTTCCATAAACCTGAGCCCCTCTGGCGCCGCCCCGTTGAGTAATCGTAAAACCTCTTCCGGGCCTCCGCTACCTCCAGCGGTATTAAACTCGATATCCATATACTCTTCCAGGCTCTCCGTTCCAACGGGCAGGGGCGGG
Organism: uncultured delta proteobacterium; assembly: GCA_963727865.1. Taxonomy (GTDB): domain Bacteria; phylum Desulfobacterota; class GWC2-55-46; order GWC2-55-46; family GWC2-55-46; genus CAVSHY01. Next base: position 14,700 of record CAVSHY010000004.1, on the reverse strand, counting down.
CTAAATGAGACCTTGGGAAGGGGATGGAAACCCTGGGTGTATTTTAAAGGTATCCCCGCCCTTTTTATCGCCCTCGTAACCGATTTAACAAGCTCAAGGTGGCCTAAAAACCTCATATCCCCAGTTTTGGAGAACCTTAACCTGAGTTTAGAGGAACCCGCCTCCTTAACGCGGCGCACTTTCCCTTCTTTAAGTATCTTATCCTCTACGGTAACCCTGTTCTTTATAGCCTTAAAGTCGCAGATGCCGCAGTTGCCGCACCTGTCAACCTTGCAGTCAGGGGTTACCGCGAGCTCAAGGGCCTTCTTATATTCTTTATACAAGAATTCTTTTTTTATGCCAGGGTTCAGGTGGTCCCATGGAAAGACCTCTTCAAGCGGGCGCGCTCGATGCGTATAGAAAGCAGGGTCTATGCCGCTCTCACCGAGGGCCTCCTCCCACCTTTTCCAGGAGAACTGATCGCTCCAGCCGTCGAACCTCGAGCCTTTTTCGAAGGCCCTCAGTATGACCGCTGAAAGCCTTCTGTCGCCTCTGGCGAAAACCCCTTCGAGGATGCTCATCTTAGGGTCGTGCCATTTAAAATCGAGCTTAAGGGCGCCTAACTTTTTCTTTAGAAGAGCCTGCTTCCCCACGCATTCCTCAAGCGTTGACTGCGCCTCCCACTGAAACGGAGTATAAGGCTTCGGGATAAAGGAAGCGACGCTTACGTTTATCTGAGGGGGTCTACCGCCAGAGACACTTTTGCCTATATTCTTAACCCTCTCCGCGAGGTTTACGATCTCAAGGATGTCTTCTTCGGTCTCCGTCGGAAGCCCTATCATGAAGTATAGCTTCATCGATCTCCAGCCGAGGGAAAATATGTCCCGGGCGGCGCTCAAAAGGTGCTCTTCTTTTATCCCCTTGTTTATAACCGTCCGCAGGCGCTCGCTCCCGGCCTCGGGGGCGAGGGTAAAACCCGTTTTCCTGACCCGTTTAATGTCGCCGGCAAGATTCGCGCTCAAGGTCCCGACCCTTAATGACGGAAGGGAGATGGCGACCTTCTCGTCCTCGAAGCGATCCATCAGCGCCTTTAAGAGGTCTTCGATGAAAGTATAATCGCCGCTGCTTAAGGAGAGAAGCGATACCTCGTCATAGCCCGTATTTTTTATCGTGCCTTCTATGATCTTTATTATCGTCTCAGGATCCCTTTCCCTTACGGGCCTGTAGATAATGCCCGCCTGGCAGAACCTGCATCCCCTGGTGCAACCCCTCGAAATCTCGACGCTCACCCTGTCGTGTATCGTCTCCATGAAGGGCACAACCGGCCTTATGGGCAGGGGGAGTTTATTTATATCGGGTATAATCCTTTTCTTGACCCTGGTATACCCTTCGACAAGGGGGACGATCTCCCTGACGGTCGAATCCGGATTATAAGTTACGTTAAAGAGCGACGGCACATAAACGCCCTCTATCCTGGCGAGATTTCTCAGTATGGTCTCCCTTCCGTCCCCTCTCGCCCTGCCTTCAATGACGGTATCGGCGATCTCCAGGACCGCCTCCTCGCCGTCGCCGAGCAGAAAGGCGTCGAAAAAATCCGCCACAGGCTCGGGGTTAAAGGCCGCGGGGCCGCCTCCTATGACAAACGGGTCAAGAGGTTTTCTCGATCCTGATAAAAGAGGTATGCCGCCCAGGTCGAGCATATTAAGGATGTTCGTGTAAGAGAGTTCATACTGGAGGGAAAAGCCCATTATGTCGAGCTCACCAAGGGGGATAGCCGACTCAAGCGTCTTTAACTTTATCCCTTTTCTCCTCAGAAGCGCCTCCATGTCAGTCCACGGAGCGAAGACCCTCTCGCAGGCGATATCATCCCTTGAATTGAGTATCTGGTAAAGTATCTGGATACCGAGATGGCTCATCCCTACCTCATAGGCGTCAGGGAAACCGAGCCCGAACTTGAGCTTCACCCTTGAGAGGTCTTTTTTTACTGAATTGACCTCCCCGCCTATGTACCTGCTCGGCTTTCTTACGAGCGGGAGAAAATCCTTAATGTCCATATCTTTCAGCAAGTCACCGGGTCCATATCGATTATAAGGCTGACGGTACTCTGTTTTTTTGCCTCAAAAGCGCTTTTAACGCTTTTCAGTAAACCGTGCATGGTCTTTAAGTCCCTTCCTTTTACGAGCATCTGCCACCTGTAGCGGCCTTTCAGCTTTGAAAGAAGCGCCGGGGCAGGCCCAAGTATTTCTATCCCGTGGTCTTTTTTCCCGAGGAGCCTTTCCGCGGCCTTCTTTAAATCAGCCGCCGCCGATATCGCCCGCTCTTCCTTATTGCTCTCGACCCTTAAATTACAGATCCTTGAGTACGGGGGATAGAAAGCCTCTTTACGGATAATGATCTCTTCCTCGTAAAAACCGGTATAATCGTGAGTGAGGGCGTTTTTGAAGGAATATTGCCCGGGGTTAAGCGTTTGAACGACCACCTTTCCGGGGATATCGCCCCGGCCGGCCCTTCCGGCGGCCTGGGTTATAAGCTGGAAGGTCCTCTCGGAGGACCTGAAATCCGGTATATTAAGTGACGTATCTCCGGAAATAATGCCGACAAGGGAAATACCCGGGAAGTGATGGCCCTTTGCTACCATCTGAGTGCCTATCAGTATATCTACTTTTTTCTCTTCAACGGCGTCTATTATTTTCTTTGCCGACCCCTTGCCGCGGGTGGTATCCCGGTCCATCCTGTAGACCCTGGCTTTTGGGAAAAGGGCCTTTACCTCCTCTTCAATCTTTTCCGTGCCGAAGCCGGGCTGAACGAGGTCTACACCTTTACACCCGGGGCATTCGTCAGGGAGCGGCTGAGACATGTCGCAGTAGTGGCACTTAAGGACCGCGCTTTTTTTATGCATCGTAAGGGTTACGCTGCAATTAAGGCACGTAAACGTACGGCCGCAGTCCCTGCATATGATGGAAGGGGAAAACCCGCGCCTGTTAAGAAATAAAAGCGCCTGCTCCCCGGCCGAGAGCGTTTCGGTCAAAAGCCCCTTAAGCCTGTCCGAAAAAATCTCCCATTTTTTCCCCCGCATATCCATGATCTCGACCTGCGGGAGCGTGCCTTTGCCAACCCTTTTTTTAAGAAATAACGGAGCGATCTTACCTTCTTTCGCGTTATAAAAAGTCTCAACCGAGGGCGTGGCCGAGCCGAGCACCACGGTAATCCCGAGAGTTTTGCCGAGCATAAGGGCCGCGTCCCTTGCGTTATACCTTACGCCTTCCTCCTGCTTATATGATGTCTCATGCTCCTCATCGACTATTATGAGGCCAAGGTCCTTTACCGGTGAAAAAAGCGCGGACCTCGCGCCGACCACGATATCGACTTCATTCTTGAGTATCCTCCTCCACTCGTCGACACGCTCGCCTTTGGAAAGCCCGCTGTGGGCTATGGCGACCCTGCCGGGGAATTTTTCCATAAGGTATGCCGCCGGCCATGGCGTCAGGGCTATCTCCGGGGCGAGAAGTATCGCTTTTTTCCCGTATTTCAGAGCTTCCTCAAGTATCTTAAGGTAAACAAGGGTCTTGCCGCTTCCTGTAATGCCGTAAAGAAGGAAAGGGGAAAACGAATTTTTCCCGAAAGAAGCGGCAATCTCTTTTATGGCGGCTTCCTGCTCCTCATTCGGCTCAAAGGGGGCGCTCCTGGGGGTTATATCGCTTAAGGGGTTCCTTAAGACCTCCTTTTCTCTGATGCTCACGAGCCCTTTTTCCTCAAGCTTTTTTATCGCCTGCGAGATATCGCCCAGATTTTCTTTTAAATCCTTAAGCTTGGACGACCCATTTTCCAGCAAGTATTCATAAACGCGCGCCTGCGCGGGCGTTTTTTTGAGTTTATCCGGGTCTATTACAGTGCCCGTGAGGACGGCCTCGCGCTCAAACTTCGGCGCGAAATTCTTAAGGCTCACGAACTCATCCAAAAAACCGGCCCTCTTGAGTTTTTCAATCGTAGAGTAGAGAGGTTTACCTTTAAAGCGTTTAGCGAGCGTCGAGACGGCTATGCCGGATTTCGCGGCTTCCAGTATCCCCCTTGCCACGCCTGTCTCATGCATAAGGGCTTTTTCCCCCGATTCCGTTATATGGAAGGTTCTACGGCTTTTTACGCTCAATGGGGCCGGATGTATAAGGGAGAGAGTAAGCCCGAGAGGCGCGAAATAATACGAAGAGAGCCATCTAAAGAACTTAAGCTTTTTTTCGTCGAAAACAGGATCGCTATCGAGGAGATCTATTATGGATTTTACCTCTTTAACTTCGGGAGGGGTCCTGGTCAATCCTACTATATAGGCCGTTACGGTCCTCTTGCCGAAAGGAACTATCGCGCGTTTGCCGACCCCGGCGTCTCCCTTAAGAGAAGGAGGGACTATGTAGCTAAAGGTGCCTTCTACCGGCAATTCCACGGCGACTTCAGCGTATATTTCTTCCAAGAAAACCTCTGATAGAAAAAATGGAAAATATCCTTTTTGAACCCGATGCGTGAGGAGCTGACAGGGATGTTTGAGGGAAACTGAATTATTCCTGGGTTACGGCCTCAGGCGCGCGGAGGGTACGCTATTCAACCCATTCCCCCTGCGCGTCGTAGTCCGAAGCCGCCTGGTTTTCAAACCTTGTAAACTCGTTAAGGAAGGTCAGTTTTACCGTATCCGTGGGGCCGTTACGCTGTTTCGCGACTATTATCTCGGCGTTACGCCTGAGTCCGCAGGTACAGAGTTCTTTCGGACATTCACATGTTTTATAAACCGCTTCCCTGTAAACGAACATTACCACGTCCGCGTCCTGCTCTATTGCGCCGGATTCCCTCAAATCCGAGAGCTGGGGCCTGCTGTTTTCTCTCCGCTCCGCCATACGGGAGAGCTGTGAGAGCGCTATCACCGGAAGATGCAGTTCCTTTGCCATCGCCTTGAGCGACCTGGAGATATCCGAGATCTCCTGCTCGCGGTTATCCTGTTTTCTTCCCCTCATAAGCTGGAGGTAGTCTATAATAACGAGCTTAAGCCCGAGTTCAGTTTTCCATCTCCTTGCCTTGGCCCTCATCTCAAGGACAGACTGGGCCGGGGCGTCGTCTATATATATGGGCGCCTCATAAAGAGTGCCCACGGCCGTGGTGAGCCTCCCCCAGTCGGCGTCCTTCAAATAACCCCTCCTCAGGTTCTGCAGATCCACCTTCGCCCGTGAAGCGAGCATCCTCTGGACAAGCTGCTCTTTACTCATTTCAAGCGAGAATACGACTACGGGCTGATTCGCCTCTATCGCGGCATGCTCGGCGATATTGAGGCAGAACGCGGTTTTACCCATGCTGGGACGCCCGGCTATAATGATAAGATCGGAATCCTGAAGTCCCGCCGTAAGGCTATCGATGTCTTTAAAGCCCGTGGGCACGCCAGTAACGTGGGTCTTTTTCTCATAGAGCTTCTCGATATTCTCGAAAGTATCCTTGATTATATCCTTGAGGGCGTAGAATGACCTTTTAGCCCTGTCCTGGGAGACCTCGAAGATGCGGCGCTCAGCCTCATCGATAAACTCATCCGTCGACTCAACCCTTTCATACCCCCGGGTTATAATCTCGGTAGCCGCCGTTATGGTCCTCCTGAGTAGCGCCTTCTCCCTTACTATCCTCGCGTAGTACATGATATTCGCGGCCGTGGGAGTAGCCTCCGCTATCTCGCCGATATAGGATATGCCTCCGACGGAACTCAGCTCGTCGGAATTCTTAAATAGGTCGGCGAGCGTAACCGCGTCTATGGGGGTATTCTTTTCGAAAAGCTTGACCATGCCCACAAAAAGCCTGGCGTGGGCGTTATGGTAGAAGTCGGCCCCGTCGGGAGACAGTACCTCGAGGACCTTGTTTATAGCGTCCTTTTCGAGGAGTACGCCGCCAAGGACGGACTGCTCCGCTTCCAGATTGTGAGGGGGAGCCCTGTGGGTAAGCTCTTTTTGGGCCTGAAGCGCCATACGGAAAGTTTGCCGTTATCTCGGGACCGATGCCAGGAGATCGCTGAAAGCGGGTCGGGGGAAACCTCCCGTGGAAGATCCCCCCAATTCCGCACTTCAACGCATCCGGAGCCGTGTCCGCGGATACGGACTATTCTTCTTTGACCACCCCTGCCTTGATACTCGCGGTAACTTCAGGGTGGAGTTTCACAGCTACAGTAAAATCGCCGAGGGTTTTGATGGGCTCTGCAAGGATTATATCCTTCCTTTCAATAGCGAACCCCTTATTCTTCAGTTCTTCTTCCAAATCGTGTGAGGTTACGGAACCGAAGAGTTTCCCGTCCTCGCCGGCCTTCCTCCGGAAAGTAAGGATGAGGGCCTCGATCTCGAGGCGTTGCTTTTCCGCCTTCTCTTTTCCTACCTGCGCTTTCCTTAAGAAGGCGTCTTTTTCGGCTTCGAATTGCCTTAAATTCCCGGCATTAGCCTCTATGGCGAGCCCTTTCGGAATAAGATAATTCCTCGCGTAACCTTCCGCGACTTTGACCTGTTCCCCGAACTTGCCGAGGTTATAAACTTCTTTCTTCAGTATTACCTTCATGTCAAAATGCTCCTTGTGGATTCTTTCTTCGACCCCTAAAGGCTTGTCGCCGTAAAGGGGATTATCGCCAGATGGCGCGCGCGCTTAATGGCCGAGCTTATTACGCGCTGATGCTTGGCGCAGGTGCCGGAGATCCTCCTTGGCATTATCCTGCCCTTTTCGGTTATGTAAGGCCGGAGGGCCTTGGCGTCCTTATAATCTATGGTAATACCCGGGTTTTTGCAGAAACGGCAGACTTTTTTCTTCTGGTAGGTCCTTCTTCCGCCTTCCGGCCCGCGTGCTTCAGCGGAGTTTCTTTCCCGTCCCCTATCCGGTCTTTTATCCATTTTCCCCTCCCTTTACTTCTTCCACTTTTTTAGCGGGTTCAGCCTGCGCTTCAACCGCGACGGCCTTCTTTTCGATCACCCGGACTGTCTGGTAACGGAGGACATTCTCGTTAAGCCTTAAAAGGCGTTCAAGTTCCTTACTGGTCTCAGGGGAACTTAAATAGTTCACGATGAAATAGTAGCCATCGTTTTTCTTCCCGATGCTGTAAGCGAGCCTTCTCCTCCCCCATTCTTCGAGCTTTTTTACTTCCCCGGCCCCGCTCTCGATAGTAGAGGTTGCCTTCTGGACGATCCCCTTAACCACGTCATCCCCCACGTCCGGCTTTACGATGCAGACCGTTTCGTAATTATTCATTTTTCCTCCTTATGGTTCCCCGTTTTCGGAAACGGGTTTGTCCAGTTTTTACGGGACAAGGATTTTAGTTTTCGCGTACCGGGTACCTGTTACGCGGTTCCGCCCGGGAATTTTATCCCGTGTTCATTTTTTTACCGGTTCTTCAGCTAAAAAATGTTTGAAGCTCCCCGCAGCAAGCTGCGCTTAATCTTCCAAATGTAAGTTTTTTCAGAGTCCTTTATGGAGAACCTGAAAATAAGCGGCGTTTCGCGTAGGACGTTAAAAATATCCTTCATGGGGCGCCTGAAAAAGAGCGGCGTGGAGCTTCGGACTTTAAAAGTCCTATTCGCTCGCTTGTCCCCGCTGCAAGCAGCGGGAAATACGCTCGCGTTGCATTTTCAAGGCTGAGCCCCTCTGCCCTGAAGGCCAAAAAGAGGATTTACGGTAAACAAAATTTATACTACTTATTTCTCTCTAAATCAAGTTTTTTGTTTATTTAATCCGACAGGGGACAGCCCTGGAGAACCTTTTGATTTTTGAAGCTTATTTCGGGTTTCCGACGATTTCAATTAATAAACCTATATTTTATGAGCGTCCATAAGGCGGAGAAGCCGTCTACCCAGGTTATCTTTTTGCCTTCAGAAAACTCACGCCCGGTATAAGAGATGGGAACCTCATATATCCTTATGCCCTTTTTAAGGACCTTCGCCGTTATTTCGGGTTCGAAATTGAACCTGTTCGATTTTATGTTGACGCCTTTGATTATATCGCTTCTAAAGAGCTTGTAGCAGGTCTCCATGTCGCTAATGGTCGTATTATAGAGGATATTCGTGATGAGGGTCAGGATTCTGTTGCCGACCCAATGATGGAAAAACATGTTCCTCCGTTCCCCGGTAAACCTTGAGCCGTAGACAACATCGCCTTTACCCTTAAGTACTGGGGCGATGAGCTTATGGTAGTCCTCGGGGTCGTACTCGAGGTCCGCGTCCTGCACAATGACATAATCGCCCGTAACGTTTTTAAAGCCCGTCCGGAGCGCCGCGCCCTTGCCCATGTTTTTTTCATGAAAGATGACCTTTTCCCCCTTTGAGGCGAGGTCTTTTAAAATCTCCCTTGTCCCGTCGGTCGAGCAGTCGTCTACGATTATGATCTCCTTATCGATTTCCACGGCCTTAACTCTGCGGAGTATCTCTATTATCCAGTCCTTCTCGTTATAAACGGGTATTACAACCGATAGCTTATTCATTGTTCAGAAGGTCCACGGCGCCGGGGTGCTTTCTTTTGAAAAGTTTTCTGTTTCTCGCGAGATAATATACGATCGCGGAGTTGACCACAAGGATTACCACCTTAAAAAAAGAGGCGCTTACGGCCACCTTGTAGAGCTCGAAAGGTATTAAAACGCCTGTCGCGATGACCGTAAGCCATTCGGCCCAGGACCTTTTCAGGTAGAGGCCCCCGGCTTCTATCAGGTTAAGAACGCCTAAAAACAAAGCTATAAAAGTGATGCTTACGATAGCGCCGTTTCCGAGCATGCCGACCTGCTTTATCATCGAACTCGCTATCCTGTTATCTATGTCAAAGTTATAGTTTATAGCAAGCCTTGTAATAGCTTCTTCGACGTTATTGTTGATGAGTTTATAGAAGCTGAAGGATATGATAAGCTCTACGAAACTGCAGAAGGCCTTATATCCTATTATGAACTTTAAAAAACCCGTGCTCTTGTTGTCCATTTTAATAACGGGGTCCGTTGATATCCCCGGACCGGATTCCGTAAAAACTCCTTAAAGACCAGGGGGCCTTATTGAGATACCCCTCTCTTCAAGGTACCTTTTTGTCTGAGGTATGGTAAAAACCCCGAAATGGAAGATAGACGCCGCGAGCGCCGCGTCCGCAAGCCCTTCCGTAAACGCTTCATAGATATGTTCAAGGGTGCCGGCCCCGCCTGAGGCTATCACAGGGATGGTGACGTTCCGGGAAACCGTTCTTGTAAGCTCGAGGTCGTACCCGTCCTTTGTTCCGTCCTTATCCATGCTTGTAAGGAGGATCTCTCCGGCCCCCAGGGATTCGACCTTTTTCGCCCATCCTATGACGTCGATACCCCTCGGCTTTCTCCCGCCGTGGGTGTATACCTCCCATGAGGAACCCCTTCTCCTGGCGTCTATCGCCACAACGATACACTGGCTTCCGAACCTCTCGGAAGCCCTCCTCACGAAATCGGGGTCTTCAACGGCGCTGGTATTTATCGACACCTTGTCGGTGCCGGCCCGCAGAAGCTCCCTTATATCCTCGACCGTCCTTATGCCGCCGCCGACGGTTAGCGGCATGAAGACGTCGGAAGCGGTCTTTTCAACGACATCCAATATGGTCTTTCTTTTCTCGTGGGACGCGGTTATATCGAGAAAGACCAACTCATCGGCGCCCTGCTCATCATAAGCCTTCGCCGATTCCACCGGATCCCCGGCGTCCCTTAATTCCACGAAACTTACGCCCTTTACAACACGTCCGTCTTTTACGTCCAGACAGGGTATTATCCGTTTGGTGAGCATTTTATTTAATTTTACGAGGCGGCAACGGCTATCGCTTCCCTCAGGTCAAGATCGCCCGAATACAGAGCCTTACCCACTATTATACCCTCAAGCCGTACATTTTTGTAGGATTCTATATCTTTTTTCGAGGATATGCCTCCGGAGGCTATGACAGGGACTATTACTGATTCGGCTATCTCCCTTGTAGCCTCGACATTGGGCCCTCCAAGCATGCCGTCCCTCGAAATATCCGTAAAAATAATGCACGAGATCCCCTCCCCTTCCAGCCTTTTGGCCAGGTCAACCGCCCTTACACCGGTTACGGTCTCCCAGCCCTTTATCGCGACCCTGCCCCCCTTCGCGTCTATCCCCACGGCTATCCTCCCGGGGTATCTTTTGGTCAGGTCTGAAAGGAGCCGTGGGTTCTCACAGGCGACGGTCCCTATGATAATCCTTTTCACCCCCTCCATCTCAAGATACGCACCGGCTGTTTTAACATCCCGGATGCCTCCGCCTATCTGGACAGGGACTTTTATCGATTCCGTAATCTTTTTTATGACCTCAAAGTTTTTAGCGCTGCCCTCTAAGGCGCCGTCGAGATCAACAAGGTGGATAAGCCCGGCGCCCTGGGATCCCCACTTACGGGCGACTTCCGAGGGGTCATTTGAGTAAAGGGTCTCCTGATCCATCCTCCCCTGGGTAAGACGCACGCACCTTTTATTCTTTATGTCGATAGCCGGAATGATTAACAAGTTTTTTTAACTCCCCGCCCGCGGGTTTTTGAGAGAACCTCTCCAAAAATTTTTAGAGTCCCTCCCAAAACCACCTTTAATTAAGAACGGTTCTACCGGGACTTTAAAAGTCTTTGAAAGGGGTCTGGGGGGAACTTTTCAGCGCATAAACTATCTTTTTTTCTGGAGTCCTTCGCGTAAGCCGGATTAATTAACCAGCGGCCCAATGTTTAAAAATGACACAGAAGCTTTTAAAAAGCTATCGGGTCATAAATATCCGCTAAAAAACAGAAAGTCTCCCCCAGCTTTTTTCAGCGAGACGCTATCTTAAGGCGCTGAAATTTTTTAAGATCCTGAGCCCCGCTTTCTGGCTCTTTTCGGGATGGAACTGGCAGGCGATGACATTGTCCTTTTCAACGCTGCTCGTAAACTTCACCCCGTAATCGGTTGTAGTAAGCGTAACCCCTTTATCCACCGGGACGGCGTAATAGGAGTGGACAAAATAGAAGAACGAACCGTCACCCATGTCTTTAAGGACTCTCGATCCCTTCTCCATTTTCACATCGTTCCATCCCATGTGCGGGACCTTGAGTTCTTCGCCTGAGTCGCCTGAGACCTTCCCGGAAGGGAAGCGCACGACCTTTCCCTTTATGACCCCGAGGCCCTTATGCGTCCCGAATTCCGAGCTCTCCTCAAAGAGGAGCTGAAGCCCCAGGCATATCCCAAGAAAAGGCTTACCCGAACCGATGCTCTTAAGTATCGGCTCTACGAGCCCGTAGTCTTCGAGGTTCTTCATGCAGTCCTTGAACGCCCCCACGCCGGGAAGGACCACGTGGCTTGAGTTCATTATGACCTTTGGGTCCCGCGTCGTAGTGGCCTTTGCCCCCACCTTCTCAAAGGCCTTCTCAACGCTCCTCAGGTTCCCCATGTCATAGTCTATTATGGATATCATGGAAATTTCTCCAATAGCATGAACTGAATCCGTAAGGCTGTTCTGCGGCAGCCTTACGGATTCATTATAACTTACCCTTCGTGGAGAGCACCCCTTTAATCCTTGAGTTCTTGCCGATGGCTTCTTTCAAGGCCCTTCCAAACGCCTTAAAGATCGATTCGATGGAATGGTGGAGGTCCCTTCCGTAGTGAAGGGTTATGTGAAGGTCGACTCCGGCGCTATTGGCGAAGGCCATCATGAACTCCTGCACCAGGCCTATGTCGAAACCATCTTCCGCCTTATTAACGAGGTCATAAGGGAATATCCTTTGCGTAAGGGCGGAAGTCTCGGAAGAAGCGGTAAACTTAAAATAAGGCCTGCCGCTCATATCGAGTACGACCGTCGACAGGGCGTCCATCATTGGGACAACGGCGGAGCCGCACCGAGTAATGCCTTTTTTATCCCCGGCGGCCTTCTTGACCGCTTCGCCGAGCGTGAGGCCGACGTCCTCTATCGTATGGTGGAAATCCACCTCTATATCGCCTTTTGCCCTGACCTTTAAGTCAACAAGGCCATGCCTTGAAAGGTTCATCAGCATATGGTCCAGGAAGGGGATAGGCGTTTTAATGTCGTTTACGCCGCTCCCGTCGAGATTAACTTCCACTGTAATATCGGTCTCTCTGGTCTTCCTGGTTACTTTAGCCTTGCGCGCCATTTTCAGGAGCTCCTTTTTAAAATAGTATTCTAAAGACTTTCTTTACGCCGTTTCAGTCTCGCTTCCACGCTCCTGGCGTGCGCCGTCAGACCTTCTATCTCCGCGAACCTCTTTATCTCTTTACCGAGGGACCCTATGCCCTCAGCGGTAAAACCTATGACGCTCGACCTTTTTACAAAGTCATCGACCCCGAGCGGAGAGGAGAACCTGGCGGTGCCTCCCGTCGGGAGCGTATGGTTAGGTCCTGCCAGGTAATCCCCTGCGGCCTCGGGGGTATTTCTTCCAAGGAATATCGCGCCCGCGTTCCTTATGAGATTCATGAGGTCAAAAGGCTTTTCAACGAAAAGCTCAAGATGCTCAGGGGCTATCCGGTTCGAGAGTTTCGCCGCTTCCGCGAGGTCGCCGGCGAGTATGATGGCGCCATAACTTGAGATGGATGCCCTAACTATCTTGCTCCTGCCGAGGCCCTTAAGGATCGCTTCAACTTCTTTTTTTACCGCCTTCGCCATCTCCGGGGAAGTCGTAATAAGGACGCTTGAAGCGAGCTCATCGTGCTCCGCCTGGGATAGAAGGTCGGCGGCTATCCACGAGGGGTCGCCCGTGCCGTCATTTATTATAAGTATCTCGCTCGGGCCGGCTATCATGTCGATATCAACGGAGCCGAAGACGAGCCTTTTCGCGGTAGCGACATAGATATTACCCGGACCCGTTATCTTATCGACCGGCGAATAAGCGGGAGGCTATATGTCCTGATGAGGAAATGTCCGTCCAGGCGAAGGCCCTCAACGACCAGGTAAAGCATGGCGAGCGATTGGCCAATGATCCACCCATCGATCAAGGCGCGGCCTCCGCTCAAATGTAAGCCGAGTAGTCCCACTTGTGCGGCCACCGTTCCGCCGGATTGCCATACGCGTGAAAGGGCCACACTGCGGAAGCGTTTCATGCGACCAAACCAATAGGTCAGCACTCCCCAGAAGGCGTTGACGAACAGGGCCAACGGTATGCTGCCGGGCCAAAAAATCGCTTCCGCTCCGCCGAACAGGCGATCCAGTGATCCATGAAAGAGACTGAGCGCAAGGCGCTGACTCCCGCGATGCCAAGCACAACAAAGGTAGCCAGGAACAGAACGTTCGCTGCCTCTTCGTCGGAGTCGGGTAGCATGATCGCAAGTTCGTATCGCCCCCCGCCAAGCACCGAAAAGAGTGAGACGACGGTCAGGAACAGGGCGAAGATGCCGAAGCTTTCCGGAGCGCAGAGTCGAGCCAGCACCAGCGTTCCCGAAAACTGCACCGCCTGAGCGATTCCGTTCCCGGTCATCAACGCGAGAACGTGGGACATAAAGCGGCCCCGGGCTCGGGACAATCCGATCGGCCCCGGTTCCGGAGGCGAGGGTTCTGGACGCCGGGTTTCTGTAGACCGGGCCTCAGTTATGGGCATTGATTCTTGCGCGGAGGTCATGAGACCAGGAGCGACCGTTGTACTTCCAATCGGTGGGATGGATCGGGGAACCGCCGAGGGGTCGGATTCACGGTGAACCGGTCGTCAGGCCGATTCACGGGCGTCCTCTTCCATTCGTGGGAGTGTCTGCGGCGAGCGTGCGCTCGAAGGAGAGCAGCCTTGGAGTTGTTCCAGCCAATCGCGAACGAGCAACGACCATTTGAAGTGATCCGTTACGAACTGTCGTCCATTCATTCCCAGCCGTCGCGCCTTGGCTGGGTCGCTGAGAAGATTCTTGATCGCCGCTGCAAGAGCGACGGGGTCCTGCTGTGGAACAACGACACCAGCATTTGCCGCTGTGAGCAAGTTGGCCGCTTCGCCGTGTGCGGCGAGGACGATCGGCTCCCGGCCGCCATCATTACAAACATTTTGGCGGGACGAGCTCCTTCGGTGATCCTAGCTTTGCGAAGAGTGACCACCGCCAAGTCGCAAATTGAGAGAAGCGCCGGCAATCGGTTTAAGGGCACCGAATCCGTAAACGATACGTTTGGCAGGTCGAGATCCACAGCCATTTGCAACAGATGTGATTTTTCCGGCCCATCGCCGACGAGCAGAAAGTGAATCGATGAATCGGCGCGAAGACGATCCGCGGCACGAAGAAGCTGCTCCAATCCGCTCGCATATCCGTGATTTCCGGCATAAGAGAACCACTTTTTTATTGGCGAGTCCCAGACTTCGCTTCAGCGGTTCATCGGCGTCCGCAGGACAGAAGAGGTCGGTGTCAACTCCGTTCGGCAGGAAGAGCACTTTGTGAGGCGGAAGATGTTTTACCTGGAGCAAGGTTTGACGAATGCCGTCGGTGACGGCGGTAACGTAATCCGCGTGGCGATAGATCCAGGCCTCTAGCCCGCTGGCCAGATCCATCAGCCATCCGTTTCGCAGAATCCCCAAGGCGCGCGCCGAATCAGGCCACAAGTCCGCAACATTGAACACCAGCCGGGTCCGCCAGGTTTGGCGGCGAGCCAACCTGGAATTCCCAAGAACAGGGGAGGAGAATCCGCGAACACATAGTCCGCGCTTTGTGCGCGCAACAGGGCGAAGAAGCAGGTAATAGAAAAAGAGAGATAACCCAGGAGGCGCTGGAGGATCGAGCGGTTT
>CAVSHY010000003.1:0-7709 GCA_963727865.1 uncultured delta proteobacterium | reverse complement strand
TGTTATGTAGCGTCTCTTCGTTGTTTCGTTGCGTATTGCTACGCTATTCCAGGGGTCGGGAGCGGCCCGACCAGTATGGCGTCCACGCCCATAGAGCAGATACCCGCCACCATCGCGCTCTCTAACATGTAGCCGGATAGCCTCGTATCCTTCCCTATCACGATCCTGTGGCGGCGCGCCTCTTTTTTAAAAACATAAGCGATCGCCCTGCCGAGCTGCAACGCCGTCTCGGCGGTCATCGGCTCCATATTGGCGACCCCCCTTACGCCGTCCGTGCCGAAGAGCTTTTTTTCAACCATTTTTCGACCTCTCTTTTTCGATTACAAGCCTTACATTAACCTTTTCAGGGCTTAAGCTCCATACCCGCCTTTCGGGGATATCGAGGGGGACTGTCACGGTAGTTGATCTCTTAAGCCCCGTTAAATCGATCGATTTCGTATATATCGTGTCTATTTCTTTTAACTGCCTTTTCAAAACCCCGGCGTTCACAGTCCCCGGGGTTACGCTTAACGCGGAGACCCTGTAGCCGGCCGCGGGCCTTCCACTGAGTCTTACCTTTACCGGAAGCGTTATCGTTACAAGCTTTTCAAGCCTTATATCGATAGAGCTCGGCCGTATCATCGAAACATTAATGCCCATGGGCCTTACGATGTCCGCGGGCGTGAGATGGTAGGTATTGAGACCATCTTTAGCGCCCGAGAGGTCGAACTCGGCTATTATCTGCGTGGGCGAGAGGTTATTTATGAAAAGCTTCGGCCCCACGACCCTGACCTCGACTTCCGCCGGAGGGGCGCTGGTCATAACCAGGTCCCTCGGTATTCCCTTAAAGCCCAGAGTTACGAGAAAGCCTACCTCGGTATTGCTTTGCCCGGCAACAAAAAACCACAAAACCGCGGCGAAAGCAAGGGCCAGTATCTTAAGCCTCAAATTTTTTAATAATAAATCCTTCACGCGCCGGCCTTCGATGAGAAAAATGATTTTCCGGAGTTCTCCTTATGAGCGAAGAGGCGTTTCAAATCCGTATAGAGCCGCTCCGGGTCAAGGCCTACATAGAGTTCTTCCTCAACGGCGAGGGTTATCTCTCCCGTTTCCTCGGACACAACTATTATAGCGGCGTCCGTCTCCTCCGCCAGCCCTATCGCGGCCCTGTGCCTCGTACCGAGCGGCCTGGCCAATTCCTTTCCGGTCAGCGGGAGTATGCACCCCGCCTTGTATATCCTGCCGCCCCGGACAATAACCGCCCCGTCATGCATGGGGGAATCGGTATTAAATATGGAAAGCAGGAGCTCCGTTGAAACCTTGGCGTCGATATCAACCCCTGACCCGGTATATTCCCCCAGGTCGATATTCCTTTCGCAGGCGATAAGCCCGCCGGTCTTTGACTTTGACATTTGTGAGGCGGCTTTTGTAATCTCTTCGAGAACCCCGCCTGACCTTATGATATCGCGGGAACTGAAGGGCTTGCCCATGTGGACAAGCGCCTTCCTTATATCCTGCTGAAAAACGACTATGATAAAAATCACGATAGAACCGAGAAAGTTGCTGAGTATCCAGTGCAAGGTAAGGAGCTCAACCCTCTGGGATACGAAATATACTATGACAATTACGGCAAGCCCCCAGAGCATCCTTTCAGCCCTTGTCCCCTTGAACATCAGCATAAGCCAGTAGAGGACAACCGCTACGATAATTATGTCAAAGAACGAAATTATATTATTTATCCTGACGATATGCTCAAGCATTATTAGACTTCTCAATTTAAGGATATAAAATACGGTAAATGCGCTCCTAAGAAACCGCTTCGACTTCGCTCAATATTTCCCCGCCGTCCCGTATGGCTTCCGCGATCCGGACCGCCTGGACCGAACGTCTTACATCATGGACCCTGATGATCTGCGCGCCGCCCAGTACGGAAGCGGTAACAGCCGCTATTGTGCCGCTTTCGACGCCTTCGGCGCCAGCGGCGCCGCCAATGGTCTTAGCGATGAATGATTTGCGGGAAGGCCCCACGAGTATGGGCCTTCCAATGGCCTTAAACTCGTATAAGCGCCTTATAAGCTCAAGGTTCCCTTCCCTTGATTTCCCAAATCCGAGCCCGGGGTCTATGATTATCCTCTCCGGGTTTATGCCGGAACTCTCCGCGTAGTTGACCCTCGATAAAAGGTAATTAAAGACTTCCCCCGTAAGGTCACGGTATTCCACGTCCTTCTGCATAGTCAGGGGAGTGCCCCTCATGTGCATAAGGACTACGGGCGCCTTATATTCGGCGCATACCCGAATCATGTGCGCGTCAAGGCCAAGAGCGCTTACATCGTTTATTATCTCCGCTCCGGCATCAAGCGCCTCCCTTGCCACCTCGGCCTTCGTGGTATCGATGGAGATGTCGACTTTCCCTGAAAGGGCCTCTACAACCGGGATAACCCTCTTAAGCTCCTCTTCAAGAAGAAGAGGCTCCGCGTTGGGCCTCGTTGATTCCCCGCCGATATCTATCCAATCAGCCCCTTCTTCCGCCATCTGGAGGGCTCTTTCCACCGCTTTATTCTTCTCAAAGAACCGCCCGCCGTCGGAAAAAGAATCGGGAGTAACGTTAAGTATCCCCATGATAAGGGTCCGGGGGCCTATCGTCCAGCTCTTGGCGCGCCCCCTGACCGTAAAACTTTTACGACCGATATTCTCGAAAACTTCTCTTAAGTCCAGAGCGACCTCGGGGAGTCCGAAGTTCTGCGTCCTTAATTTTTCGAGGAGGATATTAAACTGCTTAATCGTCCCGGAGACGATAGCGTCCGTCGACTGAACGGCGCATGAAGCAACACCTCTTGCGACCGCAGCTTCGCCGCCGATTGACAGCATATCCTGTTTGATTATGTTTGCCTGAGCAGGGGTCAGACCTTCGACCTTCAGGTTATAATGGAAATGTTTCGGGGCCATGATCCGGATGCCGGCGGGGTCTACGCCGATACGAGTCATCTCGGAATGTGATCTTTCTATCGAAGTTATTTCAAGGCATCTGACAGGTAACCTCAACAGGGTCTCCGCCCGAGATTATTTAAAATATCCGCCCGGGTAAAAGTATTTAAAATTTCCGCCCCCGCCAGGGTAAAAGACGAGCTCAAGAAAAAACCGCGTACCCGGCCTCTAAAAGCGAACGTCTAACCGGTTTTCCTGAGGCGCGTTGAAGGGTTTTGCTGACAATAATTGAAGCTCCCCGCGGAAGACCGCGCTTAATCTTCCAAATGTAAGTTTTTTCAGAGTCCTTTATGGAGAACCTGAAAATAAGCGGCGTCTCGCGTAGGACTTTTTCAGAGTCCTTCATGGGGCGCCTGACAAGGAGAGGCGTCTCGCGTAGGACTTTAAGAATTCTATTCGCTCTTACCACGCAGCAAGCTGCGGGCAGGACGCTCGCTATGCATTTTCATACGCGGCCGTAAACCCGGCTAAATCCGCCGATTTACTTCAAGGCAACCCCGAGTTGGGCCGCGTCCTCGGGTTGAATATCCGGGGGCCTTGCTCCTCCGCCGCCGCCGCCGCCGGACGCGCCTTCACCGTTTGAACCATTGCCGTAGATAAGCTTGTCTACTTCTGACGAGTCAAGGACCTCTTTCTCAAGAAGCGCCTTCGCGATCCTGTGGAGCAAACCGATATTATCTTCAAGGAGCTTTTTGGCCCTTATATAGTTCCCCGTTACGATCTTTTTGATCTCCGTATCTATCTCCTCGGCGGTTTCTTCGCTGAAGTCCCGGCGCTGGGCCATCTCTTTCCCGAGGAAAATATGCTCTTCCTTCTTGCCGAAAGTGAGCGGCCCGAGCTTTTCGCTCATGCCCCATTCGCAGACCATCTTTCTGGCTATTTCGGTCGCCCTTTCGATGTCATTGGCGGCGCCAGTGGTCATGTGCTTGAGTATCAGTTCCTCAGCGGCCCTGCCGCCCATAAGGAGGCAAATATTATTCAGGAGATACTCCCTGTTATAAGTATGTCTTTCGTCTATGGGCAGCTGCTGAGTGAGTCCCAGGGACATCCCCCTCGGGATTATCGAGACCTTGTGTATAGGGTCGGTGCCCGGAATAATCTTTGCCACAAGCGTGTGCCCGGCCTCGTGATACGCGGTATTGGTCTTCTCGGCGTCGCTTATTATCATGGACCTCCTTTCGCTGCCCATGAGGAGCTTATCCTTCGCGTCGTCGAATTCGACCATATCGAGCTTTTCCTTGCCTCTCCTTGCCGCGAGCAGGGCGGCCTCGTTCACGAGGTTGGCAAGATCAGCCCCTGAAAAGCCCGGCGTGCCCCTGGCTATGACATCGAGGTTCACATCGGCAGAGATCGGGGTCCGCGCCGTATGCACCTTGAGTATCTCTTCCCTGCCCTTTATGTCAGGTTTGGGGACTATCACATTTCTGTCGAACCTGCCCGGACGGAGGAGCGCCGGGTCAAGCACATCAGGGCGGTTTGTGGCCGCGATTATTATAACCCCCTCGTTGCTCTCAAAGCCGTCCATCTCGACGAGGAGCTGGTTTAAGGTCTGCTCCCTCTCGTCATGCCCGCCGCCAAGGCCGGCTCCCCTGTGCCTGCCCACGGCGTCTATTTCGTCTATGAATATAATGCAGGGGGCGTTTTTCTTTCCCTGAACAAAGAGGTCACGCACCCTGGAAGCGCCCACGCCGACGAACATCTCGACGAAGTCGCTGCCGGAAATGGAGAAAAACGGGACTCCGGCCTCCCCGGCTATCGCCTTGGCGAGTAAAGTCTTTCCTGTTCCGGGAGAGCCTACAAGGAGCACTCCCTTCGGTATCCGGCCGCCGAGCCTTGTGAACTTCTTGGGGTCTTTCAGAAACTCTATTATCTCCTCGACCTCGTTCTTCGCCTCTTCTATTCCGGCTACGTCCTTAAAGGTCATCCTATGCTGGTTCTCGGTAAGGAGCTTAGCCCTCGATTTGCCGAAGCTCATGGCCTTGCCTCCCCCGCCCTGCATCTGGCGCATGAAGAATATCCATACGCCGATAAGAAGCAGCATCGGGAACCATGAGACAAAAATGTTCCCCCACGACGGCGTCTCGACAACCGGCTCGGCCGATATCTTAACTCCGCTTGCCCTGAGTTTGTTTACAAGGTCGGGGTACTGGGGCGAGAAGGTCTTAAAGGTCTTGCCGTCCTTGAATTTTCCGGCGATGTCATTGCCCTGAATGGTTACCTCGGCGACATTTCCGTTCTCGACTTCATGTATGAAGTCGCTGAAGACGACCTTTTCCAAGGAAGGCTGCTTATAGCTTATAAGGTTAAACATCAGCACAACCGTGGCTATTATTATAAGCCACATGGCTATGTTTTTATACAATTGGTTCATCTAAAAGTCCTCTCAGGCAAATGTTGACCGGTTAAATAAATAACACCCTATTTTGTCATATGTAAAACGATATTACAATAAAAATCTTTTATAAAAATACGCCCTTGGCCCGTGTAATCATATGATCATTGTCATGTTTAAATGTATCGAAAAGCCCGTTTATTACAGCCTTTTCCTTATCCTCCTCACATTCCCCCTTGCCCCCCTGTTGCTGTAAGCCGACCGGGCTATAGCCGCGCTGAGGATAAGCATGTTCGCGGAGTAAAATATCCAGATAAGGAATATCATCAGGGCGGCGAGGGATCCGTAGATCTTATGATAGTGCGTAAAGTGTGAGACATACCAGGCGAAAAACTGTTTTGCCGTCTCCCAGAGGACGGTAAAGATGAGGCTCCCGTAAAACGCGTAACGGAGGTTCAGATTCGGGCCTGAAAACATCCTGTAAACGAGGGTTATGGTTATCGTCACAAGGAGGAAAGGGATAACGAGCTTAAAGGCCAGGCCATGAAGCAAAAAAAAGGGGAGTTTGAGGCCGGAGTTATGAATGTCCGCTTCACTAAGGATCTTGGATGCCGCCGTCATTGTTATCGACAGGAATACCATGATTACGGATAATAAAAGCACAAAGAGATTAATGATCTTTGTCCTGATAAAGCCGTACTTATGGGATGTCTCGAATATCTCGGTAAGGGCGGTCTGCCGTTGCCCCAAAGACCAGCTCGGCGCCATACAATAGCGACAAAAGTCCCACCCAGCCAAAAGGCTTCCATGTCTGCGGAAGCCCTTTCAGATCCCCTATGATTCTTTCGCTGGCGTACGGGAACGCCTCTTTAACCATGGCGAGGATCTTATCGAGGACAACCATATTTCTCCCGATTATAAAGCCGAGGGCGGAGGCTATCAAAAGCATGAGAGGGATCAGGGAAAACAGGGCGTAAAAGGATATGGCGGCCGCGCTCTTGAAGGCGTTTACTTTTTTGAATAGCTTTGCGGCCTCCCACAGTATGACGAAGGTCTTTATCATCGTTAGTGCCTTTTTCTGAAAAATAACCGGATCGGGACGTTATCCAGGCCAAGCGCCTCCCGGAGCGAGTTAACCATAAACCTTTTGTACGAATCCTCCACGCCTTCTGGAAAATTAGTAAAGATTACGAAGGTCGGAGGGGAAACCTCTGTCTGGGTTATATAATAAAACTTTACCGCTTTGGTCCTGTAGACCTGAGGGCTGTGCCTTGAAATTATGCCTTCAAGCACGGTATTCAAGTTTGAAGTTGATATCCTCTGCCTGCTCTTTTCAATGACCGTATCTACCGTCTCGAATATCTTCGATACCCTCTGCCCCGTAAGGGCCGAAATGAAAAGCACAGGCGCGTACGCTATGAAAGGGAGCTTTTCCCTTATCGTATCGGTCACGAAATCCACTGTGCGGGTGTCTTTTTCGACAAGGTCCCATTTATTTACGATTATGACACAGCACTTTTTCTTCTCTTCTATGATCCCCGCTATCTTCTCGTCCTGGCCCGTAACACCCGCCGCTGCGTCCAGGACAAGGAGTGCGCAGTCGCACCTGTCTATGCTCTTTAAGGCCTCTATTACGCAGTACGACTCGACGGTCAGGCTCACCCTGGACTTTTTCCTTATCCCCGCGGTATCTATAAAGAGGTACCTATTGCCCTCGCGGTCAAAAGGGGTATCGACGGCGTCCCTGGTCGTTCCGGCCCTGTCGCTTACGATCGACCTCTGCTTGCCTATTAATCTATTGAGGAGGGACGATTTGCCCACATTGGGCCTTCCGACGACGGCGACTTTAACGCGGTCTTCCTCTTCTTTTTCCTCCCGCGCCGGTGGAAGAAGCGCTATTATGGCGTCTATAAGCTCATTCAGGTTTCTGCCCTGCTCGGCGGATATCGGGAGGGGGTCTTTAAGGCCGAGGGAATAGAACTCCGCGAGTTCGGCTTCCCTCCTGGCGGAGTCGACCTTATTTACCGCGTAGATAACCTTCTTATCGGTTCTGCGGAGCATCTCCACAAGGTCTTTATCCTGCGGGGTCGGTCCTGTCCTGCCGTCCATAAGGAGGATAATGAGATGGGCGTCCTCTATGGCGAGGCGGGCCTGATCCCTGACCTGTTTAAGTATCGTGTCATCGGGCGCGGTCTCAAACCCGCCGGTATCGACCAGGGTAAAGGCCCTGCCGAGTTCCTCAACCGCGGCGAAGTTGAGATCCCTCGTAACCCCGGGTTCATCGGCGACTATAGCCTTTTTCCTTCCTGCGAGCTTATTGAAAAGGGTCGACTTGCCGACATTCGGCCTCCCTACTATGGCGACTATCGGTTTCATTTATTTTTTATTATTCCGGCTTATAGCCGAATTCTTT
>CAVSHY010000002.1:0-41862 GCA_963727865.1 uncultured delta proteobacterium | reverse complement strand
CGGGCCTCGACGGCATCCAGAATAAGATAGACCCGGGCGAACCCCTCGATAAGGACATCTACGGGCTTTCACCCGAGGAACTCTCGAAGGTCCCGTCGGCCGCAGGCTCCCTTGAAGAGGCGCTCGCGGCTCTGAAGGCCGACCACGCCTTCCTCTTAAAAGGCGATGTTTTTACCCATGACGTCATCGATACGTGGATGGAGTACAAGAAAGAGAAAGAGGCCGACCCGGTCAGGATCCGCCCCGTGCCCCACGAGTTCTACCTCTATTACGACTGCTAAGCGAGGGGATTTCATTCTTAGACAACAAAAAGGGTAACCAGGAAGGGTTACCCTTTTTGTTGTCTAAAACACGCGGGGGTTTATTTATTTTTCTCGGTGTCAAGCTTATGGATGGTCAATATCTTTTTAATTATATTCGTCGTTGATCTGCTTTTTACAAGGGGGATCCTCGCGACCCTTCCGCCGGCCTCCTTAACTATATCCGCTCCTGCGATATTTTTTGCCGCCCAGTCAGCGCCCTTGGCCAGGATATCGGGCTTTACGGCCTTAATGAGCCTTATCGGGGTGGGTTCGTTGAAGATTACCACATAGTCGACGAAGGAGAGGGCGCCCATTACCTCGGCTCTCTCCTTCTGGGGCACGATCGGGCGGAGGCCGCCTTTGATCCTTCTGACGGAGGAGTCGCTATTAAGCCCTACGACGAGGAGGTCTCCCAATGAGCGGGCCTTTCTCAGGTATCTCACGTGCCCTGCGTGTATTATGTCGAAACACCCGTTCGTGAAGACTATCTTTTTACCTTTTTTGCGGAGCTTTTTTAGCTCTAAAGAAAGTCTTTTAATAGATACGGTTTTACCCATCATTTCCCCTTTATAAAAAATTATGCCTTGACCGTCCTCGCCAACGTAGCTACGAGGACCTCGGCGCCGGCTTTTTTAAGGACACGGGCGCATTCTTTTATGGTAGAGCCCGTTGTAAATACATCATCCACGAGGAGAACTCTTTTGCCTCTGAAGACAGTTTCTTTTTTAACATCAAACGCGCCTTTTACGTTACCCTCCCTCTCTTTTGTTTTAAGTCCCGTCTGCGGGCATGTCGGGCGGACTCTTATCAGGTTCAGGTAGTCGACTCTTAAAGCGAGCCTTTTCGCCACCTGACGGGCGAGCAGAAGCGACTGGTTAAACCCGCGCGCTCTGAGCCTGCGGCCATGGAGCGGCACTGGTACGATAATATCTGGCTTTACTGAAAAACGCGCGGCTTCCGCGATAAACCCGCCGAGAGGCCCCGCGAGAATCGTCTTTCCGCGGTATTTAAAACTTTGCACCGCGCTGACGACTTCCCCATCGTACACAAAGGCGCTCCTTGCCTCCTTAAAGGGGATATCTCCCAGAGTACACCGGCCGCAGGTCCTTCCGATCCCGCTTGCCGTCCCGATCCTCGCGGCATGGGAATCGGTCATGAACGGCGCGCCGCAGACAGCGCATAAGGGCCCGCTGATTTTTTTATCCGAGAATTTTCCGTGGCACCCGCCGCAGAGGACCCCGTCGATGAGGTCTTCTTCGCAGAGCGGGCATACGGGAGGGAAAAATATGTCTAAAAGGGAGCCGAGCATGGAGGTACGCCCCTAATTTTTCAGCATCCTGTGTCAGTATGTTACCCCCTTTTAATAACATACCTTTAAGAATCTTTCAATCAAGCTTCCGTTGGGTCTAAAAGCATTTCCGGCGGAAGGCCGGCGACGGGAAAAAAGAGGGTTTATTCTAACGGTCTATTGGCGGGATTGTAATATGAAAGGCCGTGCCGCTGCCGGGTGCGCTCTCAACGGTTATCTCTCCGTTATGCTCCTTTACGATGCCATAGCTTATGGAAAGCCCCAGGCCCGTGCCTTTACCAGGCTCTTTGGTAGTGAAGAAGGGGTCGAAGATCCTCTTTATCTTGTCCTCGGGTATGCCCGTGCCTGTGTCGCTGATGCTCAGCCTTACGAGACTCCCCCCGGCGGCTTCGATCGTCCTGGTGCTGATCTCGATCGTCCCGCCTCCGGGCATCGCGTCTTTCGCGTTGGTTATGATATTTATTATGACCTGCTCAAGCCTTGTCGAGGAGCCGAGTATGGGAGGCAGAGGCGAAAGGCTGAACTTTATTTCTATGGAGTGGCTCGATAAAAGTTCCCTGACCATGACGAAGGCTTCTTTTACAACGCTATTCAGGTCCACCGGGCGCATCTGGGACGAGTCTTTCCTTGAGAAGATACGCAGGTGTTTTATTACAAGTTCCATCTTTTTCGCGGCGTGTACGATGAGATCAAACTTTTCATGCTGAGGTTCGGTTTTTTCAGACGACTGAAGTAGGTTCTGTGAAAGGCCTTTTATGATCGTAAGCGGCTGTGCGAGTTCGTGGGCAAGGGCGGAGGCGAGTTCGCCGAGGGCGGTCATTTTCCCGGACTGTACCAGCTGGTCCTGGGTTTCCTTGAGATCCCGGCAGGCGGACTCAAGCTCCCTTTCGGAGCTGTCTATTTCGCGGACCATGTGTAATATCCCGTCCCTGAAGTCTTCGAGATAATTTACGCGCCTTTCGAGAACATCCCTCGTTCTCTTCAGCTCTTCGATAAGCCGCGCCTTTTCCATCGAGTCCCTGGCGACGATGACGAAGGCAAAGGGGTTTCCCTTGTTGTCAAGAAGGGCCGAGGCTGACGAGGAGAGCATGACCTTGCCGCCGCTTTTCGCGGTAAATAGCAGGCTTATATCTTTGATCCGTTTCCGCCATTTTAGAAGGGCCTCAAGGGTTACGTCCTGGGCGTAAGCCTCAACGGGAAGAGGGGCGGATATTTCATGGAAAAGACTGAAAGGTTTTCCGAGGAGTTCTTCCCCGCGGTATCCGAGGATCTCAAGGAAGGCGTTGTTCGCTTCTGTTATAGACCCTTTTGTATCTATTACAATTATCGGGTCGACCATCTGGGAGATAATCGGAACCACACCGTCTTTAGCGTTTTTCACTTCTATTGAAATGCGGCCGATACGCATATTTTTTCTCTTCGCGATATTTCTTTAGTCCTTCAGTCTTAACGTCATCGCCGTTCTTCCTTCAGCTTCTGGAACCTTTCCCTGATTTCGTGCATCTTAAGTTCCCTTCTGACGGCAAGAAGAGCGAAATCTTCGAGGTCTTCGACCGTCTTTTTAAGTTTTCCGGAAGTCTCCTCAGCTTCTTTCCTCGCGTTTTTAAGCTCATCCATTATCTTTTTCCGTTCATCGATATCCCTTCCCACTGAGCGGCATCCTATGACCGTGCCGCCTTCCGTGTTCGCGGCCCTCTTCCAGATAGGGGCGCTGGAGAACTCAAAGAACCTTATGCGGCCGTCTTTCAGCCTCATCGGGAACTCATGCCCCTTGACCGTCTCGCCCTTCATAACGGCTTTGAAGACCTCCTCTACATGCGGGGTAGCTTCGTGGGGTATGAAGTCGGTATAGGTTCTATCGACCGCGTCTTTCCTCGCGTAGCCTGTAAGGACTGAAGCGGCCTCGTTTATGAAAATTATTTTCCCGTCCTTGTCGATTTCCACTACCGCGTCCGGTATCGTATTTACAAGGTCGCGGTAATGGGCGAGCGATTCCTCGAGAGAGCGGGAAAGCTTGTTGTAGCGTCCCAGGAGGCAGCCTAATTCGCCGAACCGGGCGAGGCCTTCTTTCTTCGCCGCCGAAGCCCCTTTCCCGGAATCCTCCGGGCCTCCTGACATTTCTTTAGTTACTTCTTCGAGCGGAAGGAGAATTCTCCTGATGACGAATACCGCGCTGAACCGGATCAATACGAGCAAAAAAGCGGAAAAAATTACAATCGCCTTACGATACCGGGAGATTAAGACCAGTGAATCGTCCTTTATCAGAGGGGAGAGGCTTAAGACAGACCCCGAAAGGATTAATATACTTTTTTTGAGCGGGTCTTTATTATTAATTGTTTCGCCGGCTATAACGGTCTTGAGGTCAGTTCTTATCTCCTGCCACCTAACTATATTACCGGAAAGCCTTGACGAGAGGATTGGGTCTTTTCCCCTGGTTATCCGGTCCGCGGAAACGCCTTTTAAGAGAAAGTTGAAGAGTTCATCCGTTCCTTTTATCTCGTCCGGGATTTCTTTTTTTGCTGAAGGGTTGTCCAGAAGTATCGAAATCCTCTCAAGGCGGCAGCTTAAGTTTGAGACAGAATCCGCCAGTTCCGTGTAACCCTCTATCCCGTGGAGAGAATAGATGCCCAGGATAAGGAAAAGAAGCGTTGAAATGGCCGCTATGGAGCCTGCCGTTATTGTGAGATTACGTACAGACATAAAGGCGCGTCCGGTGTAAAATGTTAATTTGGGAACCTGGTTGAGGGTCCGGATGAGATTTTTATTATTTTGACTGATCTGCGATGAGAGATCCGGGATGGGTGTTTATTATCCGAGTTGTGTAATCAGGAGTAACAAACTATTTACGGAGTGTAATATATCATTTTTTTGGCGGGAAGCAAGTAAAAAATTAAAAAAATCGTTTCATTATCATCAGCTTTTAAAAAATAAGGATATTCGCCGTAGTAACTGTTTAAAAAACTTTAAAAATATGTTTTTTTATGCTAAAAGATAAAAGTTTAAGGAGAACCCTTGAGGTTATAAAAAGTTTAAAAAAAGAAAGAGTTCACAGGGGCGAGAGGTCAACTTCTATGGGGATGTTCGACAGGGTAAAGGCCGGTTTTGCGAGTCTTAAGTCGGGACTGGCGAGGACCCATAACGCGATAATGGGGAGCGTGGAGACTGCCTTTACAGGGGCATCGAGGGAAGATTTACTCGAAAAACTCGAGGAATCCCTTATTCAGTCGGATGTCGGGGTAAAGGCCTCTTCAGAGATAGTCGACCACTTAAGGACTGTCCTGGCTGGAAAGGATGTCGAGAAGCTGAAAGAGTTTCTCCGGGATGAGATATACAGTATACTTAAAGAAGTCGAGAAGCCCCTTTCTATCGATAGAAACCCTTTTGTGATAATGGTCCTCGGAGTAAACGGCGTGGGAAAGACCACGACGATAGGAAAGCTGGCGTACAGGTACAACTCAGGGGGCAAATCGGTGCTTCTCGCCGCGGGGGATACGTTCAGGGCCGCCGCCGTAGAGCAGCTCGAAGGCTGGGGTAAGAGGGTAGGGTGCCCGGTAATCAAACAGGCCCAGGGCGGAGACCCTGGCGCCGTCGTATTCGACGCGGTGAGCGCCGCGAGATCGAGAAGGTCGGATGTCATCATCATAGATACCGCGGGGAGGCTCCATACCAAGGTGAATCTGATGGAAGAGCTCAAGAAGGTAAAGAGGGTCATTTCAAGGGAGATTAATGACGCGCCCCATGAGAACCTCCTTGTCCTCGACGCCTCCACCGGGCAGAACGCCATAAACCAGGCGCGGCTTTTTAACGAGGCGGTAGGGGTTACCGGCATCGTCCTTACAAAGCTCGACGGCACCGCCAGGGGCGGGATAATCATCCCCATAGCGAGGGATTTGAAGATCCCGATACGTTTCGTGGGGGTGGGCGAAGGGCTTGAAGATCTTAAGGATTTTAACGCGAGGGATTTTGTCGACGCGCTTATATAAAGGCTCTTTAACTGCGGCGGGGAGGCGGCTTTGGAAGAAAAATTAAAGATATTTTACGAGCTTTACGACAGGAGAAGGAGCGTCAGGGAGTTCGAGGACAGGCCCGTTGAGCCGGATAAGCTATCCCGCCTTCTAACGATTTTAAATACGGCTCAGAGCGCCGCGAACCGCCAGCCCTGGCATTTCATAGTCATCGAGAAGAAAGACCGCGCCGGACTAAACGATGTCCTTACCAGGGACGGGTTCAAGGGAGCGCCTGTCATAATAGCCGCCTGCGCTGACCCGGTTGAAGCGTGGGTAAGGAAGGCCGATAAGGTAAATTACGCCTGGGTCGATGTGGCGATAGCCGTAACCGAGATGATCGGCGCCGCGACAGCCGAGGGGCTCGGCACATGCTGGATAGCTTCTTTCGATCCGTCAAGGGTCAAACGGATACTCAATATACCGGACCGGATAGACGTAGTAGGACTTGTCGCCATAGGATATCCGAAGGACGGGCTCGCAAAAGTGAAGAAAGATAGAAAACAGCTCGCGGAGGTTATTCATTATGGGAAATGGTAATGGTAAAGGTTCCGAAGACGAGGATGTCATTCTCCTAAGGTCCGACAGGAGAAACCACCTTAGGAAATCCGTCCTGGTCCTTAAGATCAAGGGTGAGGGCAAAAAGGGGGTATTTTTCGGTTACGCGAATACCCTGGGCAAGGGCGGCATGTTCATAACGACCGTAAACCCCATGGAAGTAGGGTCTGAGTTCGATATATCCTTCAGGCTCCACGGCATGGATCACGACATAAGATTGAGGTGCGCTGTCGCCTGGCGGAGGCAATACGACCCGGCGACATTAAAGCACGAACCCGGGATGGGCATAAAGTTCCTTGACCTTGATGAAAAGACGTCCGCTGAAATCGTGGAATGGTTAAATAAAAAATAGTTTTTTCAGATTCAACACTTTTGGCTCAGGATAATACTCCCCGGGCCCGCCCGGATGCGCCGTCCTCCCTCTCCTTTTTCCGGGTGGCCGTCGCGCCGTAGCGTGGGCAGGATAGGGCCATTTACGTAAGGGGGATGCCGGGGAGTGAAAAAATATTGCCGGGTGATTTATGAGAACGGTTGCGGGAAACTGAGGAGTCTCTCTAATAAATCCAGGCGGTTAGACCCAGGAATAAATTTTACTTCACCCGGCCAGGATGAAGGGTTTTAATGGTATTTAATGGTACGGACTTGCGCCGTGCAAGATGGTACTTAATGCTACGGTATCGCCACCTTGCTTTGTCTTTTTGTCCGATTCGAAGAAGCGTCTGATCAAACAACCGGGGAGCGGCTGAGAAGCAATTCTAAAGAGTTTTAGGACTTTGCCCCCGCCGTTGGTTTGGTCTTTTTTAAGCCCTTTTTCGCCGCTGTTCTTAAGGACCGTCACCGTTTCTTTCAATACTTCCGTGACCTTTTGGGCGGCTGACCCGGCTGCGTGTTCCATCTGTTTCGCGGCTCCGGAGAGTTCCTTCCTGTGCCTTGCCATTACGATCTTTTCGGCCTCAAGCCAGTTCTCTAAATCCCTTCCGATTCTGCCGCCTTTTTCATAAAGTTCATATGCCACTTTTTCTATTTCTTCGCGCAGGTTCATTTTATCCTCCTTAAAAGTTAATTGTTAAGAACACCATACGCAATTATAGCAGATTTTTAATTCCATGCCTGAAAGATTATAAAGGTTTGAAAAAGCATAGCGAACGACAGGCACGGGAGTAAAATATTTTTTTACATTTTCGGAATTTCCAGCGGCAAACCTATGGAAATCCTCAATTTATAAAAACATTTGGAAGGTTACAATGAAAGGCTTTAATGCGTACTTCTTTCCTGAGCTATTATTATTTTGAAGAAAATGGGGGGCTCAGCTTTTTACTGTCCAGACCGTCCCCCTGGCGGTGTCTTCGAGAAGTATCCCGTTTTTAAGGAGCTCTTGCCTTATCCCGTCCGCCTTTTTAAAGTCCTTGTTCTTTCTCGCCTCTTCCCGTTCCTTGATTAAACGCTCGATCTCTTCCTTTGAGATAGCTGTATGCGAAGCCCTGCCGCGGAAGTAATCGGCGGGAGATCCGTCGAATATGCCGAGGAAAGACCCGGCCTCCCTGAAGATCGAGACTATGCAGGCCAGCTCTACCACCCCCTCGACCTTTCCTTTTGCCTTTGCCGAATCGAGGATGCGGTTGGCGCGGTTTACTTCCTTGAATACCGCGCCGATGACCTGCGCGGTATTGAAATCATCGTCCATGGCCTCAAGTATGGAGGCGAAAAGATCGGGGTTGCAGCACGGGCAGAACTCCATCTTGGTAGCCTCGGGACACTCTTCCTCTATCCTCTGCAGGGTCTTGTAGAACCTCTCCACCGCCGCTTCAGAGTCCTTCAGGGAATCCCTGGAGTAATCTATCGGGGATCTGTAGTGGCTCGAGAGCAGGAATAGCCTCAGGGCCTCGCTCGTATAGTCGCGGAGCACATCCCTTATGTTGAGGATGTTCCCGATGGACTTGCTCATCTTTTCTTTTTCAATGTTTACGAACCCGTTGTGGAGCCAGTATTTTACGTAAGGGGTTTTGCCCGTGGCGGATTCGCTCTGGGCTATCTCGTTTTCATGGTGAGGGAATATGAGGTCCTTGCCTCCGCCGTGAATGTCCACGGTCTCTCCGAGCCATTCCATGCACATGGCCGAGCATTCTATGTGCCAGCCGGGCCGTCCCTTGCCCCAGGGGCTGTCCCACCAGGGCTCCCCGGGTTTACTGGCCTTCCAGAGGGCGAAATCCAGCGGGTCGTTTTTCCTCTCGTCCACATCGACCCTCGCCCCGGACTCGAGTTCGTCTATGTTTTTTCCCGAGAGTTTTCCGTAATCCTTCGCGCGCCTCACCGAATAGTATACATCCCCGTCGACCGCGTAGGCATACCCTTTGTCGATAAGCGTTTGGGTAACCTCTATTATTTTTCTTATGGTCGTTGTCGCCCTGGGCCGGTGGTCGGGAAGCCTTACCCCGAGGGCGTCCATGTCCTCGTCAAAAGCCTTTATGTAGCGTTCCGCGAGTTCCATCGGAGGCACGCCTTCTTCCGTCGCGCGCTTTATGATCTTATCGTCGATATCGGTATAATTTCTCGCGTACGTTACCTCAAAGCCCCTGAACTTGAGGTACCTGTAGATTACATCGAAGGCGACGGCGCTCCTCGCGTGCCCGATGTGGCTCAAGTCGTAGACTGTGGGCCCGCAGACGTACATCGTCGCCTTGCCGTCGTTCTGCGGGACGAAATCCTCTTTTTGCCTTGTAAGCGAATTGTATATCCTGATAGTCATTATTTCAGATAAACCTTTTGAATCCTGTTGGCTTTTCTTTATTTAGAGCAGTTGAACGGGCTGTTGAGTCTTTCCAGGCTCTTTTTCTTTAGGCAGTTTTAATTGAATCACATCCCCATAACAGGTAAAAGAGTGCCAGCAATTCGCACTTAAATCGTTATTCACTTCACGGCATTGCACATTGATCAACCCGTCGCCATTAAGCTCTACCGCTTTCATTTTTAATTGTTTAAGAGCATCGTATCTATTAGCCGCAGGATCCCAGAGTAGATTTTTACATGAAACTCCCCAAATGCTTTGCTCAATTATTCTATAACTGCCCGCTGGTAATTCATTTCTATCATACACTTTTATTACTGAGAGCTTTTCTCTCTGCTCTATGGTAAAATCACTTTCTTTTTTAATTTCTACAAATGGACTGCATCCTGAAAGAATATTAATCAAGGCAAAAAATAAGAATGCTAAAACAATTTTTTTCATAAAGCCTCCACGTTGTATTTTAATCATTAAAGAAAGGCGCTCAATCTCCCGATCACCCTCTCTTTGCCGAGGAGCGTTAGCACTTTTACAAGCTCAATCCCATGGGTCTCTCCGGTAAGGGCGCACCTTATGGGCATGTGAAGCTTATGACCCTTTTCCTTTGTCGCTTTTTTTACCCTGTCCATCGTTTGATTATAAACTTTTTCATCAAGCGTATCCACTTCCAGAATAGAACTTCTAAAGGCGCTCAGAACTTCCCTCGCGTAAGGTTCGTTCAAAATTGACCGCGCCTCTTCGGAGAATTCAGGTTCTCCGGCGAAAGGCCTTAAAAGAGAACTCAGGTCCTTTAGCGTTATCGCGTTAGCCTTTACCGCCCGGACAGCTTCAAGGAGACCGGCAGGGGCCGGCATGGAAGATAGCCTCAGGAGCTCCTTGTCGTCCATCTTTTCAATAGCGGCCTTATTAAAGGCCTTGAGCCTGCCCATGTCAAAGATGGAAGGGCTTTTTGAAAGTTTCGCGGTCGAGAACTCCCTTATCATCTCATCCAGGCTCAGGGGTTCGTCGCCGGGATGCCAGCCGAGCCGCGCTATTGAATTCAGGAGAGCCTCCGGCAGAAACCCGTCCTCGCGTAGCCGCCGTAAAGACGCGCTCGCGTGCCTTTTCCCCAGCGGGGTCCTGTCTGGCGCGAGGACCAGCGGGATATGGGTATAAGAGGGCGGGGTCAGCCCGAGGGCCTCAAAGAGAAGTATCTGCCTCGGTGTGTTCGAGATATGGTCGTCGCCCCTTATTATGTGCGTTATCCCCATGGCCGCGTCGTCCGCCACGACGGCGAAGTTATACGCCGCGATCCCGTCCGAGCCTATAATGACGAAGTCCCCGAAGATCCTTGAGTCGAAACTCAAAGGGCCGTGGACGCCGTCCGTAAAGGAAACATTGCGCTCGGGCACCTTAAACCTTATAACGGGTGAAACCCCTTCCGGCGCTTCGGCCTCCTTCACGGCCCTGCATCTTCCGTCGTAGCGCGGGGGGACCCCAATCTTAATCTGCCCCTGTTTAAGCTCCTCGATCCTCTCTTTTGTGCAGTAACATCTGTACGCGACGCCCTTTTTGATGAGCGCTTCGGCGTGTTCTTTATATCCCGGGAGCCTTTCCGATTGCCTGTACGGGCCCTTTTCGCCGCCTTTATCCGGGCCTTCGTCCCAGTCGAGGTCGAGCCACCTGAGGTCCTCGTATATGCTTTCCTCGAATTCCTTGCTGGACCTGGCCACGTCAGTGTCCTCGATCCTCAAGATGAATCTGCCGCCCCGGTGCCTCGCGAATAACCAGTTAAAGAGGGCCGTACGGGCGCTGCCTATGTGGAGCCTTCCGGTGGGGCTCGGGGCAAAACGGGTGCGCACGGGGGAGGGTGCGGAGGTCACTTTTTCTCTTTCTCCTCTACGAGGGCTACCGCGTAAGCCGAAATTCCTTCTCCCGTGCCCGTAAAGCCGAGCCCTTCCTCGGTTTTTGCCTTGACGTTGACGCGGCCATCTTCAACCCCTAATGTCCTTGAGATATTTTTTGCCATCTGAGGGATATGTTCCGATAAACGGGGCGATTGGCAAACGATGGTGGAATCGATATTCGAGACCCTGAACCCTTTTTCTTTCAGGAGTTCAGCCGCCCTTTTAAGGAGCTCGATGCTGGAGATGTCCTTATAAGCCGCATCATCCGGCGGGAAGTGTTTCCCTATATCTCCGAGTGAGGCCGCCCCTATGAGGGAGTCGATGACCGCGTGAATGAGCACGTCCGCGTCCGAGTGCCCGAGGAGGCCCTTCGTGTAAGGCACATGGACACCCCCGAGGATGAGATGCCTTCCGGCGGTAAGCCTGTGTACGTCGTATCCAAAACCTATTCTCATAAGGTTAACTTTTACCGCGCCGGTTTTTATCGATTTTTATCGCGGGGACGCGTTTATAGATGTTATAGGATACAGAAAGAGAAGCCTTTTTTGCAAGTTATTTTAAGAGGATGCTAAAAAACCCTTTTTGGGGGAAACTTCCTGTTTTTTAGCGGATATTTCTGACTCAATAGCTTTTAAAAGCTTATGATTTTTTAAAAGCGATGAGCCAAGTTTATGCTCGCTGAAAAATTTCTCCCAGGCCCCTTCAAAGACTTTTAGTTCCTGAGAAAACCCCCTTAAAAATGGTGGTTTTCTCAGGAAGAACTGAAAGATTTTGGAGAGAGTTTGAGGTCCGTGCGGACGGCAATCTAACTCTCGGACGGCTTACCTGTCACGCGCGTTTTTACTGAAACCTATGCTAAACAATTAGCCGTGCGCAGCACTTTTTATAAAAAGGTTCTCTCAAAGGGTTTTTTAGCAACCTGTTAAAAGGAGCCATTAAAACCGGGCCCTTCTTCGCAGTATGCCCTCCGCTATTGGAATGTCTTCCCTTGTCGTTATCTTTATGTTTTCGTAAGAGCCTTCGACGATAACGACTTTTTGCCTCAGCCTTTCTACCAGCGAGCTTTCGTCCGTGCCTGTGAAATGGTCTTTCTGAGCCTTTTTGTGGGCCTTGATGAGGATCTCGCTTCTGAAGGCCTGCGGGGTCTGAACCGACCAGAGCGCGTCCCGCGGTATCGTCTTTTTAACGCGCCCCGAATTGACTTCCTTGATGGTATCCTTTACGGGCACGGCGGTTATCGCTGCGCCGTGAATTAACGCCGACTTTATGGTCCGGGTGATGACGTCCTTTGTGATGAGGGGCCTCGCGCCATCGTGCACAAGTATGACGTCGTAATCTTCTTTCGCGGCTTTAAGCGCGTTAGCGACCGAATCCTGCCGGGTCCTGCCTCCGGCCACGATCTGTTTGATTTTTTTAAACCCGTATTTTTCCACGATTTCCGCAACTGTTTTTTTAGTTCGGGCGGCGATGATGATGGAATCGATGAGACCGCACCCCTCAAGCGCTTCAAGCGTGTGGGCAAGCACAGGCTTCCCCTGAAGGGGCAGGTAGTTCTTCCTGCTTGTCCCCATCCTTTTTCCCAGACCGGCGGAAGGGATTATCGCGAGGACTCTTTCCTTATATGCCATATTCTACCTCACGGCGGGGCGATACCCATGATAAAGAAAACCCGGATACTCGACATCGATTCCGGGCGTTAAAGAAATAAAATTCGTAGATATGTCCCCGGGCGCTTCCCTCCGGGAACGGGCGAATAGAAATGGTTCCCTCATGCTTTGAATCCCATTAAGAAAAGCTCAAGGGTCCAACCCTATTGGTACGCCGTTTTTTTAAATTCTTCTTTGGCCTTTGAGAATATCATGCGGCCGCCGGATGTCTGAAGCACGCTCGTTATCGATACATCGATGGTTTTACCGAGGAATTCCCGCGCGTTGTCTATTACGACCATGGTGCCGTCTTCAAGGTAACCTATGCCCTGTCCGTGTTCCTTGCCTTCCTTGAGCACAAGGATGTTCATTATCTCCCCTGGGAGCACCACGGGCTTCATGGCGGTGGCGAGCCTGTTTATGTTTAAGACGGCTACCCCCTGGAGTTCGGCTATCTTATTGAGGTTCGCGTCGTTTGTAAGTACCCTGGCCTTGAGTTCCCTCGCAAGGGCCACGAGTTTACTGTCCACTTCCTTTATCGCGGGGAAATCGCGGTCAGAGATTTTTACCCCTACCATCTTATTACCCTGTATCTGTTTAAGGATATCCAGTCCGCGCTTGCCCCTCGACCTCTTAATAGGGTCGGGAGAGTCGGCTATATACTGGAGTTCCTGCAGAACGAACTGCGGCACAATTATCGGGCCTTCGAGAAACCCTGTTTCGCAAAGCTCCGAGACCCTGCCGTCGATGATGACGCTTGTGTCTATCACAAGCCCGCGGTCAAGGCCTCTGCCGGGGCTGTCCGTCTTTTCCTTTTCCCTTAAGATTTTAGCGAAATCCATTCCTGTGAACTCATCGCCCTTTTTCATGCCGATGCTCAGTCCTATGTAACCTATGACGCTATTGGTGAAAAGATAGGCGACGGCTTCAAGGTATCTGTTATCGAGGAAATTAAGGACAAGGGGATAGGTGAGGAGGTTTGCCACAATGAGGCCTGTGATAAGGCCGACGGAGCCGCCGGTTACTATCCTGAGCGGCACCTTTTTTACCCGCTCTTCGAATATTATGGCTATTACCGCGATTACGAGTCCGCTTATAAGACCGATAAACGCGAGATGTTTACCTACGAGCTGATGAATTATGGCGTATCCGCTTAAGGAAGCGAATATGATAAGCAGAGAGCGCATTAGAAGGAGCACTCAAAAACTACCCCCTATCTTTGCATGATGCGGCTGAGTTCCTCTTCCACCTTTTCCTCTTTTATGTTTTTCGCTATGGAGAGTTCCTTTACAAGGAGGTTTTTGGCGGTATCGAGCATCCTCCTCTCGCCGAACGAAAGTTCTTTATCGAGTTTGAGGACATAGAGGTCGCGAAGGACACGGGCGACTTCCATGACGCAGCCGCTTTTGATCTTGTCTGTATACTCGCGGTAGCGCCTGTTCCAGGTCTGATTATCGAGGACGACGTCCTTACGGTCCATTAATATCTCGTAGACCTTCGGCACCTGGCTCTTTTTGACTATCTTTCTCAGGCCCACGGACGAAGCGGTGTCCACAGGGACCATAATCGTAGCTTCGGTATTGAGGATTTTTAAAATGTAGAAATTTTGATTAAGCCCTAATACTTCCCGGGTTTCCACACCCATGACCATTCCTACTCCATGGGCCGGGTAAACAGCGAGTTCTCCTGATTTGAACGATTGGAGCGAGGATTTTATCATGGGTTCCTTTTTAAGGGTTAAGGGTAAAAGGTGAGCAGTAAAAAAAAGTAAAAAAGTGGGGAAAACTCACATGTGTATTTATACCATATAATTATCGCGCAGTCAATGCATTTAAACCGCTGAAAAGCGGATACCGGGGATTAAAGGATGGAAAACGCGGGATTTTTATAAAAATTTTTCAGTCAAAGTTTGATTCTAACGGCTCTGGAAGAGCCGGTTTACGGCGAACGACCCGGGTTTTATCACGGGGTCTATCTCGACCGTCGAGTAATTTATAAGGAGCGCCCCTTTTTTATCCTCTATGGATATGGCGAAGGGCAGTCTTGCCCCTGATACCACCCTGTAATCGGACATTTCGACGGTCAGCACGGGTTCCCCGTCTTTTAATTTAACGACCTTCTCAATATGCCCGTCCTTGTCGGCCGAGTATATGTAATCTCCATTACTGAGATCTCGAGACGCGGCGCCAAGGAGGGAAGATACGACGTCTTCCGCCCTGAAAGGGTACGGAAAATCCGGGTCCTTCCACCGGTACTCCTTTTCTTCAGCGCCGGAGAAGACATAAAGGGTCTCGCCGTCGCTCACCAGGAGCGCCATCGTGGATCTGAAGGGCCCCAGCACCTCTATCCTGAAAGAATCCGGGGCCTTCGCGATGATCAGGGCCTTGCCCCGCAAGGGCATCCCTCTTTTAAATTCTACCGTGGCTTCCGCTCTTAACGCGCGGGGGATAAATCCGGGCGCGGGCTTTGCGGGAGGGGGTACGGCGGGCCTTAAGATGGAGCAGCCGTGAAGGAGAAAGATAAGGGAGAATAAATAAATCCTGAACCGCAACGTTACCGGGCCGCCTTCGGATCCGTCCTGAGCCTATCGAGCTTTTCCTTCAAGATTGCGTTCTTGGGGTCGGATCTGTAAGCCGATTCATAGGAGCCGAGGGCCTTGATCTTAAGGTTGCCTCCGAGGTACGCGTCCCCGAGATGCTCGAGCACAATAGGGTCTTCGGGCAGGTATTTAACGGCCTTCTCAAGTTCCCTTATCGCCTGACTGTAGTTGCCCTTTTTGTAATACACCCAGCCGAGGCTGTCGAGGATATGGCCGCTTTCGGGTTTTATCGCCAGCGCCCGTTTGACGAAATCCTCGGCCTCATCGAGCCTTACGCCTTTTTCAGCGAGCGAGTAGCCGATGTAGTTAAGGGCGTTGGCGTGTTTGGGGTCGATTTCAAGGACTTTCATCATGGCGGGGATCACCTTATCGTCCATGTGCGCTTCGTCGTAAAGTACGCCAAGGATAAAGCGCGGTTCAGCGTCTTTGGGGCTCATTTTTACGGCCCGCTCGATCGCTTCTATCGCCTCGCCGTACCTTTTCGCCTCCCTGAAAACGGAGGAAAGGAGCCGCAGTAACTCCGGATTCTCTCCCTTTACCTTTATAGCCTCGTTAAGCTCCCTGATCGTATCGTCGAGCTTACCGTCTTTTTCATATATATAGGCGAGATGGAGCCTCGCGTCGATGAAGCCGCGGTCCTTTTCCAGCACCGTATTGAATTCCTTTACCGCCTGTTCGATATCCCCTTTCTCCTCGTAGGCGGTGCCCAGGTAGTAATGGATCCTGTAAAGCCCGGGTTTCGAGGCCAGGATTTCCTTGAACTCGACTATGGCGCCGTCGTATTTCTTCTGTTCAAAGTATATTAGCCCGATCTTAACCATAGCGTCTGTCGCGGCATCTTCGTTTTTCGCGAGTTCCTTATATTTTTCGAGAGCCGCGTCGAGTTTATTCTGCTGAATATAAAGCGCGCCGAGCCTGCCTAACATCCCGGAGTCTCCGGGAACGTGTTCAAGGCCTTTAAGGTATGTCTCCAGCGCCTCATCGGATTTCTTGTCAAGTTCATAAGTTATGCCGAGTTCAAAATACGCGGCCCCGAGGTAAGGGTTGAGGCCAAGGGTCTTTGAATAGTATTCTTCGGCCTTCGGGTAATCCGACCTTTCGAATTCCAGCTTGGCCAGGTAGTAGTACCCCATGATGGAATCAGGGTTCATGGATATATACTTTTTAAACGCGGCTTCAGCCCTGTCAAACTCCTGCATCTTCCCGAAGAGCGCTCCGAGGAGGAGATGCGTCCTGGTATTGCCGGGGTCAAGCTTTATCGCGGTTTCGTAATCCCGCGCCGCGGCGTTATCGTCTTTTAAGAAGGAATTGAGCTCGGCCCTGTTGAGGTAAGACACGGGGTAATCCGGGTCCGCCTCAATCGCCTTATCAAGGTATTTTCTGGCGAGCTGGGTGTTCCCGCTGTTTAGATAAAGAGCCCCGAGGTCCGAGAAGAGGACCGAGGAAGCCGGGTCAAGGCTTATGGCTTTTTTGTAAAACTCTATGGCGCCTTCGGCATCGCCGTTTTTCTTTAGCATCTGGGCTGTAAGGTAATAATAGTAGGCGTTTGACTGGTCCCTGTAAGAAGCCGACGGGGTCTTGCCCTCTTTTGCACCGGATTCCCGCGCTACCGCTGAGATCACAAAAACGAGGACTAAGGCACTCAGCAAGAACCTTTTAAAAATACTGAAATGGTTTTTCACCTATCCTCCGACCGCCGGCTTACGGCCAAAAACTTAATTTTAAACGTTCTTCCCGGCTTTGATATCAAGTTTTTTAGTTTACCGGCAGATTATCAGGTTTATGCGGAAAACCTGCCTGTTTTTTTGGTTGCCTCTTGAAAGCACTGTGTTTAATGCTATCATAATTTCCTGGCACAGTCAAAGCATTGGAATTAACGCGGAAGATGTTGGCCGTCCTGTTTTTCCTTGTGGGGGGGCGTCTTTCTTTTTTTTACTTCCTCGAGCCTTTCGCGCAGGTCCGGCGGCAGGTGGATTCCTTCCGTGTCGAGGTTTGAAAGGATATCGGTAAGAACATCCACCTTTTCTCCTGTTGAAAGTTTCTTGTGGATAATTATGCGTTTTTCCCCTCTGAGTTTAAACATCCCGCCGTGGGTATCCACCTCGCCTTTATGCAGGTCTTCGTAACTCAACTTTATGGAAAGCCTTCGGGCGGTTTCTTCAAGGATCTCTAAACGTGTCTCGTCTTTCATGGTTTATTATTTTCTCTTTTAGTGATTTCCCTGTCAAGTTAAAATTTTTTTATTTTTAATGGGAAAAGCCGCGGGGAACTTCAAAAAAAGATAAAAAGGGTTGACACGGCGCGGTCATTAGTCTATATTTCATAGAGGATTTGCTTTAAACGGAGTCTGCCCCGATGCCTTCTTGGGTTTCGCTTAATAAGATTGAAAGGAGTCTCAGATGTCCGAGAATATAGTAAACGTAACAGACGCAAGCTTTGAAGCGATGATACTTAAGTCCGACACTCCCGCCCTTGTGGACTTCTGGGCGAGCTGGTGCGCCCCTTGCAGGGCCATAGCCCCTATCGTTGAGGAGATGGCGGCGCAGTACGTTGGAAAGGTGACGGTGGCGAAGATGAACGTGGATGAGAACCCA
The DNA here is from genome assembly GCA_963727865.1 of uncultured delta proteobacterium. Lineage (GTDB taxonomy): Bacteria > Desulfobacterota > GWC2-55-46 > GWC2-55-46 > GWC2-55-46 > CAVSHY01. The sequence goes on along the minus strand of CAVSHY010000002.1, from coordinate 24,182 downwards.
TCCACTCCCGGGAGATACGGCGTAAGGGGGATACCCACTCTCATACTGTTTAAAGGCGGAAGGGTCGTTGACCAGGTCGTTGGAGCGGTGCCGAAGGGCCAGATAAAGGACCTGATTGAAAAAGGGCTCTCATAACGCCCGCTGTTTAATATTTTGTGAAGGGTAAACGGGGATTTTCCTGTTTACCCTTTTTTTTAATTTGCCTTTCCGGGGTTTAAGCATGAAGAAGTAGGTCTGTTGCAACTTTCCGATATCCTGCTAAAATTTCAATATTACCGGGGGGAGGGGGAGAAATGGATGCGGGGATAAAGGAGAAAATTGAAGCGGTGGTGAAACTGTCGCCTGGAGCGATTACCGTCCTTGAGAGGAGGTACCTTAAAAAAGACGAGGCCGGTAAAGTCATAGAGACCCCTGAAGAGATGTTCCGCAGAGTCGCTTCCAACATCGCTCAGGCCGAGAAGCTTTACGGCAGGGACGCTCTTGTCAAAAGGTATGAAGAGGAATTCTTCCGCGTCATGTCCGGGCTTGAGTTCCTGCCCAATTCACCGACGCTCATGAACGCCGGCAGGAGGCTCCAGCAGCTCGCGGCCTGTTTTGTGCTCCCCGTCAAGGATTCCCTCGATTCGATCTTCGATGCCGTAAAAAATACCGCCCTGATCCATCAGTCGGGAGGGGGGACCGGGTTTTCCTTCTCCAGCCTAAGGCCCGCAAACGACATAGTAGGTTCTACCGGCGGGGCCGCGAGCGGCCCGGTCTCCTTCATGCGGGTTTTTAACGCGGCTACCGAGGCGATAAAGCAGGGCGGCACAAGGAGGGGCGCCAATATGGGGGTCTTGAGGATTGACCACCCGGATATCATCTCCTTCATAACTGTCAAGGAAAACCCCGCCGAGTTCGTAAACTTCAATCTCTCCGTAGCGGTAACCGACGCCTTCATGGAGGCTCTTGAGAAAGGCTGGGATTACGAGCTCATTAACCCCAGGACAAAAAAGGTGGCTGGCAAAAAGAACGCGAAAGAGGTCTTTGACCTCATCGTGGAATGCGCGTGGAAGAGCGGGGAGCCGGGGGTGCTTTTTATAGACAGGATCAATAAGGCTAACCCTACCCCCCGGGTCGGGGAGTTCGAGGCTACAAACCCGTGCGGAGAGCAGCCGCTTCTGAGCTATGAACCCTGCAACCTGGGCTCCATTAACCTCGGGAGGATGCTTAAAAGGGCGGATAAGCCGGATAAGAAGGCATGGGAGATAGATTACAGGAAACTTGAAGAGACAGTAAGGCTCGGCGTGCGGTTTCTTGATAACGTGATCGACATGAGCAGATACCCCACCCCCGAGATAAACGTTATGGCGAAGGGGAATAGGAAAATCGGCCTCGGCGTCATGGGGTTTGCCGACATGCTCGCAAGGCTACGGATACCTTACGGCAGCGAAAAAAGCTTTTCTCTCGCCGAGGGGCTCATGAAAGCCATAAGCGGGACAGCCTGGGATGAATCGGGAAGGCTCGCGGCCGAAAGAGGCGCTTTCCCCAATATCAAGGGGAGCGTATTCGATAAAGCCGGGGTTCTTCCGGTGCGCAATTCAACGACCACGACAATAGCCCCGACCGGCACATTAAGCATCATCGCCGGATGCTCTTCAGGCATCGAGCCGTTTTATTCGTTAAGCTACACAAGGCAGGTGCTGGACGGGGTTATCATACCGGAACTCAATCCCCTTCTTGAGGAGATATCAGGGGAAGAAGGGTTCTATAGCGCCGACCTTATAGATTTTGCAGTTAGGGGAGGCGAGTTAAAGGAGAGGAATGACGTGCCGGATGAGGTTAAAAAGGTATTCGTGACCGCCTTCGACATAACCCCGGAGGCGCATGTAAGGATGCAGGCGGCTTTTCAGAAATATACCGATAACGCGGTCTCCAAGACAATAAACCTGCCGCCTGACTCGACCACTGATGACGTAAAAAAGGCATATCTCCTGGCGTACAGATCAGGTTGCAAAGGCGTTACGGTCTACAGGACAGGGACAAGGGCGGAGCAGGTTCTTACCTGTAAAAGCCCTCTTTACTGCTGAAAGGTTGGACAAGAAAGAAGAAATCTGGTAAATAAAGAGTGGGCCGGGGGGATGGGCGGTTGAGGGGCTTGGGGGCGGGGGGGTCGGGGGTACAGGTGAGCCGGGGCCGCAAGGCCGGGTTCCTTAAAAAATATCGCTCCAGGAAGGTTAAGATTAAAAAAATGAAGATTTCCCCCTCGATATTATCAGCCGATTTTACGAGGCTCGCCGAGGAAATTAAAAAGATCGAGGAGGCCGGGGCCGATTACGTCCATATCGACGTTATGGACGGGCATTTTGTCCCCAACATTACCATAGGGCCTTTTGTCGTTGAGGCGGTAAGGAGAGTTACCCGCCTTCCACTTGACGTGCACCTCATGATAGACGAGCCAGGCAGATATGTCGCCGATTTCGCGAGGGCCGGTAGCGATATAATAACCGTCCACGCGGAAGCCACAAAGCATCTCCACAGGGTAGTCGAGTCGATAAAAGAGCTGGGCAAAAAGGCAGGGGTTTCCATAAACCCCGCGACCCCTGTGAACGTGCTTGAGTATATCATAGGCGATTGCGACCTAATCCTCATAATGTCCGTAAACCCCGGGTGGAGCGGGCAGGGGTTTATCCCCGCAAGCCTCAGGAAGATCTCGGAAGCGAGGAAGATGATAGAGGCGTCCGGTAAACCCGTCGAGCTCGAGGTCGACGGCGGCATAAAGGCAAATAATATAAAGGCAGCATCCTCCGCGGGAGCCGACGTCTTTGTCTCAGGCTCAGGGATTTTCGGGACAAAGGATTACAGGGCGACGATAGCCGAGATGAAAAAACAGATCGGAGCCGTAAGAGTTTAAAGCGTTTGTAACCTCACCCAAAGACCCACCTTAGAACCCTCATCCTTTGAAAATGCATAGTTTGTCGCCTTGCCCGAAGAAAAGCTGCGGTAAGAGCGCATAGAATTTTTAAAGTCCTGCGCGAGACGCCTTTCCTTGTCAGGTGCCCCATGAAGGACTCTGGAAAAGTCCTGCGCGAGACGCCGCTTATTTTCAGGTTCTCCATAAAGGACTTTGAAAAAGCTTACATTTGGAAGATCCCCCGCGGCTTGCCGTGGGGGACTTCAATATGATTTAAAAAATACTCTTACAGGGGGGATTATTTATGGGTGACCTGAATAAGCTCGGAAAACTTATAAACCTCTGGAGCTATTCGCTCTCGAAAGGGGCCTCGGACCTGTTCGGAATGGACGCCCCTTTTGTATGCACGGAAGCCGGGAGGGCGGCCCTGGAAGAACTGGAGAAGGAAGGCGTGGCGCTTATCAAGGAGACGCCCCTGGATACGATAAACTCGATCTACGGGTACTTTAAGGACTCAGGATATTTCGATGACGCGTGGGCGAGGCCTGAGGCAGGCGAAAAAGGCGGGATTGAATTATACGAAAAGGGCTCAATAGTTTTTGAATCTAATCGCAGGATTCTAAGCGACGGATCGTGCGGGGCCCCGTCATGTTTCTGCTCCAGCGTCATACGGTACGCGCTGTATGGAAGATTCTCCCTCGATATGAAAGTGCTGGACATAAAGACCGATTACGAAACAAAGGAAGACAGGTTAATGGCCGCCCTCGTGCCCTTCGACGCCGGGGCTTTGCATTCCATAAGCCTGATGAACGAACTCCGGAGGGAAGAGACGGAGCTGAAGAGGGTCCGGGAGGACTTCAGAAGGGCTGTCGATATGTCTCTTGATGCCATAGTCTCCGCCGGCAACGACGGCCGCATCGTACTGTGGAACCCCGCGGCCGAATTGATGTTCGGATATTCAAGGGAAGAGGCCTTAAGGCTTTCCGTGGAAGCGCTTGTGCCCGAAGAATATAAAGAAAGCCATATAAGCGCTCTTAAAAAATTTCTTTTTACCGGGAAGTCCGTCCGGCTCGGAAAGGTCTTTGAGATACTCGGGGTTAAAAAGGACGGCGCGAGGTTCCCCATCGAGGTAAGCCTTTCCTCGGAGGGGACGGACGGGGGCTGGGTCTTTACCGGCGTCATAAGGGACATAACGGAGCGGAGAAAGCTTGAAGAGGATCTTGAGGAGAGGGTCGTAGAGCTTGAGAGGTTCAATAAGATCATGATCGGAAGGGAGCTTAAGATGGAAGAACTCAGAAAAGAGATAGTGGGATTGAGGCTTAGAATCGGGGAGAAGGCGGATCGTTAACGATGGAAAAGCCCGGAAAACAAATTACAGCCTTTGAAGCCGAGATACGGGGCCTTAAGGCTCAGATGGAAAGGGCCAGGGAGCGTGAGAAGGAATACGCGGACTCCGGGAGGGCGATGCTCTACCTTCTGGAAGACTTAAATGAAACCACGTCAGAGATATTAAAGGCAAAGAACGAATGGGAGGCGACTATTGACAGCATCTCGGACCCGATTTTAGTCCATGACAACGAAATGAGGGTCATAAGGTGCAACAGGGCTTACAGGGACGCCTCTGGGCTTGGTTTTAAAGATATAATCGGCAAGGTCTACTATGAGGTCTTCCCCAGGATGGACGGGCCCTTCAATATATGCGCGAGGTGCGTAAACACGGATGAACGCGAGGAATGGGAAGAGGAGGAGTACTTTCTTGCCGTCGCTTGGTAAGATTTTCAAGGTGCGTGTATATCCGGTAGATAATAAGGGCGGCGGGGAGGGGTTTTTCATACACGCCATGGAAGACATAACGGAAGCGAAGCGGGCAGAAGAAAAGCTGCGCCTTTCCGAGGAGCGTTACAGGGGGCTCGTCGAGACCTCGACGGACGCCATAATATCGATGAACGCCGAAAGAGTGATAACTCAATGGAACGAGGCCGCGTGTAAAATCTTCGGATTTTCCAGGGAAGAAGCCCTGGGAAAACCCGTCGATATCATTGTGCCGGCCCATTACAGGCAAAGGCATATAGATGGGATGAAGAGTTTTCTTGAGAGCGGAGAAGGCAGAGTGATAGGAAGCACGGCCGAACTGGAAGGCTTGCGTAAAGACGGGACAATAATACCTGTTGAGGTCAGCCTTTCGGCCTTGAAGGAGAGCGGATCGCGTATTTTTACCGGGATCATAAGGGAGATTTCCGAGAGAAAGAGGACGGAGGAGAACCTGAGGCAGGAGAAGGAGCTTACGGAGCATCTTTTGATGATAGCAAACGCTACCACCCATACCTCCGATTTAGACCGGCTCATGGAGGAGGTAGTCATAAGCCTTAAAACGATCATGTCCTGCGACTTCAGCCTTTCCTACCTCTGGGATAAAGAAGGCAGTGTCTTCCAGCCCTGCCGGAGCGCCGGGCTCGGGCACGATATGCTCCCCTTTTTCAGGGCCGTACCGCTCGACGTGAATCTCCCGTTAGTGGCCAGGTCGCTTGAACTGAGGACGACGGTGGTGGAGCGCTCGGCCTCATTCCCGCCGTTCTCACCCGAAAGCCCGGAAACAAAACCGGATATGCCGCAGGCCGATTGTTTAAATATAATCGTACTTTCCCCTCTCATGGGAAAGGACGATTACCTCGGGCTTCTCGTATGCGTATACCGGGGCCTGGACGGAGAATTAGCCGGCAGGGACACGGAGGTCATGAACGGCATTTCGCACCAGGTCTCGATAGCGCTCGGAGAGGCGCGGCTCTATAAGGAGTCGATAAACAGGGCCATGGAGCTTTCACGAAAGATAGAGACGATCCAGACGATGCACGAGATAGATAAATACATACTTTCCACACTCGAGCCGCGCGAGATCCTTGAAGCCTCGGCACGGATGGTCGCGAAACTCATACACTGCGACAGGGCCACGATCTCCCTCGTGGATAAGGAAAAGGGCGGTTTCGTATATTCGGCCGGTTTTGGAACCGATTTTTTCGCGAAAGGCGGCCTTATGGCCTTCAATGACACAAGCTTAACGGATGTCGTAAGGACGGCAAGGCCCCAGTATGCGCCGGACCTTACTGAATTAAAGTTGCTCCCCGTGGAGGCAAGGCTGCTTAACGAAGGTTTTCTTTCGCACATGAGGGTGCCTCTGAGGGTAAAGAACGAAGTGTCGGGGGTGCTGTCCGTGGGAGCCAAACGCAGGGCGGCGTATACGCCTGAAGACCTTTCGACCATCGAGAAGCTTGCGTCCCAGATAGGGGTCGCGCTCGAGAACGCGAGGCTTCTGTCGAATCTCGAGGGGCTTTTCCTCGGAGTGGTAAAAACCCTTTCCGAGGCGATAGACGCGAAGAGCCCGTGGACGCAGGGACACTCCGAGAGGGTTACGGAAATCTCGATTACCATAGGGCGTCAGATGGGCCTTGATGAGAAGACCTTGAAGGACTTGAGGCTTGCGGGTCTCCTCCACGACATAGGGAAGCTTGGCACTTACGAACATATCCTCGATAAGCCCGGCAAACTTACCCCTGAGGAACTTAGCATAATGAGGCTTCACCCGGAGAAAGGCGCTGGGATACTCGCCCATATAAAACAGATGAGCCATATCATCCCCGGGATAAAATACCACCATGAGAACTACGACGGCACAGGTTACCCCGAAGGGATTAAAGGGGAGCGGATCCCGCTCATGGCGAGGATACTGAGCGTGGCGGATACGGTCGACGCCATGGGCGCCGACAGGCCTTACAGAAAAGGCAGATTGAAAGACGCCATTATAGCGGAGCTGAAACGCTGCAGCGGCACGCAGTTCGACCCCGCGGCCGTGGATGCTTTTTTAAAGACGGAGTGGGCAAAGGAGGCTCTTTAAAAACCGTGAAAAAGCCGGAAGCCCGGGGCTCCGGGTTTTTCACGGTTTTAAATCGGGAAAGCACGGCCGCGTTTTAGTTCGTATTAATAGGCGTGTATTATGCCGACGCCCACCCCTATCCCTACCGAAGGTTCATACTCCCTGCTCCACAGGTAATGCTCGATAGGCGCGATCACGGGGTAGTTATAGGTAAGTTTCCCGAGTTCCCCCATGCGTATCCCTTTAACTGTCCCAACGACGGTTAAGCGTTTGCCGGCCGCGTATATCACAGGGTCCTTGAACCCGTCGAATTCAACGAGAAAACGTCCGGCCGATTCTTCGGGATTACACCGGCTTTAAGCGGTAGCCAAGGGGTTCCTGCAGAACTTCGATCTCGGTATGGTCTTCGAGATTCCGGATATTCACTATCGTCCCGCCCACAACGACGGTCTTACCGGCGTATCTCGCCGGGTCTTTTACCAGATCAGCGAACTTTATGTTAAGGTCCGCGCCCTCGAGCGCCTTTTTTGAAATAACAGGGGCGCATCCCGAAAGCGTCACGAGGGAAAAAACGGCTAAAACCACCAGATACGCAGTAACGCATTATCTTTTTCTTCCTTTCTTTCAGCCCGCGGATTAAAAAACCTTTTAGCGGGCTCTTGCCTGTACGCGGCTTTGCTTTATAATTGTAAAGATAACAGGTTATCAGAATCTGTCAACAGGAGCGTTAATGGCAAAAAAGCCGCGTTTTGTGATCCACAGGCATGCCGCAACACACCTTCACTTTGACCTCAGGCTTGAGGCGGAGGGGGCGCTTAAGAGCTGGGCCGTGCCAAAGGGGCCGCCCGAGGAACCCGGCGTGAGGAGGCTTGCCGTAGCGGTCCCGGACCACCCGCTCGACTATATAAATTTTAAGGGCGTTATACCCGAGGGAGAGTACGGAGCGGGGAAAGTGGAGATATGGGATAAGGGAAACTATGAGATTGAATCATGGGGAAAAGACAAGGTCGTGTTCAAGCTCGAGGGGAAGAAAGTCTCCGGCTGGTACGCCCTCGTTCATATGCGCGACAAAAACTGGCTTTTTTTGAAGCTTAAAAAGGGCTGACCCGATTATATCCCGGGCTTTTTTGACGCAAGATACCCGGCGGCGTAGACGGCGGTCTTTATCGCGTTCTCCGCGCCTTCTTTAAGAGCCTTTTCCGTGACCCTCCCCGCGCCTCCTCGATTTACAACCCCTGTTACGCACCCGCCCTTAAGACCCATCGAGGCGGTAAGGGTAAGTATTGTGGAGGATTCCATCTCATAGTTGAGGACATGGAGCTTCTGCCACTCTTTTCTTGTGCCCTGGAACCTCTTCAGGATGTATTTCCTGAAAGAATCATTTCTTTCTTCCCCTGGATAAAATGTGTCCGATGAGGCCGTAACGCCCGCGTGAAAACGTACCCCGGCCTTTTCCGCCCCGCGGATGAGGGCGTTGGTCACCTCATGATGGGCCACAGCCGGGTATTCCAGGGGCGCGTAGTGGGTTGACGCGCCGTCAAGCCTTACAGAGCCTGTCGTAATAACGCAGTCGCCTATTTTTATATGGTCCTGTATCGAGCCTGTGGTCCCTACCCGTATAAACGTGGTTACCCCGAGCTGGGCGAGTTCGTCTACGGCGATAGAGGCGGAGGGCCCTCCTATACCGGTGGATGTCACGAGGACCATGGTGTTATCGATCTGAGCGAGGAATGTCCTGAACTCCCTTTTAAAGGCGAGTTCCTTGAAGCCAGCGCCGAATATCTTTGATATGAAATCCGCGATTACGGCAGAGCGCGCCGGGTCGCCCGGAAGGAGCGCTAACCGCGCCCCCTCGATCTTTTTCCTGTCGAGGTCAAGGTGGTAGACTTTCGCCATTTAAGCCTTTTTAAGGTATATCTTGATGGTCCGGTCTTCTTCTTTTATTCCGAGGAGTTCGTTCCCGGTGGACAGAGCCCAGACCGGAAGGTCTTTTTTGGATACCGGGTCGTCTGTAAGGACCTCAATGACCTGTCCGGGCTCCATCTGCTCAAAGGCAAGGGCGGTTTTTACCGAAGGCATCGGGCAGCTCAAGCCGCGCGCGTCGAGAATTTTATCGACAGTAAATTGGGTCGTCATCATCTCTTCCTTTTAACGTTTATTGTTTTTTAAAGATTTCTAAATAAACAGGTTTACGTTCGTATCCTTCGCTATCGCCAGGTATGAAACCGCGCCGATTACATCCTGGCATTCGTCGAGGAAGTCTTCCTTCTTTAGTCCCATGAGGCTCATGGACATCTCGCACGGGTAGAATTTTACCCCGAGGGCAAGGGCCGTTTTTATGAACTCGTGGAGGCTCGGGACCTTTTTCTTTGACATCATCGTCTTGAGCATCATCGGCCCCATGCCGAGCATGTTCATCTTCGACAGGGCGAGTTTTTTGGCATGTCCGTAGTTCATGATATTGAGCATCTTCTGCATCCAGTTCTGACCCCTTATCAGCCCGCCTTCCTTTTTTATGGCATTCATGCCCCAGAACGTAAAAAATATGTTTACTTCCATGCCCATTGAGGCGGCGGCCGTCGCTATGACAAAGGCCGCCAGGGCCTTGTCCATCTCCCCGCTAAAGAGGACTATGGTGACAGAACCTTTATTTTTTTGAGCCGGTAAACCCATTTTATTACCCCATTTTTACTGTTAATAAGCCATATCTATATAATATATTAAGGCAACGGGGCTATTCAAGCGAATTTTAAGCTTTTAAATACGAACTTCTCCTCAGTAAAGCCTTCCTTGTCTCTGTCGCGCCGAGCATTATGACAGGAAAGATTAATAGGATTGCCCAGTCTTTCAGGGTAAGCGGATGAAATGCGAAAATAGGGCGGAGCAGCGGGGTGTAGATGAGCGTGAGCATGAGCGCTACCTCGATAAGAATGGACCAGAGTATGAACCTGTTCCTGAAAAAGCCCGCTGTAAAGACCGATTCCCTTTCGGTCCTGCACGCGAAGACGTTCCCTATCTGGGAGGCTACGATGCCGGCAAAGGTCATTGTCGTCGCGACGTAGTAAATTTCTCCCGTGCCTGAAAGCGGCATCCCCGGCTCCCAGCCCCTGAGCCAGTAGGCGAAGAAAAAGCCCGAGAGGCAAAGCAGGGCTTCAAGAGGCCCGAGGAATAGATAGACCCTCCCAAGGGTGAACATGTCGAGGAGCCTTTCTCCTCTTGGCCTCGGCTTTTCCTCCATTATCCATTTTTCAGGGGGCTCGACCCCGAGCCCGAGGGCTGGGAATATGTCGGAGCCGAGGTCTATCGCCAGCATCTGCATTACGGTAAGGGGGAGCGGGATCCTGAATATGACGAAAGCCAATACGGGTACGAGCTCCGCCACGTTATGCGTAAGTATATAGGTGACGAATTTTTTTATGTTCCTGTAAACGGCCCTTCCCTCCTTTACGGCGTCAACTATGGAAGCGAAATTATCGTCGGCGAGCACGATCTCCGAAGCCTCCTTGGCGGCGTCGCTCCCGCGCAGCCCCATGGCTACCCCTATATCGGCCTTTTTAAGCGCCGGGGCGTCGTTTACCCCGTCTCCGGTCACGGCGACTATCTCGCCGTTTTTCTGAAGCGCTTCCACGACCTTTAGCTTATCGAGGGGCGCGACCCGCGCGAAGATCACCGCTTCTTCCTTAAGCAGATCCTCAAGACGTCTCCTCGTCATGCCGTTAAGTTCTTCGCCCGTTATGACCATTGCGTATTGGAGCCCGACCTGGTCCGCCACGGCCTTTGCCGTAAGGCCGTAATCGCCGGTTATCATGATGACCTTTATCCCAGCGCTTTTACACTCGGCCACGGCTTTTTTAACCTCCGGGCGGGGAGGATCGAGCATCGCCATAAGCCCTATGAACGTGAGATCCCTCTCAACTTCACCCGGAGAGTATGTTTCTTTAAGCTCGATATCGCGCGTGGCGAAGGCGAGGACCCTTAAGCCCTTTGAAGCCATGCGGTCTACCTGGGTCAATAGCTCCTCTTTCAAAGGCTCAATGGGTAAAACCCCGCCCTCGATAAACACTCTTCCGCAGAGGTCAAGCACCTCTTTCGGCGCTCCTTTTACGAAGGCGACTCCATGGCCGGCAGGAGCGCCTTTGGCCTCGTGGATCGTTGTCATCCGCTTTCTTATCCTCTCGAAGGGGAGGTGAGCCGCCCTTTTGTATCCGGTCTTGAGACCCCCGATGTCGACCCCGCCTTTTGCGGCCGCCGTCAGGAGAGCCCCTTCCGTAGGGTCTCCCGAAATCCTCCATCCGGCTCCTTCGGAGGGAGGATGGAGAAGGGCGTTATTGCAGAGAGCCGCGGCGCCGAGAAGCGCGTCGACCCCTTCTTTTTTTAAGGCCTCTTTCGGAAGGGTTTTGCCGCCGCTGATGAAATCCCCGGCAGGTTCATACCCCGATCCCGTTACCTGAAAGAGCTTACTGTTGACGAAGACCTCCTGGACGCACATCTGGTTTGTCGTAAGCGTGCCGGTCTTATCCGTGCAGATTACGCTCGCCGAGCCGAGAGTTTCCACGGCGGATAGTTTTTTAACTATCGCGTTTTTTCCGGCCATCCTCTGAACGGCCATGGCGAGGGAAAGGGAAACCGTGGGCAGGAGGCCCTCCGGGACGTTGGCTACGATAATCCCTATGGCAAAAAGGTAACTTTCCCTGAAGGTGAGGCCTGCCATGCTGTGGCCGACGAAGAAAAAAAGCACCCCCAGCGTCACGGCCAGCAGTGTTACGGTCTTTGTAAGGTTCCCTATCTCCTTCTGCAGAGGGCTCGGCTCGGCCTTTATCGCCTGGGTAAGGAAAGCGACTTTACCTATCTCGGTATCCATGCCGGTCGCGGTTACAACCATCGACGCCGTGCCTGAAAGGACCACGGTGCCGGCGAAGGCGAGGTTCGGCATCTCGGTCCATATGAAGCCCTTGCCGTTTAAGAGCGGTTCCGACACCTTGTATATGGGTTTACTCTCCCCCGTAAGGGCGCTATTGTCGACGCGCATCTCGTGCGTCTCTATAAGCCTTCCGTCAGCCGGCACCCCGTCCCCTTCAGAGAGCGTTATAAGATCCCCAGGGACAAGCCCTGTAGCGTCTATTTCCTTCTCGACCCCGTCTCTTACGGCCCTTACCTTTTTCGGCAGGAGCCTTCCGAGGGCCTCGACCGCCCTTTCCGCCTTGTATTCCTGCCAGAAACTGAAGGAGGCGTTTATTATTATGACGAGGAATATCGCCCAGCCGAGCTCTGGCATCCCGGAGACAAACGCCATCACCCCGCCTGACCAGAGAAGCACCGCGAAGAGGTTAAGAAAGAGGTTGTAAAGGAAGTCCCTGAATAAGGTCCCCTTCCGTATTTTCTTCAGTGAATTTGGGCCGATGAGTTTCAGTCTCCTCGCGGCTTCTTCCTCGGTAAGTCCCTTTTCCGAGGTGCCGAGCTCGTTGAGGACTTCGGCTTTTCCGAGGGGTAAATAAGAAGACCGCGCGGAGCCGACGGCTTTTTTTACGGCCCTTCTTATCTCTTCCTCATTTTTTGCTATTGAGATAGCGTGCTGAAATTCCCTGTCAAGGAGTATACCTTCGAGGTTCGAAAGTATCTGGAGGTGCGCCCCGCTCTCCCTGGTAGGCGAGACTAAAAGAAGGAATACGCGGATATTCCCCCTTTTACCTTTTGCCGGAACCCCCTTTCTTGAGATGGCAAGCCCTATTACGGGTTCGCTCACCTGCTCGCATATGGAGTGGAATATCGCCGAACCCGTACCCGCGAGAACCCCTTCGAAGCTCTCATGGTCTTTAAGGTCGCAGATGACCTTCGCGCCTTCGGGCCCGGCGAGTTCCGGAAGAGCCCGGAGGGCGAGTTCATCGAGGACCGTTTCATGGTCTTTGGCGGTTATGTCCGGGATTATGACTTTAAGGAGGTCCGATATGTCCATCGGTCAAAGCATAGCAGATAACAGGCCCGATTTAAAGAGGCTGCGTATCAGGGAAGCCGAAGAATTTTTACACGTCCCGGGATTTTGCCGGGATTAAATGAAAGGCTGAAAAAAGTCATAAAACGCTTGATTCCAAGGGGTTTAGATAGTAGAATCCGTGGATTAGAGGGTCCTTAAAAATATAATCTTCATCTCGCAGGGGAAAGCGTCAACGATGAGACCCGGGAGTTTTTGAGGGCCGCGGGCGACATCTCTCTTGAAAAGCCTTTCACCCTTTCACAGTTGAGGAGCTTCACGAATGTATTTCAAAGTTGATTTTTTAATCGGAAAGGGGATATCCTCTACGCGGATCCTTTTCCTGGCGTTAGTTTTATCGGGGGTTTCATTCGTTTTTTCCCCTGCCCCCGCCATTTCGGATGACGCTTCAATGGTCCCGAGGATAACCGTCGATGAACTCAAGGCCCGCCTCGACAGGGGTGAAGACGTGGTGATCCTCGACGTGAGACAGCCCGGGTCTTACGGCCTCAGCAAATACAGGATCAAAGGCGCTCTGCGGATACCTCCCCGTGAGATTTCAAAAAGATTTACGGAGCTCGCGATGGGAAAGGAAATAATAATTTACTGCACCTGACCCGACGAAGGCACGAGCGCACGTGTTGCGCTCTTTCTGGAGGGCAAGGGGTTTAAAGGGGCAAAGGCGCTTAAGGGCGGTTTCAACGCCTGGCTCACAGCCGGATATCCTCTTGAGCCTAAATAGGCCAGGATATGGGAGAATAATCCATGAATATCGCCATACTTGGCGGAAGCGGTTACACAGGGTTCGAGCTGTTAAGGATACTCGCGTCCCACCCTGAAGCGAAGGTCATCGAAGTCACATCGAGGCAGTACAGGGGTAAAGAGGTAACAGAGGTATTCCCCTCCTTAAAGGGCTTTTACGACGGACTTGCCTTCAGCGACCCGGAGGACTTTAAAAACATAAAGGCCGAAGTGGCCTTCAGCGCGCTTCCGCACGGCGCGTCCCAGGAGGTCGTCCCCGCGCTTTTAAGCTCAGGGAACAGGGTCATAGACCTTAGCGCGGACTTCCGCCTTAAAGATGTTTCCGTTTACAGGAAGTGGTACGGAGAACATAAATCCGCCCACCTCCTTAAAGACGCCGTGTACGGGCTTCCAGAGCTAAACCGGAGCGGAATAAAAGGGGCCGCTCTTGTGGCGAACCCGGGCTGTTATCCCACAGGCGCGGTCCTTGCCCTCGCCCCCCTTTTGAAAGAGGGGCTGGTAAAAGTTAGCTCCATAATACTGGATTCGAAGAGCGGGGTATCCGGGGCCGGAAGGGGGGCGAGCCTTGATACCTCCTTCGCCGAGGTATCGGGAGGGTTCAAGGCCTACAAGGTCGGCTTTCACAGGCATACGCCGGAGATAGAACAGGAGCTGAGCGGGCTTTCAAAAGAGGCGGTGGATGTTACGTTCACCCCGCATCTTTTGCCCGTATCGAGGGGGATACTCACTACAGCCTACGCGGACCTTCTTAAGTCATCCTCAACTGATGAGATACACCGTCTGTACGGAGGATTCTACAAAAAAGAGCCTTTCGTCAGGGTGATGCCCGAGGGCAGGTTCCCGGATATAAGCCAGGTGAGATGCTCAAACTACTGCGACATAGGCGTTTGGGTGGACGGAAAGAAAAAAAGGGTTATCGTCATATCCGCGATCGATAACCTCGTGAAAGGCGCCTCCGGACAGGCCGTTCAAAACATGAATATCATGACAGGGCTTAAAGAGGAGACAGCGCTGATGTTCCCGCCGGCCTCGGTCTAACCGCCAGAGAGGCCGCCGAAAAGGTTTTAGAGAATCTTTTTTTCTTTAAAGGGGGGTCCGGGGAAAATCTTTCATCGCAAACCGGCTTCAAGCCTTTAAATGACTCAGAATTTAAAGGCTGTTGAGCCGGAAAATGCAACGCGAGCGCCCTGCCCGCTGCTTGCAGCGGGGTCAAGCGAGCGAATAGAACTTTTAAAGTCCTACGCGAGACGCCGTTTTTGTTCATGTGTCCCATGAAGGACTCTGAAACATCTTTACATTTGGAAGATTCCCGCAACTTGCTGCGGGGAGTCTTCAAATATCCGCTAAAAAAAGCGGAAAGTTTTTCCTCCGGTTAGAATTTAAGCTTGAATAATTCGAGGCTTTCGACGGTCTCGCTTCTGTTTGTTCGTTTGTCTGTCTCTACGTTGTTTTTTATGGTGGGGAAATTGAACGTGAGTTTGTTGTTCTCGACCTCGCTCAGGGACTGAACGACTCCGGAGCTTGTGGCGATGCCCCATGTGGCGCCGGCGAGAACTCCGATAGCCGCGCCGGTAGGGATATAGTCAAGATGGTCTTCCGGATGCTTATTGAGTACGGCGATAGCGGAGCCCAAAAGCGCCCCGATGATGCCGCCGTAAAGGGAATCCGTAAGCGTCCTCTGGAGCGCGTCCTCGGCGTGGGCTGGAGTTGTCGAGGCGAAGAAGGAGAAGATAAGTGATAATACAATGATTTTTTTTGTAATCTTCATGCGCGGAGCTCCTTAAAATGCGTTTTTAAAAAGCAGTAAGATACTACTTTATTCGTATGAAATTTGTCAAGGAAAGATTGATTTTTCGAAGTATAAATCCGGGAGCTCATCTCAATTTAATAAGTGCCTGTAATAGCGACATTTTGAGCGCCAGTTTGCTTGACAGGCGGACATAAAAGGATATACTGAAAAGAGGAGGGTAAATGACGATTAACGCCAATATTTATGAGGTTGCTATCATACTGATTTGCATAGCTTTTCTGATATTCGTAATAGCGTTGATACCGATGCTCCTGCAGTTGAAAAGGACGATAAGAGCGGTAGAGGAATTGACGGTAGAGAGTAAGAAAACGGTAGAGAGTCTTAATCACGTCATTAAAATAACCGTGGACCAGGCTGGAGACCTGGAAGAACTTGTAAAAAAGGTAAAGGAAGTCGGCATGAAGTTCATGATGCTCGGCGAACTTTTCGCCGACGGAGTAAAGAACCCGATAATAACATTAATAAGTCTCCTCTTCGGAATCGAGCATGCGTTTAAAAGGTTTTTTAGAAGAAGAGAAAGAAAAGGAGGTGGCGGCGATGCTACACAATAAAATGTTCGCGTTTTTGCTCGGAGGTGTGGTAGGAGCTGGCGTAGCGATGTTGTATGCCCCTTATTCAGGCGTTGAGACAAGAAGGAAGATCCGGGAAGGCGTGGAGGTTGCCGGAGACTGGACTAAAGATAACTTCTATGGCGCCAAAGAGGGCGTGGAGGAAACGACCGGTACAGTAAAGAAGTTCGTGTTGGATAAGAAAGAAGACTTGAAGGCCGCGATAGACGCGGGTAAGGATGCGTTCTACCAGGGCAAAGAAAGACTTCTCAAGGCATCCACATAAGTCTTTGGGGAAGATAGTGCGGCTGAAAATGCATAGCGAGCTCTTACCGCAGCCTGCTCCGCCGTAAGAGCGAATAGAATTTTTAATGTCCTACGCGAGACGCCGCTTCTTGTCAGGCGCCCCATGAAGGACTCTGAAAAAGTCCTACGCGAGACGCCGCTCTTTTTCAGGAACCCCAAGAACCCAATGAGGAACTCTGAAACTTCTTTACATTTGGAAGCTCCCCGCGGCTTGCCGCGGGGAGCTTCCAATAAAAGCCGCACGATCTATTTATGTTTGTTTAAGTAAATTTTCCCATTTTATTTTTTTGCTGAAAAAAGGGTAATTCCCCGCCCGTACGCGGCAGCCACATACGGGCCGAGGTATACGGTTAGACAAAAAAACTTAAATATTTTTAAAGGAGTTCAGCCGATGGCAGCGGGTACAAAAATAACGCTTAGCGTGATGACGGCGGATGTCGGCGGGTTCGTAGGTCACGTAAGCAGCCATCCGGATGTCCTTGATACCGCCAAGGAAAGGCTTTACAATGCCAGGAGTAAAGGCATAATCACGGACTATCATATCCTGAGATGCGGGGATGACCTCGAGCTTATAATCACCCACGCGAAGGGCTTAAACAGCAGGGAAGTGCACGGGCTCGCGTGGAACGTTTTTACCGCGTGCAGAGACGTGGCAAGGGAACTCAAGCTCCACGAGCCTGACCGCGGGCTTTCAAAAAATAATTTTAACGGCAGCCTTAAGCGCATGGGGCCGGGGGTCGCCGAGATGGAATTCGCGGCGAGGGAGAGCGAACCCGTCGTGGTCTTTATGGCGAATAAAACCTCAACCGGCGCGTGGAATTTGCCGCTGTATAGGATCTTTTCAGACCCTTTCAATACGCCGGGCCTTTTTTCGGACCCTTTCATGCTCGAAGGATTCACGTACAACGTTCATGATACCCGTGAAGACATGGATGTCCTGATCTCGACCCCGAGGGAGGCGTACCAGCTTTTGTCGCTTATCGGGTCTTCTCAAAGGTACCTCCTGACGGAGGTCTACAGGGATTCCGACAGGGAAATTACGGCGGCTATCTCCGCTCCCCAGTGCCATTTTACAGGCGGCAGGGTTACCGGAAAGAGCGAGCCAGCGGCCATATTCAGGTGCCACGGCGGGCTCCCATCGGTGGGAGAGGTGATGGAGCCGTTTTCATTCCCCCATCTTGTGGCCGGATGTATGGGGGGCGCGCGCAGCGGGCCTCTCATGCCGGTGCCTTTCTACGAGGCTAACCCGACAAGGCTTGACGGCCCGGCAAGGGTAATATGCGCCGGTTTCCAGGTAACTGACGCGCGTCTTATAGGCCCTCATGACATGTTTGATGACCCTGGCTTTGACAACGCAAGGCAAAAGGCGAATACGATAGAGGATTATATGAGAAGGCACGGCCCTTTCCAGCCCGGATTCTCCGCGGAGACTGATATGGAATACGCCGTATTACCCGCGGTGCTGGAGAATTTTAAGGAAAGGTTCAAGAAGGCGCCTTAAAGGCCGGGAGCGTGATATCGAGTTCAACTCTCCTCGGATAAAAATTTTTAAGCTGCGCGGAGATTACAATTAAAAGGAGAGTTTGATGAAAAAGACGAGGGTAAAGGGGCCTAAGATAGGGAAAAAGGCGATAAATACCGGGACAGATCCGTACTTCTCAAAGAAAAAAGGCCTGGCCCAGGCCCAGGCCGGGATATCGGTCTGCAGGAAGTGCGGCTCCGCCTACCATGAAAAAAGGTGGATACACTCTACGGAAATCCCGGATAAGATACTCGCCAGAAAAGATAAGACCATGGTCTTATGCCCGGCTTGCAAGAAGATAAGGGATAAGTTCGCCGAGGGGTACGTGCTCATACATGGCAAGTTCTCAAAGGAACATAAAGACGAGATAATAAACCTGATCCATAACAAGGAAGAGCACGCCATGCATTTTAACCCCCTTGACCGGATAATAGAAATAAAAGAGAAGGAACGGGAAATAGAGGTGACCACGACTACCGAAAACCTTGCCCAGAGGATAGGCCAGATTCTTGAAAAGTCCTATGACGGCGAGGTCGAATACAAGTGGAGCGATGACGTGAAGCTGGCGAGGGTTGTCTGGACAAGGCAGTGAAAGCCTGATGTCTCGTGAGAGTGATTTATGGTGGAGGCAAGGCTCTACAGGCAGGCGGAAGGCGGGGCGGTAGACTGCTATCTTTGCGAATTCCTCTGCCACATAAAGGACGGCAAGGCCGGGGTCTGCGGGGTCAGGGAAAATGCAGGGGGCGTGCTTTATACGCGCGTTTACGGCAGGCTTATAGCCGAGCACGTCGACCCCATAGAAAAAAAGCCGCTATTCCATTTCCAGCCAGGCTCAAATTCGTATTCCATAGCGACCGTCGGATGTAACTTCAGGTGCCTTCACTGCCAGAACGCCGAAATCTCCCAGATGCCCAGGGAGCAGAAAAGGATACTCGGGGAGAAGGTAAGCCCGGAGGAGGTGGTAGCCGAGGCGTATGAGTCCGGATGTTCGAGCATCTCCTACACGTACACCGAGCCTACCATATTTTTCGAGTTCGCCAGGGATACCGGGGCGCTTGCAAGGGAAAAGGGGATTAAAAACGTATTTGTAACCAACGGGTACATGACTTCCCAATGTCTTGACGAGATGAAGGGCATTCTCGACGCGGCGAACGTGGACGTGAAGGCGTTCACGGAAAGTTTTTACAGGAAGGTCTGCGGGGCCAAGCTCGCCCCCGTGCTTAAAAGCGTGGAGTATATGAGGCAGCTCGGTATCTGGGTCGAGATAACGACGCTCGTTATTCCGACGCTCAATGATTCCGAGGATGAACTCAGGAACATAGCGAAGTGGATCTATAAGACCGATAAATCCATGCCATGGCATATAAGCGCGTTTCACCCGGCCTATAAACTGCCGGATATCCCTTCGACCCCGGCATCCACCCTTGAACGCGCCCGCGAGATAGGCCTTGAAGAGGGGCTCAGGTACGTCTATACAGGCAATATCCCGGGGATAAAGGGCGAGTCAACTTTCTGCTATAATTGCAAGACGCTTCTTATAGAAAGATACGGCTTTACAATAAAGAAGAATATCATAAACGAAGAGGGCAAATGCCCGCGCTGCGGCGCCGGGATAGACGGGATCGAGACTGTAGTCCTATCGCCGGCAATTCGACTCAGGAAAGGAGGGCGGTAAAATGCTTGCGGAATTCAGTGTTATTCCGATCGGTAAAGGCGAGAGCATGGGAGACGCCATCGCCAGCGTGCTAAAGCTTGTGGACGAGAGCGGCATCCCCTATAAGTCGAACGCCATGGGGACGATCGTCGAAGGGGGCTGGGACGAGATCATGAACCTCATAAAAAAATGTCAGGAAGAGGTCATTAAAAACGCCCCGCGCGTTATTACGAATATACAGATAGATCTGCGTCCCGGTAAGCCACAGGACCGTTTGACGGAAAAACTCAGGAGCGTGGAAAAAAGGCTCGGTAGAAAAATCAAGACTTAAACGGGTTAAGGAAAAGTATCACGGGGTTGGGGGGACTTTCTAAAGAAAGTCCCCCCAACCCGCCCCCTTTCAAAGAATTTCAGTTATTTTTGAGAAGGTCCCCCTTTTAATATCGGGGTTTTCTCAATTAGCCTATGGACGCCATAACGGCAAACTCATCCCTAAAGTTCCTGGAGCCTTTTTTCCTTTCGTTCATCCCCCTTTTCGTGGCGATGGAGCCGATAGGCGTAATCCCGATCTACCTCTCCATGACGAGGCCCCTAAGGGCGCCGGAACGCAGGACCGTGCTTTTTTATTCCCTTATA
Organism: uncultured delta proteobacterium; assembly: GCA_963727865.1. Lineage (GTDB taxonomy): Bacteria > Desulfobacterota > GWC2-55-46 > GWC2-55-46 > GWC2-55-46 > CAVSHY01. The sequence goes on along the minus strand of CAVSHY010000002.1, from coordinate 4,218 downwards.
ACGGCCACCCTTATAACCCTCGCTTTCCTCGCGCTGGGAAAGCTGGTCTTTATCGCCCTCGGGATAACGGTGAAGGATTTTCAGATAGCCGGCGGGCTCGTGCTTCTTTCCATAGCCATAAGCGATATCGTCTATACCGCAAGGGGTGAAACCGATATAAAACCTACCGCCGGGGTAGGTATCGTGCCGATCGGAACCCCTCTCATAGCCGGACCGGCGGCGTTGACCACGATAATAATGCTCAATGACCTTTACGGTTTTATCGTTACCGCCTCGGCCCTCATCGTGAACCTCTTTATAATCTGGATTGTTTTCCTCTGGGCGGATAATATAGTCAAGTATCTGGGAGAGAACGGCGCGAGGGGCATCTCGAAGGTCGTATCCCTTCTTCTCGCGGCCATAGCGGTGATGATGATTAGAAGAGGGCTTCATGGGCTGATCCTATGATCAAAATATCATAATGCGGCCGAAAGTACTCAAAATAATACTGATTTACATCATGGGAATTAATCATTGACGGCTTTATACTGAACGCGGCCTTGAGTATCATAAGGTTCGAACTAAATGATTTAAAAAGGAGGGTTTTAATTTAATGTTATTTAAACTTGCTCTTTTCCTGCATATCCTCTCGGCGATATTCTGGATAGGCGGGATGCTTTTTTTAGTGCTTGTGGTCGCCCCTTTCCTTCAGTCCCTGCCTGACCCGGGGGAAAGATCAAAGATATATCAGACCGTGGGGAAGAAATACAGGTTTTACGGCTGGGTGGCCATAATAACGCTCCTCTGCACCGGCCCCGTAATGCTCTATACTTTTTATGGTATCCCGCCGCAGGGGATATTCAGCCCCCGGCTCAACGCTACGGCTTTCGGGAGGGCCCTCGCCATAAAGCTTGCCCTTGTGGCCGTAATAGTCGCGACAAGCCTGGTGCATGATTTCTGGCTCGGCCCCAAGGCAAGGACTTCGCCCGGGTTTACGACCGTTGCGAAGATTTTCGGAAGAGGCAACCTGATTATCGCGCTCCTCATCGTGATCTTCGCGGTAATCCTGCGCGCCGGCGGAATTTGACAGGTCGCTGAGAAACCCTTTGAGAGCACCTTTTTATAAAAAGTGCTGCGCACGGCTAATTCTTTAGCATAGGTTTAAGCAAAAACGCATGTAGCTGGTAAGCCGTTTGAGTGAGGAATTGCTGTCCGCACGGACATCAAACTATCTCCAAAAATTTTCAGAGGTCTTCCAGTAGACCCCCCCCCATGAATTAACGGGGGGGGTCTACTGGAACTTTAAAAATCTTTGAAGGGGGCCTGGGGGAAATTTTTCAGCGCATGTAAATCAAGCTGGTAGCATTTAAAAAATCATAAAATTGTAAAAGCACTTGAGCTTCCAAATGTAAGGAAACTATTGCTATTCGCTCGCTTGACCCCGCTGCAGGCAGCGGGGAATGCGCTCGCGTTGCATTTTCAACGGAGGGTCATGGACAATGCATAAGTTCGAACCTCAAAAAACGGCCCGCCTTTTAAGCGCGGAGAGAGAGAGTGAACTTTCCCCTGAACGGCTTCTCCGGGAGGCCGGGCTCAAAGAGGGGGAGACATTCGCCGATATCGGCTGCGGCCCCGGGTTCTTTACCATTCCGGCGGCGGCGATAGTAGGCGTCAGGGGGACGGTGCTCGCGATAGATACTCAGGGAGAGATGCTCGATCAGCTCAAGGGGAGGAAACCTCCAAAAAATGTTCTCCTTCTAAGGTCCGAAGAAAATCTGATACCCGCGGAAGACGCAAAGGCTGACTTTGTCCTCATCGCCTTCGTCCTCCACGAGGCCGAAAAAAAGGACGTTTTCCTGAAAGAGATAAAAAGGATAACAAGGCTGGGCGGGATAATTTTTATCCTGGACTGGAAGAAAAAGAAGGAGGAGAAGGGGCCTCCTTTAAATGAACGGCTTTCCGAGAGGTCGGTCATGGAGCTTCTAAAGGAGGCGGGATACGTAAAGGTGAGAGCCGGGTCTCTAAATCCGTCGCACTACAGGATTATCGCCAGGAAGGAAGGATAAGGCCGTGGAGGTAAAAATAGACGGCACGGTTATCTCGCTCATCAAGGGCGATATAACGGTGGAAGAAGTAGACGCCATAGTTAACGCCGCCAACTCCAGGCTCGCCGGGGGCGGAGGGGTTGACGGGGCCATACACGCCGCGGGCGGGCCGAAGATAATGGAAGAGTGCGGGAAAATAGGCGGCTGCCCCACCGGTAAGGCGGTAATAACGACTGGAGGGGACTTGAGGGCGCGCCATGTCATACACACGGTTGGGCCCATATACAGGGACGGGACCCGTAATGAAGCCGCTCTCCTTGAAAGCGCTTACAGGTCTTCCCTTGAGCTCGCCCTTCAAAACGGCGTAAAGACGATAGCGTTTCCTTCGATAAGCACAGGGGCGTACGGATATCCGCTAAAAGAGGCCTCCGGGATAGCGCTAAGGACGGTCATGGACTTCGTAAAAAAGAATAAGGGCATTAAACTCGTCCGCTTTGTCCTCTTTTCGGACGGCGCTCTTAAGGCTTATTCAGACGCTTTAAAGAGGCTTACTTCGTAATAATAACAATGTAATTTTTGATTTTTACTTGAAGTTTTTTGTAAAGAGGTATTTAATAGATATATGAAGAAAATCAGTGTAAAGAAAACGAAGCCTTCAAAGATAGAAGAAGATTACTATGAAGATGTTATTGTGAAACCAGCTAAACGCATACTAGATGCATTACTCAAAGCTAAAAAAAAGAAAATCTCATCCAAAAATAATACCACTACGCAATCCCGATAAATCTTAGAAATTCTTTTTAGTTATTCCTAAAAGTTTTGCCCATTCATCGGCAATTTCTTTTCTTTTTTTGACTCCGTAAACATTTGCCGTTATAATTTTCGCAATTCTTTGATTGTTAAAGCCTTTTTCTTTCTTGAGTCTGCAAACCAATTCTTTTCGAGCCTGCTGTAATAACTCCGGATGGTTGCTTTCTTTAAGTCCTTTAATAACCGAAAAAAGATTTCTATCCGACAGGGATTTTACATCTATACCGATGCCCCCTTTTGCCTTTTTCTCCATTACTGCCTCCGAGGATTTTTAAAGCCATTTAATCTTCTATTACATAGACCGCAGCATCGAGAAATTTCATAAGACGTTCTCTATCTTTCTGAGTTATTCCACCTTTTGGTAAGGTAATCGAAACGATTCCCTTCGAAAGTTCTACAGTAGTTGTAACTGTATTTAATGTAGGGTGAGTATCGACTTTCTGGGGAATAACCGGAGTTTCTTTACTTAAGGGAGTTTCTGGGTTTTCGTTTTTGTCCGGAAGATTACTTTTAAGCGTATTATCTTGCCCAATCATGCCTACAAATTTAGCTGACTCTATAAAAGCCTTAGCAGCCTCTTTGCTGACATTAGAATTGATTCCGAAATCATGAAAAAGAATATTCGCCAGTATGTCTAAGGGAGGGATTTGTCTATCGTTGAATCTTTTCGTCAGCTCCTTATATAAATCCGGCAGTAAGAAGATTCTATTAAAAGGTTTTTTTTATTTTTTTCATCTTTCGGCTTTAATATAAGCAAGGCAAGCTCAGTAAGTGAGTAGCCTTTGTCATCGGAGTCTATGAAACCAAAATGTTTAGCACTGCTTATTTTGCCGGAAAATGATCTGGTAAGTGGATTTTTTATATTCAGTTTGTTTAGAAGGACGGGTTCGGAGACATTTCGTGTCCCTAATTTTTCGATTTCCTTTGCGATGTCTAATGCAACCGAAATATTATAAAAAGGATATGGGCGACTTTTCGAAAAAGGTTTTTTCGACTCTTTAATGTCAAAATCTTCATTCATATTTTGGCCTCCTATTTTTTATGGCCATATTTTAGCATTAAAAACGCATAAGTCAATACATTTATTGTTATAAAAATAATATATATGTAAAAATAGGTAGTTATAGATATTATATTAACATAGTTTATATCTTATATAACTAATTAAGAGCTAGCATACTGACAAAGCAAACGAACAAAGAAACTAAAAGAAACTTATTTGTGAGATTTTTAAGATTTAAACTTTAGAGAATAAAGTATTTTTTGAAGATGCGAAGATGCATTGTTAAGGCATTACATGATATGATTTAAGTTATTAATTTGCAGACTAAAGCTCGAAATGTCTTAGATTTAAAGAATACTGAGTTCAAATGAAGTTATTTTA
>CAVSHY010000001.1:0-32605 GCA_963727865.1 uncultured delta proteobacterium | reverse complement strand
GATCTCATGAAAAGGCGGGATACGGGCGAGGCCGTCTATAAGATCAGGGACGAGCTCAAGGAAACCATGATGGCGAACTGCGGGATATTCCGGACAAGGGAGAAGATGGAGAAGGCGTTAAACAGGGTAAGGGAGCTGAAAGAGAGGCAGGGGAAAGCGGCCCTTATTGACAGAGGCGACGCCTTCAACTCCGAGATACTTAACATAATCGAGCTCGGCTGGATGTGCGAGGTGGCGGAATCCATCGTCCTCGGGGCCCTGAACAGGGAAGAGAGCAGGGGGTCCCATTACAGGATGGACTTCCCGGCGCGGGACGATGCAAACTGGCTCAAGCATACCCTTATCTACATGGAAGGCGGGGAGATGAAGATAAAATACAAGGACGTCTCGATCACGAAAGGATACCAAGCCTGAGGAAAGAACGTACTAACAGGACGTAGAATGCCTTTATACCGCGTTGGACTCCTCGGAAAATCCTCGACGTACCGCAAAGAGTACGCCTGCGGTTTTCCTCGTCGCCCGCCTTGTCTAAAGCCATTTTTTACGTCCGTGCGATGTAACCGTATTATTATGTTTGTATTAATGTTTGTTTTACTGTTCTTAAAAAAATCAAGGAGACGGGCGAAGAACGTAAGGATGGGGGAGGGGCGAGCGAGCCGGGGAAGAAAGCCGCGAAGCGGCCTAAGCAGCGAGCGAGGAGGGTTGAGGTGGTAGTGAGCCGAGCCCCATACCGAAGCGCACGGTTAGTGCGCAAAAAGCTCTTGAGCAGAGAGCTGAAATAAGAGGTTTTAAGACGGGATGCGAAGAAAGATTTTGGCTTCGACTGCCCCGGAGGCGAACGCTTTTCCGCAAAAATCGGGCACGCTTTCCGGGATCGCTTCGTTTCGCTCGCAATGACAGAAAAGGTAGGCGTTAACACCCATGAAGATTAAATTCAGGATAAGCCGCTGCAGCCCCATGGAAAAAGAAGGCTGCGAGCCGTACTTCCAGGCGTACGACGTGGAAGTGGCCGGGGGGATGACCGTCCTGGAAGCCCTTCTCAAGATTTCCGACGAGCAGGACCCGACCCTTGTCTTCAGGAAGTCCTGCCGCTCCGCCATCTGCGGCTCCTGCGCCATGACGATAAACGGGTTTTCGCGCCTCGCCTGCTCCACGCAGATAATCCCGGAGTATGAAAAGATGGGCGAGATCCTCATAGAGCCTCTTAAGAACCACCCCGCGCAGAAAGACCTCGCCGTTGATTTCACCCCTTTCTGGAAAAAGATGGACAGGGTAACCCCGTATCTCACCCCTGCCCCCGAGACAGAGGGGGCGGCCGTCACCCGGGAGGCCGAGGCCGCGATAGATAAATCCCAGCGCTGCATAATGTGCGGCTGCTGCAACTCCGAGTGTAACGCCCTTGAGATAGACCCCCGCTTCATAGGCCCGGCCGCGCTCGCCAGGGCATGGAGGTTCATCGGGGATATTCGGGAAGGGGAGCCGGTTAAGAGACTTAGCCGCCTGAGCGAGGAGCACGGGATGTGGGACTGCGTAAGGTGCGTGCACTGCACACAGTATTGCCCCAAGGAAGTGGCGCCTCTCAAGGAGATAGAGCTCCTCAGGAGCAGGGCGATGAAGGCCGGCGTCCTGGAGAACAGGGGCGCGAAGCACATTGAGGCGATGGTCGATTCCGTAAGAAGGGTCGGAAGACTGGACGAGGCGTCGATGACGTTCAGGACGCTCGGGTTCCTGAGGTCCCTCGGCATGATACCCTTCGGCATAAGGCTGGAGATGCACGGGAAGATGCCGTTTCCGATAATATTCCCGAAGATAGAAAAGATAGAGGAGATAAAGACCATCTTCAGGGAGATAGAGGAGAGGGAAGCGGAAGAAAAGAAAAAGCCGTGACGGAAAAAAAGCGGTGTTTGGGGATGGGGGATGGACGCGCGGCAATCGGTTAGTTTACTTTGACGGCTCGGAAGAGAAGAGACATACAGTCTGGAGCTTTAAAAAAAACAGCGGTAAAGGTTTAAAATCATGCCTCCGTTCAGATACGCGTATTACCCCGGCTGCGCCTCGCAGTCGATGACCATAGAGGCGAACGAGACTACCCGCGCGATCGCCCCCATGCTCGGCATAGAGCTCCACGACATGCCGAAGGCGAACTGTTGCGGGGCGGGGCTTCTCACGGACTACGACTACCCGCTCTATATCGCGCTCAACGCCCGGATATTCGCCGAGGCCGAGGCCATGGGCATGGACATAATGACCATCTGCTCGACCTGCCTCATGGTCATGAGCACGGCGAACCGCGACTTGAGGAAAGACCCTGATCTTCTCAGGAAAACAAACGAGGTCCTCGGGAAGGCCGGGCTCCACTACAGCGGCGACATACGGATTAAACAGCTCCTCTGGGTTATCGCCGAGGACGTGGGCATTGAGAACCTTAAAAAGAAAGTTGTGAAGCCCCTGTCGTGGCTTAAGATAGCGCCTTTTTACGGCTGCCACAGCCTGAGGCCGTCCGACGCCCTGGGGTTCGACGACCCGATGAAGCCCTGGTCCCTCGAAGCGGTGATAAAGGCCCTCGGGGGCGAAGTCGTCGAGTACAGGGGGAAGACCAGGTGCTGCGGCTTTCAGGTTGACCTTGTGACAGAGGAGACGGCGGAGGAGATGACGGCGAAGCGCCTCATCGAGGCGAAAGACCACGGGGCTGACTGCCTCGTGACCCCGTGCCCCTTCTGCCACATCAACCTCGATAACTACCAGGGGCTTGCCGAGAAGAGGGTCTCCCGGAAGATAAACATCCCGATATTCCACCTCGCCCAGCTCGTGGGCCTCGCCCTTGGCCTATCGGCGCAGAGGTTGGGGCTCTCGCGGCATCTTGTCTCGCCGGAGAGGATAATAAGGTAGAAGATTAAGCAAGGCCCGTTATTTTCAGCCTATTGCGCGGGTTCAGGGTTGTACCCTGAACCCGCAAGAGTTCTTAAAAAATAATCCAGGGCATGGGGCTTGGCTCGCTGCCCTCCTCCATCCTTACGCGCTATTCACCCTGCGCCCTGAGATTTTTTAAAATACACAGGGAAGCCTTGCTGTTTTAATAAAAAAGCCAGGGTTTTATGCCCTGGCTTTTTTTGTTTTCTATCAAAAAACTTTTGCTACATGACCTTTTGAAGTGGCCTCATCCTCTGCGCCCATGCCGCGAGGCTTTTAAGGAATTCCTCTATCTTCTCCCTCGTCTTCTGGTCTGTGAGCTTTCCGTTCTGGTCGAACTTGTCCTGTGCGAAGGGCACCATCACCTCGGGCTGGTTCATCGGGTGCATGTCAAGAAAGACGCAGCACTGCCGGAGGTGATACTGCGCCCGCGCTGTGCCGAGCATGCCGACCGAGGCGCCCATGATGCCAACGGGTTTTCCGGCGAAAGCGCTGTCCCCGTAAGGCCGGGAGGCGGAGTCGATGGCGTTTTTCAATACACCCGGTATCGAGTAGTTGTATTCCGGCGTGGCTATCAAAAGCGCGTCGGCGGCCCTTATCTTACTCTTGAAGTCCTTTACCTTCTGGACGGGGTTACCTTCGAGGTCCTGGTTAAAGGGCGGTATGCCTTCGATGTCAAAGGTCTCGATCTCCGCTGTTTTCGGGCACAGTTCAACGGCGGCGCGAAGAAGGCCCCTGTTGAAAGAGCCTTTCCTGAGGCTCCCGGCGAAGCCGAGGATCCTGACTTTGTTATTATTCATGACCATATCTCCTTTTATTTAATTTTTTAGGTTTATGAGCCTTTTGGGAGGGATTGCCGGATTGCATAGAGCTAAAGTATAGTCGATTATTACGCGGTGTCAAATAAGTGGGGAGGGATATGCGTAGCCCACGCTACAAGGCTTACAGGATGCTAAAAAGTATTTTGATAGAACCTTTTTGTAAAAATTCCCTCTTAAAGCCTCTTGTACGCCGTTACTCTACCCAACGAGACTTTCAGGCATAATTGACAAATCTCCTTTATAGGATATACTTCAAAAAACAATTTTTTATATGCGATTAATACCTGGAGGATTCTTATGAGATCATGGTTGAAAACTTTGCCTTTTGTCCTCTTTGCCGGAATGTTTCTGTTTTCGTCCATAAGTCATGGAGAGGATTTATCCGGGTGGAAACTTCCGCCCGTGCCCGTACCCAAAGATAACCCGCAATCTGAAGCGAAGACAGCTCTCGGCCACCAGCTGATCTTTGATATCCGTTTATCCAAAAACGATTCTATGAGTTGCGCTGACTGCCATTCGTTTGAATTTGGCGGAGGAGGGCCGACCCCGAGGGCTTTTGGCCACGGCGGCGAGCTTGGACGCTGGGCGCCTACATGGGATAACGCCGGCTATTATACTTCTCTTTTCTGGGACGGCAGGGCTTCTTCCCTGGAAGAACAGACGGGGGCGCTTCCGGGCCACATGGGTCCCCTGACCAGTCCGGATGAGATGGCCGCCGATATTAATGAGGTGGCCAGGAGGCTCAACGCCATCCCCGGATACAAAAAGCAGTTCAATAAGGTGTTTGGCGCCGACGCCGCGCCGGAAAATATCGCAAAGGCCGTAGCGGCCTTTCAAAGGACGCTCGTAGCCTACAACTCTCCGTTCCAACGCTATGTCGCAGGAGATGGAAAGGCCCTTTCTCCCGCGGCCAAACGCGGTTTTGAACTTTTTCGCGGGAAAGCGCTCTGTGCGACATGCCATACCCAGCCGCTCATGACCGATAACGGTTTTCATAACATAGGGGTTCCTCAGGCGGGGCCGCTCAAGGAAGACTTCGGAAGATTTAATGTGACCAGGGACCCGGCGGATAAAGGAAAATTCAAGACCCCGTCCCTTTACAATACCGCGTCTTTAGCCTTCTTTACGCACGATGGGGCATTCTCAACGCTTGAGGATGTCATCGAGCATTACGACAAGGGCGGCAACCCGAATGATCCAAACCAGGACCCGTTAATAATGCCGCTTAAACTAAGCGCCGTTGAGAAGGCTGATCTCATGGAATTTCTCAAAAGCCTGACAGATAAAAGGCTGAATGAGATTAAATCGCCAAAACTTCCCCGATGATCTAACCCTGTTGCCCTGCACGGGGCCATGGCGGAGGCGGTTAGTACAGGTTATGTTAAGCGACGCATAACCCGACAATTCACATCCCAAACGCAAAGTAAAATTTTCCGCAAACATCCCTTTGATCACCGGACCCGGCGTGATCCTGTATGGGAAAGGAGAGGAGATCATGGTAAAACCGCATCAAGTCTTGAGATTCCTGGCCTGCGTCTGGCTGATAACCGTATTTATGGGGTGCGCGGCCACGCAGAAACACGAAAGTACCGGCGAGTATATCGATGACTCAGCGATCACGACCAAGGTAAAAGCCGCGATTTTAAACGAACCATCGCTGAAAGTGTTACAGATAAGCGTCGAGACTTTCAAAGGGGAAGTCCAGTTAAGCGGTTTTGTTGATTCGGAACAGAGTGTCAAAAAAGCGGGAGAGGTCGCGGGCGGCGTCGCTGGCGTCAAATCGGTGAAGAACAACCTGGTCGTAAAATAGCCGCGTTACCGCAGATAAATTTACGGCCCGCCCCGGCGGGTTTTTTTATTCTGTCAAACGCTTAAATCGGCAGCGTCTGACGCTGCCTCGGGTTTTTGAGCGGGTGATGATATAAATTTTGTTAAAGCCATAACATTTGATATTTATGGGTCCTTGTATTTCTTGATTTTTATTTGAGAATTATCTAATATTCATTATAACGCAGGCTCGATTAAATAAATCCTTTAATGAAAATTCGAGAAATAATAAAATTAATCGAGGAAGATGGCTGGTACCTGGTCGCAACAAAAGGAAGCCACAGACAATATAAGCATCCTCAAAAGGCTGGAAGAGTTACTATCGCCGGCCATCCGAATGATAACCTGGCGCCAGGAACGCTCAACAGCGTACTTAAACAGGCAAAGATAAAGGAGGAGAAATAAATGTATCGATTTCTTGTCGTAATAGAAAGGGCTGATAATAATTACTCGGCATACTCCCCTGATCTGCCTGGATGTGTAGCAACCGGCGCAACCCGTGAAGAGGTAGAGAAGAATATGCGTGAGGCTATTGAAATGCATATAAAGGGCCTTCAAGAGGATAATCTCCCTGTACCGCCTTCCAGTTCTTTTGCTGAATATATAGCTGTTAATGGATAGGCTTCTGGATAATTCTGCGGGTTCAGGGTACAACCCTTAACCCGCAGAGAGTCCGATCATTGCGATGAGCCGAAGCCGCGAGCGAAGCGTGGCGGGAAGCGAGGCGATTTCTTTTAATCTTCCCCTCCCTCGATGGGAGGGGATTAAGGGGGGGGTGGAAAGATGGGCGGGAGGGATCGTTTTCCCGTCATCGCGAGGAACCATCGTTTCGAAGCGGTCTAAATACAAGTTTGTTTCGTCAGTACACTCCTTACAATGACAAACACCCCTCACCCCGGCCCTCTCCCGCAAGGGGAGAGGGGGTAAAACAGGCGGTTGCAAGAGCCTCCCCGCGATGGCCACGGTTTTTGACAGAATTACATTCTTCCTGAAATTATCCTTTGAAGCTCGCGCAGCAATATTGTAAACTACAATTTGAAATCGATAGGCTGAATTGTTGGGTTTCGCTTCGCTCAACCTAACCTGCAAGGCTCAAATTAAAAGATGAAGCGAATGTTGAAAAAACAGACAGTTACAGTGTTTTTGATTGCCCTGATCCCCCTTGTTTTTTATTATTACATCGTCCTCGCATTCAGTTTCAATGGTCCTGTATCCGATGATTATGATGCAATATTGAGTTTTTTGATCAGATTTCTGGATTCAAAAAGCCTGACGCAAAAACTTGGTCTTGTATTTTCACAGCATGGTGAGCACAGGATAGCCCTCGATAGAGTCATCACGTTGGCAATTTATTATCTGAGCGGCCACATTGATTTTAGGGCGTTGGTGTTCATAGGCAATTTAGCTTTAATGGTGTTGGCATTAATATTATTAAGTGCCTTTCAGTTAAAAGAACATAAGAACCGTATTTTATATTTTATTCCCGCATTATTTTTTCTATTCCAGCCCCAATATTATGAAAATATTTTCATAGCGATGGCCGCACTTTCTAACTTTTATGTCCTTGTTTTTGCTTTCCTTTCCCTTTACATATTAACCCGTCATTATGATAGATTTTTTCTCGCTGTATTTTTTGCGGTGCTCGCCACCTTCACTCAAGGAAGTGGCCTATTCGTTTTTATTGAAGGAGTGGCGTTGTTGATATTTCAAAAAAGGTACAGGGAACTGATCATCTGGTCAGCAGTAATGGCGGTGTCTACGGGACTTTATTTTTACGGATATGTCAAACCTGCCGGGCATCCAAGTATCACAAAAGCCGTGTTTGAAGCTCCTTTATCGCTTGTACAATATTTTTTTACATTCATAGGATCGTCCGTCTGGTCTATTCTTCATATAGGAGTGTTAACAAGGCCCTTGCTTGTCCTGCTGGTAATATTTGGGCTTTTACCCCTCCTTTTTTTTATTTGGCCGTTAAAACACCAGACTCCTGTCTGGTGATGAATAGGCCGTCCAGACGATGTGGAGTTTTGTTGGATAATGGGATACAACAATATGCATAAGATTTCGCAAGAGCACTCATGCTGTATATAAAACAGAATACCACATCGTCTGGACTCCTCGATATCGCAAGAAGTTGTTTATAGAAGGTGTAAGGCAGTATGCTGAACAAGTTTTGCAACACCTCGAAGGAGTGGATGAAGATATCGAGGTAATCAAGGTCAACGTTCAGCTCGACCATATTCATATGGTAATAGTCATTCCGCCGAGAGTTTCAGTTGCCCGAGTTGTACAGTATATGAAGTCGCGTAGCGCCAAGATATTGAAGACAAAATTTCCTTCCATGCGCAAAGCCATATGGGGTCGCGAGGGGATATGGTCTCGCGGTTACTGTGTTGCGACCGTTGGGCTAAGCGAGAAGGAAATTTTGTCATACGTTGAACACCAAGAGAAAGAAGATAAAGGGCAACTGAAACTCGATCTGGGGTAACTTATTCAGAAACCGCCGACTCCTGTCGGCGGAGGTTCACTTTATCTTACGTTCAAGAAGTATTACGAAAAAAATATCACGGTTTATTCTTTTTTTGGATTTTTATTCATTGGCGTTTTCCTGGCAGCATTGACACGCTCCGGAATGGGTATAGAACAAAGTCTTGCTTCAAGATATAAGATAGTATCTGTATTGTTTTTTATATTAATGTACATCGCAACCCTTGAGATTATCGAGAATAAAAAAAGCAAAAAGATATTTTTCTCCTGTGTCCTGACTTTTTCACTATTCTTTAATCTGTTGTCATACAAGAACGATTATAGAATGATTTTAGGATTTAAAAAAAATTTAACTTTCGGCTTGCTCAGATGGCATTTTGTTAGCGATAACTCGGGTCTAAGTTACCTACGTAAGGCTGCCGCCAGCGAGTTGATCTCGGAAGCTATAAAAAGAAAATTATTCATCCCGGACTTTAGCCCTGTGCAGTCAACATTAAAGCAGGTTAACCTGTCTCTTGAGGGCACGTCTATCACAAGCAAAGTAAATACTTTTCTTAGTATGAAGGACGAGAATGTTTCAGGTTATTTTATAGAAGGCAGGACATTCATAAACGGCAAGTCCGCGAAAGGTAATAAGCTTTATATTGTTTTTAAAGGCAAGAGAACTTATGTTTTCGACACAATTCCCTTGGGAAGGCTCGTTTTTTGGCAGACATTGGATCTTGATGATTCTGAATTTTTAGCTTATATCCCAGGTGATTTTTTAGAAAACGGCAATTACAAGCTGGGCTTCTATATCGAAAAAGATGGTGTAGAGGCGTTGAGCTACGTAGGACAGGTTTCGCTTAAGCTAAACCCAATCACTTCCTCTCGGAAATCTTCAATCCTAATAACTAGCTTAAAATAAAGACTCGTTAGTGTACTCGCCATTCCCCTTACCGCCGGATTTAATTCTCATTTTTTTTCTGACCGAATAAAAAAGCCGTGGTCTTTAAACCCCGGCTTCCATTTCTGGTATTATATTAGCCTTACGTAAGGTCTATCACGCTTATCCTGCTCGCCACGGCGCACGCTATATCCATGAACGCCTTTGAGTGCGCTGAATCCGGGGATTTCTCGACCACGGGCACCCCCTCGTCCCCGCCTTCCCTTATCTCCATATCCAGCGGGATCTTCCCGAGGAAGGGGACGTTATACCTCTCGCTCGTCTTTTCTCCGCCGCCCTGGCTGAATATCTCGGACTTCTCGTTGCAGTGCGGGCAGATGAAGTAGCTCATGTTCTCTATGATGCCGAGGACAGGGACCTTTACCTCCTGGAACATCTTTATCGCGCGCCGCGCGTCAATGAGCGCCACGTCCTGGGGGGTCGTGACTATCACGGCCCCGGTAAGCGGGATCGTCTGGACGAGCGTAAGCTGAACGTCGCCGGTTCCGGGCGGGAGGTCGATAACGAGGTAATCGAGATCCCCGTACTCGACGCTCGTGAGGAACTGCTTTATGAGCTGCATGACAAGCGGGCCCCGCCATATAAGGGGCGTCTCCTCGTCGAGCATGAACCCAACGGAGACGAGCTTCATCCCGTACTTCTCGTGGGGGATGAGCTTTTGCTGGGGCGTCGCGTTCATCGGCTCGTGCAGCCCCATCATGAGGGGTAAGCTGGGGCCGTAGATGTCGGCGTCGAGGATGCCGACCTTCGCCCCTGTTTTCGCCAGGGCCAGAGCGAGGTTTACCGCAACGGTAGATTTGCCGACCCCGCCCTTTCCGCTCGCCACGGCAATGGTATTCTTTACCCCGGGGATCGGGGCCTTATCCGGCATCTTCTTCGCCTGGGGGACCTGCGCCCCGGTCTCGACCACCGCTTCCGTTACGCCGGGGATGGCCCTGACGGCGTTTACCGCGTTTGTCTCAAGCTCCTTCTTCAAGGGGCACGCCATGGTGGTTAAGACCAAGTTGAACCTGACCTTCGCGCCGTCTATCTTTACGTTCTTTATCATGCCGAGGGTCACGAGGTCCTTGCCCAATTCCGGGTCCATGACCTTCCTCAGGGCGTCGAGAACCTGCGGCTCTGTTATATGCGCTACGGTTGACAAGCGTCTACCTCCTTATGTTATGCACAATAATGGCCCGTCTGCGTTGTCAGGGCTTCGTCGTCAAATCCTCACATACGACAAAAGTATGCTCCGGTTTGACTTCTTGCCCTTCCTGGCATCCAGACCATTCTTGAGCATAACGATTATATGTACTGTCTTACCTTGCGGCCGCCTGCGTTAAGGGCCTTGAGAAGACCATCAAGCGGGGCTCCGTCGCGCCGTGCCGCGGCTTCTATGCTCACGGCCCCCCCGCAGCAGGAGTCTATCTTGAATTGCGTAAAGACCCCGATCGTCTTCGGATACAGCTTTATGCAGTCGTTTACGACGATGTCCTTTGTCACTTTTTCGGTTACTGTGCTCATGTTATTTTCCTCTTTTATTTTTTATTTATTCTTTTCCGCTATCTCGTTAAGCTCTTTTAAAACCGTCTTTATGTCCGCGTTATGCATGAGCGCGCCGAAGGAGATATCCTCGACCCTGGAGCCAGGGCAGGTAAAGCACCCCTTGCCGAAGTGCTTCCTGAAGACGTATTCCGCCCCGGGGTACTTCTCCATCACTTCGCCGATTATCATCTCTTCAGTAATCTTATCCGCCATCTTCTTTTTTTCAGCGGTTTAACGTTGCGCGCGGGCTTTTTTGGAGTCCTTCGCGAGAGTTTTTCGCCGGATAAATTAACGGACGCCTCGCGCAGGACTTTAAAACTTCGCCGTCGCTGGAAACGCCGGCGTAACAGCCGAAAAACCTTTAAAGGCTACTTCTTTACCGGCGTGGGGACTGCCGCGGGTTTTGCCGGGGGCGGCGGCGTGATCTTTATCGTCTTAAGCATGTTTATCGCGAAAAAGAGTATGGATAACGCTTCTATTACCGAGAATATCACGAGCACCGGGGTCCCGGCGCCGCCCGACTTCAAGTACCAGCCGGCGGCCATGCCGAGGAGCCCGATGTTCGCCGTCCAGAGTTGCAGGTACGAAAGCCTGTCGCTCCAGAGGGGCTTGCCGCTGAACCTCGGGAGTATATGATAACCCACGCCGAATACCATCATCGACATCCAGCCGAGGAGGTTAAAGTGCACATGTATCGGCATCACGGGGTATGTGAGGCCGGCTACCGCCATGTGAAGCCCGAGGAGTATCGCGAGGAGAAAATAGATCAGGGCGCAGCGTATGAACCATACCGTTACCGGACTCATTAAAGGGTCTCCTTCATTTATTTAATACGAATATTTAATACGAACGTAATAAATGTCTTTATACCGCGTTGGAATCCCCGGAAAATCCTCGACGTACCGCGATGAGTACGCCGGCTGTTTTCCTCGCCGTCCGCCAAGACTCAAGCCATTTCTTACGTTCGCCTCATCACCACACTGCAAGCGCCTTGCCGGATAACGGCAAAACCCCCCACCCCCCTCGGCCTATGCCTTCGCTTCGGCAGGGGCCGGAAGGCACGCCTCCATCGGGCAGACCTCGGCGCACGCCGCGCACTCGGTGCAGAGTTTGGGGTCTATCTTATACGGGTTTCCTTCGCTTATCGCGCCTTCGGGGCACTGGGGAAGGCAGACGCCGCAGTATATGCAATCATCTGTTATATGATAAGACATAATTGCCTCTGATCTGGGCGGACAATTGCCCGCACTTATCCTTTTAAGGGCGGCTCAGGGCTTTTCTTAAACCGCCTTGTTTTCACTTAAGGGTCAGGGCTTTTTCTTAAACCGCGTTGGCCTCACAAAACCGCCCCGCCGCCCCGGACTGAAAATGCAACGCGGGCGCATTCCCCGCGGCAAGCTGCGGAGAGCTTCAAAAACTATTAAATCGAGAGGACCTGCTTTATCTCCGGGACCCTCTCCTTTATAGCCCTTTCAACCCCCATCGCGAGGGTTATCTGGGAGCTCGGGCATCCCGAACACGCCCCCTGGAGCTGGACCTTTACGATCCCTTCGGACTCGTTTACGTCAATAAGCTCAATGTCTCCGCCGTCCGCCTGAAGCGCGGGCCGTATCCCGTTAAGGGCTTCTTCAACTCTTTCTCTTAACATATCTGGCGCCTCCCATAATTTTTGATATCTATATATTATATAATGAATAGTACGCTCATTCAAGCCTAAACCGTGGTTTAGGGCGGGGGGGGGGGGGGGTGGTTTTTCCGGCGGGAGACGCCTTTTTTCCCTGAGCGCTTTCGCCCCTTGAGTTTCTGTCCGGCCCGCTTTCCAG
Source organism: uncultured delta proteobacterium (assembly GCA_963727865.1). Classification (GTDB taxonomy): domain Bacteria; phylum Desulfobacterota; class GWC2-55-46; order GWC2-55-46; family GWC2-55-46; genus CAVSHY01. The sequence continues at coordinate 20,264 of CAVSHY010000001.1, read as the reverse complement.
TCCCTTCGTCTTTTTTAGCGCGCCGTATAAAAATATTAAATCTCTTTCCGGGATTAATAAATGATTTCCGTCATGTTATTCGCCCTTATTTTAGTTTATTAGATATGTGCAAGGGAAGGTAAGAGGCGGACTCATTTTTATTTAAGGATTAAGGCGAATCGGCTATAATCGAGGAAAAAATAGTCTTACAACTTTTTACCGGGAAGAGTGTTAAGTAATGGACGGATACAGAAAGGATACGGATAAGCTTCTTTACGGCTGGCTGATGCTCTCTGTCTTCTCCCTCGTCTTCGCCGGGGTCTTCGCCTTTATGGTAGCGATGGCGAGGACCCCTGTTATCGAGGACTTTCTGCCGTTAGGACGCGATTATATATATGTCGCCCTCGTGGGGCACGTTGATATGGCGGTTGTCATATGGTTCCTTGCCTTCGAGGGGTTTTTATGGCTCCTCACGTCCACCCGCGATATGGGGGAGCGCGAGTGGAGCGCGGCCCTCGGCTGGGGCTCTCTCATAGTCTCCTTCGCCGGGATGTTCCTCGTGGGGGTCTCCGCGCTCTTCGGCATGGGCAAGGGCGTCATCGTGAATTACATCCCGCTCCTCTCTTCCCCGGTCTTCGGGGCGGGCCTCGCGCTCTTCGCCCTCGGGATAACCTTGAATCTCATAAATACCTTCGTAACCCTCATAAGGGCGAAAGTAAGAGGCAAAAACGTCCCGGTAGTAACCTTCGGCATGATCGTGAGCGCGACGGCGGTCGTTTCGGCGTTTATCTGCTTCGCGCTCTCCGCCTACTATCTTTCGTTCGCGGTGAAGCCGTTCTACGACTTCGAGCGCCTTTTCTGGGGCGGGGGGCACATGCTCCAGTTCGCGAACACGGTCGCCATGGTCACGGCGTGGATATACCTCGCCCGCTTTGTCTACGGGAGAGAGCCCCTTTCTTCCGGCGCGTCAAAGTTCCTTTTCCTTCTTTACTTCCTTTTCATAATCCCGGCCCCTGTCATATATTTCGCGCAGGATATCTCTTCTCCCGGGTATAAGGACAGCTTCACCGCCCTCATGCGATGGGGGATGGGCCCGTCGACCGTCGTATTCATCCTCGCGGCGGCCGGCCTCGTATATTCCAGAGGGAACAGGCCCTGGAAGGACCCGGCCTTCTCTTCCCTTATTCTTTCGATGTTTATATTCATCCTTGGCGGCGTCATAGCCCTTACCATAAGAGGGACGAATACCAAGATACCCGCGCACTACCACTGCGTCATAGGGGCGGTGACGATCGCCTTCATGGGCCTTTTCTACGAGGTCGTCCCCGCCTTCGGTAGAAACGTCTGGAGCAGGAAGCTCGCTTCCGTTCAGCCGTACCTCTACGCCCTCGGCATAGTGCTTTTCGCCGCCGGGCTCTTCCTGGCCGGTTCGCACGGGGTGGCGAGGAAGACCTACGGGGCGGCGCAGAACCTGAACAGCGTCGGGAAGATCATCGGCATGTCCGTTATGGGGATAGGCGGGCTCGTTGCCATAGCGGGCGGCATAACATTCGTCCTTAACGCCCTTCTTACGCTCCTTGGAAGGCGGGACGCGGCCCTTGTGGCCGGGCCCGGGGACTTAACAGAATCTATGAGAGCGCGGTAAAAGACCCCGCCTGTCATTGGCGCGGGGCGTTGCCGTATATTTAAAAAATCTTAGGGCGCGGGGTATTTACTGAAAGGTTCTTTCAAAATACCTTTGTAATAGCCCGATAGGATGCGGTGAGCTTATGTCGGTTATCAGTTATCGGGAGCGGAAATCTGAAAAAGAACTAAAAGGTTGATTTTTTTAAAGCGGGGCGTATAAACGGAGCACCCCGCGAAAATCTGATATACTCATTATCGACATCTCAAAAACCGGAGGAATCCGCCCCATGCCTGTCAAAGGGTACCTGAAGCTCTTCAAATTAAGGATCTGCAGCCTCATCACCTTCAGCGCCATAGTGGGCCTCATAGCCACGCAGACTGGCGGGTTTTCAATCTCCAGGGCCGCGTTTCTAATAACGGCGACGATGCTCGCCTCGGCTTCAGCCAGCGCCTTTAATCACTACTTCGACAGCGACATAGATTCCATCATGAAAAGGACGAAGGGCCGGCCGCTCCCCTCCGGAAGCGGCATCAGCAACCGTACCGTCCTGATTGCGGCCGGGGCCCTCTTTCTGCTTTCTATCCTCGTTGCCGTAAAGGCCCTCAACAGCATGGTGGCCATCCATCTGGCGCTCGGGGCTTTTGTATACGCCTTCGTCTATACGGTGTGGCTAAAGAGAAGGAGCTGGATGAATATAATAATAGGCGGGCTTGCCGGGAGCTTCGCCGTGCTCGCGGGGGGGGCCTCGGTGAGGCCGGGGCTATGCGTGCCGCCCGTGCTCCTCGCCATCGTGATGTTCTTCTGGACGCCGTCGCATTTCTGGTCCTTCGCCATCTTTCACAGGGAAGAATATGAGAAAGCCGGGGTGCCGATGCTCCCGTGCGTCATCGGCGACCGGAAGACCGCCCTTTATACGCTCATCAATACGGTCCTTCTCGTCGCCGCTTCCTTTGTCCCCTTCTTCATGGGCTATAACGGATGGATATATTTCAGCGCGGCCGTAAGCGTCGGGGCGTATTTCATATCCTGGAACATAAAGCTCCTGAAGAACCCCTCAAAAGAAGTGGCGTGGAAGAACTTCAAGATATCGATGATGTACCTCGGCGTGCTCTTTACGGCGGTCATCATAGACATGTCCCTTAAAGGAATTTACGCTCAATAAGCGCGCCGTCCGCGGGGGGGGGGGTGGGGGGGTTGGGGAATTATGGCGAAGTCCTCCGGCGAATGAGTGACGGGGCTCATTTAACAGGCCGGGTTTCCGGCTCCGCGGACCGGTGGACAAGCGGGAAAAACAGCTTTCGAAAGAGACCGCCGGGAAGGGGTTTTAAGAAGCCGGTCTGAACGGTTGTTTTTTGTAAAAAAACCATCAACAAAGTCCTTGACAGGGTATGGTTTTAATTGTAATCTTTACGTTCAAAATTCAAAAAGGAGGATTAACATGCGGAAATTGATATTAAGCGGAGTCATCGCCGTGAGCGTGGCTTTCGCGGGTACGGCGTTAGCGGCGGACGGTGCGACAATATACAAAGGAAAGTGCTCACCCTGCCATGGTCTGGAAGGCGTGGGTACGGCAATGGCCCCCGCTCACCAGGGCAATGACTTCATAAAGAAGAGCTCGGTGGAAGAGATCGCCAAGGTCGTAAAGAACGGCCGCGAAGGCGCCGCGAAGAAGTACAAGCAGTTCGCCATCGGCATGCCCGCGCAGAAGACCATGTCAGACGAAGACATCAATGCCGTTATCGTTTACGAAAAGGGACTCGCCAACAAGAAGTAAAAGTTCCTGAAAACATTTAAAAGGCCCGGGTTTAACCCCGGGCTTTTTTTGCCCCTTCAATCTATCACTTCTATAACTCAAAAATTACCCCTGAAAAGTCTTATGCCATTGTTGACAATAAGTGAAAAATTGTAGATAATGTTTTCTATTTATTATTGACAAAATGACATTCTTTTTGTTCTTTTTCGTCTGTAAAAGAGCATCTCCAAAGACGCCGCTCCGCCTTTTGAGCTATACTATAATATAAGAGAGCGAGGACGCAGGCGTCGATTAGGGGTAGGGTAGGGGCCGAGAGTTGACCTTAATAATCAGTCCGGCCTTTAAGCCTCAGCCGAAGCGTTTTAGCTTTCATTAAGCGTAGGTCAGCTCGACTGGTTTAAGAAACTTTTCCGGAGCGTAGTTTTTTGGACGCGGCTGTTTTAAGGATTTTAAGGTCACGGAGACGGTTCTCCGGAACATGACCTTTGTCATGGTTTTATATGGCAGGGTGATGAAGAATAGGGCATTCCTTTTAACTATAAATAATAAATCGGAAAAATTATAAACCATTCATAATCCGGAGGTGTAAGTTGACGGGATTCAAGAACGTTTATATCGGCATTGACATAGGCTCCGTTAGCGCGAATACCGTTGTACTCGATGAGAACAGGAATATCCTTGAAGAACATTACACCCGCACAAAGGGGGAGCCCCTTGAGACATGCCTCGCCGTCCTTAACGAGATCATAGGCCGTTACGGGCAGGGGGCGATAAAGCTCGTCGCCGCCACCGGCTCCGGCGGAAAGCTCATAGCCCCGCTCATAGGCGCCGGCTTTACGAACGAGGTCATCGCGCAGGCTCGGGCCGTTGAGGCCTTTCACCCGGAGGTAAGGACCGTCATTGAGATGGGCGGCCAGGACGCCAAGCTCATCTTCCTCGCCCCCGAGCCTAACGGCAAGCTCCGCATAGGGGACTTCCAGATGAATTCCATCTGCGCCGCCGGCACAGGGTCTTTCCTCGACCAGCAGGCGTACCGCTTGGGCCTCACGATAGAGGAGTTCGGGCAATTGGCGTTAAAGAGCAAGAACCCGCCCAGGGTCGCCGGGCGCTGCTCCGTCTTCGCCAAAAGCGACATGATACACCTTCAGCAGACAGCGACCCCGGACTACGACATAGTCGCCGGGCTCTGCTACGCGGTGGCCAGGAACTTCAAGGCAACCATCGGGAAAGGCAAGGAGTTCGTCGCCCCCGTGGCGTTCCAGGGCGGGGTGGCCGCGAACCTCGGCGTCAGGAAGGCGTTTAAGGAAGTCCTCGAGCTCGGCGACGCCGACTATGTCATACCGGCGCACTACGCCTCGATGGGGGCGCTTGGGACGGTCTACGCCTGCCTTGAGAGGAATAAGGCCGTGGGCGCGTTCAAGGGGGTCGAGGAATTAAAAGAATACATAAGGTCGGGAATGAAGAACGACAGGTCTCTGGAGAAGCTCATCCGTCCGGAAAACCATCCCTCCCAGTTCAAATCCAGGACGGGATACCAGTTCACCCCCGGAGTAAAGATCGACTGCTACCTCGGGGTGGACGTCGGCTCAACGAGCACGAACGTTATACTCTTAGATAAAGACCAGTCGCTCGTTACCAAGAGGTACCTCGCCACCGCAGGCCGTCCGCTCGAGGCCGTGAGAAAGGGGCTTCTTGAGGTCTCCGACGAGTGCGCGGAGTACGTGAACGTGATAGGCGTCGGGACCACCGGCTCGGGGAGGTATCTGACCGGGGACTTCATAGGCGCCGACGTCATAAGGAACGAGATCACCGCGCAGGCCACCGCCGCCGCCGCCATAGACCCGGAGGTCGACACCATCTTCGAGATAGGCGGCCAGGACTCCAAATACATAGCCCTTAAAGACGGGGTGGTGGTGGACTTCGAGATGAACAAGGTCTGCGCCGCCGGGACGGGCTCCTTCCTCGAGGAGCAGGCCGAAAGGCTCGGCATAAGCATAAAGAATGAATTCAGCGACCTTGCCCTCGGTTGCTCCGCCCCTCCGCCCATGGGCGAGAGGTGCACGGTCTTCATAGAATCCGACATGGTCCACTACCAGCAGAGGGGCGTGGAAAAGGACGGCCTCGTCGCCGGGCTTTCCTACTCCATAGTACATAATTACCTCAACAGGGTCGTGGGGGACAGGCGCATAGGGAACAGGATATTCTTCCAGGGGGGCACGGCCGCGAACCTCGGGGTCGTGGCGGCCTTCGAGAAGGTGACGGGCAAACCCATAAGGGTGCCGGAAAATCACGACGTCACCGGCGCCATAGGCGCGGCGATGCTCGTCATGAAAGAGATGGACCCGGGGGCCAGGACAAAGTTCAAGGGGTTCGACCTCAGCAGGAGAAAGTACGAGCTCCAGTCGTTCGAGTGCAGGGACTGCTCCAACGCCTGCAACGTCAGAAAGGTCGTAATGGAAGGCGAGGACCCGCTCTACTACGGCGGGAGATGCGAGAAGTACGACGTGAAGAGGAACGACTCCCGGTTCTCCCACCTGCCGGACCTTTTCAAGGACAGGGAGAAGATACTCTTCTCCTCATACGCCGGAAAAGCCGCGGGAAAGGACGCGCCCGTCATAGGCATCCCGAGGATGCTCTTCATGTACGAGATGCTCCCGTTCTGGAAGGCCTTCTTCGATACCCTGGGCTACAGGGTACAGCTCTCTTCTCCCACGAACAAGGATATAATCAAAAACGGGATGAGAAGATAGTAACCGAGACCTGCTTTCCCGTAAAGGTCGCCCACGGGCACCTGAACGAGCTTATCGAAAAAGGGGTAAAGAGGATATTCGCCCCGAGCATCGTGAACCTGAGGCCGGCGAAACCCGGCCACCAGAATACGGTGCTCTGCCCCTATGTCCAGACGATACCCTACCTCTCGCAATCCGCCTTTGACTACAAGAAGGCCGGGGTCGAGCTTTTGACGCCCGTCTTCCATTTTAACGCGAGGGAGGCGGCTATAAAGAAAGAGTTCTACGATTTCGGCCATACCCTGGGGAGAAGCAAGTCCCGGGTGGATTCCGCCCTTAAAGCGGCCTTTAGCGCGTGGGACGGGTTCGGAAGAAAGCTCCTTGCCCGCGGCAAGGAAGTTCTGGACAGCCTCAAGCCCGAGGATACCGCCCTCGTCATTGTCGGAAGGTCGTACAATACGACGGATTCCGGCATAAACCTCGAACTCCCGCAGAAGCTCCGCGCCATGGGAACGATAGCCATCCCGTACGACATGCTCCCTCTCGATGATCTCGTGGATGACGCCATGGCCACGGACATGTACTGGAAGAGCGGCCAGAGGATACTTTCGGCGGCGAAGCTGATACAGGATGACCCGAGGCTCTTTGCCGTTTATATCACCAATTTCGGGTGCGGCCCGGACTCCCTCATAACGCATTTTTACAAGGACAGGTCCGTTGGCAAACCCTTCCTCCAGCTTGAGATAGACGAGCACTCGGCGGACGCCGGGGCGATAACGAGGTGCGAGGCGTTCCTCGATTCGATCAGGAACACGAAGGGGAAACTGAAGCCGCGGAAGAAGGAAGACTCCGTCCTCAAGAGGACGAACATCAAAAAGAAGTTATACCTCCCGTACATGGCGGACGGCGTGCACGCCATGGCCGCCGCGTTCCAGGCCTGCGGCATCGACGCCGAGGTAATGCCCATGCCGGACGAGGAGACTCTCAAGTGGGGCCGCAGGTACACGTCCGGGCGCGAATGCTACCCGTGCATCCTGACCACAGGGGACATGATAAAGATAACCAGGCAGAAGGGCTTCGACCCGGAAAGCAGCGCCTTCTTCATGCCCTCGGGCAACGGTCCTTGCAGGTTCGGCCAGTACAACAGGTACCACAGGATGGTCCTCGACGAGCTCGGATTCAAGAACGTACCTGTTTACGCCCCCGACCAGGACGGCAACTTCTACAAGGAGCTCGGCTCGGTGGGCGGGAACTTCCCGAGGCTCGCGTGGTGGGGTATAGCCTCGGCCGACCTCCTCGAAAAGAGGCTCAGGGAGGTAAGGCCCTATGAGAAAAACCCGGGCGAGAGCGAAAAGGTCTACTGGGAGAGCCTTAATAGCGTCTGCGACGCGGTAAGGCGAAAGAAGTTCCCTGAAAAGGAACTCAGGGCGGCGAAGGCGGCCTTCAAGAACATCCCGGTCCACATGCCCGGGTCGAAGCCCGTCGTGGGGGTCGTCGGCGAGATATACGTAAGGAGCAACTGCTTCAGCAACGAGAACCTCGTCCAGAAATTAGAGAACCTCGGGGCCGAGGTGAGGCTCCCGACGATCTCCGAGTGGATATACTACACCAACTGGTGCTCAAGGAGAAAGAACTGGGAGAGGAGGAGCTGGGGCGGCTTCGTCATGACGGTCGTTGAGGACTTCTTCCAGCATAAGGACGAGAAGAAGATAGAGAAAATACTTAACGGGGACTTACGGGGCGGCCATGAGCCGAGGGTCGAGGAGATAATAAGGAAGGCCCTCCCCTATATCCCGGATACCTTCGAGGGCGAGGCGATCCTGAGCGTCGGCAAGGCGATCGACTACATCGTAAACGGGGCGCACGGGATAGTGAACGCCATGCCCTTTACCTGCATGCCGGGCACCGTCGTGAACGCGATACTCAAGAGGCTCAGGGAGGAGAACTCGAACATCCCTTACCTCAATATGGTCTTCGATGGGAATGAGGACAGTAACTCCATGACAAGGATGGAGGCCTTTGTCCATCAGGCGCGCGACTTCATGGAGAGGAAGAATAGGGGCGGGGCTGATAAGGCCGCCCATAGCGGCAAGAACAGGGGCGCCGAGGCGCGTCTGTAAGACCGAAGTCAGCAAAGGGTTTTTATAAACGGCGATGCCGGTTAAGGCAAGGTTTCTCATAAAGAACCTTGCCTTACTTTTTATCTTCAATCAGGATTTGACTAACCGCCTGTTTTGCCTTATTCCCATTTTAAAAGCAAGGAGCCCTCCCTGTGCCGGGGTGAGCGTAATTTCCTACTTCCCCTTGCAGGGAAATTAAATATGGATAGCATGGCGCAGGGTAAAGAAAGCGTTCGAAGGTGTAGCCGCACGCGGCCATAATTAAAAAATGAAAAAGGTGATACCGTGAAGAAAAAGGCTTATAACGTCGCCATAGCCGGCGCAACGGGCGTAGTCGGCGCGGAGTTCATGAAAATCCTCGAAGAGAGGAACTTCCCCGTAAAGGAATTGACCCTCTTGGCCTCCGAGAGGAGCGCCGGGAGCAAGCTATCCTTCAAGGGCCGCGAACTCCCGGTTAAGCTCCTCGAAAAGGAGACCTTCGAGGGTATCGACATAGGGCTCTTTTCTCCGGGCGCGGGCGTCAGCGCCATATACGCCCCGGTGGCGGCGAACGCCGGGTGCGTTGTCGTGGACAACACGAGCCACTTCAGGATGGACCCCGACGTGCCCCTCGTCGTGCCCGAGGTGAACCCGAAGGCGATAGCCAGGTACAAAAAGAAGAACATCATCGCGAACCCGAACTGTTCGACGATCCAGATGGTCGTCGCTCTGAAACCCATACACGACGCATACGGGATTAAAAGGATAGTGGTCTCCACGTACCAGTCCGTCTCAGGGGCGGGCAAGGAGGCGATGGATGAGCTCTCGGAGCAGGTGAGGGCGCTCTTTAACATGAAGGAGGCCGAGGTAAAGGTCTTCCCGCACAGGATCGCGTTCAACTGCCTCCCACAGATAGATTCCTTCCTCGATAACGGCTACACAAAGGAAGAGATGAAGATGGTCAACGAGACGCGCAAAATTTTCGAGGACGACTCGATAAGGGTCACGGCGACGGCCGTCCGGGTGCCGGTCTTCGTATCCCACTCGGAATCGGTCAATATCGAGACCGAAAAACCGATAGACCCGGATGACGTGAGGGCGCTTCTTTCGAAAGCGCCGGGGGTCAAGGTGGTCGATGACATTAAAAAGGGCCTGTACCCGATGCCGATAGACGCCGTTGAAACCGACGCCGTATACGTGGGCAGGATCAGAAGGGACGAGTCAATCGCTAACGGCCTTAACATGTGGATAGTCTCCGACAACCTCAGGAAAGGCGCGGCCCTGAACGCCGTTCAGATCGCGGAGCTTCTGATAAGGGACTACCTGTAAGGATTTTATGCTTAGAAAATGTCCATCTACTTTGTCAGGGCTTCGGGTGCAAGTCCTCACATACAGAAAAAGTATGCTCCGGCTTGCCCCCTCGCCCTTCCTCGTATCTGGACTTTTTAAGCATAAATTTCAAAAGCTTGGACAATTTATTTCTTCTTTAATCTACGATCATTTTCACTCAAGACGTTTACCTTAAAAATGCGCAACATTAAGCTCCTCATAGAGTACGAAGGCACCGGCTACGCCGGCTGGCAGATCCAGGCGGAGCACCCCACCATTCAGGGCACGCTCGCCGGGGCGATAGAAAAGCTTACAGGCTCCCCGGTGAACCTCATCGGTGCTTCACGCACGGACGCCGGTGTCCACGCGTGGGGGCAGGCGGCGAACTTCAAGACCGCTTCCCGCATACCGCTCCTCGGGATAATGCAGGGGCTTAATTCGCTCCTTCCGGGCGATATTGTCATAAAAGACGCCGCGGAAGCGCCGCCGGAGTTCGATTCAAGAAGGGGCTCCGTCAACAAGACCTACATCTACAGGGTCCTTAACAGGAGATATCCGTCGTCGCTCCTGAGGAACTTCGCGTGGTTCGTCTACCAGCCGATTGATATCGCTCTTATGAGGGAAGGGGCCGCGCACATGATAGGCGAGAAGGACTTTTCGTCGTTCTGCGCCGCCGATTCCGACGCCCTCCACTCCATAAGGGAGGTCACCTCGATAAATATCGGGGAAAAACCCGGCGGGCTCATCGAATTCGAGGTGAAAGGCACGGCGTTTCTCCGCCACATGGTGAGGATCATGGTGGGCACCCTCGTGACCATCGGCAAGGGGAAACTCAGCCCTGACGATATACGCCGCATTATAGAGGCGAAGGACAGGACCGCGGCGGCGATGACCGCCCCTCCACAGGGGCTTTTCCTCATGAAGGTCGAGTACTGACCTGCCGTGAGGAAAGTATTTTGAGAGAACCTTTTTGTAAAGTGACTCCCAAGAAAGCCTGTTATATTGAGTCCCTTCTGTAGAGTTTTTTGCGCACGCCTGCGGCGGGCGGTTGTTGCGCCGAGAATGAAGGCACAGCGAAGTTTAAGCCCGCACGCAACGCTAACCAATCGCCGTGCGCAGCACCTGTGCGCTTCGGGGCAGGGTTCTCCGCCGCTACCGCCTCCAGCCTCTGCGCTCGCCGCTTAAATCGCTGCGCTCAAACAAGGAGATCAGACTCGATTTATAACGCCGACTTTAAATTGCATATTCTTCATTTGAATCACTTGCGGCTTAAACCGGCTCGCGCACCCTTCCGCCATCCTTACGCGCTGTTCACCCTGCGCCCTGGGATTTTTGAAAATACTAAGAGAACTAAAAAGTCTTTTGAAGGGGGCCTGGGGGAAATTTTTCAGCGCGAGTTGATCCGGCTTGTCGCGTTTAAAAAATTATAAGATTGTAAAGGCGAGAGAGCTGTCAATATCTCTAAAAAAAACAGAAAGTTTCCCCCAGAAAACACTTCCCCGAGGCAGGTTGATACCCAGTTTTTATCGCTTTCTTCCCCATTAAAAACACTTGTTTTTAGGCCCGCGCTGTAGCATACTTTATACTTAAAATCAGGGTAGCGTAAGTATCGGACGCGGCTTATTAAAAGACCGCCGGAAAGGATTTTCGTAAGATGGAGCTTTGTATTGGCCCCGTCCTTTTTGAATGGAAAAGGGACGAGCTTTTGAGGTTCTACGAGGAGGCCTCGGGATGGCCCGTAGATAGGGTCTATATCGGCGAGGTGGTCTGCTCGAAAAAGGCCGGCCTCGCTCCCGGGGACATCGACTCCGTCAGGAAGATGCTCGAAAGCTCCGGGAAAAAGGTGACTCTTTCCTCCCTTGCCGTGGTATCGAACGGGGACGAGCTTGATTTTACGAGAAAGTTGGTCTCCCTCTCGGATTCGATCGAGGCGAACGACATGTCGGTCCTGAACATGGCGGACCCGGCCGTTAAAGAGGTCTTTGCCGGCCCGCACATTACCGCCTACAACGCCCCTTCCATAGAGTTCCTTAAAGGCGTCGGCATAAGCCGCGTTACCTTCCCGGTGGAGCTTCCGAGGAGGTCGATAGCCCATGACATCAAAAATACCGGTATATTCGCCGAGGTCTTCGCGCACGGCAGGGTCCCCCTCGCTTTTTCATGGAGGTGCTACACGTCCAGGGCGTTCGGCCTCGGTAAGACAGACTGCCGCCACCACTGCGGCAAATACCCCGACGGCATGGAGATAAAGACCATGGAGAGAGAACCCCTCTTTACCGTCAACGGGACTTCTGTCCTGAGCGCTAAAACCTATACCCTCGTTGAGTTCGTCGAAGACCTCAAAGGGATCGGGGTCAGGGCCATAAGGGTCTCCCCGCGGTCAAGAGGCACCGGAAAGATCATAGACGTCTTCCGCAGGAGAATAGACGGGTCGCTCTCGCCCGAAGAAGGGCTCAGGGAGCTTAAAGAGAACGGCGGGGAGGAGTTCTGCAACGGCTGGTACCTCGGGGGCGCGGGCAAGGACTACACGGGCCTCGATTCCCCGGCCGCTTCAGAGTTACGCCGCTGCACAGCTTGATTTTGGATTCGATACCGCTTTGATTTACATATAAGCAGGCGCATAAAACGTATTTTATGGATCTATAAATATACCGCTTAAAAAGAAGGGAGGGAGAATTTATGGCCGACATACTTGATAAGGCGATACTCATCGGATTAGGGCTTGAGAAGAAGGCGAAAGAGGCGCTTGAAGAGCTTGAGAAGATGGGCAAGGAAGGGGTAGGCAAAAAAGGCGCGGAGGCTGGAGCGCCCGCCCCTCAGGAGCCGCTTTCACCGAAGCAGGTCCTGGAGAACAAGGTCGTGGAGGAAGGGGTAAAGACTCTTAGGGAGTTCCTCTCCCTCGTAAAGTCCGCGAAGGAAAAGCTCGGTAAGGAAGTGACCTCGTCATCCGGGAAGGTCATGGAAAAGCTCAACGTGGCGACGCATGACGATATCGAGATAATCAGGGAAATGGCAAGGATAGCGAGGGAGAAGGCCGACGATCTGGAAAAAAGGGTCGAGGAGCTTGAAAAGATCCAGAGAGAGGGCTGAAGTTATCCTCGATACCCTATGAGATCGACCCAGACTTTAAGGAACATAAAAAGGCTTAACAGGATCGCCGTGACCCTTATAAGGTGGGGTTTCGGCGGTCTTGTTACGGAACTGAGGCTATTCCCTTTAATCTCGGCCGTCGAGAAGGTCTTTATCAGGAAGAAGGAGGCCGGGAAGCTCTCTATCCCTGAAAGGATAAGGAAAGTCCTCGAAGAGCTCGGCCCGACCTTCGTAAAGCTTGGGCAGATAGCCTCCACCAGGGCCGACCTCCTTCCCCCTGACTGGCTCGGGGAGTTTAAGAAACTCCAGGACATGGTCCCGCCCTTCCCTTTCGAGGAAGTAAAAAAAGTCGTTGAGAAATCCCTCAAGGCCCCTCTCCCGTCCCGGTATTCTTCCTTTGACCCGGTCCCCGTGGCATCCGCTTCCATAGCGCAGGTACATTACGCCGTACTTACGGACGGCGCCAAAGTCGCGGTCAAGGTAAGAAGGCCCGGCATAGCGGAGATAATAGAGTCCGACATGGCGGTCATGCGCACGGTGGCCGCCCTTCTTGAGAAGTACGTCCCGGCTTCGCGCAGATACAGGCCCCAGGAGGTGGTTGCCGAGTTCGCGCGCGTCATAACGAACGAGCAGGACCTCTCTATTGAGGCCGTCAACATAAACCGCTTCTACAGCCTCTTCAAGGGCAACCCGGATATCCAGATACCGAGGGTCTACTGGGACTATACGGCGGAAGAGGTCCTCACGATGGAGCGGGTCTTCGGGACGCCCATCGACGAGGTCGAAACAATAAAGGCAAAGGGCCTCGACGTAAAAGACGTCGCCGTAAGAGGGCTTAACCTCTTCTTCACGCAGGTCTTCGAGCTCGGGGTCTTCCACGCAGACCTTCATCCGGGGAACATCTTTGTAAGGGACGACGGGGTGATCATATACCTGGACTTCGGCATAATCGGCCGCCTCGACAGGGATCTGCGGAAGTACCTCGCGGGTATCCTCTATTATCTGGTGAAGAAAGATTACTACAGGATGGCGATGGTGCACAGGGAGATGGGACTCATCGGGGAAGAGGTGCATATCCACGAGTTCGAGGAGGCGCTCCGCGACATAACGGAGCCGATATTCGGCCGCACCCTGGAGCAGATAAACATTTCGTCCTTGCTGATGAAGCTCCTGCATACGGCGCGGCGCTTCAACATGACGCTTCAGCCGAACCTCCTTCTGCTCCAGAAGTCCATGGTCATAATAGAGGGCGTTGGCAGGCAGCTCTACCCGGAAATAAACATGTGGGAGGTCGCCGGCCCCCTTATAACCAAATGGATGATGAGGGAGAAGTTCTCTCCGGGGACGCTCTACGAGAGGGGGAGGGAGCGCGCGGATGAGCTTTTGGGCGCGGCGTTAGACGTGCCCGCGAGGTTTAATACGGTCCTCAATAAGGCGCTTAAAGAGGAGCTTAAGATAGGGTTCGTTCTGCACAGGCTTGAGGACGTCACCGGCGAGATAAATCTCGCCGGGAAGAGGATAGCCGCCGGCTTTTTAGCGGGAGGCCTCATCATAGGCGCTTCCCTTCTCGCTGTGTTTTCTGCCGGGAGGAGGGCCCTTTTCGGCATGCCTGTCTTAAGCATCATCGGGTTCGCTCTTGCCGTCATCATAGGCTTGAGGCTTTTTTCATCAAAGGTAGCAGGAGAGGCGCGGGTAAAATCATGGACGAAAAAAAAGACAGGATGACCTACTTCGGGAACAGGCTCATCCCCGAGGATGAAAAGAAGGTCAGGGTGAGCGAGGTCTTCGACTCGGTAGCCGGCAAATACGACCTCATGAACGACCTCATGAGCATGGGGACACACCGCCTCTGGAAGCGGATGGTGGCGGCTGAAACAGGCCTCAAGCCGGGCCAGACCGCTCTCGACGTCGCCGGGGGCACGGCCGATATCTCGCTCCTCATGGCGGAAAAGGTCGGAGAGGACGGCCACGTCGTCGTATACGACATCAACAGGGAGATGCTCAAGGTTGGAAGGGACAAGTGCGTCGACAGGGGGCATCTCAGGAATATCCAATTCGTCCAGGGCGACGCCGAGGAGATAGGTTTTCCGGACAATACCTTCTACTGCGCCGCCGTCGGCTTCGGCATAAGGAACGTCACTCACCTCGATAAGGCGTTTAGCGAGATGCGAAGAGTCGTGAAGCCGGGGTGCAAGGTCATATGCCTTGAGTTCTCCCGGCCGCAAAGCGCGGTCTTGGGCAAGCTCTATGATTTTTATTCCTTCAGCGTCATCCCGGCGGTCGGCGAGTTCGTAACCGGGAACAGGAGCGCCTATGAGTACCTCCCCGAATCAATAAGGAAGTTCCCTCCCCAGGAAAAGCTTAAAAAGATCATGGAGGATGCCGGGCTTTTCAAGGTAAAATACCATAACCTCTTTAACGGGATAGCCGCGATACACGTGGGGACAAAGGTCTGATGGATATAAAGGAAAAACTCAAGGAAAGGCTCGCGAAAGGGGCGAGCATCCCTCTTAAGGCCCTGCCTCTCTGGATGGAGGCGATAGGGGTCGGGGTGCTGATCTCAACGATAGTCGACAATCACCCGGGTTTCAGGGAACGGCTCGCGGAGCTTGACGGCAAGGTCTTCAGGTTCGAGGCGGCCGACATAAAAAAGGGCTTTTACCTGCACATAAGCGGTAATTCAATAAAGGTCTTGTCGCACTTCGCGGCCCCCCCGGACGTCGTAATGAGGGGGGATGTAAGGGTCCTGACCGAAGTGCTCCTCGGAAAAGTCGACCCGGATACCGTATTTTTCTCAAGGAGGCTTGAGATAAACGGCGATACCGCCTCCGCCATACACTTCAAGAATATCCTCGCCGCGCTTTCCTGACAGGTGTCGGAAAAAAATGAGAGAACCTTTTTGTACAAAGTGCTGCGCACGGCTAATTGTTTAGCATAGGTTTCAGCAAAAACGTACGTGACGGGTAAGCCGTCCGAGAGTTAAATTGCCGTCCGCACGGACCTCAAACTCTCTCCAAAAACTTTCAGAGTTCTTCCCGTAGAAACCCCCATAAATTAGGGGGTTTCTACGGGAACTTTAAAAGTCTTTGAAGGGGGCCTGGGGGAAATTTTTCAGCGCATGAACTATCTTTCTGCTTTTAAATGGCACAGAAGCTTTTAAAAGCTATTGAGTCAGAATATCCGCTAAAAAACAGAAAGCTTCCCCCAGTTTTTTCGGCACCCGGCTAAAGCCTGACCTTTATAACCGTCTTAACGTTGCCCCGGACGTTGAAGTCGCCGATGACCTCAAGCTCCCTCGGCTTTATGCTTTTTCTGATGTCGTCGAAGATCCGGTTCGTTGCCGCCTCGTGGGAGATGGATTCCGTGCGGAAGGTATTAAGGTAAAGCTTGAGTGACTTTAGCTCCACCACAAATTTATCCGGCGTATATGTGAGGCGGATGGTGGCGAAGTCCGGGTACCCGGAGCGCGGGCAGAGGCACGTGAACTCCGGGTATGATATCTCTATGGTATAGTCCTTTTCAGGGTTGGGGTTTTCCCACGCGACAAGGGTCGCCTCCTCTATCGCCTTTTCTCCGTATTTTTTTGCCATGATGCGCTCCTTATCCTCAAAATAGTAACAATTTAGGGTGTTTATGTAAAGAGTGTTTGAAGAATACGCTTGACAAAGTTTCACTATTGCGCAATTATATAACTAACTGAGCCGCGCCGTCATCGCGGTGAGCCAAAGCCGCGAGCGAAGCGTGGCGGGAAGCGTGGCGGAAAGCGAAGCGATACCTTTTAAAGGAGGTTCTTTATGAGCACCGTTACCATTGTTCTTCAGGACGCGCCGTACGGGAACGAGAAGGTCTGGAACGCGCTGCGGCTTTCACAGGCGCTTTTAACCGAGGGCGCGAAGGTCAGGATATTCCTCTACGGCGACAGCGTTAACTCTGTCAAAAAAGGCCAGAACCCCCCGAAAGGGTATTATAACATAGGCGATATGATGAAGGGCCTTCTCGAAAAAGGGGCGGAGGTGAGGTCTTGCCTCACGTGCACGAGCGCGAGAGGCTTCACGCAGGCCGATCTTATCGAGGGGACTGTCGTGGGAAAGACCCTTGACCTCGCGCGGTGGGTAAACGAGGGCGGCGCTGTGATGGTCTTTTAGCGTTGCCGGCGTTTTTTTCGTAACCGGCCCCCGCTCTATTGAGACATGAAAGACATCTTTAGTATTCTTTCAATTGACCGGGAGGGCGGACGGGTTGGGCGAAATGATCGTCATTTTTCAGGTAACGCCTGCTATCCCGCTTTTCCGCCGCTGGTTTTTATCAATTTTCCCGTCATCTCTTTCTTGACAAGCGCTCTCTTTTTATGTAAATTGATAAAATTCGGTTTTTTTTGCGCCTGTAGCTCAGTGGATAGAGCATCGGCCTCCGAAGCCGAGGGTCGGAGGTTCAAATCCTCTCAGGCGCGCCAATATCGCCCTGGGAAGTTTCAGGTTAAAATAAGAAAACAAGGTGGACGGGCCGCTAGCTCAGTTGGTAGAGCAGCTGACTCTTAATCAGCGGGTCGGAGGTTCGATCCCTCCGCGGCCCACCAAATAAATCAAGGGGCTACGGGGTTTCCCGTAGCCCCTTTTTGTTTGACTGTATAGTTTTTGTATAGTAGAGAATTCTTTTGCAATCCTTCCTTCATATCTATTAAACTATGCAAAGAAAGTGCTATGTTCTTCCTGAAGTCAAGAGTTGTAAATTTCGCCAGATATTGCATATTTCAAAAAACTATCTATAATTCTCCTTAGTGGTGGGTAAAGTGAATTAAAAATGCCGGTTTAAGTTAATTTTTTCGCAAACTGCTGATTAAAATAAGTCGCAAATGGCAAAAGGAGATGCTGTATGAAAAAGATGATTATAGGCTTGCTAACTATTTGGGTAATGCTATCCATTTCCAGCCTGTGTTCCGCCGAAGACCTGTGTTATGAATACACTCATAGAAACGAAGATGAAAGAGCTATCGAGGAATGCACCAGAGTGATAGAGAGAGGGGCTGACGCTGACAGCACAGCATCGGCATACAACAACCGCGGGATCGCGCATTACGGCAGGGGCCAATACGGACTTGCCATCGCCGACTATACAAGAGCCGTAGAGCTTAACCCGAAATATTACCAGGCATACTACAACCGCGGTAGCGCATATTACGGCAGGGGCCAATACGAGGAATCCGAGCTTGCCATCGCCGACTATACAAGGGCCATAGAGCTTAACCCGAAATACGATGCGGCATACTACGACCGCGGGAACGCATATTACCGCAGGGGCGAATACGAGCTTGCCATCGCCGACTATACAAGGACCATAGAGCTTAACCCGAAATACTACCAGGTATACTACAACCGCGGGAACGCATATTACGGCATGGGCCAATACGAGCTTGCCATCGCCGACTATACAAGGGCCATAGAGTTTAACCCGAAAGACTACCCGGCATACGACAACCGCGGGAGCGCATATTACGGCATGGGCAAATACGGGCTTGCCATCGCCGACTATACAAGGGCCATAGAGCTTAACCCGAAAGACGAATATGTCTATTTACGGCACGTTATCGCTTCGGGCAGGATGTCAAAAGAAGAGTATAGCAGGTCATTGGATGCGCTCAGGAGTTATGTGTCGGCTAATCCTTCGGCAGAGTGGATAAGAACGATATCCAAACTTTACCTCTCAATGGGTGGAGTGAAGGAAAAAGAGGTTCTGGCCAAGGCTAAAACCGGGAAGGACGCGAAAGAGGTGAAGGAGAGGCTCTGTGAGGCGTATTATTACATGGGTGAAAAAAGGCTTACGCAGGGCAACAGAAAGGGCGCATCGAAGTTCTTCAAAAAAAGCGTAGAGACCGGAGTGTACAGCTTAATCGAATATCGCAGCTCGAGGGCGGCGCTTGTACTGATGAAGGACGGAAGGCTATAGGCCTCAGACATGATGAGGGATGTGCCTGTCCGGAAGACTGTCAGCCCTCAAAAGTAACGGCAAATGCAAACTGAGATATCCGGAGTAAATTAATCTACCCATCCAAATAAGTGTTTGTGATTAAAAGATAATCCCAAATTATGCGCGACTTGATAAAAATGAAAAAGTTATGGTTCCATAGCCATGTAGAGTCTGAGACGCAGGGCATAGCCGTGAGAGCTGGCCTTGTCGAGACCTTCAAAAAGCCGGATTTCTAACATAACATACAGACCGGACTATTTTTTCGGGAGACCTTCAAATGAAGTCCAACAACTCGATCTTTCTCTCGAAAATCTTTAAGCGTCAAAATTCATCGGAACCGCATCTTTGTAAGTGAAACCCGCACCGTAGTTTCCTTCCTGAAGGCCGCACTTGTGATAACATTTATAATGATGTATATTTCTGTTGCAGGCCCGGTAGGGTGGGCTCGGCCCACCAAATTTCTCTCGCTTTCTCTCGGGAATCTTCAATCCCCAAAACTTCACGAACTTACGGATTAGTAGGTGAAATAAGTAAGCCATAGTTGATAACCTTCTGTTAAGTAAGGCAATCGTAATTATAGCGAAATATTTGTGCAATTTTTTTAAGAAATAAAACGTAGCCAAATTTATCTCAAAGGGTCCGAAAGAATAGAAAATAGCGGAAAGAGTAGAATGGTCTAACTGTTTTGAAGTAAAGAGGAATTCTAAAAAAACGCGGGTAGAAGGCCCGGTTACAAAGTTTATTATTTTCCCACTCTTAATCAGCGGGTCGGAGGTTCGATCCCTCCGCGGCCCGTCAAATAAATCAAGGGGTTACGGCGTTTGCTGTAGCCCTTTTTTGCTTTGATTGCCCAGTAATTGTCCGGTTGGTTTTTACATGGTATCGCTTAATGTCAGTAAGATATCTGATATCGTGTTGAATATATCCCTCCCGATTTTAGCAGGCCAACCGATAGAATCCCCCATTTTTTTAAAAATTATCTATCACCCCATCTCTGTGATGGCAAGGGGGAAGATTTTCCATGGATGTCGAAGCTTGGCTTCTCCCCTCTTTAATTCTTTTTACCGTCGAGATACAAGTCATCTTACTTTTCCCCTCTCTGTAAGCGATCCGTAAGCTCATTTATATTATATTGCCCGCTTTTCAGGTTTGAGGCGGACTGAGAAGTGATGGTTACGGAGAGAAAGCATGCGTCCCCGCGTCCCTTTCCCTTTGCAGCCGCCCTCTTTTCCCGCCAGCTCAAGCTCTCTCACATGGCAACCCGTGATCCCCGTTCGTGAGAGACTTATCCGCTGCCGTCAATTCCATCCTTCCTCGCCGGGTTTTTACTGAAATCCGAATAAAAATACGAGTAAGCCACAAACTCAGGTCCCACATAGTTCTTGAGTATGTCGTAATCGCGATCGCGCCGACGAGCTTTCCGCTCGAAGTGACCGGAAGACGTATGACTTTTTTATCGAGTATAATTCTTAAAACCTCCTCGACTGGCGTGTCGACGTCAATGGTCAAAACATTTTTTGTCATTATATCCGCCGGCAGTAAGATTCGCAAGCTCTTTTCCTTTTTCTATCTGGGCAAGGATGTCAAACTCGGTCACCATACCTATCACCTTTCCGTCATCGTCCGTGACCGGCATCCCGCTGTATAGCCCTGTAAGAAGCTGGAAGGAAATATCTCTTACTGTGGCGTTCTTC